>NZ_JANNXH010000014.1:0-112618 GCF_031409475.1 Flavobacterium sp. | reverse complement strand
GGTATGTTTTGGAGTATTTCGTTAAGTTGATGCGCTATAAAAATAGAAATTTGGCTTACAGAAACATCAGTTTTGAACGCGAAGCTTACGCCAATGAGCAAAACCTCGATTATCTAAAACATAAATCGTTGTGGAGATTTTTGGAGTATGTTTAAGGAAAAGTTGTTTCATTCATAAGGGTATTTTTTAATACTAACTAGCCGACTATTTGTCATTCTGACGTAGGAAGAATCTCAACAAACGGGGGAGTAATATATGAGATTCTTCCTGCGTCAGAATGACAAATAACTAGCTGGTTTTTGTTGCAATTTTTCTTGCGTCAGAATTGACAAAGTCCTAAAATTTTTTTAAATAAATTCAAAGTATAAACAGTTTACCACAACCCTTTTGTGTTGTATATTTGCAGCAAATTCTACTTGTTTTGAAGGAAATACTCACTCAAAAAATAAAATTGCAATCAGCCAGCATCTCTTTACATATAAGGCGTGAAGACTTGTTGCATCCCTTTGTATCGGGGAACAAGATTCGAAAGTTAAAATACAATTTGCTTCAAGTCAAGTTAGAAAACCAAGATACAATACTCACTTTTGGTGGAGCTTTCTCCAACCATATTGCAGCTGTAGCTTTTTCAGGAAAAGAGCAAGGATTCAAAACTATTGGAATTATTCGAGGAGATGAATTGAGTGATAAAATTTTGGAGAATCCAACTTTACAGTTTGCTCAAAACTGCGGCATGCAATTCGAATTTGTTTCTAGAGAAATTTATCGAATAAAAAGCGAAATTGCTTTTTTAGAAAGTTTAAAACAAAAATTTGGCTCATTTTATCTTATTCCCGAAGGAGGAACAAACGAGTTAGCCATAAAAGGTTGTCAAGAAATCCTCACTCAAACTGATGCTGAGTTTGATTATATTTGTTGCTCCGTTGGAACTGGCGGAACCATTTCGGGAATTATAAACAGCAGTTTGCCTCATCAAAAAATTTTAGGATTTCCAGCATTGAAAGGTGACTTTTTACAAAATGAAATTTGTAATTTTGCCCAAAATAACAATTGGGAATTAATAACCGACTATCATTTTGGCGGTTACGCAAAAGTAAATCAAGAATTAATCGCTTTTGTAAACCAGTTTTATAAAGAAAATGAAATTCCGTTAGACCCAATTTATACCGGTAAGATGGTTTTTGGCGTTATGGATTTAATAAACAAGAATTATTTTCCAGAGAATTCGAAAATTTTGCTCATTCACACCGGAGGAATACAAGGCATTCAGGGAATGAATAACAAACTAAAAAGCAGACAATTACCAACAATAGAGTTCCATGTTTAAAAAAATAGTTTTACTTTTTATAATCACAATTTTAGTGAGTTGTACAGCTTCAAAATCAGTTATCGTAACTAAAAAAAGCACAACAATCACACCGAATAAAACTGTGGTTACAACACCTAGAAAAACAAATACAACCAAACCAATAGTCAAAAAAACAACTACCGAAACAATTGAATCCACATCAAAAACTGTTGTCACCAGTGATTTTATTAACGGTTATATTTTTCATTATAAGGATATTGCCATGAGTAATATGAAAAATTATGGCATTCCAGCGAGTATTATTTTGGCACAAGGAATTCTGGAATCTGGTGCAGGAAATGGTGATTTGGCTTTGAGTGCCAACAATCATTTTGGAATAAAATGCTACAAAGACTGGACGGGAGAAACCGCATATCACGACGACGATGCCACTCAAGAATGCTTTAGAAAATATAATAATCCAGAAGAGTCTTTCCAAGATCATGCTAGAATATTAACCCAAAGACAAAGATATTCCAGTTTATTTTCCCTTCCAAAAGGCGACTATGTGGCTTGGGCAAATGGTTTAAAAGCAGCTGGTTATGCAACAGACCCGAAATATCCTGACAAATTAATATCCTATATTGAGCGCTACAATTTGGACCAATATGATGCGCAAGTTTTGGGAACAAAATATACGTCAATCGTAAAACAAAAATCGAATGGTGCGGTTTTTATTAACCCAAACCTATCCTTATATGAAGTACAAAAAAGTGATACTTTTTATTCTATTTCAAAAAAATTCAACCTCACAGTGGAGGAATTAAAGCTAAAAAATAATCTTATTGACAATACACTTTCTATAGGTCAAAAATTGATTATAAAATAAATGTACAGTGATTATCAAAATCCTAAATCAAATATCGTAAATCGTATATCAAAATGTTATATCAACGCAGTAGTCAGCTTTTTGCTGAAGCAGAAAAAGTAATTCCAGGTGGCGTAAATTCGCCAGTTCGTGCCTTCAAAGCAGTGGGCGGAACACCCATTTTTGTCAAAAGTGCCAGAGGTGCTTATTTGTATGACGAAGACGGAAATCGCTTAATAGATTATATCAATTCATGGGGACCAATGATTTTGGGACACGCATATCAGCCAGTTGTTGCTGCAGTTATCGAAAAAGCAAAACTAGGAACTTCGTTTGGAATGCCAACCGAATTAGAAACTCAAATAGCATCTTTGGCCGTTTCGATGGTGCCAAATATTGATAAAATACGATTTGTAAATTCAGGCACCGAAGCCTGTATGAGCGCCGTGAGACTCGCTCGTGGATTTACCAAAAAAGATAAAATCATCAAATTCGCAGGTTGTTATCACGGACATTCGGATTCGTTTTTGATACAAGCCGGTAGCGGTGCAATTACTTTTGGAACACCAAATAGTCCAGGCGTAACTGTAGGAACTGCCAAAGATACTTTGCTGGCTAAATACAATGATTTAGATAACGTTTCTGCTTTAATTGAAGCCAACAAAAACGAAATCGCAGCCATAATTGTAGAACCAGTTGCAGGAAATATGGGTTGCATTCCGCCCAATAAAGGATTTCTTGAAGGCTTGCGCCAAATGTGTTCGGACAACGGAATTTTGTTAATTTTTGATGAGGTGATGACGGGTTTTCGACTCGCTCTTGGTGGCGTTCAGGAATTGTTTAACATCAATGCAGACATTGTATGTTTTGGGAAAGTAATAGGTGGCGGTTTACCTGTTGGTGCTTTTGCAGCTCGTGCCGAAATCATGAATTACCTTGCACCACTTGGTCCTGTGTATCAAGCAGGAACATTATCAGGAAATCCATTAGCGATGGCAGCAGGTTTGGCGATGTTGCAAGCATTGGATTCTGACCGAGAAATTTTTAAAAGATTAGAAGATAAAACGGCTTATTTGGGAGCAGGAATAGAAAGGGTTTTAAATGCAAATAAGGTTGCTTTTACCATTAACAGAATTGGTTCTATGATTTCGGTACATTTTGATGAAAATCCTGTGTTTGATTTTCAAAGTGCTGCGAAAGGCGACAATGAAACGTTCAAAAAATTCTTTCATGGCTTGTTGCAAGAAGGAATTTATATTGCACCATCGGCTTATGAAACCTGGTTTATTACGGATGCTTTGACTTATGAGGATTTAGATTTTACCATAAATGCGATTGATAAAGTTTCAAAGACTTTTTAGAAAATAAAAATTTTAGCTTAAAAAAAACTTCCAGTCTTTTCATGGCTGGAAGCTTTTTATTAGAATTAACCTCTTTTATCGTGCATTTTCTCTTTGATTTTTGACCTCCTTTTTTCGTTGTTTGAACTCCATTTTTCAAATTGTTCTGGAGTTAAAATGGTTTTCATTTTTGCATCAGTAGCCGTTCTTTCCGCTTCCATTTTTGTTTTCATTGCCTCGTGTTCGGCTTTTTTTCCTGCTCTAAAAGCATCTCTTTTTGCGCCTTGTTCTGCAATGATTTTCCCAACTTGTTCTTGTTGTTTTTCATTCAAGTTCAAATCTGATGTCATTTTTTTTAAATGTTTTTCGGAGCGTTGTTCTGGAGTTAGTTTTTCTCTGGAAGTTTCGGAGTTGTCTCTGATTGGTCTTTCTTTTCTTTCTTGTGCGACAGTTGATAATCCAACAACTAATAATGCAGCAATAAATAATTTTTTCATCTCTAAAGTTTTTATGTTACAGCAATAAGATGAGGTAAACTAAAAAAGGTTTAAGCATTAACAAATAATTATAAAAAAAAGATTCGCTTTTGGCGAATCCTTTTTTATGATTTATAATTAGGGGTAAATTATTTACCCAACCAATTCTACAATTTTACTTTCGCCTTCAACCGCTACTTTTACCAATCCGTGTTTTGACAAGCCTTTCATGGCGGCATCCCATTTCTTGCCACTCAAATCTGATTTTACTTTTAATAAACCCAAATCCATTTTGTTCTCATTGGTTTTCAATAAATCTATAATTAGTTTTTCTTCGTCTAATAATTCCACTTGAACCTTTGATTTCTCTGGTCGCATTTGCGGAAAAAACAACACTTCTTGTATCGAAGAATTATTGGTCATTAACATCGCTAGTCTATCAATTCCGATTCCGATTCCTGATGTTGGTGGCATACCATATTCTAACGCACGTATAAAATCTTGGTCAATAAACATGGCTTCGTCATCTCCTTTTTCAGACAAACGCATTTGCTCTTCAAAGCGTTCGCGCTGGTCAATTGGGTCGTTTAATTCAGAATAAGCGTTGGCTAATTCTTTTCCGTTGACCATCAATTCAAAACGCTCTGTCAAATCGGGATTGTCGCGATGCTGTTTGCACAATGGAGACATTTCTTTGGGGTAATCAGTAATAAAAGTAGGTTGCACATACAAATGTTCGCATTTTTCACCAAAAATCTCGTCGATTAATTTCCCAACGCCCATTGTAGCGTCAACGTCGAGGTGCAATTTTTTAGCCACTTCCAGCAATTGCTCTTGGTTCATTCCAGCAACATCAAAACCGGTATGCTCTTTTATAGCTTGCAAAATGGGAACTCTAGGATAAGGCGCTTTGAAATCTATTTTTTTATCTCCCACAGTAACTTGTGAAACACCGTGAACATTGACTGCGATTTTTTCGAGCAATGCTTCGGTCGTGTTCATCATCCAATGGTAATCTTTATACGCCACATAAAATTCCAAAACGGTAAATTCTGGATTGTGCGTTCGATCCATTCCTTCATTTCTGAAATCTTTGGCAAACTCATAAACCCCATCAAAACCACCGACAATGAGCCGCTTTAGATACAATTCGTTTGCAATTCTCAAATACAAAGGAATATTCAACGCATTGTGATGGGAAACAAATGGTTTTGCCGAAGCACCACCGGGAATAGGTTGTAAAATGGGAGTTTCGACCTCTAAATAACCTTTTTCGTTCAAGAAAGTCCGAATCGTATTGGTGATTTTCGTTCTTTTTACAAAGGTATCTTTTACGTGATCGTTTACAATTAAATCCACATAACGGCGGCGGTATCTTTGTTCTGGATCCGAAAAGGCATCGTGTGTTTTTCCGTCAGCATCAGTTTTTACTACGGGAAGTGGTTTTAAGGCTTTCGCCAAAACCGTTAATCCATATACATGAACCGAAATTTCGCCCACTTGGGTTTTGAAAACCGTACCACGAATACCAATAAAATCGCCAATATCTAATAGTTTTTTGAAAACCACATTATACATTGTTTTTTCTTCATCTATAGAAATATCATCTCTAGAAACATAGATTTGAATGCGTCCTTCGGCATCTTTCAACTCGGCAAACGAGGCTTTCCCCATAATTCTTTTCCCCATCAAACGACCGGCAAGAACAACTTCTTTTCCTTCGTATTTCTCGAAATCGGATAGAATTTCGCTAGAATATGCGGTTGTGATAAATTCGGCTGCAGGATAAGGCTCAATGCCTAAATTGCGTAATTCGGTGAGTGCTTCTCTACGAAGGATTTCTTGTTCTGATAATGCCATTGTATGCTGATTTTAAGAGTGCAAAGATAACAAATAGATTGCAGATTTCAGTCCCGAAATTTAGGGAGCAGATTTTAGATCTTTTAGGAGCATAAATATTGGGTTCTTCATCACGACTCGTCCCGCTATTCGCTATATCTTGTTTACAGGCTTCCAGTTCGCCGCGGCAAACTGGAAGCCTGTAAACAAGGATGCCACTGCTATCGGGGCTAAGCGACACCTTTCGTTTTTCATAAAACCTTTCTCCAAAAAGCAATATAAATTCCGCACAAATTAATGTAACTTCGTTTTTAGAAACCTCAGCGTATTTAAAAAATGAAAAGAATCCTCCTCCTGTTATTAATTCTCCTAAATACAAGTTGTCAAGTATCAGAAACACTTCGTATCAATCCTGATGGAACCGGAACTATTGAAGTGAACGAAGTAAGAGAAGAAAATAGTTATATGCAACTAGCAAAAGATGAATATGCAAAGGAAGATAGCTACAGAGACACTACTTATGTGTTTTCAGATTATTTTAATAAATACGGGGAGACATTTGCAAGAACCTCAAAGGAAGATCAAAATGTGTATTTGAGATATTCAGACGTAAAAGTTCATATCAAGAAAAGCTCAATCGAAAAAGAATTCCGAACCCTAATTTCGCAACAATTCAAGAATGTGACTGATATTGTTGACCTTTATAAAGCGGAGAATTATGCCGATAACATTAAAAATAACTATGCATTGTCGGCCGAAGAGCATTATTACAAAGTGAGTTACACTTATGTTCGCAACCGTTTCAACAGAACCGTAAAAATCACCGACTCAATATTTCTAAAAAGAGAATTTGACCGATTAGAAAAATATAAAACCTATTACAAAGGGCTTAAGCTTGTTCAGAGTTATGTTTTAGACTATCATTTTTCTCAAAAAATCCAATCGGTGTCAAATCTGCAGGCCAAAATTAGCGTTGATCGTAAATCGCTAATTTTAGAGTTTCTTTTAACGGATTGTTTACAAAATCCCGAAATCACTAATCTCGAAGTGATTTTGGAGTAAACCTTTGTCAAAGTTCTAAACTTTGACAAAGGTTTACTTTGTACCTTTGCATTTTAGAACCCATTTTAAATGAACAAAATCATCCAACTTCAAGATCTAGGACTCAAAGATTATAAAGCCACTTGGGAATTACAAGAAGAATTATTCAAGGCAGTTGTTGATTTAAAAATCAAAAACCGAAATTCCAACTGTCATCCTGAGCTTGACGAAGGACAACTTCCAACTCCCAACTTCCTGCTTTTCGTAGTACATCCTCACGTTTACACTTTGGGAAAAAGCGGAGATTTAAAAAACTTGCTTTTATCCGAAAAACAACTTGAAGCCAAAGGTGCGACTTTCTACAAAATCAATCGCGGTGGTGACATTACCTATCACGGACCAGGCCAAATTGTGGGTTATCCAATTTTAGACTTGGAAAATTTCTTTACCGACATTCATAAATACCTGCGTTTTCTAGAAGAATCCATCATCTTGACTTTACAGGAATACGGACTTTCTTGCAGTCGAAGCGAAGGCGAAACGGGTGTTTGGCTCGGAGCTGGAACTCCGTTTGCGAGAAAAATTTGTGCGCTTGGCGTTCGTGCTTCTCGTTGGGTAACGATGCACGGTTTTGCATTGAACGTCAATGTTGATTTGGGTTATTTTGACAATATTATTCCGTGTGGCATTCGCGGTAAAGCAGTTACTTCTTTAAACGTGGAATTGGGAGTTGAAAAAGTAGATGAAGCAGAAGTGAAAGCAAAAATTCTAAAACATTTTGTGCAATTGTTTGAAGCGGAGTTTGTTGCCTTTAAATTAGCCACAGACCGGTGTGCCGACAGGTAGGTGAAACGCCCTTCGTCAAGCTCATGATGACAAAAACAGATTTTCACTAATTTTATCTTGTGAACTTTGTGCCTTCTTTGTGAACTTTGTGTTTAAACTTTAAATCTCCAGTTTTAACTGTTCCGGCAACAACCGAAACATCATTCAGTGTTATTTTGCGATTACGAGCAATCGAGTTATAACGCCTCGGCTACCAGTCGTTGCATGGTTTAGCACTTAACTTTGCAAGTACGTACCAAACTTAAAATTCTTGCGAATTTTAACAAGTAGGAGAGAACAAGCAATTACTTATATCCATTGTTGTAAACAGTTACTTTTTAAGTATTTTTTTTGAAATAATTATTTGTTTATTTTCATTTAAAATAGAAATCATATATAATCCGATTTCAAAATTAGAAAAGTCAAGGGTTAAAAAATTTAAATTTTCTATATTTTCTTTTTTATAAATTTCAGCTCCCAAAAGATTATGAATTATGATTGATTTAAAAGGGATCTTACTATTGATATTGATATCATTTGTAAAAGGATTCGGAAAAATATATAGATTCAAATTATCTGAATTAAGTAAATTAGTTGATAAAGAGCTTTGAAGGAGAGCTTGACGTGCATTTATTCTTCCATAGCCACTATAAATATCAAAGCCCACAATATCTTCCGAAGCTTTACCTACTTGATCTTGTGCGGTATTTTGAACGATATTCCGAATTTGATCAGGTGTTCTATTTGAATTTTGAGCTAATAATAATGAGCATAATCCTGTAACTGCTGGTGCAGCTTGTGAAGTTCCTGACCAATAAGAATTAAAATTTGTGTTTGAAAGATGGTATAATCCAAAAATGTAATTTCCGGGTGCTACTACATCTATATGGCTTCCGTAGTTACTTCCGCTTGTGGCACTCCAAGGAAATGGTGAAGATCGTTCATCGTTTGGATTAGTTGCCCCAACTGCAATCGTGTTTTGATAGCCTGCTGGATAATATGTTACGTTATTGTTAGTATTCATCATACAAGCAACAACAGTCACACCTTTATTGTATGCATAGTTTATTGCATTTTGCATAGTAGTTGAAAAACCTGAACCACCAACAGACATATTAATCACTTTTGCTCCATTATCAACAGCATAATAAATAGCTTCAGTCCAATTAGAGTATAACCCTGAATTGTTAGCGTCTAAAATTTTGCCAATCATTAGTTTGCAATTCCAATCAATTCCTGAATAGCCAATACCGTTATTTGCATTTGCCCCAACAATTCCTGCAATATTGGTTCCGTGACCGTGGTCATCGGTTGGATTATTCTCTTTGTTTACAAAATCCCACCCATTGATATCGTCAATGTAACCATTATTGTCATCGTCAATGTTATTTAAAGTCTCTTTAGAATTATTCCATATTCGCCCACTAAATTCAGGATGATCCATTTTTGCTCCTGAATCTAAAATAGCTACAATAACAGAGGAGTCGCCTTGTTCAATATCCCAGCCAAGTTCCATATCAATATCGGCATCATCTTTTGCTAGAGAATATGAAAATGTACCGTTATTAACTAGTCCATATTGTCTTGAAAAATAAGTGTCAATGGGTATAGTTTGTAATTTCACTAGATCTCCTCCTCCAGTGCCAATAAAATCGGATTCTACATATTCAAAAAGATTCGTGTTTTCGTAGGCTTTGATTAAATTAGTAATGTCTTGTTCAGATTCGAAAGTAAGTATATAGGTGTCTTTATTTTTTTTATTTCCTGATAGCTCAATAGATTGAACTTTGTTTTTTTTATTTAATTTATCTAATTCATTGTGCTTAAATTTTTGATCAATTGTAACTTTATTTAAATCAATATTTGATTTAGGTTTTAATTTTACTATTAAACGATTTTTAGAGCTATTTTCGGAAATTTGAGAAAATGTAATATTTGATATAAGTATAAATGTCATTAACAAAAGTAATTTGTTCATTTTATTGTTTTTAATTGTTTACAACTAGTTTATAGTGATAACAAAATCCTATAAAGCCAACCGATTTAAGGTAGATTAGGATTACAAACGTCTCACTTTATTTGTTTCTCAAATATATAAATAATTCTTTACAAATTATCAAAAGGACTTTTATTAAAAAACAATCTAAATCTCTAATTTCAACTGTTCCGGCAACAATCGAAACGTCAGTCGGTGGTATTTTGTAACACCATATTTTCGGATGGCTTCGCGGTGTTCTTTGGTAGGATATCCTTTGTTTTGTTTCCAATTGTACATTGGGAATTCCTCGTGAATCAGGTTCATATATTCATCACGATACGTTTTTGCTAATACCGAAGCTGCGGCAATACTCATAAATTTAGCATCGCCTTTTACAATACTTTGATTGGGAATCGATTTTAATAATTCGATTTCAGTTTTAGAAAATTGTTTACCAAAAGCACTTTTTAATCCCAGTTTTGCATTCAATTGTCGGTTACCATCTACAATAATAAATTCGGGTTTTGGGTTTAATTTCAAAATACATTCTTGCATGGCTTTCATCGAGGCATTTAGAATATTGATTTCATCAATTTCTTGAGGATGCAAATGCGTTACCGCAAACGAAATGGCTTGTTGCTCAATAATGGATTTTAATTTTTCTCTTGTTTTTTCTGACAATTTCTTGCTGTCATTGAGAATTTCATTTTCAAAATCAAAAGTCAGCAGCACCGCAGCAGCAGTTACAGGTCCGGCAAGACAGCCACGACCTGCTTCATCAGTTCCTGCTTCTTGGTTAAGAGTAAAATAATAATTTTTTAACAAGAAATATCTTTTTTTATAAAAGTAAAAATAATATTTTGGTTTTGATTTTAAAATAATTTAGCCTTTAAACAAATGTTAATGTAAAAAATAAATAAAAAATAAACCTCATAAGAGTTGCATTGTTAAGTTATTATTAACATTTTTGCAGTAACTAATTCAAAATAATTAATATGAAATCAAAATTCAAATGGATTTTCACGCTATTATTAGCGTTATCATTGCAGTTTTCTTTTGCTCAAGAGAAAACCGTAACCGGTGTTGTTTCGGATGCTACAGGACCTTTACCTGGAGCGAATGTTGTAGTTAAAGGAACTACAAGAGGAACACAAACCGATCTTGATGGAAAATATTCTATCAAAGCAAGTGTTGGTGAAGTTTTACTATTTTCTTATTTAGGTATGGAAAATATTTCAAAATCTGTAACTGCTTCAAATACATTAAGTGTTAAATTGCAGGACAGTGGAGTAAAATTGTCTGAAGTAGTAATTGAAGGTTATGGTAAAACATCTACAAAAGCCAAATCAATTGGAGCTACTCAAACCATTTCTTCAAAATCGATTGAAGGAAGACCAAATGTAAATGTTTTGCAATCTTTACAAGGTCAATTGGCAGGTGCTAATATAGCATTGTCATCAGGTCAGCCCGGGACAAATAAAATTGATGTTATTATTAGAGGTGCAAGTTCTTTGAGTGCGAGTTTAGATCCGTTATATGTTATCGACGGAGTGCCATTGACCCAAGCATTTTTTAGAAACTTAAACCAAAATGACATTGAAACTATTTCGGTATTGAAAGATGCTTCGGCTACTTCAGTTTATGGAAATAGAGGTTCTAATGGTGTAATCGTGATTACAACTAAAAAAGGGGATTATAAATCAGATTTAGCAGTAAGCTATTCTTCTGCTTATGGTATTTCTGAATTTAGAGGGGATGACTATGATTTAGTAAATGCAAAAGAACTTTTGAATATTCAAAAAGAATATCAAGATGGTCCAGGTTTTACTGGTTCAGCTCCGGGTATCGTTGTTGATCCAAATAACATCGATGCTTATGCAATTGATACAGATTGGAAAAAAGTATTTTTTAGAACGGGAACTACTTCTAGTCAGGATGTAAGCTTTACTATTGGTGGAGAGAATACAAAAAACTTTACTTCATTAAGTTATTTCCAACAAGATGGTATTGTACCTACTACAGACTTTAAGAGATTTACAATTAGATCTAACTTTTCTGGAAGATCAGCGAATACTAAATTCACTTATGGTGCTAATATAACTGCTGCTTTTTCTAAAAGGAGACAATTAGAGCAAGAAACCAGAGCAGGAATTAATACCAACGTATTGCAAAATCCTTTAACGGGTTATTTGGCTTCTGCACCGTATTTGAATCCTGATACGTATGTGAGTGGTGGTCAATTGTTTACTCAATTTGGTTCCCCTGCATTGGAAATCACTCCGTTTATGCTTCTAGATTTATTCAACGGGAATAATGCTCCTAGTTTTTTTGAAGAGTATAAAACGATCGTTTCTGGAAATCTAGGGTATAAATTAACTAAAGATTTAACATTTAGAACTACTGCGGGTGCTGATTATGCCGAAGACAAAAGAACTTTTGCAATTGGACCATTAGCCTATTTATCTGTAGCCAGAGCTGTTGGTGCAGGTCAACCTTTTCATGGTTTAGAAACACAAAGAAGTACAAGAGAGTTTACTTTTAATATTACCAATCAACTGAATTACAAAAAAGAATTTGGTGCGAAACATACCCTTGACGCTTCTATTTTTACAGAATATTTAAAAGCGCATAGAAGAGTATTCAATTACCAACAAATTGGTTTGAATCCATTGACTTGGTATCCCGGTGCAGGAACAGGTTATATAACCTATAGTACAGCATTACCTGCTACTTATGCGCCAACAGTTGGTGCAGCTAGAATTGATGCTGGATTGTTCTCCTATTTTGGGACTGCAGATTATGATTATGATTCAAAATACGGATTTGCTGCCTCTGTAAGACGTGATGCAAGTTATCGATTTATCAAGGACAACAAATGGGGTACTTTCTGGTCTGTTGCTGGTAGATGGAATATTTCTAAAGAAAGTTTCATGGGTAGTGGCGATTTCTTAAAAGAATTAAAATTAAGAGTGTCTTATGGTACAACCGGAAATCAAAACGTACTTGCAAGAGGTGAGGACAGTGATCAATCTACAATTTTTAACGCATCGCAAGCAGTAAGAGATTTAAACAGCGTACAACAAGGGTATGCCAATGTAGCTTCTTTTGGTGTAGCAAGTTTTGCAAACGAAAACTTAAAATGGGAAACCACTGCACAAGCTAATATTGGTTTAGATTTTAATATTAAAAGTAGATTGTCAGGTTCACTTGATTTTTACAGAAAAATAACAACTGAATTGTACATTAACAT
Source organism: Flavobacterium sp. (assembly GCF_031409475.1). Classification (GTDB taxonomy): domain Bacteria; phylum Bacteroidota; class Bacteroidia; order Flavobacteriales; family Flavobacteriaceae; genus Flavobacterium. Next base: position 99,713 of record NZ_JANNXH010000014.1, on the reverse strand, counting down.
CCCAGTTTCATCATCAAACGGATTTACTGCTATATCTGGTAACAATGGTGCTTTGTTAAACGAAGGGATTGAACTTTCGCTTAAATACGATGTGTTGAAAAACACTGAATTTAAATTATCAGTTTATGCTAATGGAGCTTACAATCGTAATGAAATTGATGATTTAGGTTCATTAGAGAACGGTACAGGATTTCAAAGAATAGGTACTGATTATGCCAACAGAGTAGGTCATCCATTTTTTGAATATTATTTAGTTCCTTACGTAGGAGTAAATCCAGTAAATGGTAATTTATTATTCCTAGACAAAGATGGTGTTGAAACGGAAACTCCGGTAGATGCTGACAGAAGATTTTCGGATAAAAATTATCTGCCAGTTATTCAAGGTGGTTTTGGATTTAACGCAACTTACAAAGGTTTCTTTTTAGATGCAGCTTTTGCTTATACTGCTGATTTCTATAGAATAGATACGGATTTAATAGGATTGCTAGATGTAAGACAAGCCTATACTTTTCCAGTTTCTAGAGACCTTTTAGATGCTTGGACTCCAACAAACACAACAAGTAATGTTCCATCATGGGATGCTACAAATTTAGATGCTGGAGATATATCTGATCGATTTTTAAGAGATGCTTCCTATATACGTTTGAGAAATTTAAGTTTTGGATATGATGTTCCTGCTAAATTTTTAACTAAAACGTTTATGAAAAGTGTTCGTTTCAGATTACAAGGTGAAAATATTTTAACGTTCACTAAATGGAGAGGATTAGATCCTGAAAGTTTCAAACAAACTGCAACAGGTTTCTTCCCTACTCCAAAATTATACACTTTTGGACTTGATGTTAATTTTTAAAAATATAAAAATGAAAAAAAGAATAGTATTTTTTAGTCTTATCGCCATGTTGTTTTCATGCAACGACGCATTAGAAATAACTCAAAAAGGAGAGTTGAATGACGCTACCTTGTTTACCTCTGTAGGTAATATGCAATTATTTCTAAACGAAGTATACGATAGAGCGAATACTGAAAATCAAATTACAGTATCGTCTCTATTATCTGATGAGGTTGCTATGGGAGGTTCACAAGCTGTGAGTGATACTCAGAGATTTTTTGTAACAACTACAAACGGTTTTGCAGCTAATATCTGGAATAATCAGTATAATTTAATTAATTATTGTAATAGATTAATTCGTGGTGCGGCTTTGTTCACACCACCAGCAGCTGATTTACCTGCATACAACTCTATGTTGGCTCAAGCAAGAGCTTTAAGAGCTTTTGCTCACTTTGAATTATTGACTTATTTCTCAACTGATATGAGTAATGATGCAGCTCCAGGAGTTATGCTTGTTGATTTTGTTCCTACTATAGACCAAGATATTCCAAGATCTACTACTGGACAAGTATTCACTTTTATCGAAAGTGATTTGGCTTATGCAACTGCAAATTTAATTGCGCCAACTGGAACTAGTGCTTATAAAAGTGTAAATATGAATTTTATTAAAGCTTTTAAAGCTAGAATGTATTTGTATAGAAAAAATTATCCTCAAGCATTAGTTTTTGCTAACGATGTACTAGCTACATCTGGATTAACACTTTCTTCATGTACGCTTACAGTTTCTAACTTCCCTGCAACCTCTGCAGATGTTGTTCCTCAAGGAGCAGGAACAGGTAGTACAACTATAAATGTAGATCCAGGCGCAACTTTACCAATTCAAAGAGCTTTATATCAAGTGGATCAATGGGTATCAGCTGTAAGCCCAGTTTATAGAAAAATGTGGGTAGATGCTGCTCAAGGAGAAATTCTTTTTGGACTTGACCGAAACATTACTAGGATTAATTTTAGTAGCAGGTATAATACTAACGGTTCTTATCTTACTGGTGGTCCATTATTTGATATGGGTAGAAATCTTTTTGATTTGTACAGAACTAGTTTAGGTGGTGGCGCAGAAGATTATAGAAGATGGTGTTTTGTTGATCGTTCTTCTTCAATATCTACAACTCCAGCAACTGCTTCACGTACAGGAGAACAAATTGTTATTGATAAATATCCAGGTAAAAACGGTGGTCATACTGCAAATGATATGAAAGTATACCGTTTATCGGAAATTTATTTTATAAAAGCAGAATGTTTAGTAAGAGCCAATAACTTAACTGGTGCAGCTTTATTAATTCAACAAGTACGTCAAGCTAGAAGTTATACAGGTGGAGTTGTTCCATTACCAGTTTATGCTACCGCTATTGCTGCTTATGCCGATATACTATTAGAAAGAAGAAAAGAACTTGCTTTTGAAGGTCATAGATATATTGATTTAAAAAGATTAGGTGCTGATGCTGGTTTAACAGGAACAGATAGAACTGCTCAAGATGCAGTAAATTCATCTGCTACTAGTCCTGCGAATATATTATTTGGTGATTATAGATTTACTCTACCAATCCCACAGGCAGAAAGAAATGTTAATGATTTGCCACAAAATCCAGGGTATAATTAATATACAAAATTAATTTCTTACAAAAGAGCTGCATTTTGCAGCTCTTTTTTTATAAAATATACAAAGATTACTTTAATCATGTGTTTTTATCTAGTATATTTTAATGAACCTATCTCTATTTTTTTAACAAATTTTTATTGAATATTAATGGCGATATTTCATTTTATTTTCTTTCTTTACTAAATCCATTCAACAATTATAAATAATAATTTTTAAACATGAATAAACTTTTTAATTACTTAATCTTATTTATGACAATTACTTTGTCTGGGCAAAACAATATAGCAGTTAAAGGGAAAACCCAAAAAAAAATGACTTTTGACTCTCCTTTGTCAAAATCTAAAGCAATAGAAAGTTTTTCAAAAAATAATCAATTAGACAGTAATATTTCGTTTGTTTCAAAAGGATTGAAAACAGAGTATGAGGGATTGTTTCATGAAAGACATCAACAATTTTATAAAGGATTAAAAGTAGAGTTTGGAACATTAATTTCTCATAGTATAAATGACAAAGTAGAGTCAATAAATGCCGAAGTATATACTATTAAAAATTTTGATATTAATCCAAAATTAGATGCTAAATATTGTTTGGAACTCGCTTTAAAAAAGATTAATGCTGTTAAATATTTGTGGGAAGATGCTTCGCAATCTAAAATTGTTAAATATCAGAAGCCTAAAGGTGACCTTGTCCTATTCCCAATAGTAAAAACAGGAGAAATAACTTTAGCTTACAAATTTGATGTGTATGCTATTGAACCTGTTTCTAGGCAAGAAATTTATGTAGACGCTAATACGGGGAAAATTCTTTATTCTAATCCAATCATTAAACATATTAATCAGTTTAATTCTCAAAACGAAATAGAAAAGAATTTTAAAAAAGCAGAAAACCTATTAACCGGAAATGCTTCAACTAAATATAGCGGACTAAGAAATATAGAAACCGATTTTAATGCTACGGAAAACTTTATTTTAAATGACTTTACTCGTGGTAATGGAATCATCACTTACAATTGCGAGAGACTTCCAAACGGAGCTTATCAGGATGTAAACTTCAAGGATAATGATAATAATTGGACATCAGCGGAGCATGCAAATTCTTTTCAAGATGATGCTGCTTTAGACGCACATTGGGGAGCAGAAATGACCTATGATTTTTGGAAAAATGTTTTTGGCAGAAAAAGTTTTGATGACCAAGATGGGTTAGTGTTTAGTTACGTTCATTATAGAAAAACTATTACAGATTATGCAAATGCTTTCTGGAATGGAACATTTATGACTTACGGAGATGGAAGCGGGCAAACACCAAAAGCCTTTACCTCGATAGATATTTGTGGTCATGAAATAGGTCATGCTATATGTACTTATACAGCAAATTTAGCCTATCAAAATCAATCGGGTGCTTTAAATGAAGGTTTTTCTGATATTTGGGGTGCATGTATTGAGCATTATGGAAGAACGGGATCTATTTCTGGAACTATCGATGAAAATGTTTGGGTGATTGGTGAAGATATTCGAACTGGCGGTTTACGATCAATGAGTAATCCAATTTTAAATAATGATCCAGATACTTATTTAGGTATAAATTGGAAAGTAACTGGAGATGAAGGAACTTGTGTACCTAAAGGCGATACTTCTGGAAATGATTATTGTGGAGTACACAGTAATAGTGGTGTATTGAATCATTGGTTTTATATTTTAACCGCAGGAAAATCTGGAACAAATAATGCACCAGTACCAAGCGTTTATAATGTTTCAGGGATAGGAATGTTGAAATCGTCAAAAATCGCCTACCTTACAGAAAGGGATTATTTAACTCCTAATGCTACCTTCGACGATATGCGTGAGGCCAGTATTACAGTTGCAAAAAATTTATATTGTGCCAATAGTACAGAAACAATAGCGGTAACAAATGCTTGGGCTGCTGTAAATGTGGGTAGTCAGTACATTACAATTGCTAATGATGTTGCTCTAAACGCTATACCAAACAACCAATCGTTATCTTGTGCATCAACTAGTTTTAATCCAATTCTTACTTTTAAAAATGATGGAATTAATCCCATTACTACAGTAGCAATTACCTACTCTATTGACAATGGAGCATTACAAAGTTTTAATTGGTCTGGAAATTTAGCACCATGTGATGTTGGGAGCTTTCAATTGTTTATTAATACTCAAAATTTAAATTCAGAGATTCACTCATTAACAATTAATACTACAATTGCTAATGATGGCAATATTTTGAATAATTCAAAAAGCATTCCATTGTATAGCAATAAATTTAGTTCTAATAATACTGTGAATACTTTTGAGAGTAATTTAAACTCCTTCATTTCCTATAATAAACCACCATCTACGGCTACTGTTTGGGAACGCGGTTTTTCAAATAAGACGACTTTGACTAATGCTGTTGCGGGTAATTCAAATGTTTATGCTACAAATTTAGTTGGAACTTATCCTGCAAATACGGAGTCGTATCTTATTACCTCGTGTTATGATCTTTCAAATATTTCAAATCCTATACTTAAATTCGATATGGCATTTGATTTAGAAATAGATTTTGACGTAATTTACATGCAATATTCGGTGGATAATGGGCTTACTTGGAATGTTTTAGGCTCAAATTTAGATCCAAATTGGTATAACAGCGATAATAGCAGTTGTGCAAATTGTGTGGGCGCACAATGGACCGGAGAAGCAGAAAAAACTGATCCAAATGGAGGTGTCTTTGGAACTAAAAAACAATACAGGCAAAATTTATCACAATTTGGATCGGCTTCATTAACCCCACAAACAAATATTATTTTTAGATATGTATTTCGTTCTGATGAGTTCCTTAATGAGGATGGTGCAATTATTGATAATTTTGTAATTGAAGGAACCCTATCTAATAAAGAAAATACTTTTAACAAAATTACTGTTTATCCAAATCCTGTTGAAAACTTAATTAATGTTTCTTTAATTTCTGAATCGAACGATGTAATTATAATTTCACTTTTTGATTCACTTGGGCGATTAATTAAAAGAAAAGAATTTGAAACTACTGTTGCAGAGAGTACCAAAAATTTAGACGTTTCAATTATTCCAGCAGGAGTTTATTTTTTAAAAATTGAGCAAGGTTCTTTAATTTATAATTCTAAAATTATTAAAAAATAATATTTATACAAACGATAGTTTATAAAACATCCAGTTCGTATTGGATGTTTTTCATTTATACAATTATATCATTTATCTTTGCTTCAGTAAAATGGTATAATTCATTACCTAACTTTAGCTATATCAAATGAGGATTCTTTTTTTTCTATGTTTTATTGCTTTACCTACACTGTTGTTTTCTCAAAAGAAAATCAGCAAAAACTTTGAAAACATAAAATCCAACAACACTTACAAGCAACAATCGGATTCTACAAAAAATACAGACAATCAAAAAGTGGCAACTATTGACCAGTATCGGTTTATTTCTATTGAACAAGACACTACTTATATTGACACTTCGCTAACGATTCAAAAAGAATACAGTCACAATTATTTGCGAAAAGACACTTTCGGACTCTTGCCTTTTGCAAACGAAGGGCAAACCTACAATACCTTACAGTACAGCTTAAACACGTTTTCGCCCCATCCAGAATTTGGATTTAAGGCAAAGCATTTTAACTTTCTAGAAGCAAACCAAATTAGATATTCCTCTGTAGCTACTCCGGTTACAGAGCTGTATTTCAAATCTGTCATGGGGAAAGGGCAATCTGTAGATGCTTTTTTAACTTTAAACACTTCGCCAAGATTGAATTTTTCTATTTCATATAAAGGATTACGTTCGACCGGAAAATATATAAATCAACTTACCAGTACCGGGAATTTTAGATTTACGGTAAGTTATAATACTAAAAACCTGCGTTATTTTGCTAACGCTCATTTTACTTCTCAAGATATTTTGAATGAAGAAAATGGAGGAATCACAACCTTAGATGATTTTGAAAGTGAAAATCCAGATTTCAATAACCGACAAAGATTAGAGGTTTTCTTAACAGATGCAAAATCATTTTTGAAAGGAAAGAGAGTTTTCTTAGACCACATTTTTAGACTTAATAATATTAAAGGAAATAATAATTTATACTTTAGGCATGAATTCAATTATGAGAATAAATTTTTCGAATACAATCAAGCAACTTTAGAGTCTAATTTAGGGAATCAAACGGTTATACGGTTTGGTGATGCATACAAAACTAGTGCAATAAATGACCAAACACATTTCAATAAAATGTACAATAAATTAGCGGTTGTATACGAAAACACAACACTTGGTAAATTTCAATTTTTCGTGGATGATTTCAGGTCAAATTATTATTATAATCAAATATTAGTTTTAGACAGTGGTACTATTCCAAGTGCATTAAGTCAAAAAATAAACAGTGCAGGAGGACAATATGATTACCAAAAAAAGAACTTGAAAGGAAATTTTTTATACTCAAGATCCATCACAAATCAATCTCTTTCAAATCTTGAAGCTAAATTGCACTATGATTTAAATGACGAAATACAATTTTATTTTCAGTACCAAAACATAAATAAATTGCCCAACAATAATTATGAATTGTTTCAAAGTAGTTTTGTAAAGTACAATTGGTCAAATGATTTTAAGAACGAAAAAATTAATTCACTTTCAGCAAACGCAACAACTCCATGGGTAAATGCATCGCTACAGTTAACCACGCTTAACGATCATTTGTATTTTGACACGGATACTTCGGATGAAAACGTGCAATTAGTCACACCAAAACAATACAACGGAACAATTAATTACATTTCGGTTAAAGTGAGTAAAGAAATCACTTTTGGTAAATTTGCATTAGATAATACACTCTTATTTCAACAAGTTGATCAAGATGATAATGTTTTAAATGTTCCTCAAATCGTTACAAGAAATACGCTTTATTATTCGGGTAATTTTTTTAAAAAGGCTTTGTATTTACAAACAGGTGTCACTTTTAATTATTTCTCAAAGTATTATGCAAATGATTACAATCCATTAATTGGTGAATTTTTTGTTCAAGAAAAAAAAGAAATAGGTAATTTTCCAAATCTTGATTTTTTTATAAATGCCCGAATTCAGCGCACAAGAATTTACATAAAAGCGGAACATTTTAACTCCTCGCTTACGGGAAATAATTTCTATTCTTCCCCAAATAACCCTTATCGTGATTTTATGATTCGTTTTGGGTTAGTTTGGAACTTCTTCAACTAAAATTTGGATTTTTATTTTCATATTCATATTTGTTTTATCTAAAAACTAATATAATTGTCCAATGATAAGAGGTAAATTAACAACAAGATTACCATAGCCAGATTAATTAATTCCTATATTTGTAATTCAAAATCAGGAAAATAAATACTCCATTTAGATGAACTATTCAAAAGACATATTAGGCACAATAGGCAATACTCCATTAGTTAAATTAAACAAAATAACTAGCGAAGTTAAAGCTTTAGTACTTGCCAAAGTAGAAACTTTTAACCCAGGAAATTCTGTAAAAGACAGAATGGCCGTAAAAATGATAGAAGATGCCGAAGCCGACGGACGTTTAAAACCTGGAGGAACTATTGTCGAGGGAACATCAGGAAATACAGGAATGGGATTAGCCCTAGTTGCAATTATAAAAGGGTATAAATTAATTTGTGTCATTTCTGACAAACAATCCAAAGAAAAAATGGACATTCTTCGCGCAGTAGGCGCAAAAGTTGTGGTTTGTCCTACTGATGTTGAGCCCACAGATCCACGCTCTTATTATTCTGTTTCTAAACGATTAGCCTCAGAGACACCAAATTCTTGGTACGTGAATCAATATGATAATTTGTCCAATTCATTAGCGCATTATGAACAAACTGGACCCGAAATTTGGAATCAAACCGAAGGTAAAATTACGCATTTCGTTTCTGGGGTTGGAACTGGAGGCACAATTTCTGGAGTGGGGAAATATTTGAAAGAACAAAATCCAAATATTAAAATTTGGGGTATTGATACTTATGGTTCGGTTTTCAAAAAGTATCATGAAACTGGTATTTTTGACGAAAACGAAATCTATTCCTATATCACCGAAGGAATTGGAGAGGATATTTTACCTAAAAATGTTGATTTTTCTCTAATAGATGGTTTTACAAAAGTAACCGATAAAGATGCAGCCGTTTACACACGCAAAATCGCACTCGAAGAAGGTATTTTTGTGGGTAATTCAGCCGGTGCAGCTATAAAAGGATTGTTGCAACTCAAAGAGCATTTTAAACCAGATGATGTAGTTGTCGTTTTATTTCACGATTCAGGAAGTCGATATGTAGGCAAAATGTTCAATGACGATTGGATGCGTGAACGTGGATTTCTGGATGAAAAAATCACTAAAGCCGAAGATATTATCAAAGACAATCTCAACAAAACATTAATTGTCGTTCGTACCGAAGAACTAGTTTCGCATGCCATTGAGCGAATGCGTAAATATAAAATATCACAAATTCCGGTAATAGATACGACGGGTTTTGTTGGGTCGGTAGATGAAACAAATTTGTTCGAAAGTTATGTAAACGATAAAAATTCAGCCGAAAAACCCATTCGAGAAATCATGGGAAACCCATATCCAATTGTAAAATTAGGAACTACAATCGAAGAAGTTTCAAGGTTGTTTACAAAAGAAAACCAAGCAGTATTAGTCGATTTAGATAACGGACAACATCATATCATTACCAAGTCGGATATTATTGGATCGATAAAATGAGTCAATATTGTATTCCCGAGCGCAGCCGAATGATTTTAAAATACACCTGCACCGTTTTTTTAACCTCGTAGGTTTTTGTTTTATATTTGTAAAGTAACTCATTAATCAATGAAAATTATCCCCGAAATACTTTTAAGCGACTATAAAAAAAACTTCCCACAAGGGTTAGAAAAAAAATTTGAAGCATTGTGTGATGCCGATATTTCTAATGATTCTTTTAGTTTTTATACTTCGGTTGCGTCAGTGTTTTCAAGCAAAATTGAAGGGGAAGAAATAGAATTGGATTCCTATATTAAACATAAAAAATATGGAATTGCGTTTCTTCCAGATTACACCAAGAAAATTGACGATTTGTATGATGCCTATTGTTTTGCAAAGAAGAATACGTTAAATCAAAACAACATTTCCGAATCACACAAACTTTTAGGAAAGCATATAGTAGCGAAAAATCAGCAAGGAAAACATCGCGTCCAAAATATGTTTATTACAAATGATGAAGGGCGAATTGAATATGTAGCTGCTTTGCCACATCAATTAGAAAACCAAATGACCCAATTTTATGACGATATTGAATGGTTGTTGAAACAAAATTTAACTTTCGATGAAGTTTTTTATTTTGCCAGCATGATACATTTGGTTTTTGTAAAATTACATCCTTGGAATGACGGTAACGGTCGTACAGGAAGATTATTGGAAAAATGGTTTTTATTCGAAATATTGGGTGAAAAAGCTTGGTTTGTACAAAGTGAAAAAAACTATTATCAAAATCATCAATTGTATTACGATAATTTAAGAAGGTTGGGTTTTGAATACGAATCCTTAGATTATTCCAAAGCAACGCCTTTTCTTGAGATGTTGCCAAAATCGTTACTGTTATAATTTAAATCACTTAATTCTAACTTCTAACTTCTAACTTCCAACTTCCAACTTCCAACTTCCAACTTCCAACTTCTAACTTCACTATGACCTTCACCGCTATAGATTTTGAAACTGCTACAGCTTTCCATCCCTGTTCTGTGGGCATTGTTACTGTTGAGAACGGTGTAATTGTTGACGAATATGTGACTTTAATTAAGCCACCTAATAACGAATATTCGCCTTTTACAATACGAGTACACGGAATTTATCCGCGAGACACAATGAATTCAAAAACCTTTGCACAAGTGTATCCTGAAATTAAAAAAAGGCTTCAAAATCGTGTGGTTGTAGCTCATAACGAAAGCTTTGACCGGAATGTTCTAGCTAAATCAATGACGCTTTATGGATTCAATTATGAGGAGTTAAATATTGGATCAAGATGGGAATGCACCGTAAAAATCTACAAAGCAAAGGGTTTTAAACCTGCCAAATTGAGTGATTGTTGTCGTGAAATGAAAATTGCATTGAACCACCACGAAGCTTTATCTGATGCTCGAGCTTGCGCTAAATTGTATTTGTTACGCTAGTTATTGCGTGGGACGAAGCAATCTCATTTCGTGAACATTAATTAGATTTTACCTTTTTTTAAATGTAAAGTTATTTCTTTTTTAACTACTTTAGTATTTTAGGACGAGTCTTTGCTCTATTATCTATAATCTCAAAAAAAATGAAAGAAGACTTTCTCCATTACCTCTGGAAATTCAAAAAATTTAACACTTTGAACTTGAAAACTTTCAACGGAGAAGAAATCACGATTATGAATGTTGGACAATATCTTCAACTCGCTGGACCAGATTTTTTTAATGCCCAGATTGTTATAGGCATTCAAAAATGGGCAGGAAATGTAGAGATTCACTTAAAATCTTCGGATTGGTATGTACATCATCACGAACGAGATGCAGCTTATGAGAACGTAATTCTTCACGTAGTTTGGGAACACGATATCGAAATTTTTAGAAGCAATAACACTGAAATTCCTGTATTAGAACTTAAGAATTATGTTGATACAGCAGTAATTGCTAATTATCAAGCATTAGTAGCGCCAAAATCTTGGATTTTTTGTGAAAAACAATTAAAGGATATTGATGCGTTTATTGTTAAAAACTGGCAAGAACGCTTGTTTTTTGAGCGATTGGAGCGAAAGTCAAAACCAATAGTTGAGTTATTAGAAACTACAAGTAATGATTGGGAAGCCGTTTTATTTATGCTTCTAGCAAAAAATTTTGGACTGAATACCAATGGCGAAATTTTCATGAAAATTGCCAAATCCATACCTTTTTCGACTATTAGAAAGGAAAGTTTTGAAGTCGAAAATCTAGAAGCTTTAATTTTTGGAGCCGCTGGATTATTAGATTCCGAGAAAGAAGATAGCTATTTCAATGATTTGAAATTCAGGTATTATTATTTGTTACACAAATATCAAATCGAGAAAACAATTATTGAACCCGTTCAGTTTTTCAAACATCGCCCTGATAATTTTCCTACGATTCGGTTATCGCAATTGGCTAATTTATACCATAGTCAACTGAATTTATTTTCAAAAATCAGCAATCCAAATTCTGTTAAAAGCATTTATGAAACTTTCGAAATCTCGGCATCATCATATTGGTTAAACCATTATCAATTTGATAAGGAAAGCCCGAAAAAAAAGAAAAAATTATCTAAATCATTTATCGATTTGATAATAATAAATACAATTATACCACTTCAATTTGCTTATGCCAAAAGTCAAGGAAAAGAAATCTCGGAAGATTTAATACTTTTGTTAAATGAAGTTTCGGTCGAGAAAAATGCAATTTTAGATAAGTTTAGTAGCTTTGGTATAAAAGCTAAAAACGCTTTCGAAACACAATCTTTATTGCAACTCAAAAACGAGTATTGCAATAAAAGCCGTTGTTTAGAATGTGCAGTTGGAATGGAATTATTGAAAACAAATTAATATTAGAATCAGGAATTTCATAAATTTGTAAAAACGAACAAAAAATGAATAGACTTAAATTTTTTTTCGAAAAACATGGGTTCCATGTATCTTCTCGTTTAGCAGATAAGCTTGGAATGCGTGCCAGTAACGTTCGACTGTTTTTTATCTACTTATCTTTTGTAACCGCTGGTTTGTGGTTTGCCGTCTATTTAACATTGGCTTTTTGGATTAGATTAAAAGATTTAATTCGTGCAAAACGAACTTCGGTGTTTGATTTGTAACCACATTTTTTCGAAATTGTTAGCCAAAATAAAAAAGCCTCAAATTTTTTTTTGAGGCTTTTATTAATTGTATTTGTGAATTTTTTATTCTTCAGGATTATTAAGTTTAGATCTTTTTTTACTGTAAAGAAAATAAATTACTACACCAATAAGCAACCAACCAAGTGACAATGATTGTGCATCAGTACTTAAATTTATCATTAAATACGTGTTTATTGAAATCCCACAAATTGCTATTACAGGTAATGCAGGAACTTTGAAGGTTCGTGTTAAATTGGGTTGTTTTACTCTTAAGATCCAAACCGCTATACATACCATCGTAAAAGCAAATAAAGTTCCAAAACTGGTCATGTCTGCTAATTTGTTGATAGGAGTAAATGCAGCAACTGTTGCTATTATCCCACCAAGAATCAAAAGGTTTGTTTTAGGAGTTCCAGAAATTGGGTTTACATTAGAAAATACTTTAGGGATTAAACCGTCTTTAGACATACCCAAGAAGATTCTAGATTGTCCCATAATCATTACCATTAATACAGAAATCAAACCTACGGTTGCTGCAATAGTAATAATTAAACCAGCCCATCCTTGACCCGCAATATCAAATGCATAAGCTACAGGAGCTTTTATCGCATCAGGATATTTACCCAGTGGGTTAAAGTCTTGGTAATTCATCATTCCGGTTAATACAAGTGATACTAAAATATATAACGTTGTACATATTAATAAGGAAGCAATGATAGCAAAAGGCACATCTTTTTTAGGATTTATGGCTTCACCTGCTTGAGTTGATACAGCATCAAAACCTACATAAGCAAAGAAAATAGCTGCTGCTCCAGAGATAATACCCGAAAATCCATACGCATTATGAGTGGTGTCTTTTTCGATGATTTGAGTAGCTTCTGGAATAAACGGCGACCAGTTATCAGTATTAATAAAGAAAGCACCAGCGATTATCACAAAGATAATTGCAGAAACTTTCATGATTACAATCATATTATTTGCTTTAGCAGCACTTTTTGTTCCTTTTACTAAAATTGAAATTACAAATAATACAATTAAGAAAGCAGGAAGATTCATTGAAAACCCTTCGCCAGTATAACTAGCGGGATCGCTAGTCAGGTAATCTGGAAGTTCTATATGAAAAATTTTGAGTAATTTGTTAAAATATCCAGACCATGAAACAGCCACAGTCATGGAACCCATCGCATACTCCAGAATTAATCCCCAACCTATAATCCAAGCGAAAATCTCACCTATTGTTCCGTAGGCATAGGCATAAGCAGATCCTTCTACAGGTAATATTGAAGCAAATTCCGAATAACAAAGCGCAGCAAACACACACGCAATTCCAGCAACAATAAATGAAAGTGCCAATGCAGGACCAGCATGGTAATAAGCTCCAGTGCCCGTAAGAACGAAGATGCCACCGCCTATAATGGCTCCAACGCCAATAGCAGTTAAACTCCATTTACCTAAAACTTTTTTTAATGTACTTTTTTTCATATCAGCCTCAAATGCTGAAACAGGTTTAACTCTCCAAATTGACATATTTTTATGTTTTTTGTTATTATTAAGTTTCAAATATATTGTTTTTTTAAAAGAAAGCACAGTTTCATTAAATATTTTATATTTTTAGAGTTCAAATAAATATTTTTAATGAATTTCAAAAGTATAAAAAGTCTGTTTAATTTTTCAATTGCGCAGCGAACGGGCATTTTTTTATTGTTTACAATTATAATTGCATTACAAAGTTTTTATTATTTTATTGATTTTAGTCAGCCTCATGTAACTTCTTCAGAAAAAGAAAAATGGAGGTCTATTCAATATGAAATAGATGCTGCAAAAAAAGAAAAAGCCCATTATATTCCAAAAATTTATCCTTTCAATCCCAATTTTATTACAGATTATAAAGGGTACAAACTCGGAATGTCAGTTGCTGAAATCGACAGATTACTTGCTTTTAGAAAACAAAATAAATACGTGAATTCACCCAAAGAATTTCAAGCCGTTACAAAAGTTTCGGATTCCTTGTTGAATGCGATATCGCCTTATTTTAAATTTCCGGATTGGGTTAATAACAAAAAGGAATTTGTATCCTTTAAAAAATATCCCTATTCGGCTTTCGCCAAAAAAGAAAAAATTGTCGTGATTGATATTAATAAAGCTTCTCAAGAAGATTTAATCAAGATTTATGGAATAGGAGAAGCCATTTCACTACGAATTTTAAAATTCAAAGAAAGTCTGGGCGGTTTTGTTTCTATGGAACAAATGAATGATGTTTGGGGACTTTCTCCAGAAGTTATTGAAAATTTGAAGACTCATTTCAAAGTATTGGCACTTCCAAATCTTAAAAAAATTGACATTAATAATGCTTCTATGAAAGAACTTTCGTTGTTTCCGTATTTCAAATACCCGCTTTCGAAAAATATAGTTACCTATCGAAGTATGAATGGAGATATCAAAAATAGTGAAGATTTAACAAAAATTAAAGGATTGTCTACTGATAAAGCAAATATTATAGCCTTATATTTGAACTTTTAAAATAATACACTATTAAAATGAACTTCGATTACAGCGAAACGCAATCAATGATTGCACAATCAATCAAAGATTTTGCCGAAAAAAATATAAGACCTTACATAATGGAGTGGGATGAAGCTCAAATTTTTCCGATTCCTTTATTCAAAAAATTGGGTGAAATGGGTTTTATGGGCGTTTTAGTTCCCGAAGAACTCGGAGGATCAGGGTTAGGATATCATGAATATATTACAGTAATCGAAGAAATATCTAAAGTGGATCCATCGATAGGTTTATCAGTTGCTGCACATAATTCGTTATGTACCAATCATATTTTGACTTTTGGTAATGAAGAACAAAAGAAAAAATGGATTCCAAAACTAGCCACAGGCGAACACATCGGTGCTTGGGGATTGACAGAACATGGAACGGGTTCTGATGCTGGCGGAATGAATACTACTGCAGTAAAAGACGGAGATTTTTGGATTGTAAACGGGTCTAAAAATTTTATTACACATGGAATTTCAGGAGATATTGCTGTTGTTATAGTGCGTACCGGCGAAAAAGGTGATTCTAGAGGAATGACCGCTTTTGTTTTCGAAAATGGAATGCAAGGCTTTACATCAGGAAAAAAAGCAAATAAATTAGGAATGCGAGCTAGCGAAACTGCTGAATTATTTTTTGATGATTGTCGAATTCCAGATGCTAATAGACTAGGCGAAGTAGGTGAGGGATTTATACAATCTATGAAAATTTTAGATGGTGGTAGAATTTCCATTGGCGCTTTATCATTGGGGATTGCAAAAGGTGCTTATGAAGCGTCTTTAAAATATTCGAAAGAAAGATATCAGTTTGGCAAATCAATAAGCGAATTCCAAGCAATAGCTTTTAAATTAGCTGATATGGCTACTGAAATCGAGGCCTCGGAATTGTTATTGCACAAAGCGGCGTTCTTGAAAAATAATAATCGAAAGATGACCACGCTTGGTGCAATGAGCAAGATGTATTCCTCCGAAGTTTGTGTGAAAGTTTCGACTGATGCTATTCAAATTCACGGTGGTTATGGGTATACCAAAGATTACCCTGTGGAAAAATTCTTTAGAGACTCAAAGTTATGTACTATAGGCGAAGGAACTACCGAAATTCAAAAAGTGGTGATTTCAAGGAATATTTTGAAAGGATAAGAGAATATAGAAAATAGATTATAGAAAACAGAGCCAAGAAGCAAGAGATTGTAACTTGGCTTTTTCAATCCAATCTATCCTCTTTCTACTTTATTCTTTTTTCTTTATTCTTTTTTCTTCTTTAAAATAATTCACAATTTATAATTCATAATTGAAAAGTTTGATTACTTTTGCACCCTTAACGAGAGGAGGTGTCTATATTATGTTAATTATACCAATTAAAGACGGAGAAAATATCGATAGAGCATTAAAGCGCTACAAAAGAAAATTTGACAAAACAGGAACTGTTCGTCAACTAAGAGCACGTACTGCTTTTATAAAACCATCAGTTACCAATAGGGCAAAAATTCAAAAAGCGGCTTATATCCAGAATATGAGAGACAACATTGAGAATAGTTAATTATTTTCTGTTAGAATAAAGTACCGTTAGTCATTAAAGTTTAATACCTTTGATACTAACGGTTTTTTTATGGCTAACAACTTGCAATCATTTAGAGATTATCTGCAATTGGAGAAAAAATATTCTCCACATACCGTAAATGCGTATTTAAATGATATCAGTTTCTTCGAGTCATTCAATAAAAATCAATTCAACGAGGACAATATTGAGCAAGTAAATTACAGCCAAATCCGAAGTTGGATTGTTTCACTTGTAGATGATAATATATCAAATGTTTCTGTCAATAGAAAAATAGCATCATTAAAAGCATTTTATAAATTTCTATTAAAAACAAAACAAATAGAAGTCAGTCCGCTATTAAAACACAAAGCGTTGAAAACTCCAAAAACACTTCAAATTCCGTTTTCGGAGAAGGAAGTTACAGCCGTTTTGAGCCAAATACAAAACCCAGTAGGCTTTGAAGAAACAAGAAACAAACTCATAATCGATTTGTTTTACACCACAGGAATCAGAAGAACGGAGTTAATTCATTTAAAAATCAATAATTTCAATTTATTAAATTCAACCATAAAAGTTCTTGGCAAACGAAATAAAGAAAGAATTCTTCCAGTATTGCCAATTGTTTCCCAACAATTAATCTTGTATTTAAAGGAAAGAGCGCATTTAGATAATGTTAGAGATAATGATTTTTTTTTTCTCACAAAAAAAGGGTTAAAATTAAATGATTCTTTTGTGTATCGATTAATAAATAACTACTTTAGTACTGTCTCCGAAAAAGTAAAGAAAAGTCCACACATATTAAGACATACATTTGCGACCCATATATTGAATAACGGAGCCGATTTAAATTCAGTTAAAGAATTATTAGGACATTCTAGCTTGGCATCTACTCAAATTTATACAAACAGTAGTTTGACAGAATTAAAAAAAGTATACAAAGATGCACATCCCAGAAATCAATAATAATTTTCAAATAATTAACCCCTAAAAAAAATTGATTATGAAGGTAAATGTTCACGCAGTTAACTTTGCGGTTGACAAAAAGTTAGTAGAATTTGTTCAAGTTCGAATGGCTAAATTGGAAAAGTATTACGATAAAGTAATTTCATCAGACATTTTTTTGAAAGTAGAAAAGACAAGTGACAAAGAAAATAAAATTGTAGAACTGAAAATTATTGTTCCAGGAGATGATTTTTTAGTAAAAAAACAATGTAAAACTTTTGAAGAAGCAGTGGAGCTTTCAGCAGAATCCATAGAGCGTTTGTTAATAAAAAGAAAAGAAAAAATCAAAACACATATTTAGTGTAAATTTTCATTAAAAATATTTTGATTAAAAAACAAAAAGATATACATTTGCAGTCCGTTAGAAATAGCGGACTTTTTTTATTGATATTGCCAGCGTAGCTCAGTTGGCTAGAGCAGCTGATTTGTAATCAGCAGGTCGTGGGTTCGAGTCCCTCCGCCGGCTCTTATTTCCAATTTAATTTGGATAGTTCATATGGTATATTGATAAAAAGGGGAGATACTCAAGCGGCCAACGAGGGCAGACTGTAAATCTGCTGTGTGAACTTCGCAGGTTCGAATCCTGCTCTCCCCACTAGAAAGAATTTTAGAGTTTAGATTTTGGATTTCAGATTAACGACAGTTTGAAATCTAAATTCTAAAATCATAAATCTAAAATAAACTCTCTGCCGACTTAGCTCAGAGGTAGAGTGCTTCCTTGGTAAGGAAGAGGTCACGGGTTCAATTCCCGTAGTTGGCTCAAAAAATAATAAATTCGAACACTAATAAATAACTAAGATTAAAATTAAGTAAAATGGCAAAAGAAAATTTTAACCGGAACAAACCCCACTTAAACATAGGAACAATTGGGCACGTGGATCACGGAAAAACTACATTAACTGCTGCAATTACAAAAGTATTGTCAGATGCAGGTTATTGTCAAGCAAAATCGTTTGATCAAATCGATAACGCTCCAGAAGAAAAAGAAAGAGGTATTACAATTAATACATCACACGTTGAGTATGAGACTGCTAACCGTCATTACGCACACGTTGACTGTCCTGGTCACGCGGATTACGTAAAAAACATGGTTACTGGTGCTGCTCAAATGGATGGTGCAATTCTTGTTGTAGCTGCAACTGATGGGCCAATGCCACAAACACGTGAGCACATTCTTTTAGGTCGTCAAGTAGGTATTCCTAGAATGGTAGTATTCATGAACAAAGTGGATATGGTTGATGATGAGGAATTATTGGAACTTGTTGAAATGGAAATTAGAGACTTATTATCTTTCTACGAATATGATGGAGATAATGGTCCTGTAGTTCAAGGTTCAGCTTTGGGCGGATTGAATAACGATCCAGCTTGGGTACCAAAAATCATCGAATTGATGGCTGCTGTTGATTCTTGGATTGAAGAGCCAGTTAGAGACGTTGCAAAACCTTTCTTGATGCCTGTTGAAGATGTATTCTCAATCACTGGTCGTGGAACTGTAGCCACAGGTCGTATCGAAACTGGTGTTGCTAATACAGGAGATGCAGTTGAAATCATTGGTATGGGAGCTGAAAAATTAACTTCTACGATTACTGGAGTTGAGATGTTCCGTAAAATCCTTGATAGAGGTGAAGCTGGAGATAACGTAGGTATCCTTTTGAGAGGTATTCAAAAAGAAGACATCAAAAGAGGTATGGTTATCTGTAAGCCAGGTTCAGTAAAACCACACGCTACATTTAAAGCTGAGGTTTATATCTTGAAAAAAGAAGAAGGTGGTCGTCATACACCATTTCATAATAACTACCGTCCACAGTTTTACGTTCGTACAACTGATGTAACAGGTATCATTACTTTACCAACAGGTGTAGAAATGGTTATGCCTGGGGATAACTTAACTATTGATGTTGTATTGCTTAGTGCAATTGCATTAAGTGTTGGTTTACGTTTTGCTATCCGTGAAGGTGGCAGAACTGTAGGTGCTGGTCAGGTAACTGAGATAGTAGCATAATCCTAGTAAATAATTTATAAAGCCAGTATCGTCCAAAAACGATACTGGCTTTTAATACGAACGGGCGTAGTTCAAGGGTAGAATAGCGGTCTCCAAAACCGTTGATGGGGGTTCGAATCCCTCCGCCCGTGCCAATAAAAAATATCATAATGTCAAAAGTTGTTAATTACATATCAGAAGCATTTGAAGAATTAAAATCAAATGTAACTTGGCCAATCTGGGCTGAAGTACAACGTCTAACGATAGTTGTTGCTGTTTTCTCTGTATTATTTGCCTTGGCAACATGGGGAGTAGATGAAGTTTTTGCTAAAACATTGGCTAGTTTTTTTAATTGGATAAAAGCATAATTTTTTAGTTATGGCAGATATTAATTTGAAAAAGTGGTACGTTGTTCGTGCAGTAAGTGGGCAAGAAAATAAAGTGAAAGCCTATATCGAAACCGAAATCAATAGATTAGGGATGGGTGATTATGTTTCACAAGTTCTGGTTCCTACTGAGAAAATAGTTACCGTAAAAGAAGGAAAAAAAATAATCAAGGATAAAGTTTATTTTCCAGGTTATGTAATGATAGAAGCAAATCTCATAGGTGAAATACCTCATATTATCAAGTCAATTACAAGTGTTATTGGGTTTTTAGGTGAAATTAAAGGAGGCGAGCCAGTACCGTTAAGACTTTCTGAAGTAAACAGAATGTTAGGTAAAGTAGATGAGTTGGCTGTTAATACTGATACACGTTCCATTCCATTTAATTTGGGCGAAACAATAAAAGTAATAGACGGTCCTTTCAATGGTTTCAACGGAACAGTTGAGAAAATTAATGAAGATAAGCGTAAACTTGAAGTAATGGTGAAAATTTTCGGAAGAAAAACACCTTTAGAATTAGGGTTTATGCAAGTTGAAAAAGTATAATTTTTGTTACATATATAATAAGTCACATTTTCGCTTCCAAAGTTGATGTGTTAAATTTTAAAAAAAATGGCTAAAGAGATTAGTAAAGTAGTTAAACTACAAGTTAAGGGAGGTGCTGCGAATCCATCGCCACCGGTTGGACCTGCTTTAGGTGCTGCTGGTGTTAATATCATGGAATTCTGTAAGCAGTTTAATGCTAGAACCCAAGATAAATCAGGTAAAGTTTGCCCAGTGCAAATTACAGTGTATAAAGACAAATCTTTCGATTTTGTTGTAAAAACACCACCTGCTGCGGTTCAATTAATGGATGCGGCAAAGCTTAAATCTGGTTCAGGAGAACCAAATCGTAAGAAAGTAGCCAGCGTTACTTGGGATGTTATCAAAACAATCGCGGAAGACAAGATGGTGGATTTAAATGCATTCACAATCGAGTCTGCTATGAGTATGATCGCAGGAACGGCTAGATCTATGGGAATAACTGTAACTGGAGATTCTCCTCTAAAACAAGCGTAAGACATGGCAAAATTGACAAAAAAGCAAAAAGAGGCTGCTTCAAAAATTGAAAAGAACAAATTATACTCTTTAAAAGATGCTGCGGCATTGATAAAAGTAGTTGCTTCTGCAAAATTTGATGAGTCGGTTGATATCGCTGTACGTTTGGGTGTAGATCCAAGAAAAGCGAATCAAATGGTTAGAGGTGTAGTAACATTGCCTCACGGAACAGGTAAAGATGTTAAAGTATTGGCATTGGTTACTCCAGACAAAGAAGCGGAAGCTTTGGCAGCAGGAGCAGATTATGTAGGTCTTGACGATTATTTGCAAAAAATCAAAGACGGTTGGACAGATGTTGATGTAATTATTACAATGCCAGCAGTTATGGGTAAATTAGGTCCATTAGGTCGTATTTTAGGACCTAGAGGTTTAATGCCAAACCCCAAAACAGGTACAGTAACTATGGATGTTGCAAAAGCTGTTGCGGAGGTAAAAGCAGGTAAAATCGACTTTAAAGTTGATAAAACGGGTATCATACATGCAGGAATTGGAAGAATCTCTTTCGATTCAGATAAAATTGTAGATAACGCTCACGAAATTATTCAAACATTAATCAAACTTAAACCAACTGCGGCTAAAGGAACATACATCAAAAGTATTTTCCTAACTAGCACAATGAGTCCTGCGATTGCATTGGACCCAAAAGCAGTATAATTGTTAGTTAAAAATTTTTAGTATGACTAGAGAAGAAAAATCAATCGCGATTGAAGATTTAACTGCACAGTTAGCTGGTACAAATATTATTTATGTATCGGATATTTCTGGACTAAACGCAGAAACAACTTCAAACTTGAGAAGAGCTTGCTTTAAAGCAGGCATAAAATTAGAGGTTGTAAAAAACACCTTGCTTGCTAAAGCAATGGAAGCATCAGCTAATGACTATGGTGATTTACCGTCTGTATTGACTGGTAATAGCGCTATATTTATTTCAGATATTGCAAATGCACCTGGAAAAATAATTAAAGATTTCCGTAAAAAGAATGCAAAGCCCGTTTTAAAAGGAGCTTACATTAATGCAGAAATTTATATTGGAGATGATCAACTTGATGCTTTGGCAACTATCAAATCTAAGGAAGAACTTATCGGCGAACTTATTGGATTACTTCAATCACCAGCCCAAAGAGTTATTTCTGCTCTTCAAAATCAATTCGCCAAAATCGAAGAGGTTGCTTAATAATTGATAATTATTAATTATCAATTATTAATTTAAATTGCGCACAATAAACAATAATATTTTACAAATC
Source organism: Flavobacterium sp. (assembly GCF_031409475.1). Classification (GTDB taxonomy): domain Bacteria; phylum Bacteroidota; class Bacteroidia; order Flavobacteriales; family Flavobacteriaceae; genus Flavobacterium. The sequence continues at coordinate 77,540 of NZ_JANNXH010000014.1, read as the reverse complement.
ATTTTAAAACGATAGAAAAAATGGCAGATTTGAAACAATTCGCAGAACAATTAGTTGGCTTAACAGTAAAAGAAGTTAACGAATTAGCAACAATATTAAAAGACGAGTATGGTATCGAACCAGCAGCTGCAGCAGTAGTTGTTTCAGGTGGTGGAGATGCTGTAGCTGAAGAAGTTCAAACTGAATTTACAGTTATTTTAAAAGCAGCAGGTGCTTCTAAATTAGCAGTTGTAAAATTAGTAAAAGAACTTACAGGTTTAGGTCTTAAAGAAGCTAAAGATGTAGTTGATAGCGCACCAAGTGCTGTTAAAGAAGGTGTCTCTAAAGAAGAAGCTGAAGGGCTTAAAAAATCTTTAGAAGAAGCCGGAGCAGAGGTTGAACTTAAATAGTTAAACTCGGTTTTGAGAACTCGGTTTAGGTCTTGGATATGCATTCAAAGACCTAAACCATTTTTCGTATAATAAAATTATTATAAGTTTTATTATAAAATAGTTTAAAATACCAAATGGTTTTTAAATCAATACGATGAAAAAAAATCTACGAAAAGAGTCCACTCTTGAGTTATTTTTAAAGAGGTATTGATTAAAAATTAAGTATTGATTGTTTTATATGATTCAGTGTTTTACACTAAAATTACTTTTTTTTAATCAAAATTTTGTCAATTGATGATATCAAATCAAACTGAAAGATTGAATTTTGCCTCTACCAAAAACATTCCTCAATATCCAGATTTTCTAGATGTTCAGGTTAAATCGTTTAAAGATTTCTTCCAATTGGAAACCAAATCTGACGAAAGAGGCGACGAAGGTTTATACAATACCTTCATGGAAAATTTTCCAATTACTGATACAAGAAATAACTTTGTATTGGAATTCCTAGATTACTTTGTAGATCCACCACGTTACACAATTCAAGAATGTATTGAAAGAGGGCTTACCTATAGTGTGCCTTTAAAAGCGAGGCTAAAACTATATTGTACAGATCCAGAGCACGAAGATTTTGAAACTATTGTTCAGGATGTATATCTTGGTACAATTCCTTATATGACTCCTTCTGGTACTTTTGTAATCAATGGCGCCGAGCGTGTTGTTGTTTCTCAATTGCACCGTTCTCCAGGTGTTTTCTTCGGACAATCATTCCATGCAAATGGAACAAAATTATATTCTGCCAGAGTAATTCCTTTCAAAGGTTCTTGGATAGAATTTTCAACCGATATCAACAGCGTAATGTATGCTTATATCGATAGAAAGAAAAAATTACCTGTAACCACTTTATTCCGTGCCATAGGTTTCGAAAGAGACAAGGATATCCTTGAGATTTTCGACCTAGCCGAAGAAATTAAAGTGTCTAAAACAGGTCTTAAAAAATATATAGGTAGAAAATTAGCGGCTCGTGTTTTGAACACCTGGCATGAAGATTTCGTGGATGAAGATACCGGCGAAGTTGTTTCTATCGAACGTAACGAAATAATCCTTGATAGAGATACCATTATCGACAAAGATAATGTAGAGGAGATCATCGATTCAAACGTTAAATCTATTTTGTTGCACAAAGAAGATAATAATGCAGTTGATTATTCTATCATTCATAACACGCTTCAAAAGGATCCAACCAATTCTGAAAAAGAAGCCGTTGAGCACATCTACAGACAATTGCGTAACGCTGAACCGCCTGATGAAGAAACTGCTCGTGGTATTATAGATAAATTATTCTTCTCTGACCAACGTTATAACTTAGGTGAAGTAGGTCGTTATAGAATAAACAAAAAACTAGGTCTTGATACTCCGATGGAAAAGCAAGTGCTTACCAAAGAGGATATCATTACCATAGTAAAATATTTGATTGAATTAATCAATGCGAAAGCAGATATTGATGATATCGATCACTTGTCAAACCGTCGTGTTAGAACTGTTGGAGAACAATTGTCACAACAATTTGGTGTAGGTTTGGCTCGTATGGCTAGAACCATTCGGGAGAGAATGAACGTTAGAGATAACGAGGTGTTTACACCTATCGATTTGATTAATGCCAAAACATTATCGTCTGTTATCAACTCTTTCTTTGGGACAAACCAGTTGTCTCAATTTATGGATCAAACGAATCCATTAGCTGAGATTACGCACAAAAGAAGATTATCTGCACTTGGACCAGGTGGACTTTCGAGAGAGAGAGCTGGATTTGAGGTTCGAGATGTTCACTATACGCATTACGGACGTTTATGTCCAATTGAAACTCCTGAGGGACCAAACATTGGTTTGATATCTTCTCTAGGTGTTTATGCTAAAGTAAACGGAATGGGTTTCATCGAAACACCATATCGTAAAGTAACTAAAGGAGTGGTAGATTTAGTTTCTACTCCAGTTTATTTGAGCGCAGAAGAAGAAGAAGGAATGATGATTTCTCAGGCAAACATTCAAATGGATGCTACAGGAAAAATCCTTGCTGATAACGTTATTGCACGTCAAGAAGGAGATTTTCCTGTAATTGATCCTTCAAAAGTCGATTATGCGGACGTTGCTCCAAACCAAATTGCTTCTATTTCAGCTTCATTAATTCCATTCTTGGAGCACGATGATGCGAATAGAGCCTTGATGGGATCTAACATGATGCGTCAAGCAGTACCATTGTTACGCCCTGAAGCTCCAATTGTTGGAACAGGTTTAGAGCGTCAAGTAGCTTCAGATTCTAGAGTATTAATTAATGCTGAAGGTCCTGGAGTTGTAGAATATGTTGATGCCAATATCATCACCATCAAATATGACCGTTCTGAAGAAGAAAGAATGGTAAGTTTTGAAGAAGATGAGAAAACATACAACCTAATTAAATTTAGAAAAACAAATCAAAGTACGAGTATCAACTTGAAACCTATCGTAAGAAAAGGGGACAGAGTTATTACAGGTCAAGTATTGTCAGAGGGATACGCTACTCAAAATGGTGAGTTAGCATTAGGTCGTAACTTGAAAGTGGCATTTATGCCATGGAAAGGATACAACTTCGAGGATGCGATTGTGATTTCTGAAAAAGTAGTTCGTGACGATATTTTTACCTCTATTCACGTTGATGATTATTCATTAGAAGTGAGAGATACTAAATTGGGTAACGAAGAATTAACGAATGATATTCCAAACGTTTCTGAAGAAGCTACTAAAGATTTAGATGAAAATGGTATGATTAGAATTGGTGCCGAGGTTAAACCTGGCGACATTCTTATCGGAAAAATTACGCCAAAAGGAGAGTCAGATCCTACTCCTGAAGAGAAATTGCTTCGTGCAATCTTCGGGGATAAAGCAGGTGATGTAAAAGATGCTTCATTGAAAGCGTCTCCATCTTTACACGGTGTTGTTTTGGATAAAAAATTGTTCGCAAGAGCGGTTAAAGATAAACGCAAACGTACCCAAGACAAAGATGCTTTAGGCGCTTTGGAAATGGAATTTGAAGTGAAATTTGTCGAATTAAAAGACAAATTAATTGAGAAATTGTTCTTAATTGTAAACGGTAAAACATCTCAAGGTGTAATGAATGACTTGGGTGAAGAAGTTTTACCAAAAGGTAAAAAATACACTCAAAAAATGTTGTATGCAGTTGAAGATTTTGCCCACTTAAGCAAAGGGCAATGGGTTGCAGATGATGCTACAAATACTATGGTTAATGATTTAATTCATAACTATAAAATTAAGTTGAACGATTTACAAGGTGCATTGCGTAGAGAGAAATTTACGATTACTGTTGGAGATGAATTGCCAGCAGGAATTTTGAAATTAGCTAAAGTATATGTTGCCAAAAAACGAAAATTAAAAGTGGGTGATAAAATGGCGGGACGTCACGGTAACAAAGGTATTGTTGCTCGTATTGTTCGTCATGAAGACATGCCTTTTCTTGAAGATGGAACACCTGTTGATATCGTGTTGAACCCACTTGGTGTACCTTCACGTATGAATATTGGTCAAATTTACGAAACAGTTTTAGGTTGGGCTGGGCAGAATTTGGGTAGAAAATTTGCTACACCAATTTTTGATGGTGCTACTTTAGACCAAATCAATGAATTGACTGACGAGGCTGGAGTACCACGTTTTGGGCACACTTACCTTTATGATGGTGGAACCGGAGAACGGTTCCATCAAGCAGCAACAGTTGGAGTTATCTACATGTTGAAATTGGGTCACATGGTTGACGACAAAATGCACGCACGTTCAATAGGACCATACTCATTAATTACGCAACAGCCTTTAGGTGGAAAAGCGCAATTTGGAGGGCAGCGTTTTGGAGAGATGGAGGTTTGGGCACTTGAAGCTTATGGAGCATCAAGTACACTTCGTGAAATATTGACAGTGAAATCTGATGATGTTATTGGTAGAGCCAAAACTTACGAAGCAATCGTTAAGGGAGAGTCTATGCCAGAGCCAGGATTGCCAGAATCATTCAATGTGTTAATGCATGAATTGAAAGGTCTTGGTCTTGACATTCGTTTAGAAGAATAAATATTTTTTTGTAGAGACGTTGCATTGCAACGTCTTTACAAAAAACCCATATTTATATGAGTTTTAGGATTTATACCCGTTACCCGTTCCGATTTTTTATATAACTATATAATTAGCACTTCAAAAATTTTGTTTGAAGTTTAGAGAAGTAATTCGAGGTGTTTTGTAGAGACGTTGCAGTGCAACATCGGTATCTTGTAGACGTTGCACTGCAACGTCTCTACAAAAATAAAATCAATTTTTAATTGCAAATAAATCAATAGTAAAGACTATGATGAATACTAGAAATAATAACAACAATAAAGATAAGAATCCTGTAAAAAGGTTCAACAAAATTTCGATAGGACTAGCTTCTCCTGAATCTATCTTGAAAGAATCAAGAGGTGAAGTTTTGAAACCAGAAACTATCAATTATAGAACACACAAACCAGAACGTGATGGTCTTTTCTGCGAAAGAATTTTCGGACCTGTAAAAGATTTCGAATGTGCTTGTGGTAAATATAAAAGAATTCGCTACAAAGGAATCATTTGTGACCGTTGTGGTGTTGAAGTTACTGAGAAAAAAGTACGTAGAGACAGAGTAGGACACATCAATCTTGTTGTGCCAATTGCCCACATCTGGTATTTCCGTTCTCTTCCAAATAAAATTGGTTACATATTAGGACTTCCGTCTAAGAAATTAGATATGATTATCTACTACGAAAGATATGTAGTAATCCAAGCTGGTATTGCTCATACTCCAGAAGGAGAACCAGTACAAAGATTAGATTTCTTGACAGAAGAAGAGTATTTGAACATTTTGGATACACTTCCTGCTGATAATCAATATTTAGATGATTTTGATCCAAATAAATTTGTTGCCAAAATGGGCGCAGAATGTATTATGGACTTGTTGGCTCGTATCGACTTAGATGCACTTTCTTATGAATTGCGTCACTCTGCGAACAACGAAACGTCTAAACAACGTAAAACAGAAGCCTTAAAAAGATTGCAAGTTGTAGAATCTTTCCGTGAGTCTAACTTGAACCGTGAGAATCGTCCGGAATGGATGATTATGAAAGTAGTTCCTGTAATCCCACCAGAATTGCGTCCGCTTGTGCCTCTTGATGGTGGTCGTTTTGCTACTTCAGATTTAAATGATTTGTACCGTCGTGTAATTATACGTAACAATCGTTTGAAAAGATTGATGGAGATTAAAGCTCCAGAAGTGATCTTAAGAAACGAAAAACGTATGTTGCAAGAATCAGTAGATTCACTTTTTGATAATACACGTAAAGCATCTGCAGTAAAAACAGAATCAAACCGTCCGTTGAAATCACTTTCGGATTCGCTTAAAGGAAAACAAGGTCGTTTCCGTCAAAATTTACTTGGAAAACGTGTGGATTATTCTGCTCGTTCAGTAATTGTTGTTGGGCCTGAATTGAAATTGTTCGAATGTGGTATCCCTAAAGATATGGCATCTGAATTATACAAACCTTTTGTTATCCGTAAATTGATAGAAAGAGGTATAGTAAAAACGGTTAAATCAGCTAAAAAAATAATTGACAAAAAAGAGCCAGTAGTTTGGGATATCCTTGAGAATGTTATCAAAGGTCACCCAATATTACTGAATCGTGCTCCTACTTTGCACAGACTAGGTATTCAAGCTTTCCAACCAAAATTAATTGAAGGAAAAGCAATCCAATTGCACCCTTTAGTGTGTACTGCATTTAATGCGGATTTTGATGGGGATCAAATGGCAGTTCACTTGCCACTTGGACCAGAAGCTATTCTTGAAGCACAATTGTTAATGTTGGCTTCTCACAATATTTTGAATCCAGCAAATGGCGCTCCAATTACGGTACCTTCTCAAGACATGGTATTGGGTCTATATTATATGACCAAAGAGCGTTTGTCTACTCCAGAAATGAAAATTTTAGGAGAAGGTTTAACTTTTTATTCTGCTGAAGAAACTAATATTGCCTTAAACGAAGGCCGTTTAGAATTGAATGCTCGAGTGAAAATTCGTGCCAAAGATTATAACGAAGCAGGTGAATTGGTTTACAAAATTATTCAAACAACAGCTGGTAGAGTTTTATTTAACGAAGTAGTTCCAGAAGCTGCAGGATATATCAATGATGTATTGACCAAGAAAAATTTGAGAGACATTATCGGACACGTTTTAAGCGTTACCAATGTACCTACAACGGCAGCCTTTTTGGATAATATGAAAGACATGGGATACAAATTTGCCTTTAAAGGTGGATTGTCATTCTCATTGGGAGATATTAGAATTCCGGATGAAAAACCAAAATTAATAGCAGATGCTAGAGAGCAAGTTGAAGGAATTTCTGCGAATTATAATATGGGTCTTATTACCAATAACGAACGTTACAACCAAGTTATTGATGTATGGACTTCAACAAATGCACAGCTTACAGAAACCGCAATGAAAAATATTAGAGAAGACCAACAAGGTTTTAACTCGGTATATATGATGCTTGATTCTGGTGCGCGTGGATCTAAAGAGCAAATTCGTCAGTTAACAGGTATGCGTGGTTTGATGGCTAAGCCAAAAAAATCTACTGCTGGTGGTGGTGAAATTATCGAAAACCCAATTCTTTCTAACTTTAAAGAAGGACTGTCGATTTTAGAATATTTCATTTCTACCCACGGTGCTCGTAAAGGTCTTGCAGATACGGCTTTGAAAACGGCTGATGCGGGTTACTTAACTCGTAGATTACATGATGTTTCTCAAGATGTTATTGTGAATACTGTTGATTGTGGAACTTTAAGAGGTGTTGAAGTTTCAGCATTGAAAAAGAATGAAGAAATTGTAGAAACTTTAGGTGAAAGAATTTTAGGACGTGTAACCTTGCAAGATGTTATCAATCCTTTGACAAATGAAGTTATCATTGAATCTGGGCAACAAATCACAGAAGCATACATGAAATTAATTGAGGCTTCTCCAATTGAAAAATTAGAGGTACGATCTCCGTTAACTTGTGAAGCCTTAAAAGGTATTTGTGCAAAATGTTACGGAAGAAACTTAGCAACAGGAAAAATGACCCAAAAAGGAGAAGCAGTTGGTGTAATTGCCGCTCAATCCATTGGAGAACCAGGAACACAGTTAACCCTTCGTACGTTCCACGTTGGTGGAGTTGCAGGAGGAATTTCTGAAGAGTCAAGTATTGTTACTCGTTTTGGAGGAAAATTAGAAATCGAAGATTTAAAAACGGTTAAAGGAGAAGATAATGATGGCAATGCAGTAGACATTGTAGTCTCACGATCTACCGAACTTAAATTAATTGATGGTAAAACAGGAATTCTATTGAGTACAAACAATATTCCTTATGGTTCAAGTATCTTTGTTAAAGACGGCGAAGTAGTTACAAAAGGAACAACTATCTGTAAATGGGATCCATATAATGGCGTAATTGTTTCTGAATTTACAGGAAAAATTGCTTACGAAGATTTAGAGCAAGGACAATCATTCATGGTTGAAATTGATGAGCAAACTGGTTTCCAAGAAAAAGTAATTTCGGAGTCTAGAGCCAAAAAATTAATCCCTACATTATTAGTTTACGGTAAAGATGGTGATTTAATCCGTTCTTATAACTTACCTGTTGGTGCTCACTTAATGGTAGAAAATGGTGAGAAGATTAAAGCAGGTAAAGTATTGGTTAAAATCCCACGTCGTTCTTCTAAATCAGGAGATATTACTGGAGGTTTACCAAGAATTACCGAATTGCTTGAAGCGCGTAACCCTTCGAACCCAGCAGTAGTTTCTGAAATTGATGGTGTGGTTTCTTTTGGAAAAATCAAAAGAGGAAACCGTGAGATCGTTATTGAATCTAAATTTGGTGAGGTTAAGAAATATTTAGTTAAACTTTCTAGCCAAATCTTGGTTCAAGAAAATGACTTCGTAAGAGCAGGTGTTCCATTGTCTGATGGTGCAATTACTCCAGAAGATATTTTGAGAATTCAAGGTCCAGCTGCTGTTCAACAGTATTTGGTAAATGAAATTCAAGAAGTATACCGTTTGCAAGGGGTAAAAATAAACGACAAACACTTTGAAGTAGTAATACGTCAGATGATGCGTAAAGTAAGAGTTCAAGATCCAGGAGACACTTTGTTCCTAGAAGAACAATTGATTCATACCAAAGATTTTATCCTTGAAAATGATAAATTATACGGAATGAAGGTAGTTGAAGATGCTGGTGATTCAAGTGCTTTAAAACCAGGTCAGATAATTACTCCACGCGAATTGCGTGATGAAAATTCGTTATTGAAACGTACAGATAGTAATCTAGTTGTGGCACGTGATGTTATTACTGCAACAGCAACTCCTGTATTGCAAGGTATTACGAGAGCTTCGCTTCAAACAAAATCGTTCATCTCGGCTGCATCGTTCCAAGAAACCACTAAAGTATTGAACGAAGCTGCAGTAGCAGGTAAAATTGATTACTTAGAAGGATTGAAAGAAAACGTAATTGTTGGTCATAGAATTCCTGCAGGAACGGGTATGAGAGAATATGATCATACTATTGTAGGTTCAAACGAAGACTATAATGAAATGATGGCTAACAAAGAAGAGTATATATACTAATTTATTTAAGGTTATGAGCAAACAACAAGAACAACAGATAGATATAGAGTTAGATGAGAAAACAGCCGAAGGAATTTATTCCAATTTAGCTATAATAAATCATTCTTCTTCAGAGTTTGTATTAGATTTTGTAAGTATCATGCCCGGTATTCCTAAAGCCAAAGTGAAATCAAGAATTGTCTTGACACCGCAACACGCCAAAAGGTTATTAAAAGCCATTGGAGAAAACATTCATCGTTTTGAAATCGCTCACGGCGAAATTAAAGACACCGAGCAACCTCCAATACCATTAAATTTTGGTCCCGCGGGACAAGCATAATTATAGAAAAGGCTCCAGAAATGGGGCCTTTTTATTTTGATTAAAAGCATTTTAAATAAATCGATTCCTTTATATTGAGTTCTATTACCGTTTTACTTTTGTTCCGAAGCGTCCGGATTACGGGAACAATTTTGTATAATTTGTCATTCTGACGCAGGAAGAATCTCAACAAAATTGGGCTACAAGATGAGATTTTTCCTGCGTCAGAATGACAAATTGCGGGTTAGTTTTTGTTGATAATTTCAAAACTAAAATGGTAAAAACATCTGTTTTTTGTAGTTTAAACGAGTTTTATGGTGCTTCATCGAAAATATTTTTTAGTAGAATGGTATTGATTTAGTTTTGACCTCAGATAAGAGATAAACAATTTATTTCTCTGTAAACAAAACAATTATGAATCATTTTTCTAAACAAAACGACACTAAAAAATTCACCACTATCTTTATAGTAATGGCATTTATAGTATTGTCAAACATGACTGCTTTTGGTCAGACTGTTTCAGAAAAAAATACAGATCAAAATGCTACAAGTTTAAAAAATGAGATTGTAAATAATACAGTTGAAATTAATACAACTAAACAACAAAATGCTACGACTGATTCAAATATGAATTTTGTATTATGGTTTATGGGTTCAAAACAAGATCCTAATACTACTATTTCTTCCGAAGCTACAAGTACAAAGAATAAAGTTAGAACTTCAGGTATTGCGCCAAATAGATTATTGATTAAAGCTTTTTTGAAAAAAGCTACAAACTTTGAAACTACAATAGTTTAATTTTAACAACCCAAATTTTTAATTCATAAAAAAAACGCTAATTTTAATTAGCGTTTTTTTGTATAGGAATAAATTATGCAATAAAGACTACTCAAACTCCGATGTGAAAAACAATTTTACACTTGGGTATTTATTTTGGGTCATTTGAATTGTAAAATCAGAATCAGCAAGAAAAACCAATTGATTGTATTTGTCGTGTGCCAAGAATTTTTGCTTTATACGTCTAAATTCTCTAAACTCATCATTTTTTGAATCATCAGGTTTTACCCAACATGCCTTGTGAACCGGAAAATTTTCATAAGTACATTTAGCACCGTATTCATGCTCCAAGCGGTATTGAATCACTTCATATTGAAGCGCACCTACGGTTCCAATAATTTTTCTATTATTCATTTCGAGTGTAAATAATTGCGCCACACCTTCATCCATCAATTGGTCAATTCCTTTGTCAAGCTGTTTGGCTTTCATTGGATCGGCATTATTGATGTACCTGAAATGTTCTGGCGAGAAACTAGGAATTCCTTTAAAACTCATAATTTCACCTTCGGTCAATGTGTCGCCAATTTTAAAATTCCCCGTATCATGTAATCCCACAATATCACCTGGATAGGAAATGTCAACAATTTCTTTCTTTTCGGCAAAAAAGGCATTTGGACTCGAAAATTTTAAATTCTTTTTCTGGCGTACGTGATAATAGGGTTTGTTTCTTTCAAACGTGCCAGAAACGATTTTTATAAAAGCCAATCTATCTCGATGTTTAGGATCCATATTGGCATGGATTTTAAAAACAAAGCCACTCATTTTTTCTTCTTTTGGGTCCACTAATCGTGTCTCCGAATCCTTAGGTCTAGGCGATGGTGCAATAGCAACAAAACAATCCAAGAGTTCACGAACACCAAAATTATTTAACGCCGAACCAAAAAATACGGGTTGTAATTTTCCATCTAAATAATCCTGACGGTCAAATTTTGGATAAACTTCGTCAATCAATTCTAATTCTTCCCTTAGTTTATCGGCTGGTTTTTCGCCAATTATTTTTTCGAGTTCCGGATTTTTAACATCCTGAAAAGCAATAGTTTCTTCAATATTTTTTCGACTATCACCACTAAACAAATTAATGTTTTGTTCCCATAAATTATAGATTCCTTTAAAATCATATCCCATTCCTATTGGAAAACTCAAAGGTGTAACGGTCAAACCCAGTTTTTGCTCCACTTCGTCCATCAAGTCAAAAGCATCTTTTCCTTCTCTATCCAATTTATTGATAAAAACGATGATAGGAATTTTTCGCATTCTGCACACAGCAACCAATTTTTCGGTTTGTTCCTCGACACCTTTGGCAACATCAATCACAACAATTACACTATCAACGGCTGTTAAAGTTCTAAAAGTGTCTTCGGCAAAATCCTTGTGTCCCGGAGTATCTAGAATGTTTATTTTTTTTTCTTGATAATTAAATGCCAAAACCGAAGTAGAAACCGATATTCCTCTTTGACGTTCGATTTCCATAAAATCACTCGTGGCTCCTTTTTTGATTTTGTTGCTTTTTACAGCACCAGCTTCTTGAATGGCACCACCAAAAAGGAGTAATTTTTCAGTTAGTGTTGTTTTTCCAGCATCAGGATGCGAGATTATCCCAAAAGTTCTTCTTCGTTGTATTTCTTTTAAAAAGCTCATATTTATTGTAAATAGTTTGCAAAAGTACTATTTATAAATACCAATTCAAAAAGCAAATATTTAACCATGAATGGCTTCGATTTTCATTTTCTTTCTTTGGATATAAACCACTAAATATTTAAAAAACAGGCTCAAGTTATTTGGTTTTAAAAGATTATATCGATTTCGTTAATAACATTCAATGTTTTTATTAAATCGTTAATTTTAGAAATAATATATTTGTCGTATATAAATTTATAATTTTTTTATCCGTTCGGATTCGCTCGGATCAACTTTTAAAACCATAAAAATGAGTATCATTATCAAAATTCACGCAAGACAAATTTTCGATTCAAGAGGAAACCCAACAATAGAAGTAGATGTAATTACAGAAAATGGTGTTTTAGGTAGAGCAGCAGTTCCATCTGGAGCTTCAACTGGAAAATTCGAAGCGGTAGAATTGCGTGACGGTGGAAAAGCTTTTCTTGGAAAAGGAGTTCTCAAAGCGGTTGAAAATGTGAATACTAAAATTGCTCAAGAATTATTAGGAATATCAATTTTTGAACAAAACTTGATTGACCAAACCATGATAGAATTAGACGGTACACCAAATAAAGCAAATCTTGGAGCCAATGCCATTCTTGGAGTTTCTCTAGCAGTAGCAAAAGCGGCTGCAAATGAATTAGGATTGCCTTTGTATCGCTATATTGGTGGAGTTTCGGCAAATACATTGCCTGTTCCTATGATGAATATTATCAATGGCGGTTCCCATTCTGATGCGCCAATTGCATTCCAAGAATTTATGATTTTTCCAGTAAAAGCAACCTCTTTTACACATGCAATGCAAATGGGAACTGAGATTTTTCATAATCTTAAAAAAGTTTTGCACGATAGAGGATTGAGTACTGCAGTAGGTGACGAAGGAGGTTTTGCTCCAAATTTAGCTGGAGGAACGGAAGATGCTTTAGACACCATTAAATTAGCTGTTGAAACTGCGGGATATAAATTTGGAGACGAAATTATGGTGGCGCTAGATTGTGCAGCATCTGAATTTTATGTAAACGGAAAATACGATTACTCTAAATTTGAAGGCCCAACAGGAAAAATCAGAACTTCGGCAGAACAAGTAGATTATTTAGCAGAATTAGCAGCTAAATACCCTATTATTTCTATAGAAGACGGAATGGATGAAAACGACTGGGACGGATGGAAGTTGCTTACTGAAAAAATTGGACATAAAACACAATTAGTGGGTGATGATTTATTTGTAACTAATGTTGAACGTTTATCAACCGGAATCGAGAAAGGAATTGCCAATTCTATTTTGGTAAAAGTAAATCAAATAGGAACATTGACCGAAACAATTGCAGCCGTAAACATGGCCAAAAATGCAGGATATACATCAGTTATGTCACATCGTTCTGGAGAGACTGAGGACAATACCATTGCAGATTTAGCAGTAGCATTAAACTGTGGTCAAATAAAAACAGGTTCTGCATCGCGTTCAGATCGTATGGCAAAATACAATCAGCTTTTAAGAATCGAGGAAGAACTCGGGAATACAGCATATTTTCCTGGTGTTGCCGCTTTTAAAATAAAATAATTATCTAAAATAATTTTTATTACAGCCATTCTCTTATCAGGAATGGCTGTTTTTTTATATTTAACAATTTCATTGTATTATTCTCTTTTTATTTAATATGAAATTCATTAAATTTGGTAAATTATTATAGTAATAGTTAAATTTTCAAAATATACAATGTCAAAAATAGCAACATTAGAAATAGACGGCAAAAAATATGAGTTTCCAATAATTGTTGGTAACGAAAATGAAGTTGCCATAGATATCAACAAATTACGTGATTTATCGGGCGCAATAACACTTGATCCGGGTTATAAAAATTCCGGTTCTTGTACTAGTAAAATTACCTTTCTGGATGGCGAAGATGGTATTTTGCGTTATAGAGGTTATGCAATTGAAGACTTAGCTGATGATGCTGATTTTCTTGAAGTTTCTTATCTTTTAATCTTTGGAGAATTACCTACTTCTAGTCAGCTGGCTCAATTTGAGACTGACATTAGAAAGTATACTTTGATTAATGAAGAAATGAAAAACATTATAGATGGTTTTCCAAAAACGGCTCATCCTATGGGCGTTTTATCTGCATTAACAAGTGCTTTAACCGCTTTTAATCCAAAATCAGTTAATCCTGATAATGAAAAAGAATTGTACGAAGCAGTGTGTAAAACAATGGGAAAATTTCTTGTTATTGCAACTTGGACATATAGAAAAAGCATGGGATATCCTTTAAATTATTATGATAATACCAAAGGATATGTCGAGAATTTTATGCGTTTAATGTTTGAATTGCCTACAGAGCCATACAAAGCAAACCCTATAATAATTGATGCATTAGATAAATTATTTATTCTTCATGGCGATCATGAGCAAAATTGTTCTACCTCGACCGTTCGTATGGTTGGCTCTTCACATGCAGGATTGTTTGCTTCAATATCTGCAGGAGTTTCAGCACTTTGGGGACCATTGCACGGTGGCGCAAATCAAGCTGTACTCGAAATGTTAGAAGAAATTCACGCAAACGGTGGCGATGCCGATAAGTACATGGCTAAAGCTAAAGACAAAGAAGATCCTTTTAGATTAATGGGTTTTGGTCATAGAGTGTATAAAAACTTTGACCCTAGAGCAAAAATTATTAAAAAAGCAGCTGATGAAGTTTTAAATACTTTAGGCGTAAATGATCCAATTTTAGCTATCGCAAAAAAACTAGAACAAGCAGCTCTTGTTGATGAATATTTTGTTTCCAGAAAATTATACCCCAACGTAGATTTCTATTCCGGAATTATATATCGTGCACTAGGAATTCCTACAGATATGTTTACTGTGTTATTTGCAATAGGTCGTCTTCCAGGTTGGATTGCACAATGGAAAGAAATGAGAGAAAATAAAGAACCTATAGGTCGCCCAAGGCAAATATATACAGGGTATGCTTTAAGAGATTTTAAAACAATCGATAAACGATAAATTCAATAATAAAGCCTCGCAATTAGCGAGGCTTTTTTTATCTTTGAAAAAAGTTAACATCAAATGCTTGAATTGAATATAAAGAATGAAACTGCTAGATTACGGGCTGTTATTTTAGGTTCGGCATTGCAAAACGGACCAACTCCAACGGTTGAAGAAGCTTACGATCCAAAATCTTTAGAACACATAATTGCTGGAACATATCCATTAGAGGAAGCTATGCTTCAAGAAATGGAAGCTTTCAACAAAGTGTTTCAAAAATATAATATAACAGTTTACCGACCAGAAATGATTGAAAACTACAATCAAATATTTGCTCGAGACATAGGTTTTGTAATTGATGATGTATTTATAAAATCGAACATTTTGCCTGATAGAGAGCGAGAATTAGAGGCGATTCAGTATATAATAGAACAATTTAACCCAATTAAAGTAGTTCGCCCACCAGAGCAAGTTCATATCGAAGGCGGTGATGTCATGTTGTGGAAGGACTATGTTTTTATTGGAACTTATAAAGGAAGTGATTATGCATCGTATATCACGGCAAGAACAAATATGCACGGAGTACAGTATATAAAAGATTTATTTCCGAATAAAATTGTTAAAGAATTTGATTTAGTAAAATCAAAAATCGAAGCGCGAGATAATGCCTTGCACTTAGATTGTTGTTTCCAACCCGTAGGTAATGATAAAGGAATAATTTATAAAAGAGGTTTTCGAGAAGAGGCCGATTATATGTTTCTCGTGAATCTTTTTGGTGAAGCAAATCTGTTTCATATTACTAGAAAAGAAATGTATCACATGAATTCTAATGTTTTTTCTATTGATACCAATGTAGTTGTTTCTGAGCGAAAATTCAAAAGACTCAATAAATGGTTGCGATCCAAAGGTATTGTAGTAGAGGAAATACCGTATGCCGAAATTGCAAAACAAGAAGGATTATTACGATGTTCTACGTTGCCGTTGATTAGGGAATAAAATAATTATAATCGTAGAGACGTTGCAATGCAACGTCTCTACTCTACAAAAAAAATATACAAAAAAATGAAACAAACCACCAATTCCATTTTAATGATTCGCCCAGTGGCGTTTAGAATGAACGAACAAACAGCAGTAAATAATTACTATCAAAAAGTACTCGACGGACTCTCGCCAGAGACTGTAAATGCTAGAGCACAAGAAGAGTTTGATACTTTTGTAAACAAACTCAAAATGGTTGGTATTGATGTTACTGTTGTTCAAGACACAGTAACGCCAGATACTCCAGACAGTATTTTTCCAAACAATTGGATTTCTTTTCACGAAAGTGGCGATGTGGTTTTATATCCTATGTTTGCAGAAAATAGGAGAGAAGAACGCAGAGAGGATATTTTAGAAATTCTTGAAGACAAAGGTTTCCTAATAAGTGATTTTATTACGGATTATACTGCAGCCGAAGAAGACGGTTTTTACCTTGAAGGCACTGGAAGTTTACTTTTAGATAGAGAAAATGGCAAAGCCTATTGTGCACTTTCTCCTCGAGCAGACGAAGAATTGTTTATAGAATTTTGTGAAGATTTTGAGTTTACACCCGTGATTTTCGAAGCTTTTCAAACCGTAAACGGAGAACGAAAACTAATTTATCATACCAATGTAATGATGTGTCTTGGCGCAACTTACGCTGTAATTTGTGCTGATTGTATTGATGACAAAAAAGAGCGTAAAATGGTTCTGGATAGTTTGAGAGGAGACGAAAAAGAGGTAATTCTTATTACTGAAGCACAAGTCAATAATTTTGCAGGAAACATGCTCGAATTAAAAGGAACAGACGACAGACGCTATTTAATAATGAGTAAATCGGCACATCAAAGTTTAACCAAAAAGCAAATTGCGCAACTCGAAGAGCATGTTACGATTTTGAGTTCGAGTTTAGATACTATTGAAGCATGTGGTGGCGGAAGCGCAAGGTGTATGATGGCGGAAATTTTCTTACCAAAAGAGGATTAGTTAAATACCTCTAATAATACTCAAAATAGCGCTAATAATATATTGAACACCAATTGCAATTGTTAGAAAACCAATAATTCTTGAAATTGCAACTATACCTGAGGTTCCAAGAATTTTAGAAAGGTAATGGGCGCTTTTTAGCATTAAATAAATTATTAATGATACGGCTAAAATTGCTAAACAGGATGCAATAATATCATTTGAAGAATGATGTTCTTGGTAAAAAGTTATCAATAATGATATTGAGCCCGGACCAGCGAGCATAGGCATTGCAAGCGGAGTGAGCGCAATATCATTCCGAACTTTTATTTCTTGCTCTACTTTTTTATTGATCCCTTTGTTTTTATTAAATTTACCATTAAGCAAAGAAAAACCGGAACTTGTAATAATAATTCCACCTGTAATTCTCAAGGCATTTATTGTAATTCCAAAAAATGAAAGTACATATTGACCGATAAAAAAAGAAATTATCAAAATTATAAAAACATTAATAGAAGTCCAAAGTGAAATTCGAGAACGTTCTGTTTTTGTGTCATTTTGAGTCAATCCAACAAAAATAGGAACTGTGCCTATTGGATTAAGAACAGAAAATAACGCTACAAAAAGATATATAAAAAGTTCCATAGTTTTTAGTGCAAATTTACCACCTATTGTGAGAGCAAAGTTAAACTTTAAAATAACGTATCGTTAAAATTTAAAAAAAAAATCAATCCAATTTTTGTACTTTTGCCAAATGAAAAATAAAAAAACTGTAGTGCTTGGAGCAAGCGTAAAACCAGATAAATATTCCCATTTAGCGATAACAATGTTAGTAGATAAAGGACATTCGGTACTTGCAATAGGTCAAAACACAGGCGAGGTTGCAGGTATAAAAATTAATACAAAAGCAATTCCGCTAAAAAACATTGATACTATTACATTATACTTAAACTCAGCACGGCAACGCGATTACTACAATTATATCGTAGAGGCAAAACCAAAACGAGTAATTTTCAATC
This sequence comes from Flavobacterium sp., assembly GCF_031409475.1. Classification (GTDB taxonomy): domain Bacteria; phylum Bacteroidota; class Bacteroidia; order Flavobacteriales; family Flavobacteriaceae; genus Flavobacterium. Next base: position 59,695 of record NZ_JANNXH010000014.1, on the reverse strand, counting down.
CTGGAACCGAAAATCCTGAATTTTATCAATTGTTGCAGTTGAACAACATTAAGGTTGAGGTTGCATGTACGCTGGTTTTATTAACCACAAATCAGTATTAAATAAAGTTTTTTAAATTAATTTTAAATAAGTTTTACCCTTTATGGAATTTTCATCAAAACTATTAGAAAAAGCGGTAAACGAAATGGCACAACTGCCAGGAATTGGTAAACGAACCGCTTTGAGATTGGTCTTGCACTTGCTGAAACAACCCAAAGAAAGAACAAATTTTCTAGCCCAAGCTTTGACCACAATGCGAGATGAAGTAAAATTTTGTGAAAGTTGCCATAATATTTCTGATGTTGAAATTTGCGAAATCTGCTCCAATAATAAAAGAAATCACGCCGTTATTTGCGTCGTCGAGGATATTCGCGATGTTATGGCTATTGAAAACACGGGACAGTTCAGAGGGATTTATCACGTTCTTGGCGGAAAAATTTCGCCTATTGATGGTGTTGGCCCAAGCCAATTAAATATCAACTCATTAGTCAACAAGGTAAAATTAGGAAATGTGACCGAAATTATTTTTGCTTTAAGCTCCACAATGGAAGGAGACACAACAAATTTTTATATCTACAAACAAATTCAAGATTGCGATGTAATTACTTCAACTATTGCAAGAGGAATATCCGTTGGAGACGAATTAGAATATGCAGATGAAGTCACTCTTGGCAGAAGTATTTTGCAAAGAGTACCATTCGAAAAGTCATTAAAAAACAATTAATTTATTTTAATAAATAGCAATATTTTTAAAATAGTAAATGAAAAGCTATATTTGTTTCAAAAATATAAAAATGAGCAAGTTCAAACTCTATTTATGGTTGTTTAGTACACTTTTTTTGACTTCCTGTATCTCAAATAAAGATATTATTTATTTGCAGAAAAAGAATGATTCCCCAGCCGAAAGTACCATTTCTGCCTTTATATCAAAACCCTATCGATTGCAAACAAATGATGTTTTAAGTATTTCAATTAAAGCAAATGACCCCAAATTAGTTACCATTTTTAACACTACAAATCAAGGCGAAGCAGGAAAATCGGATTCAGGTTTATATTTTGATGGTTTTACTGTAGATGACCATGGGAATATTAGATTCCCTGTTTTGGGCGAAATAAACGTAATTGGTTTTACTCTTGACGAAGTTAGAATTAAAATAGAAAAGCAATTATTGGACGAATATTTTAATAAAGAAGCTAATATTTTTGTAATTGTAAAATTAGCAGGATTTAAATATACTATGAATGGTGAAATAGGAAGTCCAGGAACCAAAACCCTATTTCAGGATCATGTAAATATTTTGGAAGCTGTTGCAAATGCGGGTGATATAACTTTAACAGGAAATAGAAAAGCAGTAACAATAATTAGGCAATTATCTTCGGGAACTGAAATGCACGACATCGATCTTACTGATATTAATGTCATGAAATCACCTTATTTTTATTTGCAACCTAACGATTATATTTACATCAAACCACTCAAACAAAAATCTTGGGGAACAGGAAAAACGGGTATCGAGTCTATTGGAACCATAGTTACATTACTTTCGTTAGGCACAACAATTTTTTTATTATTAAAAAATTAAATAGAGTTCAAAAATGCTAGATATAAAAGATTTTTCGATTTTTGAAAGTCAAACAAGCTTCGATTTTAAGGGATTAATAAGAAAAATTGGAAGTTATTGGAGATGGTTTCTCTTAAGTCTTATTATTACCTTCACCATGGCTTATCAAGTCAACATACGTAAAGAAAAAATTTACGTTATGGAAACACTCATTTCTGTAAAGGAAGAAAGTAATCCTCTTTTTACATCCAGCACAAGTTTAGTTTTTAATTGGGGAGGAACATCAGATCAAGTTCAAACTATTTCAAATACTTTTCAATCTAGATCTCATAATGAGTTAGTGGTAGAAAAACTGCAATATTATATTAATTATTATGTTCAAGGAAAATACAAAATTGTTGATGCTTACGGTGCAGTACCATTTTATGTAAACATAGATAAATCTAAAGGACAACTTTCGGGAAACCTCATCAGCATTACCTTTTTGACTGAAAATGAATATGAAATAAAAATACCTTTTGGCAGTAGCAATGCTTCTTTAATAACCTATGCTAATAATACTTACAGCAATACAGCTGTTGAAATTGGGGATTTTGTCAAAAAATATAAAGTTGGTGAACAAGTTTCTTTGCCTTTTTTAAATTGGAAATTGCAAATAAAAGACAATCCAGGATTTTATAAAGGCAATCAATATTTTGTACAATTTGGTGATTTTGATGGAACCGTTTCTGCATACAGAGGCATAAATGTTAGATCAGATGATAAAGGAGGTTCTCTAATCACACTGGGAATGCAAGGAACTAACAAAGCCAGAATGGTCGAATATTTGAATGCGACTGTAAATGTACTCATCAAAAGACAACTAGACGATAAAAATAGATTTGCAACTAATACAATCGCTTTTATAGACAGTACACTTATTGATATGGAATCTAAACTCAAGCAAACTGGCGAAGAGTTAAAACTATTTAGAAAAGATAAAAACATATTTGATGTAGAAGATGGTGGCGCTAAATTTTCAGGTCAAATACTTGAGTTTGATATCAAGAAAGACGAAGTTATTCGAAAAGTAACCTATTACAATTCCTTAAAAACGTATTTAAAAAACAGCGTTGACTATGCAAAACTTCCAGCGCCATCTGTAGCCGGAATCGATGATCCAAATGTAGTTGCGAATGTTTCCAAATTAATATCATTATCTACACAAAGATCAGAAATGGCTTATGCTGTAAAAAGTGATAAGATTTTTAAGGATTTTGACAATCAAATGGAAGCAATAAAAAAAGTATTGCTAGAGAATATTGCCACTGCAAAAGCATCGTTACAATATGATTTAACGGTTGTAAACAGCAAAATTAATGAAACCGAAAGCACCATAAAACAACTTCCAGAAGACCAACAAGAGCTCATTAAAATAAAAAGAAAATACGATTTAAGCGATAATATTTACAGTACTTTTCTTCAAAAACGAAGTGAAGCTGATATTGTTAAAGCAGCAAACCTATCGGATATCCATTTTATAGACCCAGCAAAAGATATAGGTGGAGGACAAATTGGACCTAAAACAACCGTAAATTATGTACTCGCTTTATTTTTAGGAATACTAATACCGCTTCTAGCCGTTTTTGGGATTTTCCTTGTTAATAATGCGATTCTGAATACAGATGATATTAATAAATTAACTCATTTACCTTTAATTGGTGTTATAGGAATAAATCGGGAACCTACAAATTTGGCGGTTTTTGATAAACCTAAATCCGCTTTGTCTGAATCCTTCAGGGCAATTCGTTCCTCGCTTCAGTTTTTATACAAACAACAGCAGCATGAAGGAGCAAAAACCCTTATGATAACTTCATCCGTCAGTGGTGAGGGAAAAACATTTTGTTCTATTAATATTGCAACAATTTTTGCATTAAGTGGCAAAAAGACGGTTATCATTGGACTTGATTTGCGTAAACCAAAGTTGTTTGCAGAGTTTAATTTATCAAACGAAATAGGAATTGTGAATTATTTAATCAATCAAAAAAACGTTGATGAAATCATTCATCATACCAAAATCCCTAGTTTAGATATAATAGTTTCAGGTCCAGTTCCACCAAATCCGGCAGAGCTGATTATGAGTGATCGTATGAAAGTTTTAATAGACGAATTAAGTATGAAATACGATTATATCATACTTGATACACCACCGGTTGGTTTAGTTTCGGATGCATTAGAATTATCCCAGTATTGCGATGTTACACTTTATATCGTAAGGCAAAATTTCTCTAAAAAGGAAATGATAACACAGTTAAATAATAGGGTCAAGCGAGGGGAACTTAGCAATGTGAGCATCGTTCTGAATAGTTTTGAAAATAAAGCTAAATACGGAGCAAATTATGGCTATGGTTACGGTTATGGCTATGGTTACGGTACTTATTCAAATGGATACCATGACGAAGATGCACCAAGAAATATTTTCGAAAAAATAACTAAAAATCTAAAGAAAAAATTAAATCTGAAATAGGTTTGTTATCAAATAAACTATGAAAGCAGAACCATTAAAAACTATATTAATAACTGGTGGAGCAGGATTTATAGGTTCAAACCTCTGCGAATATTTTTTATCCAAAGAGTATAAAGTGGTTTGTTTAGATAATTTTGCCACGGGTTACCGACACAATCTCGACGATTTTATCTCTAATAACAACTTTCGTTTGATCGTGGGCGATATTCGGAATTTATCAGATTGTCAAAAAGCAGTTTCGGGCGTAGATTATGTTTTACATCAAGCCGCACTTGGCTCTGTGCCACGTTCTATTGTTGACCCAATTGCCACAAACGAAGTAAATGTTTCGGGTTTTTTGAATATGTTAGTGGCTTCACGCGATGCAAAAGTAAAACGATTTGTTTATGCAGCAAGTTCCTCAACCTATGGAGATTCACAAGATTTACCCAAGCTAGAAGACACCATTGGTAAACCACTTTCACCCTACGCCATCACAAAATATGTAAACGAATTGTATGCCGATATTTTCAGCAGAACTTATGGTTTAGAAACTATAGGTTTACGTTATTTCAATGTTTTTGGTCGGAAGCAAGATCCAAAAGGAGCTTATGCAGCTGTAATTCCAAAATTTGTAATGCAACTCATGCAGCTAGAAAGTCCCGTCATAAATGGCGACGGAAATTATTCACGTGATTTTACTTATATCGATAATGTAATTCAAATGAACGAATTGGCCATGATTTCACAAAATCCATCCGCAATTAATACCGTTTATAACACCGCTTTTGGAGACAGAAATACCTTGAATGAGTTAGTGGGTTTTTTAAAAGAATTTCTTGCCGAATATGATTCAAGAATTGCAGATGTTGCCATCGTTCATGGTAAAAATAGAGTAGGCGACATCCCACATTCGTTAGCCAGTATTGACAAAGCCAAAAAATTATTAAATTATAATCCAAAATATTCCATGCAAGAAGGATTGAAAGATGCCATAGATTGGTATTGGAAAAATATGTAGAGACGCGATTTATCGCGTCTACAAAATAATAGGTACAGACGCAATTAATCGCGTCTACAAAATAAAAGGTAGAGACGTGATCAATCGCGTCTACAAAATAATAGGTAGAGACGCGATTAATCGCGTCTATAAAATATTAGGTAGAGACGCGATTAATCGCGTCTGTACAGAAATTAAGTATATTTGCAATTTGAAAATAAAATAAATGAAAATTACAAAAATTTGTTGCATTGGTGCAGGATATGTTGGTGGTCCAACAATGGCGGTGATTGCACAAAAATGCCCACATATACAAGTAACCGTTGTTGATTTGAACAAAGAGCGAATCGATGCTTGGAATGACACAGACACCAATAATATTCCAATATACGAACCAGGATTAAGCACAATTGTAGCCGAAGCCAGAGGAAGAAATTTGTTTTTTTCGACCAATGTGGAACAAGCTATTGACGAAGCCCAAATTATTTTTATATCCGTAAATACACCCACAAAAACCTACGGAAAGGGAAAAGGCATGGCTGCTGATTTAAAATATATTGAATTGTGTGCCAGGCAAATTGCCAAAATTGCAAAAGACAACAAAATCGTAGTCGAAAAATCAACCTTGCCTGTTCGCACAGCCGAAGCCATAAAAAGTATTCTTGATAATACCGGAAATGGTGTCCAGTTCCAAATACTTTCAAACCCAGAATTTCTTGCCGAGGGAACAGCCGTTACAGATTTATTGAATCCAGATAGAATATTAATTGGTGGAGACGAATCTATTGAAGGTCAAAAAGCAATCACTTCACTTGTTGATGTGTATTCGAATTGGGTTTCCAAAGATAAAATATTGACTACAAATGTGTGGTCGTCTGAATTGTCAAAATTGACTGCCAATGCTTTTCTAGCACAACGAATATCCTCTATAAACGCCATGTCTGAACTTTGCGAAAAAACAGGTGCGAACATCACTGAAGTTGCTGACGCAATAGGCATGGATAGCAGGATAGGTTCAAAATTTCTTAAAGCCTCCGTTGGATTTGGAGGTTCTTGTTTTCAAAAGGATATTTTAAACTTAGTTTACATTGCTAAATCGTATGGATTGAATGAAGTAGCGGATTATTGGGAGCAAATAATTATTATGAACGACCATCAAAAAAAACGGTTTTCTAATAAAATAATTCAAACACTTTACAATACAGTAGCCGACAAAAAAATAACGTTTTTAGGTTGGGCTTTCAAGAAAGACACTAATGATACCAGAGAATCTGCGGCCATTTATGTTGCCAATGATTTGATAAGCGAACAAGCAAAAATTGCGGTTTATGACCCCAAAGTTTCCCTAAAAAAAATCCTTGCCGATTTAGATTATTTAGAAACAAGAACTTCCGTTGAAAACACAAACAGTCTAACTTCATTCGACAATCCCTATGAAGCCTGTAAAAACGCCCATGCAATAGCCATACTCACTGAGTGGGATGAATTTAAAGATTATGATTGGCAAAAAATATACGATTCCATGCAAAAACCAGCCTTTGTATTCGATGGACGAAACTTACTAAACAGTCAACAATTAAAAGCAATTGGCTTTGTTTATCAAGCGATTGGTTCTTAAAAATTAGCATGCTTTAAATAAATTAACTCAAAACTTACAATGAGCATTAAAATTGCAATAATCGGATTAGGATATGTAGGATTGCCATTGGCACGCCTTTTTGCTACAAAATATCCCGTAGTAGGATTTGATATTAATCAAAATAGAATCAGCGAACTTAAATCAGGTTTTGACAACACACTCGAACTTGATTCAGAAACGTTGCAAAAAGTCTTAATCGACAAGCCCAATACTATCAATGGGTTATTTTGCACTTCGGATTTAGACGAATTAGCGGATTGTAATTATTATATAGTAACCGTTCCAACACCTGTTGACGGTAATAAACGACCTGACCTAACTCCGCTATATAAATCAAGTGAAACCGTAGCCAAAGTATTAAAAAAAGGCGATATCGTAATTTATGAATCTACCGTTTATCCTGGCGTTACAGAGGACGAATGTGTACCTGTTTTAGAAAAAATATCGGGATTAAAATTTAATGTAGATTTCTATGCAGGATATTCTCCCGAGCGAATCAATCCCGGAGACAAAGAGCATACGGTTGATAAAATATTAAAAGTAACATCGGGTTCAACCCCCGAAATTGGACAAAAGGTTAATGACCTTTACAAAAGTGTCATTACAGCTGGAACCCATTTAGCACCAAGTATAAAAGTTGCCGAAGCGGCCAAAGTTATAGAAAACTCCCAGCGCGATATTAATATTGCTTTTGTTAACGAATTGGCCAAAATTTTTAATTTAATGCATATTGACACTCACTCCGTTTTAGAAGCAGCAGGAACCAAATGGAATTTTCTGCCTTTCAAACCCGGTTTAGTTGGTGGTCACTGCATAGGCGTTGATCCGTATTATTTGGCTCAAAAAGCGCAAGACTTGGGCTACAATCCCGAAATTATTTTGGCAGGAAGACGACTCAATGATAGTATGGGCGAATATGTAGCTTCGCAAGTAGTCAAACTCATGCTAAAAAAAGGAATCGCAGTAAATGGATCGAGTTTGTTGATGTTGGGTATTACTTTTAAAGAAAACTGTCCTGATGTTCGCAATACCAAAATTGTGGATGTAATCGCAGCTCTGGTAGATTATGGAATTAATGTTACTGTACATGATCCATGTGCAAATCCATCACAAGTGCAACACGAATACAATCTAGAAACAACCCAGGAATTACCCAATCAAAAATTTGATGCAGTAGTTTTAGGAGTGGCACACACACCATTTTTAGCTTTAGATTTGTCGCAATTGCAAAAAGCAAATTGCATTGTTTATGATGTAAAAGGAGTTTTAACAGAAAATGTGGACGGAAGATTATAAAAAAATGAAAAAAATACTAATAACAGGTGGAGCAGGATTTATAGGATCACACGTTGTGAGACGATTTGTAAAAAATTATCCTCAATATCACATCTATAATTTAGATTTATTGACTTATGCGGGCAATCTAGAAAACATTGCAGACATTCAAAACGAATCTAATTATACTTTTATAAAAGGAGACATTGTCGATGAAGTTTTTATCAACGCCTTGTTTCAAGAACATCAGTTTGATGGCGTCATTCATCTTGCTGCTGAATCTCATGTTGATCGTTCCATTACAAATCCAATCGCTTTTGTGAAAACAAATGTAATTGGAACCATGAATTTATTGCATGCAGCCAAAACCATTTGGGCAAATATTCCAGAGGACAAACGATTTTATCACATCAGTACGGATGAGGTTTACGGCAGTTTGGGCATGGATGGATTGTTTACAGAAACCACTGCTTACGACCCAAATTCACCCTATTCAGCATCAAAAGCCAGTTCAGATCATTTTGTTCGAGCTTATGGTGAAACATATAATTTGCCGTATGTAATTACAAATTGCTCTAATAATTATGGACCTAATCATTTTCCTGAAAAACTCATTCCTCTTTTTATAAATAACATCATCAACAATAAGCCTTTGCCTGTTTATGGCGACGGAAATTACACTCGTGATTGGTTGTTTGTTGAAGATCATGCACGTGCAATTGATTTGGTTTTTCATAAAGGGAAAAATCATGAAACGTATAATATTGGTGGTTTTAATGAATGGAAAAACATCGATTTAGTAAAATTATTATGCCAAATAATGGATCAAAAACTAGATAGGGTTTCGGGCACTTCTGAGAATTTAATTGCTTATGTCAAAGACAGACCAGGACATGACTTACGTTATGCCATTGACGCTTCAAAAATAAATCAAGAATTAGGCTGGAAACCATCAGTAACATTTGAACAAGGCTTAGAAATAACCATTGATTGGTATTTAAACAATGAAACGTGGTTAAAAAACGTCACTTCGGGAGCATATCAGAATTATTACGAAAAACAATACCATTAAAATTAATGATACCATTTAACAAAGTCTTTTTGACCGGAAAAGAGTCCCTTTATATTAATGACGTTTTGCAAAGCGGAAAAATTGCTGGCAATGGACATTATACTAAATTGTGCCAAACCTTTTTTGAAGAAAAATACGGATTCAAAAAAACATTACTAACCACATCATGTACTGATGCACTCGAAATGTGTGCCATGTTAGCCAATATTCAACACGATGACGAAGTTATTATACCGAGTTATACTTTTGTAACTACAGCATTGCCCTTTATTCGTCAAGGAGCAAAAATAGTTTTTGCAGATTCATATCCTGATAATCCAAACTTAGATTCTAATCTAGAAAGTCTTATAACAATGAAAACCAAAGTCATTGTTGTGGTGCATTATGCAGGTGTTTCTTGTGATATGGATGCGATAATGGCATTGGCTAAAAAATATAATTTATTGGTTGTTGAAGATGCAGCTCAAGCCATTGACAGTTTTTATACAGGCAAAGACGGAATCAAGAAACCACTAGGTTCCATAGGCCATTTAGCCGCTTTTTCGTTTCATGAGACCAAAAATATTGTTGCTGGAGAAGGTGGGTTATTAGTTGTAAACGAAGCACAATTTATACATCGTGCCGAAATTATTTGGGAAAAAGGAACCAATAGAGCCGAATTTTTTAGAGGTGAAGTCAATAAATATGGCTGGGTAGACACGGGTTCGTCCTTCTTGCCTTCAGAGATAATAGCTGCTTTTTTATGGGCTCAATTAGAAACTTTAGATAAAATTCAAGCCAAGAGAATTTTATTGTGGAACACCTATTATAATTTGTTGTCAAAAATAGATTTAAACGGAATTCAATTGCCTATACTACCAGATTATGCTACTAATAATGGACACCTATTTTATATTGTTACAAAAAACATAGCGCAACGAAATCAACTTATTGCTACTTTTAAATCTAATGAATCTCATGCTGTATTTCATTATCTCTCCCTTCATAACAGCACTTATTATCAAGATAAACACGATGGTAGAACACTCGAAAACAGTGACAAATTTACCGATTGTTTGCTACGATTGCCGTTATTTTATGATCTAGAAGTTGCTCAAATTGAGGAATTGGTGCAAAATTGTTTTTAAAGAATACACTTTACTATCAAAATACTAGCTATGCTTCAACCAAAAATTAGTATCATAATTCCTGTTTATAATGCAGCAGTTTATCTTGAAGAATGTATTGATTCTATCATCAATCAAACTTTTAAGGACTGCGAATTTATTTTTATTAACGACGGTTCTACGGATGAAAGTCTAGCTATTTTAGAAAAATTCAGTGCTATCGATACTCGAATTGTTTTATTGAATCAAGAAAACAAAGGCGTAAGTGTTGCTCGTAATAATGGTTTGGCTCTTGCCAAAGGTAACTATATAGGTTTTGTAGATGCAGATGATTGGGTAGAAAAGGACATGTTTCAAACCCTTTTTGATTCCATTGAAAATGCAAAATCCGATTTGGTTCTCACAAATATCAAAAGAAATTTCAACGGAAATGAGTTTATAACAAAATATGATTTCCCAACAGGAAAGGTTTTGGATTTGGAATACATTCAAGATGAAATTTTGCCGTATCTGATTAAAAAAGACGATTTATACTCGCTCTGGAATAAATTATATTGGACTAAAATCATCAAAGATAATGGGATTGAATTTCCGGTTGAAAATATATTAAGCGAAGACAATATTTTTAATATGTTTTATTTTAATAAAATAAAAAGTATAATTTATATTGATTATTCTGGTTATAATTACAGGGAAGTTGAAGGCAGTGCAACTCGAAACATTCGCAAAAACGATTATTTTCAGAATGTATTGAGCATTTATAATTTTGACTATCGTTTTTATATGGATTTAAAACAAACCGATCAAGAAATTCTAAAACTCAAATCCGAAAAGTTAATCAATAGTGTAGTGTCCTTAATTCATTTGTATTTTAGCACTTCAAAGCAACTGAATTTTGTCAAGAGATATTCTTACATCAAAGTCATGATTCAGGATAAAAAGGTGCAAGTCGCCATCAAAAATAATTGGAAAAGTCTTATTGAGGATAAAAGCAAATACGATAAATTCATCTTGCAATCTATAAAAAGTAAATCCATGCTAAAGTTATATTTAGCAACAACCTACAGTAATTTTAGAAATAAAAAATAAAAAGAATACCATGAAAATAATGATGTTTTTACATTCAGGAAGCAAAAATAGAGGTTGCGAAGCATTGGTACGAAGTTGCACTCAAATTGTTAAAAAAAGTAACCCAGATGCTACCTTATATCTAGCGTCGCATGATCCAAAATCCGATGCGCATTTGCAAGGATTGGAATATGTTTGTGATATGAACAGTTCTAAAATAAATAAATTTTCACCTGCTTATTTAATCGCCGCGATACAATTTAAGGTGTTTAAAAATGATAGTTATGCTTTACGAAAAATGAACCATAAAATCCTATCCGAAATTCCTAAAATGGATGTTTTTCTCTCTATTGGTGGTGATACGTATTGTTACGGCGAACAAGCAGAACGATATGAAATCAACAGATGCATCAAAAAAGCAGGAAAAAAACTGGTGCTTTGGGGTTGTTCTATTGGAGAAGAAGATCTTACGCCCAATAATTTAATCGATTTGAAAACTTTCGATTTAATTATTGCCAGAGAATCTTTGACCTACGCAATGCTAGTGAGCAAAGGAATTACCAATGTAAAACTGTGTGCAGATGGTGCTTTTTTACTCGAAAAAGAAGAATTACCCTTACCTCAAGGTTGGCAAGAAGGCAATACGATAGGCATAAATTATAGTCCGCTGGTGTATTCAAAAAACCCAAATTCATTTGCAGCGATTCAAAAATTAGTCGAGCATATTCTTGAAACTACAACAATGACGGTAGCTTTTACTCCACATGTTACTGAAAATCATACTAATGATTATGTGTTTTTGACCCAATTATTCGAACAATACAAACACACGGATAGAGTTTTGTTATTGCCCGATACCTTAAACGCAATTCAGTACAAAGGCTATATTGCTCGGATGCGATTTTTTATCGGAGCCAGAACGCATGCTACAATTGCAGCCTATTCTAATACTGTTCCAACACTGGTTTTAGGATATAGTGTGAAGTCAAAAGGAATTGCGAAAGATCTTTTTGGTGAAGAAAAATTGGTTTTATCAATTGATGAATTGTCAGATTCTCATAAGCTTATCGCCAAATTTGAAGAAATGAAATCCGAAGAGATCGCAATCAAATCTAGACTTGAAATAGGTGTTCCCAAAATGAAAATTCTAGCCCAAGAAGCGGGACAAATTCTTCAGGCTTTTCTAAAAAAATAATAGTATTATCCTTTACTTTACAAAGAATAAAAAAGCAACGTGATGAAGAAAAAACTCCTTTTTGTTATCCCTAGTTTAGATGCTGGCGGGGCAGAAAAAAGTTTGATTAACTTATTGATTCAATTTGATTTTCAAAAGTACGAGGTCGATTTGTTTTTATTTAAAAACTCGGGTTTGTTCCTGAATTCCTTGCCAAAGGAAGTAAAAATTATTTCGCATCAAGATTGCTCTGTTGATTTTCAACTAGGAATTTTAAAATCATGTTTACGGTATTTATCTAAATTTGATTTCAGACTTTTAAAGGCTAGAATCCAATTCTTTCTGGCCAACAGGTTTATAGCAAACAAAGCTGTTTCCGAACAAAAATCCTGGAAATACATTTGTAAATCAATTCCAACATTAGATACAAAATACGATTGTGCAATAAGTTATTTAGAAAAATCCTCTCTTTATTTTGTGGTTGATAAGGTCAATGCTTCAAATAAAATAGGTTGGATTCATACCAATTACGCAACATCAGGAATGAAACCAGAATTCGACGCACCTTATTTCAATAATTTAAATCACATTGTTACTATTTCTGAGGCTTGTGTTGCTTCTTTAGTACATTTTTTTCCAAGAATGGAACGCAAAATTTCACAAATAGAAAACATAGTTTCTCCGAAAATAATTCAAGATTTGGCCCAACTCGAAAACGATTTTAAATTTGATATTCAGGGTGTTAATATCCTAACAGTTGCCAGATTGAGTACTGAAAAAGGAATTGATTTAGCTGTTGAAACTTGTACGATTTTAGTAAAAAACAATCCCACAATAAAATGGTTTGTTATTGGCGATGGACCAGATCGATATAATTTAGAACAACAAATTAAAGTCAATAAACTTGAAAATAATTTCTTTTTATTTGGACTAAAAGCAAACCCTTATCCCTATATAAAAGCAGCAACAATTTATGTTCAGCCTTCACGATACGAAGGGAAATCGATTGCTGTTGATGAAGCAAAAATTCTCAAGAAACCCATTATAGTCACCAATTTTAGCACTGCTAAAGATCAAATCGAGTCTGGAGAAAACGGCATTATTACAGAGATGAATCCCAATGCTTTGGCCAATTCAATACTACAACTTATAGAAAATCGGGAACTAATGGATAAATTTAGTTTAAATTTGGGCCATGAAAAATTGGATAATGAAGACCAAATCTATAAACTCTACGATTTAATTGATGCCACAAAATAAAAAAAACATACTCTTTGTAATTAATAATTTGCGTTGTGGTGGTGCCGAAAAATCACTCATTTCGTTGCTTCAAACTATTGATTATCATAAGTATAATGTAGATTTACAATTGTTTTCAAACGAAGGGCTTTTCTTGAAGCAAGTACATCAAAACACTACTATTTTGCCACCGCTTGATGGCTATCAGTATTTTGATATGTCGATGTTCAAAGCAATTAGAGCATGTTTTTTTAAAGCCAGATTTGATGTTATTTATAATCGAATCATTGCAGGTTATATTTTTCAAACCGAAAAAAATAAATCCAGAAGAGAACAACGCGTTTGGAAATACATCAGTCGTAGTATCAAACCATCGGATAAGAAATACGATGCTGTTTTTGGATTTTTAGAAAAATCACCCATTTATTATTGTGTCGAAAAAGTAAATGCTTTGCATAAAATAGGTTTTATTCATAATGATTATGAAAAATTAGCCATGGATAAAACCATTGACGAACCTTATTTTGCTGCATTAGATTTTATAGTTACCGATTCTGAGGAATGTAAAAAGGTTTTGGTTAGAAATTTCCCCAACTGTGAATCAAAAATTAAAATAATATTCAACATCGTTTCGCCGGATTTAATCCATAAACTGGCAAAAGAGCCCATTGAAAAATTCCCAGAAGTAACAAATATTATTTCAATAGGAAGGTTTGATGTTCAAAAAGGGTATGATTTAGCCATTGATGCTTTAAAAATTGTAAAAGATTTGGGGATTCCTTTTCATTGGACTATTCTTGGAGAAGGTGTCGAAAAACCAAAATTGTTAAAACAAATTGCAGCACACAATTTAAAGTCTAATATCACTTTTTTAGGAATTAAAGAAAACCATTATCCTTACGTAAAACAAGCCGATATTTATCTTCAAACCTCAAGATTCGAAGGCAAATCTATCGCAATAGACGAAGCAAAAATTTTGCACAAACCCATTTTAGTCACAAATTTCAGTACGGTAAGCGATCAAATTACCAATGGTAAAACGGGAATAGTTACCGAGATGAATCCTGAAAGTATCGCCGATGGAATCATTGATCTGATTTCGAATATTGAGTTAAGAAAAAATTTAGCATCAAACTTAAAACTCGAAAATTTAAGTACCGAAAGCGAAATCGAAAAACTCTATGCCTTATTCGAAAATTCCTCTTCTAAAAAAGAGCTTCTTTTTATTATGAATAATTTAGGTTGTGGTGGCGCCGAAAAAGCATTGGTTTCATTGCTGCAAACCATAGATTACACTAAATATAATGTGGACTTATATCTTTTCAAAAAAGAAGGCATTTTTCTCAATCAAGTACCACAAGAAGTTACTATTCTGGAACATCCAGAAAATTATAAATTTTTTGACATGTCGTTTGTAAAGACTATCACGACCAATTTAAAGTCAGGTAATCTTAAAAATATTTGGTATCGAATTCTAGCGGATTTTGTTTTTATTTCTAAAAATGAAAAAGCTGTAAAAGAACAAAAAGTATGGAAATACCTCAAAGAAATGCTTTTGCCCCTGGATAAAAAACACGATGTAGCCATTGGTTTTCTCGAAAAAACTCCCAATTATTTTTGTGTGGACAAAGTCAATGCCAAAACGAAAATAGGCTATATAATGAACGATTATGAGCAATTAAAAATGGATCCCGCTATAGACATTCCTTATTTTTCTAAACTGGATTTTATAATATCAGATTCCGAAGAAAGTAAAGCAGTACTCGTCAGAAATTTTCCGCAGTTTGAAACAAAATTCAAAGTAATCAAAAATATTATTAATACTAGTATTATAAATCAATTAGCCAATGAGACAGTTCCTGATTTTCCTGATGGCTTTAAAGTGCTCTCGGTTGGGCGTTTAGTGCCACAAAAAGGCTACGATTTAGCTATTAATGCTTGTAGAATACTTGCAGATAAAGGGCATCATTTTAAATGGTACATATTAGGCGATGGCGAAGATAAAGAGCGGTTACTTGCAATGATTAAAAAAAATAAACTTGACGACTACTTTATCTTTTTAGGTATAAGAGAAAATCATTACAGCTACCTTAAAAAAGCCGATATATTTGTACATACTGCTCGTTTTGAAGGTTTTGGGATGGTCATCAACGAAGCTAAAATTCTGAATAAACCCATTTTATTGACTAATTTTAATGTAGCAAAATCACATATTCAAAGCAATTACAATGGTTTAATTTGTGAAATGACACCTGAGTCTATTGCTGAAAATCTCGAAAAATTGATAGTGGATAAAAAGTTAAGAGAGCAGTTTTCGACCAACCTTTCAAAAGAAAATTTTGGAACAGAAAAGGAGATACATGCTTTCTATAAAATTATTGAAAATTGAATTTAAAAACGGACTTAAAACAGAGATTATGTGGAGTTACAATACAGGTTTTTTACTAATTGCAGGTTTTCTATTAATTAGTAGTGTCCTAATTTTAGTGATTGATTTTTTGCCACAATTCAATACTTGGCAAAGTCGAATTCATATTGGTCGTTTTACAGAGGCCACAATTTGGAAACAAAAATTGTATCAAAAATCGAGTCTTTGGCTTAAAAAAACCCCTACTATTAAACTTACGGACAACAACAGATTGATTGTTATTGACATGATTAATGGAAACTATAAGCGCAACTCGATTCAACATTGGCAAGAAGCGGCATTGCTTTTAGGTTTAACGGAATATTTTTATAAAACAGGTGATGCAAATGCAAAACTGCAAATAGAAACTTTTGTAAATGCAAAAATTGATGCTACCGGAAATTGGAAAAGCACACCAAAAGAAATTGATGGAGTAATTTTTGCCTATGCGATTTTAAATATCAATTGGTTGGAACAGGATAAATATAAACCGGCTTATGATGCAATTTGGCACTTGATACAAGAATCAATTGGTGTGGATGGCACGGTTCAGTATCGAAGTCATGCTAGTGATTATCGATTTGTAGACACCATTGGATTTATTTGCCCGTTTTTAATTAAATATGGTTCTAGATTTAACTATCCACAAGCTATCAATCTAGGAATTCAACAAATAAAAGTTTTTACTACTTTTGGATTATTTCCTAACACATTTATTCCGTGCCATACCTACCATGTTGAGACTAAATTGCCCGAAGGATTATTTGGTTGGGGAAGAGGTTTGGGTTGGTATGCCATTGGGTTGATTGATGCTTGGAGTGCATTACCAGTACAAACAGACCAAAAAGAAGAACTTACAAAAATCGTAATTTCATTTGCTAAAATGGCATTGCAGTTTCAATCCAAAAACGGCAGCTGGAATTGGATTGTATCAAGTACAATGTCTCGTCCTGACTCTTCTGCGACAGCAACACTAGCTTGGTTTATGGCAAATGCAGCCCAGATTGAAGTTATCAAACAAGAATGTCAATTGTCAAAAGATAAGGCTTTACAGTATCTCATGGAAGTAACCCGTCGTGATGGAGCAATAGATTATTCTCAAGGAGATACAAAAGCAATTGGCGTATATTCGCAACATTTTGACATTTTACCTTTCACCCAAGGCTTTGCATTAAGAACAGTGAATCGAGTTTAAAATAAGTTTATGAAACCTTAAAATATTATTTTTAAAAATATAAAATTACTATGATTAAAAAATTTTATTACTTCGTTGTGAATCAAATTATGACTCTAATTTTAAAATCGAATATTTCTTTTTTAAGAAATTTTTATTGGAATTTAAGTGCCAAAATGATTGATGATAATTGGGGCAATAGCAAGAATGATTATGCTGTACTGGAATCCGTATTTAAAAAAGTAGCTCCAAAAAAAATTATAGATATAGGTTGCGGCAGTGGTAGAGCATTCCCTTTATACAAATCATTTAATGTGCCGGAAGTGTATGCACAAGATGTTTCAAAAATTGCCATTACGCTTTGCAAAGAGAAGCATCCAGAATTCAAATGCAATTATATTTTATCAGATATTGTAAACCTTAAATTTGAGGACGATACATTCGATTTAGCTTTATCAACACGAGTTTTGGCAGCAGTATTAGCAGAAAATATTGATGAGGTAATAAAAAAAATAACTAGTATTTCGAAATATGTTTATATCAATGAAATGTCCGAAACAGATTATCTTGGAGCGAGTTTATATTGGTTCAAACACGATTATGATGCACTTTTTGAAAAATACAATTTTAAAGTAGAAGACACAGGAATGATAGTAGTAGGTCAAGGCGACAAGCAACAAAATCAGACCTGGAAACTGTATAAAAAACAGTCATAGTTAAACTGCCTAGAGGCAAAACCTTGAGGTATTAGCAAATAGTAGCCACAGATTCACAGATTTTCAAAAATCTTTTTTAATCTGTGAATCTGTGGCAAAAAAAAATCGAAGCAAAGCTTCGAGTCCCGATTGCTATCGGGATAAACCTAAAGTGATTAAAAAAGAAACGTGAATAATGAATGAAAATTCCAGGATTGCAAATTCTATAAAAAACATTTCCTTTGGATTAGTGTCCCAACTTATTCAGATGATTCTGGGGTTTGTGAGCAGAACTATTTTTATTAAATTCCTCGCAGTTGAATACCTTGGAGTAAACGGACTTTTTACTAATATTTTATCCCTATTGTCTCTTGCAGAGTTGGGTATAGGTAGCGCCATGCTTTATGCTTTATACAAACCCATTGCGGAAAAAGACCATAGAAAAATGGCAGCTTTGATACGTTTGTACGGCAAAATTTATACAGTTATTGCTATAACTATTGCCTTTGCTGGATTGTTACTGATTCCTTTTTTGAGTACCATTGTACAAAATGCACCCGAAGCAATAGCAAGAAATTTGGTGATTATTTATTTGTTATTTCTTTTCAATACGGTATCGTCCTATTTTTTTAGTTATAAATTAAGTCTTTTTCAGGCAGATCAACGCAGTTATGTAATTTCTAAAACAAATACGGTTGTTTTTATTATTCAAAACCTCACCCAAATTCTGGTTTTGATTTGGTTCAGAAATTTTATTCTTTATCTCGTAGTGCAAACTTTTTTTCAGCTTATAGGGAATTTAATAATATCCTATTTAGTGCATAAATATTATCCCTTTCTCTCTCAATTTAAAAACGAAAAAGTAGATCAAATTACTAAGAAAGAAATTATTTCGAACATTAAATCTACTGCTTTAAACAAAGTGGGTGGGCTTATTGTGAACAACACAGACAATCTAATTCTGAATTATTTTTCTGGTTTAGTAATGGTTGGGTTGTTGTCTAATTATAATTTGTTAACGGGTTTAGTTTTGGGATTAATTATGCAGGTTTTCGCTGGTTTAACAGCCAGTATCGCAAATGTAAATGCAACAGAAAGTCACGAAAAAAAAATTGAAACCTTCAATGTCATTAATTTTGCTAATTTTTGGGTCTTTGGGTTAGCCTCAATTTTTATGATTGTTTTGCTTAATGATTTTATCGAACTGTGGATAGGAACCAAATTTGTTTTGTCCTTTTCGGTTTTGGTAGCATTAGTGTTCAATTTTTATATTTATGGAATGCAAAATGCAGTCTGGTCTTTTAAATCTACTTTGGGTTTGTTCAAACAAGGGCAATATTTAATACTATTAACAGCTCTTTTAAACTTAGTTTTATCCTTTATATTAGGCTCTTATTTTGGATTGTTAGGAATCTTAATTGCAACAGCAATAGCACGATTACTCACAAATGCTTGGTATGATCCCTATATAATTCATACTTTGGCATTGCAATTAAATCCTATAAAATATTTCAAAAAGTATCTTAAGTACTTGATTTTGTTATTAGTTTCATTAGTATTGATTTATTGTATTAGTTACTTTTTGCATTTTTCAATTATAATCAACATGATTCTCAAAGGATTATTATGTTTGATAATTCCCAATATAATTATCTATTTATTTTTCAAAAAAGATATTGAATTTCAGATATTGCTTAATTTTGCCTCAAGTTTTATCTTTAAATTCACTAAAAAAACAGTTCATAAACCCTAAGAAATGATTCCAAAAATAATTCATTATTGCTGGTTAAGTAACGATGCTTTTCCTAAAACTATTGAAAAGTGTATTGCCACTTGGAAAGAGAAACTTCCGGATTATGAGTTCATTCTTTGGGACACAAACCGTTTTAATTTGGAGCAAAACAGTTGGGTAAAACAGGCTTTTGAAACTAAAAAATATGCTTTTGCGGCTGATTATATTCGGCTTTATGCAGTATATAATTTTGGAGGAATTTATCTCGATACGGATATTGAAGTAGTAAAAAGCTTTGATGATTTGTTAGAACTACCTTATTTTATTGGTTCCGAAGGAAATCAAATTATTGAAGCAGGCGTTTTTGGTGCAGCTCAACATTGTGATTGGGTCGGCAAATGTTTAGACTATTATCAAGGAAAATCATTCATAAATCAAGATGCAACATTCAATACATTAACCTTACCCAGAATCATGATGTCACAAATTGAGCAATTTAAAACAATTGTTGAATTACCAAAGAGTGAAATTTTTAAACGTCATGCAAATGGGTTGGACACAAATAGTTTATTACTGTTTCCTCAAGATTATTTTTGTGCAAAAAATCAAGGAACAGGAATTATAAATGCTACACAAAACACCTATTCGATTCATCATTTTGCCATGTCTTGGGTTCCAAAAAGGGTGACTTTTTTGCCAAATATTAAACGAAAATTGATTTCATTTTTTGGTTTAAAAACAATAAATAGAGTTATTGATTTTTTTAATTTAAAATCAATTAAAGATAAACTGACGAAGTAATGAAAATTGTATTTTCAACAGATCAAATTTACCTTCACGGCGGACTCGAAAAAGTCATGGCAGAAAAAGCGAATTACTTTGTCACAGTATTTGGCTTCGAAGTAGTTATTTTGACCACGCAACAAGAAAATAAACCACCTTGTTATACCTTACACGAAAATATTAAGTTGATTGATATAGGCATTAATTACAATCGAAATTTATCCTATTTTCATATAAAAAACGTCTTGAAAATTCCTGATCATTTCTCAAAAATGAAATCAGTTCTCGACGCTATAAACCCAGATGTAATTATAATTTGCAACTACGCTTTTGATTTTTATTGGGCGCCTTTTATCAATGCAAAAGCACTAAAATTTAAAGAATATCATTCCTCTAGATATGATGAAAGTACAGCCAGAATAAAAAATAAGTCCTTTTTAAGAAAATTAGTTTACAATGCCAATGATTTTATTGAGTCAAAATACGATAAATTAATACTCCTCAATCCAGACGAAAAAGTTTTTTTTAAATCAACAAATTTAGTGGTTATACCAAACTCAATTTCAATTCAACAGCATCTAAAAGCTGGTTTAAACAGTAAGAATGTCATTGCAGCAGGAAGAATCGCTCTGGTTAAGGGTTTTGAAAACCTGATTAAGGCATGGGCATTAGTTGCAAAGCAAGAACCAGAAAGTCAACTGCACATTTACGGACAAGGTGAAAAAAAATACGTCGAAGAATTACAATTGTTAATCGATGAAAATAAACTAGAAAACACCATTTTTATAAAGGAGGCAACAAACAATTTGTTACAAATAATGACAGATTATTCACTTTATGTTTTGTCATCACATTCAGAATGTTTTCCAATGGTTTTATTAGAATCGCTTTCGATTGGGTTACCAATAGTCTCGTTTGACTGTCCAACAGGTCCAAAAAACATACTTTCAAACAACCAAGATGGTATTCTGGTTGCAAATGGTGACCACTATGAATTGGCCAATAAAATAGTATATTTGTTGCAAAACAAAGACATTAGAATTCAAATGGGCAAATTTGCAATCCAAAAAAGCAAACAATTTGCTACGCAAAACGTCATGAAGAACTGGTTTGAATTGTTTCAAAATTGTAAATAAATATGATTTTTAATTCTTTTGCTTTTTTAGCCTTTCTCCCAATAGTTTTTTTTGTGTATTGGTTTATTGCCAAAAATAACATCAAATATCAAAACATAGTTTTACTTGTTTCTAGCTATGTTTTTTATGCTTTTTGGGATTATAGATTTCTATTTTTGCTTGTTTTTTCGACACTCTTAGATTACTTCACTGGGATAAAAATGCACGAATCTAAAACTGTTAAAGCAAAGAAATTTTGGTTTTGGTTGAGTATTTCTGTAAATTTAGGATTTTTAGGCGTTTTCAAATATTATAATTTCTTTATAGATTCCTTTGCTGAATTACTCTTAGGTTTCGGGTTACAATCAAATTTTTGGACACTCAGTGTTATACTTCCTGTAGGAATTTCGTTTTATACTTTTCACGGATTGTCTTATGTAATTGATATTTACAAGGATAAAATAAAACCAGAAAAAAACTTTATTGATTACTCGGTTTTTGTTAGTTTCTTCCCTTTATTAGTTGCTGGACCTATAGAAAGAGCTACCCATTTATTGCCACAAATTCAAAATAAAAGAACCTTTAACTATGAAAAAGCAGTTGATGGTTTACGGCAAATATTGTGGGGTTTATTTATGAAAGTGGTTGTTGCAGATAATTGTGCTGCAGTTGTGAATCGTGTTTTTGAATATCAAGACCATTTTAATGCAACGACTTTATTGATTGGTGCCGTTTTCTTTGCATTTCAAATTTATGGTGATTTTTCAGGATATTCTAATATCGCACTTGGAACCGCACGATTATTTGGAATAGAATTATTACGAAATTTTAATTTCCCCTATTTTTCTAGAGATATTGCAGAGTTTTGGCGTAGATGGCATATTTCATTGTCCTCTTGGTTTCGAGATTATTTATATATTCCATTGGGTGGAAGCAATCGAGGTTTGTTAATTCAAATAAGGAATACCATAATCATATTTGTGGTCAGTGGATTTTGGCATGGCGCAAACTGGACTTTTATAATTTGGGGAGCATTAAACGCCTTGTTTATTTTGCCCTTGATTATTTTTAAATTAAATCGTAAAAACACAAATATAGTTGCCGAAAATTCATGGTTTCCGTCTGTAAAAGAGTTTTTTCAAATGGGAATTACATTTGCATTAACAACCGTTGCGTGGGTGTTTTTTCGCTCTGCAACTGTCAAAGGAGCTTTGGGCTATTTACACAAATTAGTTGATTATAAAAAATATGGTTACCCAGAAGTGGATTTAAAACCCTTTTTATTTATAGTCCTATTGCTAATTGTAGAATGGTTTCAACGCAAAGAAACGCATGGATTAGTTCTTTCGAATTGTAAAAAACGTTACATACGTTGGGCGATTTATCTTGCCGTTTTTATTTTGATAGTATTGTTTGGTGCGAGTTCAGATTCCTTTATTTATTTCCAATTTTAGATGAAAAAATTTATAATAAAACTGCTCTTATTTTCGATACTCATTTCAGGGATTGTACTTATTATGCTCTCTAGATATGGCGGTTATGTAGATTATTTCTACAACAAGGTTTCTTCTCCTAGACAAAGTGCATTGATTATTGGCGAATCTAGAAGTTTTCAAGGACTTCAACCTGCGGTAATTAACGAAAATTTGAAAGGTGATTTCGATTTGCCAATTTTTAATTATAGTTTTACACTTTCACAAGCCACGTATGGCGATGGTTTTTTGAAAAGTATAAAAGGAAAAGTAAAACAAACTACCAGAAATGGACTTTTTATTCTCTCTATACAACCTTGGCTCATGGCGGAACGGGAAGGTGATACTATTGAAAAGGGAATTTTCTTTGAAAAAGATTTGCCTCCACACAATATGAGTTTTTTTGCAATGAACCCTAATTTTGAATATTTTTTTAAAAATTACAGCTATTTTCATTTCAAAGCAATAATTAAAAGAACCTCAAAAGTTCATGATGATGGCTGGTTAGAAGAATCTAATATTCCAAAGGATACCATACTATTGAACCAATGGAAACAAGAACAAATAAAAATGTATAAAGGTTTTGCCGATCATTGGAAAAAATCAGCGTATCGATTTATGTATCTCGAAAAAACAATTGAATTTTTGAAACAACACGGTACAGTAGTACTTGTTAGAATACCTTGTAGCAAAGCGATTATTGCTATTGAAGAACAATTTTGGAATGGTTTTGATAACGACATGAATGCTTTGGCTCAAAAAAACCAAATTCAATATGTAAATTATACCTTGGTCGAAAATTCATATTATTCCTACGACGGAGTACATTTGGACAAAAATAGTGGTGCAGCTTTTTCAAAATCATTGTGTGATTCGATAAAAAGTTTCAATAAATTAAAAACGCAATAACCCATTTGGCTAAAATAGAATAAGAATGGATACAGGCATCATACCCATAGAAATTTATACCGCATTATATTATAATGTGATACTGGCTTTTATACTCATCACTTTTTTTCATTCCCAATTATTGAAGATTGATGATAAAAGAAACAAAGCATATATCCGAATCACTGGATTCATATTGTTTAGTTTTGTATTATTATATATGGGTTTAAGACCTATAAGTGGTTTTTTTGGTGATATGCTCGTTTATGATAATTATTTTAATATGTATCAAAATAATTATGAAATCACGGAGAAACACGATGTCCTCTTTCATCAATTTATGATGTTGTGTACAAAGTTCATGTCAGCAGAAAGTTTTTTCTTTTTATGTGCAGTTATATATATTGCTCCGCTATGGTATTTGTCAAAAAAATGGTTTGATAAACTCTGGTTTTATTCTTTTTTAATGTTAGTTGGTTCCTTTTCATTTTGGGTTTATGGAGTTAATGGTATCCGAAATGGAATAGCAACTTCATTAATGCTTATGGCATTTACTTTTATTGACAAAAAGATTATCATGTCAATTTTTATAGCACTTGCCTGTTGTTTTCATTCTACGATGCTTTTGCCGGCAGTTGCGCTAGGGCTCACATTTTTAAATAATAAACCAAAAATGTATATGGCTTTTTGGTTGATAACGATTCCGGCTTCACTAGTTTTAGGAGGTTTTTGGGAAAGTATGTTTGCAGGTTTAGGCTTTGCAGATGATAGAGTTTCAAATTTAACCTCCGGGAATGTCGAAGGAGATAATTTTAGCAGTACAGGATTTAGATGGGATTTTATTGTATACAGTTTTTCTGGAGTTTATACAGGTTGGTATTTTATTGTAAAACAAAAATTTGAGGATGTTTTGTACAGCAGGTTGTTGAATGTGTTTTTGTTTACAAATGGAATTTGGATATTAGTAATTCGTGCTAATTTCTCTAACCGTTTTGCTTATTTGTCTTGGTTTATGCTAGGAATAATTATAATTTATCCCTTTTTGAAACTGCGAAATATTAAACACATTAATATAATTATAAGTTTCGTTTTGTTGCTCTATTACATGTTTACCTATTTTATGAATTTTATAAAAAGTTAATGAAGTCTATAACCATTTTTACTCCTACATTTAATCGTGCCTATTGCTTGCACCAAGTCTATGAAAGTCTAGTGGGTCAAACTTCGCAGGATTTTATTTGGATGCTAATTGACGATGGATCTACGGACAATACTTATGAGCTAGTCAATTCTTGGATTACAGAAAATAAAATTGAAATTAGCTATATTTATCAAGAAAATCAAGGCATGCACGGCGCACACAATACCGCTTATAAAAACATTACAACACCATGGAACGTATGTATAGATTCAGATGATTTTATGCCAGATGATGCAGTAGCCATTATTTTGAACCATTTGTTAGCAATAGATACTACTATTTTTGCAGGAATTATAGCGCTAGATGCAGATAAAAAAGGCAAGTTAATAGGAACTGCTATTCCAGAACATTTGACTAAAGTAAAACTCAATGAACTCTATTTAAAACATGGAGTAAAAGGAGACAAAAAGTTAGTTTTATTCACAGAAATTGCAAAAAAAATACCAGAATATCCTTTGTTTAAAGATGAAAAATTCGTGCCTTTAGATTATAAATATGTTTTGATAGATCAAAAATACGATTACAAACCAGTAAACGAAGTAGTATGTATTGTCGAATATCAAGCAGACGGTTCATCAATGAATATTTTTAAACAGTATAAAAACAATCCAAAAGGATTTGCCTTTTCTAGAATTAGTAGAATAGATTACGGTTTGAATTTTAAAGAAAAAATTAAGAACAGCATTCATTTGGTTTCGAGTATACTTTTCTCTGGAGATTTTGCTTCACTTTTTAAAACAAAACATACAATTTTAGTTTTAGCGAGTGTTCCATTTGGATTACTCTTAAATGGCTATATTCGTTATAAAACAGCAATTACCTCATGAAAATATTACAGGTAATCAATAACTTAGCTACTGGTGGTGCCGAGAAATTGCTCTTGGAAACAATTCCGTTGTATCGTGAAAAAGGAATTGTTATGGATGTTCTCGTTTTAAATGGTACGAATTATCCTTTTCTGCAACAATTAAAAGATTTAGAGTGTTGTACAATATATTCGTTGGGGTTAAAATCTGTATACAATCCAATACATATTTTTAAAATCATTCCCTATTTAAAAAAGTATGATATCCTACATGTTCATTTATTTCCTGCTCAATATTGGGTTGTTTTGGCAAAGTTACTGTCTTTTTCTAAAACAAAACTCTTTTTTACGGAACATAATATTACCAATGTAAGAATCCAAAATAAGGTTTTCAAACTTTTAGAATGCTTCATTTATTGCTACTACCATAAAATAATTTGTATTACAAACGAAATAAAAATCGTTATGAAGCAACATACGAATTCAACAAGCGACAAATTTGTAGTTATCGAAAACGGAGTCAATCTTGCCGCTATTAGAGCATCTAAACCGTATCAAAAAATCCAAATTCACCCCAGCATAAATCAAGATACTATATTATTAATTCAAGTAGCAGGATTTAGAGAACAAAAAGACCAACCCACATTGATAAAAGCGTTAAGTCATTTGCCTATCGAATATAAGCTATTGCTTGTGGGCGATGGAGTTTTGCAATCGGACTGCGAAAAACTAGTGCAAGAACTTCAATTGAGCGAAAGGGTTTTATTTTTAGGACTTCGGGCAGATGTTCCCCAACTTCTCAAAACTGCTGATATTGTTGTGCTGTCGTCACATTACGAAGGCTTGTCGCTTTCTAGTATAGAAGGTATGGCTTCTGGAAAACCATTTGTAGCCTCTAAAGTTGCGGGTTTATCAGAGGTGGTTTCTGGCGTAGGAATTTTATTCGAACAAGGAAATGATAAAGCATTAGCTCAAGTGCTAGAAAATTTGATAGACAATCCGGACTATTATCTTGCAGTTGCAATTGCTTGCCAAGAAAAAGCAAATCAATACGACATTAGCACTATGGTTGATCAACACATTCACTTGTATGAAGCTATCTGAAAAACCTAAACTAATTCGCACCGCTACCATAGCACTATCCTTGGATTTTTTGCTCAAAGGACAATTATCTTTCTTGCAAAAACACTATGAAGTTATTGCAGTATCTGGAGAAGACAATCACTTAAAAGAAGTTGCCAATAGAGAGCAAGTTAGAACCATAAACCTATCGATGCAAAGGAATATTAGTCTTTTGAAAGATTTAGTTTCTTTATGGCAATTGTATGTTTTATTTAAAAATGAAAAACCACAAATCGTACATTCAATCACACCAAAAGCTGGTTTACTAAGCATGATTGCAGCCTATTTTGCTAGAGTTCCTATTAGAATACATACCTTTACGGGTTTAATTTTTCCTTCCAAAAAAGGGTTGTTGAAACTATTATTACTAAACATGGATCGGGTTTTATGTCTTTTTGCAACCCATATTTTCCCTGAAGGTCAAGGGGTAAAAAATGATTTAAAAAAGTATAGTATTACTAAAAAGCCATTAAAAGTTATTGCAAATGGCAACGTAAACGGAATCGATACCGCTTATTTTAATAGTGAGCATTTTTCAGAACAATCTAAACTCGATTTAAAAATAAAATTGGGGATTCCACTTAATGATTTTGTTTTTATTTTCGTAGGTCGATTAGTAAAGGACAAAGGAATAAACGAATTAGTTACTGCTTTTAAGCTTTTGCAAAAAGAAAAAAGCACGGTCAAATTAATATTAGTTGGTAATTACGAAAGTGATTTAGACCCATTAGAATCTAAAACTCTCGAAATTATTAACACTAATAAATCCATACTTTCAGTCGGTTTTCAGAATGAAGTCAGGACTTATTTTTCGATTGCTGATGCACTTGTTTTCCCGAGTTATCGTGAAGGTTTTCCGAATGTTGTGATGCAAGCAGGAGCAATGAATTTGCCCAGTATTGTTACAGATATAAACGGTTGTAACGAAATTATCCAAGAAAATAATAATGGGTTTATTATTCCTGTTAAAAACCAAAGTGCTATTTTTGATGCCATGAAAAAAATGATTGACAATCCTGTTTTACTTGATGAAATGAAACAACAAGCCCGAACCATGATAGTTTCTCGATATAAACAAGAAGTAGTTTGGAACGCTATTCAGCTCGAATATTCAAGGTGTAGCAATGAAATGTTAAACCAATAAAAATGAAATTTTCGAATTGGATGCTATAATGCGACATTTATTTCATAATAAAACACAATGAAGTAGTATTTTTAAAAAATATGCAATGATAATTTTGATGAATTTTTAGTATAATAAAACATGTATAAAACAATCTTAAAGCCAACATTCGATTTTTTAGCCTGCTTTTTTGGTTTGGTTATTTTGTCCCCGTTATTTATTGTTGTAACTGTTTTTTTATATTTTGCCAATGATGGATATCCCTTTTTTTTCCAAAATAGACCAGGCAAAAACGGAAAAATTTTCAAAATAATTAAGTTCAAGACTATGAACGAACGCAAAGATGAAAAGGGTAATTTGCTACCCGACGCGGATAGATTGACAAAAATAGGTAGTCTTGTACGCAAAACATCACTAGACGAAATGCCACAATTAATCAATGTGCTCAAAGGCGAAATGAGTCTTATTGGTCCAAGACCACTACTTCCAGACTACTTGCATTTATATTCTGATTTTCAAAACCGCCGTCACGAAGTAAAACCCGGAATTACAGGTTGGGCTCAAGTCAACGGGCGAAATGCCATTTCATGGGACAAGAAATTTCAATATGATGTTTGGTATGTAGACCATGTATCTTTCATAGTAGACTTTAAAATACTTTTTAAAACCATAATCAAAATTATAAAATCCGAAGGTATAAACGCTGCAAATGCAGCAACAATAGAACCGTTCCATGGAAACTAAACTTATATTATATGGTGCCAGTGGGCATTGTAAAGTTGTAATAGATATTTTGCAAAACAACAATACTAGAATAAGTTCAATTGTTGATGAAAACCCTAACGTAAAAAACATTTTAGGCAAAAAAGTCAAACTAGCCAGTCAATTTGATTTTAATTCGTTGAGTA
This sequence comes from Flavobacterium sp., assembly GCF_031409475.1. Classification (GTDB taxonomy): domain Bacteria; phylum Bacteroidota; class Bacteroidia; order Flavobacteriales; family Flavobacteriaceae; genus Flavobacterium. The sequence goes on along the minus strand of NZ_JANNXH010000014.1, from coordinate 30,611 downwards.
ATGTGATATTAACAATTGGAAATAACAAAGCCAGAAAGACATTAGCGACCAAACTAGTAGTTAATTATGCTACAGCTATACATTCAAAAGCGATAGTATCAAGTCATGCGGAAATTGAGCAAGGTACTGTTATTATGGCTGGTGCAATTATTAATCCAAAAGTAATAATAGGTAAACATTGCATAATAAATACAGCTGCTATTGTAGAACACGATTGTAAAATAGAAGATTTTGTACATATTTCACCTAGTGTCTCTTTAGCTGGCGGCATTCAAGTAGGTGAAGGAACACATATAGGAATTGGAGCAATAGTGATTCAAAAAATACAAATTGGAAAATGGGTTACTATTGGTGCAGGTGCTGTAATTATCAATGACATACCTGATTATGCAGTAGTAGTTGGAAATCCTGGTAAAATTATAAAATACAACACAGTATAGTTGAGACTTAAAATTGGAATCAAGGTATTATTTGTACTTTGATTCGATTTTTTTTTTTACTAATTTTACCAATCTTTTTTTTAACTAAAATTTAAAAACATTGAATGTTATATTGTTAATTATTAATAAATAACAAAATGGTTTATTTAAAATACAAGTATTTTAATGTAAAACAGACAATTTTTATGAATTTAAATTAGGAGATTATAAAAGTATTCATAAAATAAATATAATATAAAATTAACATGAAAAAAGTACTTACTGTTATTGTACTAATTGCAATTTTTTTTCAAACTACAACTGTCCAAGCCCAAGATTTATTAAAAGACAAAGACTTGACTACTATTAAAGTAGATAATTTATCCGAAGTAGATATTGCGAAAGTTAAGACTCAATTAGAGAGTGTTAATTTAAGTATAGAACAAGCAGAACCTATTTTGTTATCAAAAGGGATGTCTATTCAAGAATTAACTAAATTAAAAGCAAAGTTAAAAAATACTACAATAAGCAATACTATTGCTGCCGGAAATCTTGATTTAGGTCGTGGACAAGAAAAAGTGAGTAATAGAAAAGAAAAAGACCTAGAAAATAGTTTGGTTTTTGGCTCCGAATTATTTGATAATCCAACGCTTAATTTTGAACCTAATTTAAAACTAGCGACTCCAGTAAATTATATTTTAGGTCCAGGCGATGAACTTCAAATAAGTGTTTATGGAGTTCAGGTTTTTAATGCTACAATTCCTGTAACTGTTGAAGGCAGCATTGACATACAATTTGTAGGGCAAATAGCAGTAATAGGAATGACTATTGAAGCTGCAACCCAAAAAATACGCAGTGCAATTGCTAATGTTTACAGTACAGTTCGATCGGGACAATCACAAGTAAGTGTTAGTTTAAGCAAAGTTAGAACAATTAAAATCACAGTCATAGGAAGCAAACTTCCGGGAAATTATTCTGTGTCCTCATTAGCAACAGTATACAATGCACTATATTTAGCTGGCGGTCCAGGAAAAAACGGAAGTTATAGAAATATAGAATTACTACGCAATAACAAAGTCTTTAAAAATGTAGACATTTACCATTTTTTGGTCAATGGTGATCAATCTGATAATATTGGATTAAAAGATAATGATGTAATTCGCATTCCAGCCTATTCGCTGAGAGTGGCAGTCGAAGGAGAAGTAAAAAGGTCCGGTATTTTCGAATTAAAACCTAAAGAGACCTTTAAAGATTTGTTGTCTTTTGCCTCAGGATTTAATGAACTTGCCTACACGGCATCTATCAATATTACTCAAAAAACCGACAAGGAATTCAAAGTAAGAGATCTCAAGGCATCAGAGTTTGCTACTTACAAACCACAGTCTGGTGATGTATTCAAAGTAACTAGAATTTTAAATAGATTCGAAAATAGAATAAAAATAACTGGAGCTGTTTTTAGACCAGACACTTATTCCTTTTACGAAGGAATGAGAGTTTCTGATTTGGTAAAAAAAGCAGAAGGATTAAAAGAAGATGCTTATACCCAAAGAGCAAGAATTATAAGATTGAAAGATGATTTGACTGCCCAAATGCTGCAAATCAATCTTGTCAAAGCATTGGTTGGAGATGCAACAGCTAATCTTGTTTTACATAAAGAAGATGTGGTAAACATCTACTCTATTTTGGATTTTGAGCAAGAATATAAAATAACCATAGATGGAGAGATTAAAAAACCCGGAACCTATAAGTATCATGAAAATCTAACTTTGAATGATTTATTGATTGAAGCCGGAGGATTAATAGGTTCGTCTTCAAAGAAAGTTGAAATTGCCCGAATGATAAAATCAGAAGAAATAGACGATAATAGTCCTGTTAAAGCAGAATTATTTAATCTTGAGATTGATGTCAATAATAACGAACAAGCACAAAACTTTGATTTAAAACCATTTGATGTGATTACTATCCGTAGAATGGCTGTTTATGAAGAGCCTGAAATAGTAACCATTAAAGGAGCTGTGAATTATTCAGGAAAATATGTTTTGATTAATAAGAAAGAAAAAATATACGACTTAATTAAAAGAGCTGGTGGATTGACATCTGTTGCGAATTTAGATGGTGTAAAAATCAATCGACCAATTCTAAACAAGCAAGTCGAAGATTTACAAAGAGTGAATTTTAATTTGGGAAAAAATGACAGTATTCAAAATGTTTTAACCAATAAACTTTTAAATTTGAAATTTGCTACTATTCCCGTTGATTGGAAAAAAATTGTGCAAGATCCAAACAACAATACTAATGTAACGTTGTTTCCAGGTGATGAAATAGAAGTTGCTGTTTATAACGAAAACGTGAAAATATCAGGGAATGTAATATTGACATCAGAGATTCCTTACGAAAAAGGCAAAGCATTTGGGTATTATTTAGGCGCAGTTGGCGGCACGGATGCTAAAGCTTGGAAAAAGAAAGCATTTATCATTTATCCTAACGGTAAAACCGCAGTTTCCAGTTCCTTTTTCTTTGTAAGATCGTATCCAAAGGTTGCGCCAGGTTCGCAGATAGTTGTTCCAGAAAGACCAGAGAAAAAGACAAGAAGCACTGCTGAAATAATAAGTATAGGAAGTATTATTGCTACTTTGGGATTACTAATCATAACTACTTTCAAATAACATTAATTATTTTCATGGAGAATTTACAAAAACAAAATGACGAAATTACGTTAAAAGAATTACTGTATAAAGCGAAAGATTGGTATGCTTATTTGCTGACCCAATGGAAAATTATTGCATTGGCAATGGTAATAGGCGGTATTATAGGACTAGCTTATGCGCTTACTAAAAAACCTATTTATACAGCTACTTTAACCTTTGCTTTAGAAGATAAAAGTGCAGGTGGAAATAGTTCTCTAAGTATTGACAGTCCATTTGGAATTGATTTAGTTGGAGGAAGTAACGGAGGAGCTTTTTCGGGATCTAATTTGCCCGTACTTTTCCTTTCACGAAATATGGTTGAAAGAACGCTATTGTCTCCAATTATTTTTGAAAAGAAAAAAATATCATTGGCAGAAATGTATATTCAAAATAAGGGTTGGCGTAATAAATGGGAAGAGAATCAAAAACTTAAATCAATTCAGTTTTTGCCAAACTCATCTCGAATAGACTTTACTCGAGTACATGATAGTATTTTGGGAGTTATTTATGATGATCTTTCAATGGCCAATTTGACAGTATCTCAAAAAGATAAAAAAATAGGATTTATTGTTATTACTACAAAATCTAACAACGAATTGTTTGCTAAATATTTTACCGAAGCTATAGCAAAGCAAGTTTCTGATTTTTATATTGATTATAAAAGCAAAAAAGCTCGAGAGAATGTAAGTATTTTGATAAAACAAACTGATTCTATCCGTGCTGAATTGAATAGTGCTATCACAGGAGTTGCCATTTCTGTAGACAATACTTTCAATCTCAATCAAGCTTTAAATGTAAAAAAAACTCCCACAGCACGAAAACAAGTGGATGTTCAGGCAAATACTTTTATTTTAACTGAAATTATAAAACAAACTGAACTGGCTAAAGTGGCACTTCGCAAAGAAACTCCTTTAATTAAGGTGATAGATAGTCCTATTTTGCCCTTAAAAAAAGAAAAAATTGGTGTAGTATTTGGTGTGATTTTAGGAAGTGTTGTTGCTTTATTTATAGCATTACTTTTTTTAATGTTTAAAAATATTTTTAAACAATTAATGGAATAATTATACCTACAACTCAAAAAATAATAATGATAAATTTAAAATTAGCTGAAAGATTTTTTATAATCATACTTTTTTGTAGTTTGTTAACTTCTTTTTTATTTAAATCATTTATCAACAATGAATTATTATCCAATATACTCGTTGCTTTTAACTCATTAATGATCTTTTTTTTTATTTTCATTAGTATAAAAAATTATATAACAAAATTTCTCTTATTTATTTTTTTTCTTCTTAGGATATTTTTATTATACATAGATTATTACGGAAAAGCGTTAGTTAACGTATTTCATAGTGGTGGCGACTCTGAAAGGTTTTATATATGGGGAATTGATGTCTCAAAAGATTTGAGTATGATTAACGAGATTTCATATACAAGATATACAGAATTTTTGGGGGTTTTATATTGGATTATTGGTGACCAAAGACTGTTTTCACAATTTATTAATGTGATTTTAGGAATGTGGTCAATTTTTGTTTTTTACAAAATTCTTGATTTATTTAATTTTGATGACTCTAAAAAATTATTTTTTTTAGTTTTATATGGTTTGTTTCCTCAAAACATTATATTCTCTTCAATATTACTACGTGAAGCACTGATACAGTTCTTTTTTATTTATAGCATCTTTTTTTTCACAAAGTGGTTAATGACAAATAATAAGATCAATATATTTATAACGGTGCTTTTTGTTTTGTTAAGTTCACTATTTCATTCAGGGATGATAATTAGTTTGCTAGTTTATGGTTATATGTTTTTATTCTTAGAGGTAGAAAAATATAGATTTAAATATTCTTTCAAGAGATTAACTTTATTTTTTCTTTGTATTGGTTTTTCATACATTATTATTGCGAATGATTCATCAATTTTGAGCGGAAAATTTTCATTTTTGCAAGTAGATGAGAACAATTTAACTTTGTACGAAAAATATCAATCTAATAGTGAAGAAGGCGGTTCTACATACTTAAAAAATTATAAAATAAGTTCCGCAGTTGATTTTATAACTTTAGTACCCTTGAAATTAATTTATTTTATTTTTTCTCCAATGCCTTATGATGTAAGAGGCATAGGGGATTTGACTGCAATTTTAATAGATAGTTCATTTTACTATTTTTTAATTTACAAAACTATCAGGAGTAGAAAACTTATATGTAATAATTTTTTTAGAATATTTCCCAAAATATTTTTTATTTTATTTTTAATCGTTTCATTAGGTTTTGCTATTGGAACAGAAAATACTGGAACTGCAATGAGGCACAGAGCTAAAATATTCCCGGCTTTAATAATGGTAGTTGTTTTTATTGAAAGTATTAAACAGAACAAAAATTCTATCTGGAATGACAAAAAAATTATTTAAAAGTATTGCAGTTAAATACGGGGATGGAATTTTATCACTTACAGCTAATTTCATTCAAAAAGCGGCTTTTTTAATTGTAGCTTTATTATTAGCTCGTATTTTTGGACCAAATTTATTTGGAAAATATGCATTTTTAAAACAAGCTTACGATGTTTTAATTGTTTTTATTTTATTCGGTGGCGATAAATCTTTAATTTACTTTTCGGCAATTAATAAAAATGATGGTTTAAATAAGCTTTTAAGTGTCATTAAGTTCGTAATAATAATTGTTATTCTATTTTTTTTAGGAAGTATTTTTTTTAGAGATGAATTGTTAGAAAATTACGATTTTTCTTATAATCTATTTTTTATCTTAATTTTCGCTTCAACCCTTTTAATAAATTTAATTTTAACGTTTATCGAAAGTTATTTTATTGGAATTAAATCATTAAAAACTTATTTTAAGTCAGTGATTATTTCAGCGCTATTTTATATACCACTGTCTTATTTTTTTGGTTATAAATTTGGAATTATTGGTGTTTTTTTAGCATTTTTAGTTCATTATGTGGTACAGTTTTTTTATATTTATTTTAAAGAAGGTCATGCTTTCAATAAGCGAGGAGTGAATGATATTAAACATGATTTAAAACAACTATATGCGTTTTCTTTTCCTGTAGGTATTGGTGAATTACTCGTTATTCTCACCGCTTTTTATACTTCAATTATTTTAATTAAGAATGCTAGTTTTGAAGATTTAGGTTTATTTAATGTTGCCATGCGTATGGTTATGTTTATTGTTTTTATACCCAATTTGTTAAATAACATTTTATTGTCTTATTTATCTATTTCAAGCAACAAAGAAAAGTTACTGTTGAAAACAGTTTTTTTAAATTTGGTATTGTCCGGATTAGTTGGTCTGGTTTTTTATATTTTTTCAAAACAAATATTCTCATTATTTGGAGGTTATTCTGAAGAAAGTTTGAACGAAGTATTTATAAATTTAATTTTAGGAATTTTACCCTTCTGTTCTAGTTTGGTCTTGCTCCAGTATTTAATTTCTATTCAGAGAAGATGGAGTTACCTTTTTTTTAGATTCCTACGAGAAGGATTAACTATAGGAATCTTTATTTTTTATATTAACCTAAATTTTAAAGGCAATGCTTTACTGCTCTCAAAATGCTTTTTATTTTCAAACTATATTAGTCTAATCTTATTGACATTATTTATTGTTACTAATTATTTTTATGAAAGAAAAGAGCATAAAATCAATTCTTTAAAAAAATAGTTTCTTAATTTCAAATTTAGAATACGATTTCAAGTTCAAGTTAAAATAAAATAAATCATTATAATTATGAAAAGAAAAAAAATTTGTTTTGTGGTTCCTTCCTTAGGAACTGCAAGAGTATTTCTCAAGAATCATATCGAAGAGTTAAGTATTTATTTTGACATTTACTTGGTGGCTAATGTTCTAGAGGAAGAAATGATTTATTCTACGGACTTTCAAATAAAAGAATTAAAAAATATAAAAATAACAAGAGGTATCGCTTTAATAAACGATTTACGCACTTTATTATATTTATGTTCTTATTTCAAAACAATGAAGTTTGACGCTGTACACACAGTAACACCAAAAGCCGGTTTATTAGGCATTTTAGCCGCACGTTTGGTAGGTGTTTCTAATCGTATTCATATTTTTACGGGTCAGGTTTGGCACACAAAAAAAGGCGCTTATAAATATTTATTAATGTTTTTCGATCGTTTTACAGTTTGGAATTCAACCCATATTTTGGTAGATGGACAATCACAAAGACAATTCTTAATAAAAAATAAAATAGTTGCAGCAACTCATTCTTTTGTTTTAGGAAAAGGTTCTATTAGTGGAGTAGATACAAATAGGTTTATTCCAAATGCTATTGTTAAAAAAGGAGTAAGAGCTGAATTAGGGATTAAAGAAAACGATGTGGTTTATATGTTTTTAGGTCGAATGAATTCCGAAAAAGGTATAAATGAATTAGCCGAAGCTTTTAATCGTTTGCGTGAAAAACATGTAAATGTTCGCTTATTGCTTGTTGGTGGTGATGAAGAGAATATGACACTTATGGTAAAACAAAAAGTAAAAAATATTGAATCAGTTATATTTTATGGTGTAACTCCAACACCTGAACGCTTAATACAAGCTTGCGATATATATTGCATGCCTAGCTATAGAGAGGGTTTTGGATTAAGTGTAATAGAAGCTTCGTTATTAGAAAAGCCAATAATATGCAGTGATACTTATGGGCTCACAGAGAGTATCATTGAAAACAAAACGGGTATAAGGCATAAAGTGGCAAACGTAGATTCTCTTCATTTTGCTATGGAAAAATTATATAATGATCAAAATCTAGTTGAATCATTAGGTAAAGGTGGTAGAGTGTATGTATTGGAAAACTTTTCAGCAAAAACAATTTCTGAAAAATGGTTAGAATTTTATTTAAAAATGTTTAATGTGTAGGAAAAAATATTTTAAAATACTTTTGAGTTTACAATATAACATCAGTTTAATTTGAAGTTTCAAAATAATAGTTATAAAAATGTAGCTAAAATAAACGGTAACCCGTTGGGTATAATTATTGATTTTTTAGAAATAAATTTTATTAACGTACTTTGACCTAGCGCAGTACAGGTTCGAAACATAGAAAAAAGAACATTATAGACCAATTGCTTCGCCAGTTCGCTAACGCTTGGGTCTTGTTTTTTTCATTGCTATGTTTAGCTTTAAAAAAGTGAAACACCTTAAGAATAATTATAAAAACTATGTTCCTGCCTTTCTGTAGACAGTTCTATGTGTTTAAAATAAATACATTGAATTACACCCAACGGGTTAAACTGTAATTTTATCGGCCTTTACAGTGAGTGATTCACAGTCTTATTTCTGGTAAATTATACTGATTTTTTCTAAATTGAGTACATCAACAATCAGTGACAGTTACTCAAAAAAAACCTCTTTTAGACCTAAAACGGCTTAGCTATCACTTTTCTTTTTGTATAGATTTCATCAAAACAGGAAATAAAAAACCATACATCACCACAACATTACATATTTTAATCCTATAATTCTTTCTATTACGCAAAGTATAGGGCTAATAATTTGTCAATAAAAACAAGCTTTTTTTATGCTTTCCTAAAAAAAATAGGAATTTTTTTAAAGTGTATACTTTTTTTATGGGGTTTAATTACATTAATCTTATCCTAACTTTTTATTTTTACTTTCAAGAATTTTATTTTTTTAACAACATTTTGTCAATAGTACAGTTCATTTTTTTTTAATAACAAGCGCCATTTTTGTCAAGACAAACACAGTCGAGACGCAACATCATAATAAGTAAATAAAATAAAACTGTTAATTTTTTAAATGGAATAAAGTAACATTAGTGTTTATGTTTCGTAACATATTCAATAGTGCTAGTTTTAAAGATTATTTGAATGTCAACAAAAGTTTAAACAAACCTAATGAATACTACTAATTTCAAACTTTAAAGGTCATACAGACCTATTTATTGAACTAATTATACCAAATAAAGAATTATATAAAGACTATTTTTAGATGATATAATTAACTCAATAGAGTTTATAAACAATAAACACAACGTGAAAATAAATTTAATCGAATATTTAAAGGATACGGTAATTAAATTTCCGAATAAAACGGCTATTGATGACAATCATGCTCAAATTTCATTTTCAGAATTGGATGTGATTTCAAATAAAATCGCAGCAGCAATTGTTTCAAAGAACAACTCTTCACGACAGCCAATTGCCGTTTACTTGTCTAAAAATAGATGGTCTATATTGTCCTTCATTGGTATTTTTAAAAGTGGGAATTTTTATGTGCCGTTAGATGTTAAATCACCTGTTGATAGAGTTGCAAAAATTTTGGATAATTTAAATGCTGCTTTTGTAATCACAGATTCAGCGCACCAAGAAAAACTAATAGGACTTGGATATACAGGTCAAATTATTTTACTTGAAAATGTTTTAAGTGAGCCATTGACAAAGGAAAATGTTCATCAAATCGAACAAATTTCGCAGCAAATTATAGATTTAGATCCCATTTATGCCATTTACACCTCAGGTTCAACCGGAAATCCAAAAGGGGTTTTAATTTCCCACAAAGGAGTTATTGATTTTATAGAATGGGCAATTACAACCTATTCTATTACAGACACAGCTACAATTGGCAATCAAGTTCCTTTTTATTTTGATGTTTCTACTTTAGATATTTATTCCATGGTGGTTACGGGTGCAACCTTAAACATTATCCCCGAAGATCGATTTGCATTCCCCATAAAACTCATAGAATATGTTAATGAAAAAAAAATAAATACCGTATGTTGGGTTCCATCGGTTTTGAATAATGTTTCCAATTTTGATGCTTTTTCGACCTTAAAACCAACTTCATTAAATAAAATTTTATTTGCAGGTGAAGCAATGCCTAACAAACATTTGAATTATTGGCGAAAAAATTATCCAAGTGCATTGTACGCAAATTTATATGGTCCAACAGAGATTACGGTCATTTGTACCTACTACACCGTGGATAGAGAATTTAATGATGATGAGCCTTTGCCTATTGGTAAAGCTTGTAAAAACGCACATGTATTGATTGTTTCTGAAAACGGACTTCTTGCAAAAAAAGGTGATTTAGGTGAGTTGTGTGTAAGAGGTTCGTCATTGGCATTTGGTTATTATAATGATCCTGAAAAAACAAAATTGGCTTTTGTACAAAATCCGTTGCACAATTTATATCCAGATTTAGTTTACAAAACAGGTGATTTAGTCTATGAAAATGAATACGGAGAAATAATGTTTGTAGGTAGGAAAGATTCCCAAATCAAACACATGGGTTATCGTATCGAATTAGGTGAAATAGAAACCGCAATGTTAGGAGTCGAAGGGGTCAAAAACGCCTGCGTTTTATATGATGAATATAAAAAAGAAATAGCTGCTTTTTTTGTCGCACACAAATCAAATGTCGAGATTAGAAAAGATTTGATAAATACATTGCCCAAATATATGATTCCTACAATATGGATCGAAAAAGAAACTTTTGCCTTAAATGCAAATGGTAAAATAAATAGATTAGAACTTAAGGAGCAATTATAATGACGGATTTACAAATTTTATCGGAAATAAAAACAAAGCCGTTTGTTACAAATTGTTTCATGACCGAAAGAGATATTTTTGACAACAAAGATTCCTGTTTTTTTGACAATCAAACAGACGAGAATTTGTTTTGTTTTTATAAAAAATCAAACCATGATTTTAAGAATATGTTTTTTTATGCAAATAATACTGCATTACTTTCTCAAAATCCTATAGTATTACAAGAAGGTAATTATGTTACGGAAGTGATAGTTTTAGAAAATGAAGTTGAAAAATCATTGCAAATTAAAAATTGGTTAAACTCGCAGGGTAATTATCATTATCATACCGTTTTTAGAATGTACAGATTGCAAAAAGAACAGGAAGAGGATTTGAATTATTCCCTAATTCAAAATCCAGAGGAACATGATTTTGAAGCTTTATTGAATATTTTAGAGCAAAATTTCGACAAGTACACGGAAAGAATTCCTACACTAGAAAAATTGAAAGAATTGCAAAAAAGTATTCATTTGATAAAAGTAGATAACGAAATTGCCGCAATTTTTTTAACTGAAATAAAAGGGACTACAAAAAATTTACTTTTTTGGTTAGTGATTTCTAAATTTCGTGGAAAAGGATACGGGGAATTAATATTTAAATATTGTTTAAATTGTGATCCAGAAATCAAGCGTTACATCAGTTGGATCGATATAAGAAATGAATACTCTATAAAAAAACATATAGAATTTGGTTTTGTAAAAGACCGAATTTCAAACAGCATTTACCTCAATAAAAATATAATGAACGAAAAAATAATAAAAATTTTAGAAGACACACGACCAGAATTTGATTTTAATGATGAAAAAGCAAATTTTATCACAGCAGGATATTTAGACTCTTTTGATATAATAACTCTAGTGGTTGATATAGAGAACACATTCGAAGTCAAAATAATTGGTGCTTTAATTGTTCCAGAAAGTTTTTATAATGTAGCTTCTATTTTAAATTTAATCGAAGTGTCTAAAAATGCATCTTAAATTTAAAAATAAGAAAATAACAGGTATATTATCCGTTTTACCAAGTAATGAAATCCATTATTTAGACGAAATAGTAAACTATAACTTTTCGGAAAAACAAAGTATCAAGCTCGGGAAAATAATGGGTTATGGAACACAACGAATTGTAGATGATACCACTACGGTTTCTGATTTGTGTGTTTTTGGAATAAACCATTTAATTGATAATCAATTGCTTGATAAAAATTCTATTGGAGCCGTTGTTTTGTGTACTCAGTCTCCAGATTATTTTTTGCCAGCGACTTCTAATGTGATTTCCGGGCGACTCGCTTTGAGTCAAGATGTGATTTCGATGGATATAAATCAAGGTTGTGCCGGATTTGAAGTGGGCTTGATGCAAGCATTTATGCTATTGAACACAGGAAATATAAATAAAGTAGTGCTTTTGAACGCCGATGTTTTAAGTAAAAAAATTTCTAAAAAAGATAGAAATAGTCGACCGTTAGTTGGTGATGGTGCTACGATAACCATTATAGAAAATTCATTTGATGATGAGGAAATAGACCTGTTTATTAAAATGGATGGAACAAGTGCCTTGAGTTTGCAGATTCCTGCTGGTGGTTTTAAAACGCTTTCGACCGCTGAAACAGCAATACTAAGAGAGGATGCAGCTGGAAACTTTAGAGCATTAGACCACTTAGTGATGAAGGGAGACGAAGTGTTTAATTTTGTACAAACCAAAGTGCCAGAAATGATTCAGGAAATGTTTGACACCTTAAAAATAGACAAATCGTATTTTGATTATTACCTTTTTCATCAGCCTAACAAATTTATGTTGGAGAAATTGGCTGAAAAAATGAATATTCCGTACGAACAAATGCCTAACAATATTAGTCAAAAATATGGTAACGGAAGCAGCACTACTGTACCATTAAATGTTTGCGAAAATATTGGGGAAAAAGCATTATCTAGTTCATACAAGGTTTGTTTTGGTGGATTTGGTGTTGGTTTAACTTGGAGTATCATTAAATGGAAATTAGAAAATTTAGATTTCTGTAAAATAATAAATTATTAAATCACGAAACAAGCATGCTAATTTTTTATTACCTGAGGGAATTAATAGTAAACAGAAAGTGACCGTTAAAAAACAATAAATAAAAAACATGAAGGATTTATATATTATTGGTGCAGGTGGTTTCACAATGGAAGTCTTATTTTTGATTGATAGGTTTTACAAAAAAAAATGGAAAAATATTTATATCATTGATGATAATTCAGATAAAATTGGCTCAAAGATTAGAAATATTGACGTTGTTTCTAATGTTAATGATTTTATATTGAAATGCAAAAATGAAATACACACAGCACCAGATGTGATAATCGCAATCAATAATCCAGAAGCAAGGAATACTATTATTAATCTTTTTTTAGGAGAAAAAATTAAAATTAATTTTCCGAATTTAGTTGATGGAACTTTAATATTTGATGAAGAATACAGTAAAATGGGGAAAGGAAATATTATTATGGATTATGTAGGTATTACAGGAAATGTAAATATAGGTGACTTTAATATCATTGGAGCTAGAACCGGAATAGGACACGACTCATCAATAGGTAACTTTAACACTTTTTCACCTAGAGTTTCTATTTCAGGTAATGTAATGATTGGTAATGGTAATTCATTCGGTTTAAATTCTGCAATTTTACAAAACAAAAGTATTGGCGATAATAATAACATTTGGTCGTACACGATGATACTAAAAAACATTAAAAACAACTGTACCTATTTTGGTATGCCAGCAAAAAAAATACAAATTTAAACTTAATTATCATGGAAGAATTTATTGAAAATTTTTACGCAATTTTAGAAGACACTGAAAAAAACGAAATAAATCATAATACAGATTATAAAAGCCTTGATGAATGGGATTCTATGACTACACTTATGATAATTGCTATGGTAGACGAAAAATATGGTAAACAAATAATAGCTGTAGATTTTAAAGAAAGTTTGACTTTAGAAAATTTGTACACAAGAATACAATCTAAATAATTATGTCTGAGGGTATCTTAAATATATCTAATGTGCAAATATCGGGTTCAGTAAGTTGCGTTCCAAAAACTAAAATATTTAATTTAGAAAACACACTTTTTAACTCTCCTGACGAAGCCATAAAATTTGTTGAAATGACTGGTGTTGAAGAAAAAAGGCATTTGGAGGAAGGTGTTTTGGTATCTGATTTATGTTATCAAGCAGCAGAGTTATTAATTAAAAAATTAGAATGGGAAAAAGATGAAATAGGAGTATTAATTATGGTTACACAAACACCAGATTATTTAATTCCTAATACTGCAATAATTTTACAGAATCGTTTGGGTTTATCAAAAAATACTGCTTGTTTTGATATCCCACTGGGATGTAGCGGTTTTGTGTATGGCGCATCAGTAATTTCGGCAATGCTGGCTTCTCATAGTTTTAAAAAAGGTATTTTATTAGTAGGAGATTCATCAAGTCTACTTGCTCATAAAGCAGATAAAACAGCTGCACCATTATTTGGGGACGCAGGATGTGCTACCGCTTTTGAATTTAGGGAAGGAAAAAATTTTAATTTTAAACTTTGGTCGGATGGATCGGGTTTTAAATCGATAATTATTCCAGACGGAGGTTTTCGTAATAGATTTTCAGAAGAATCATTACATGTTTTGGAAGATTCCGATGGTAGTAAGAGAACAAGGGTAAATCCTAAAATGAACGGAACAGATGTTTTTTCTTTTGGGATAACACAAGTACCTCGTGAAATAAAATCGTTTCTGGAACTTATAAACAAAGAAGTTTCTGATATTGATTATTTTCTACTTCATCAAGCAAATAAGTTTATGTTAGAAATGATTAGAAAAAAATTAAAATTAGAAAGTGCTCAAGTACCTTATTCAATTATAAAATACGGTAATACAAGTTCAGCAAGTATTCCTTTAACCCTATCGCTTCTGGGTGCAGACGCAAGAAACAAAAAAATTGCGATGTGTGGTTTTGGTATTGGATTAAGCATTGGTAGTGCCTATTTTGAAATAGGAGACGAGTTTATAAATGAATTAATTGAATATGAAGGATAACAATTTTTCTTTAATTAGTAAAACAATTTTAGTAACAGGTGCTACATCTGGTATAGGCCTTGAAATTTGCAAACAAATAGCTATTGCTGGAGGTAATTTTATTGGTATTGGAAGAAATGTTGAAAAACTACAACATTACATAGAGGAGCATTCATTAGTAGGATCTAAAGTAGTTAAGTTTGATTTAGTTGAAATAGAAAATATTCATCTATTAGTGTCTGAGTTGCCTATAAAAATTGATGGTTTTGTTCATTCAGCTGGTATTGCACATGTAAGCCCAATGCATTTTTTTAATTATAATGATTATGAAAGCATTAGAAAAATAAATTTAGATAGTGTATTGGTTTTATTTTCTGAATTGTTAAAGAACAAGAAAATTAATAAAAATGCATCCGTTGTTTTTATAAGTTCAATATCTGCAATTAGAGGTGCTAAAGGAAATGGTCTATATGCTATTACAAAAGCTGCTTTGGATGGAATAAGCAAAGTGTATGCAAACGAACTATCTTCAAAACATATAAGAGTGAATTCAATTCAACCAGGTATGGTGGAAACGGATATGTCAAAACAAGCAGAGACTCTTTTGTCAAAAGAAATAATGGATATTGATCGATCTAAATATCCTTTAGGCTACGGAGAACCTAAAGATATTGCATTGCCAGTTGTTTTTTTACTTTCCAACGCTTCAAAATGGATAACAGGTCAGTCGATTGTTATTGATGGTGGTAGAACTTCATTTTTATGAATAAATTGTGTTTTATGATTTTTGGTAAAAGTCATTAACAAACCTCAATGTTTTTGAGATAATAGCACAAATAATTACAAATGATATAAGCAAATGCAAAATGTTAGTTGATATGAAAACAACAGCTGTGGAGCATATTTTTTAAGATTGAATATTTTTATACCATAAACGAAAGACTCGAATAAAAAAAAATAATCCATGGTGGAGCCACTGTTTTGTAATATCGACGACAAATCTACAGTATACAGGTTTGTATCTGATTTATTTCAGGTATGCACTTATTTTTTGATAGACCAAGACAAAGTAATTATCGTCGATCCCGGAAAATTAAATGAGCAGGTACATCAATGGCTGGAACAATTTAATGATATTGATAAATTAATATACATCACCCACGAACATTTTGACCATCACTTTGACGTTAATTTATTGTTGAATAATACTAGGACATCAATATATTTGCCTTGTGATAATTTAAAAAATGCCCTCAATAATAGCAGAACAAACATTTCTTTTTACTACAATATGCCCATTGAAACAAACTGTATTAATGTAAGTACATTAAATTATTTTAAAATTATTGCTACACCCGGACATAGTAATTATTCGTATTGTTTCAAATATAAAAATTTGCTTTTTGGCGGAGATACAGTGATAGAAAAAAAATATTTAGTTTTTAAATTACCCGGAGGCGATAAATCAAAATTTGAGCAATCTGTTATAAAATTGAATAATGAAACCGAATCAAATACCATTGTATTGCCCGGACATGGTGACTTGTTTTGTTTCAATAAATGGATCTAATGCAAAAAGTAATAATTATTGGAGCTGGAGCAAGAGCTGCAGAAATCGAAGAATATATTTTTGAGAATAATAAACTCAATCCAGCAATTGAGTTGTTCGGGTTTCTTGATGACTCCCGAGAAAATCATCAAAAACCACAGCTAAAACTCCCATTATTAGGCTCTATTTTTACTTATGATGTGCCAAAAAAAGTCGAATTGATTCTTGCAATTAATAATTTAACATTTAGTTCAAAAATAATAAATCATTTTAGTTTAAAAAACACGAAATTTACCAACTTTATACATCACAAATCACGAGTTTTTAAAACAGCAAAAATAGGAGTTGGTAATATTTTTTGCCCGTACACACAAATCGGATTCAATGTTGATGTACGAAATTTTAATGCATTTAATAATAAAACAAGTTGAAATCACGATTCTATAATAGGCGATAAAAATGTTATAGCACACAATATGGTAATTGAAAAAAATATTAAATCAGATTCAACCTACTTTCAAAGGTATAAAGAAGTCGTATTAGTAGTGCCAAAAAGTTAAAAAACACAATGATAAATAATTCAAAAATATGGCTTTCATCGCCACACATGGGCGGAAACGAACAAAAATTTGTTCAAGAAGCTTTTGATACGAATTGGGTTGCACCACTTGGACCAAATGTAACAGGACTAGAACAGGATATAGAAAAATACATTGGTAGCGAAGCGCATGTAGGTGTTTTAAGTTCCGGAACAGCAGCTATTCATTTAGGATTAATTATTTTAGGTGTTCAAGCTGGCGATGAAGTGATTTGTCAGAGCATGACTTTTTCCGCATCGGCTAATCCTATTTTATATCTTGGTGCAACACCCATTTTTATTGATAGTGAGGAACAAACGTGGAACTTATGTCCCATAGCACTGGAAGGAGCAATAGTGGATAGAATTTCTAAAGGCAAAAAACCAAAAGTCATCATTGCAGTACATTTATATGGAATTCCGTATCAAGTTGAAGCAATTAATGCGCTATCCGTGAAATACGGAATACCAATTTTAGAAGATAGTGCCGAAGCTTTAGGAAGCAGTTACAAAGGTCAAAAATGTGGTACTTTTGGTGATATTGGAGTATTATCATTTAATGGAAACAAGATTATAACCACATCTGGTGGTGGTGCAATTGTAACTCATACAAAAGAAATAAAAGAAAAAGCCATTTTCCTAGCCACACAAGCTAGAGATAAAGCGACTCATTATCAGCACAGTGAAATAGGGTATAATTACAGGATGAGCAATATTAGTGCGGGAATTGGTCGTGGTCAAATGGAAGTTTTAGATCAGCACGTAAATTTACGAAGAGCCATGCACGATTTTTACGAACAGATTTTCGATAATATTTCTGATGTAAAGGTTTTTTCAACTCCTAGCCCAGATTATTTTTCAAATTATTGGTTGAGTTCTGTAGTATTGAATTCCTTTGAAGATAGAGAAACAGTTCGTCTCGCATTCGAGGCGGTCAATATTGAATGTAGACCATTGTGGAAGCCCATGCATTTGCAGCCCATTTTTGAAAAATATCCCTATTATGGTAACAAAGTAGCCGAAGATTTATTCGAAAAAGGATTGTGTTTACCATCGGGTTCCAATCTTACAGATGACGATAGAAATCGAATCAAGCAAGTAGTAAATCAGTTATTCAAGAACCAATCCATAGACAATCAGAGTGCAGTCGAAGGGCATAACTCATAACTCATAATTCAATATGAAAGGAATAATTTTAGCTGGAGGTTCAGGCACAAGATTGCATCCGTTGACACTTGCGATGAGTAAACAAATGATGCCGGTGTATGATAAACCTATGATTTATTATCCGCTATCGACATTAATGTTAGCAGGAATCAATGAAATATTAATCATTTCGACACCACATGATTTGCCTAATTTCAAAAAATTATTAGGCGATGGCAGTGCATTAGGGTGTAAATTTAGTTATGAAGAACAAGTTGTTCCAAATGGTTTGGGTCAGGCTTTTGTAATTGGTGCAGACTTCATAGGAACAGATTCAGTTGCATTAGTCTTAGGAGATAATATTTTTTTTGGAGACAACATGCAGCATTTATTACAATCAAATGTTGAACCAAAAGGCGGCGTTGTATTTGCATACCATGTTTCTGACCCAGAACGCTATGGTGTTGTAGAATTTGATGATAATAATACAGCAATTTCTATCGAAGAGAAACCGCTCAAACCCAAATCAAATTATGCCGTTCCAGGATTGTATTTTTATGATAATAGTGTTGTGGATATTGCCAAAAAAATTCAGCCAAGTACAAGAGGTGAATATGAAATTACGGATATCAATAAAGTTTATTTAGCAAATGGCTTGCTAAAAGTAGGTGTTCTCGGTAGAGGAAACGCTTGGTTGGATACAGGAACTTTTGCCAGTTTAATGCAAGCTGGGCAATTTGTTCAAGTAATCGAAGAGCGACAAGGATTAAAAATAGGTTGTATCGAAGAGATAGCTTGGCGTCAAGGATTTATTGATGGCGAACAACTTAAAAAATTAGCAGAACCATTAGTCAAATCTGGTTATGGCACTTA
This sequence comes from Flavobacterium sp., assembly GCF_031409475.1. Lineage (GTDB taxonomy): Bacteria > Bacteroidota > Bacteroidia > Flavobacteriales > Flavobacteriaceae > Flavobacterium. The sequence continues at coordinate 11,735 of NZ_JANNXH010000014.1, read as the reverse complement.
TTTACATCAATTGTTAAGAAATAAAAATTGAGCAGCGGTAAATTCCAATAACTAAAAATTGTAAATGTAAATCAACTCTTTTTTTGGTTATTAGTCAGATTAAAACAGTTTTAAACTTTAATAAATTTATAGCTGGGTATAATCTAAAGTATTTTTGTAAGTAGTAGATATAATTTAAAAACATCGATTTTGAGCATTAACAGTACTAAACAAGCGTCTTTTATTTCAAGATATTTCTCAGGTAAAAACCTGAGATTTAACATCCAGAATTTAAGATATTTACCTCGATGGATCATCGTTTTGATAGACATTACCGTTCTAGTATTGTCTATGTTTTTCACCTTTTTGATTTTTAAGGGTACAGGGATTAAGTATATAATTTCGGATCATCAAGCAGTTTTTATTAGTTTGTTTTTAGGAATTAATATTTTTTTCTTTTGGCTTTTTCGAACGTATTCAGGAATTATTCGCCACTCTTCCTATATTGATGCGGTTAAACTTTTATTTTCTCAATTTTCTGTATTGGTTTTTTTCCTAGTTTTCAATCTCATTTACGAGTTAATTTTCAAAGAAAAAGCCTTTTTAAACACAGGTCTTTTTATAAACATAGTGCTCTCTTTTTGTGGATTGTTTATCTATCGTGTATTTGTAAAACAAACTTTCGAACTTTATTTTTTAGAGAATAGTGACACAGTTGCCATCCCAGTTATTATTTACGGGACAGATGCAAATGCTTTGTCAGTGGCAAATGCATTAAAATTTGAAACACCTTTACGCTTTAAAATTTTAGGCTTTGTAGACAAAAATAACAAGAATGAATCCATGCGAATTTTAGATTTGCCTATATTAATCCAAAAAAAGAAATTGCCTATTTTGATGCGCTCAATTGGAGCTGAAGGAGTTATTATAGCTGATAAAAGCTTGACAAAAGAAAAAAAATTAAATATTATTGATCAATGTTTAGAGTTTAATTATAAAGTATACAGTGTGCCATCTATTTCTGATTGGGAAAATCATAAAGAAATTTCTCAAAAAGTAAAAAACGTTCAAATTGAAGATTTACTTGAAAGAAATCCTATTGTATTAGATAACAAATCAATAACGGAGCAACTCAAGGGTAAGACCATATTAATTTCGGGTGCAGCGGGATCAATAGGAAGTGAAATTGCAAGGCAAGTATTGAGTTTTTATCCAAGTAAAATAATTATTTTAGACCAGGCTGAGACTCCTTTGCATCATTTAAGATTAGAGATGGAAAGTCTAAATTCACATTCAATAATAAGAACTGTTATTGCCGATGTAAGGAATAAATCAGCAATGAGTAAAATATTTCAACTCTATAATCCACAAGTGATCTATCATGCTGCTGCTTACAAGCATGTTCCCATGATGGAAGAAAATCCATCACAAGCAATTCTTACAAATATCGAAGGAACAAAAATTCTAGCAGATTTAGCCTGTGAATATCAGGTAAATAAATTTGTAATGATTTCTACTGATAAAGCAGTCAATCCTAGTAATGTAATGGGAGCAAGCAAACGAATCGCCGAAAAATATGTTCAATCCTTACAACTAAAAGGAAAAGATAAAGCTTGTTTACATGATACAAAATTCATTACCACGCGATTTGGCAACGTTTTGGGTTCAAATGGTTCAGTAGTACCATTATTTACAAAACAAATTGCCGATGGTGGACCAGTAACCATAACTCACCCAAATATTATTAGGTATTTTATGACTATCCCCGAAGCCTGTCAACTCGTTTTAGAAGCTGGTGCTATGGGTAATGGAGGTGAGATTTATATTTTTGATATGGGCAAACCCGTAAAGATTATTGATCTCGCAAAAAAAATGATTAAACTAGCTGGATTTATACCAAATAAAGACATTCAAATAGAAATCGTAGGACTCAGACCCGGTGAAAAACTATATGAAGAACTGCTCAATGACACTTCAAAAACATTGTCTACCCATCATGATAAAATAATGATTGCAATTGAAATTCAAGAGGAGTATGAGGTATTGCATAATGATATTGACGAACTTATTGCAATTGCTAATTTATTTGACAACGATCATATCGTTTTAAAAATGAAAAAAATAGTTCCTGAATTTAAAAGCATGAACTCTGTTTTTGAAACATTAGATAAATAATGAATTTGAAACAGCATTTCAAGTTATAAGTTTTCTTATAAGGTAAATTTTTTCAAGTATAGTCATTAGATTTTTTTATTAATATTAAAGGAATTCCTATATTTGCCATCTTCAATGATAAATAATAACATGAGGAATATGAAAAATATATTATTTCTAAAAAAAACAATTCTTTTATTTCTTGTGATGCTATTTTTTTCCTGCGTGCCTAAAAAGGAAATAATATATTATCAAAACATAGACAGCATAAATCAAAAAGACCGGACGAATTCGTATGAAATAAAAATTCAGCCCGATGATTTGTTGAGTATAATTATTTCTGCGGATAATCCCGAAGCAGTAATTCCATTTAATTTAGGAGCAACTGAAGAAGATAGTTCAGGCAAACAATCCTCAGCATCTTATTTAGTTGATGTAAATGGGTTTGTTGATTTTCCTGTAATAGGAAAATTGAAAGTAAGTGGATTATCAAGAACCGAAACCCTAAAATTATTTCAAGATAAATTAGCTCCTTATATTAAAAATCCGGTAGTAATTATTCGTATTTTAAATTTTAAAATTTCAATACAAGGAGAAGTAACCGAGTCTGGAATTTATCCAATAAACACCGAAAGAGTAACCTTGATCGAAGCCTTAACTATGGCTAAGGATTTGACTATATACGGAAAAAGAGATAACATCTTAATAATTAGAGAAATAGATGGCGTTAAATCCTATAACAGGGTCAATATTACCAACGCAGATTTTATTAATTCTCCCTTTTATTATCTAGCTCAAAACGACGTTGTTTATGTTGAACCAAACAAAAACAAGGTTAATGGAGCAGGAGTTGGACCAAGTACCGGTTTAATATTTAGTATTACTTCTATTTTAATTACATTAGCGACTCTAGTAATTTCTACCTCAAAATAAAATAATTGATGGACAAAGATTTAGCAAACGAAAATTTCGAAAAAGATTTCGAATATAGAGCGATTTTAAATAAGTATCTATCCCACTGGAAATGGTTTTTATTAGCTATGATTATTAGCCTTTCACTGGCTTTTATAAAATTAAGGTATACAAAACCCTTATACAATGCATCGACCACAATATTGGTAAAAGATGACAAAAAGGGAGGAATGTTATCAGAACTTTCTGCTTTTTCAGATATAGGTGCTGGAAAGACTATAAAAAATAATTTAGATAACGAGGTTCAAATCTTAAGGTCAAGAACAATAGTTGAGAATATTGTAAGAAAATTAAATCTAAATATTTCACTAATCGTTAAAGGTAAAATATTAAGTAACGAACTTTTTAACGATGCTCCAATCGAAGTAAACGTTCTCAATAAAAATGCTGAGTTTTATAAAACCAGAAAGAACTATATATTTACTGAGGTGTCAAACGATGCGTTCACTTTAAAAAATCAATTAGGGGAGCATGTAAATAATAAAAGTCAATATAAATTTGGAGAAATAATAACCACAAGTTATGGTCAAATTTCTATTAATAAAACAAAAATACACCCAGTTTTATTGAATGCAAATGGTCCAATAACGATTGCTTTAAGTCCTTTAGATGATGTTGTAAACAGTTATCGTGGAAGATTAATTGTGGAACCCTTTAGTAAGAGTAGTAATATTGTTGATATTTCTATTATTGATCCGGTTAGAGAAAAAGCCGAATATTTTTTGAATAATTTAGTCCAAAATTATAATGCAGATGCTATTTCTGATAAAAATTTTATTTCAGAAAACACCGCAAAATTTATTCAGAACCGATTAATACTAATCACTGACGAATTGGATGGCGTAGAAAAAAATGCCGAAAGTTTCAAAAAATCAAATAATTTAACCGACATAGAATCCGAAGCAAAGCTTTTTGTTGAAGGCTCAGGTGAGTACAATAAAAAAATCGTAGAGTCAGAAGTTCAAATCAACATTGTTTCCTCAATGTTAGAGTTTATGAAAAAAACTACAAATTCTGATTTATTACCCAATAATATTGTAGCAACCGAAGGCGAAGCTTCAGAATCAATAAACTCCTACAATCAACTTGTTTTAAACAGAAATAGGATTTTAAAGTCTGCCAGTGTTTCAAACCCATCCGTGGTTAAAATAGACCAGCAAATTACCTCTCTAAAATCAAATGTAATCTCAAGTTTAATGCGATTACAAACCACTTTAGGAATTCAAAAAAGAGAATTGCAAAACTTTGAAGGAGTTTTAAACAATAAAGCAGGTAAAATACCTGGACAAGAACGTCAGTTTAGAGGCTTGGAACGCCAGCAAAAAGTAAAAGAAGAATTATACCTCTATTTATTACAAAAAAGAGAAGAAATAGCACTTACGCTTTTAGCAACAGAACCCAATGCTCGAGTAGTTGATGTAGCAAAAGCATCTCAAAGTCCAGTTTCTCCTAAAAGAAACTTTGTTTATCTCGCCGCTTTATTATTAGGCTTTATTATACCGTTTGGGGCAATATATTTATTAGATTTATTAGATACTAAAATAAAAAGCAGATTGGATATCGATGAGAAAATTCCAGTACCATTTATTGGAGATGTACCCACATCTGATACTCCTACAGAAATAATTATGACCGAAAGCCGCTCTAGTTCTGCCGAAGCATTGCGAATTATCAGGACAAATTTAGAGTTTATGGTTACTGGAGTTCCAGACGGAAAAGCAAAAACAATTTTTTTAACCTCTACTTTTCCTAAAGAAGGGAAAACATTCGTATCTGTAAATCTAGCCGCGACATTTGCACTTTCGGGCAAAAAAATATTATTAATCGGAATGGATTTAAGAAACCCTAGATTAGGAGATTATTTAAACTTACCAGACAAAGGAGTTACAAATTATTTATCCTCCAAAGATATAAATGTAGAAGATTTAATAGTAAAACAAACCGGTTACGAAGCCTTCTACATCTTACCTGCAGGAGTAATTCCACCAAATCCGGCTGAACTTTTGATGAGTACTAAAATTGATTTGTTATTCAAAAATTTAAAAACACAATACGATTATATCATTGTGGATACCGCTCCGGTAAGTGTTGTAACAGATACTTTATTGATTGCAAAACATGCAGACAGTTTTATTTACGTAATTCGAGCTAATTTCCTCGAAAAACGTATGCTTAATATTCCGTATACTTTATACAAAGAAAAAAAATTGCCTAATATGTGTATGCTTCTCAACGATACCGATTCTACAAAAGGCTATGGTTATGGCTACGGTTACGGAGTCAAGGAAGTGAAAATACCTTGGTATAAAAAAATATTAAAAAAATAATTACAACAATAACTTGAGTAAAAAAGGTATCGGGAAAAATTTTTCTGATGCCTTTTTTATTTTAATTATAAAATTTATTCAATTCTAAAAAAACTATTGCTAGCAATTATTTCTTTAAGTAGTACTAGGTCTTTCACTCTGACTTTTTGGTCAAAAGCAGCGATATGATTGTTGTGATGCACGTCTGAACCTACAAAATCATACATCCCTTTTTGAAGCAATTGATCAGCAATTTTAGTTATTTCCGGACCGTAATAACCTACGGTTGATAATAAATTTAATTGAAATAAACAGCCAGCTCTTTTTAGTTTTAAATATTCATTAAAATTATTTTGATAAAATAAATAACGCTCTGGGTGAGCTAATACCGGAATATATCCAGCAACCTGAAGGTCAAATAATATAGAATACAACTGGATTGGCGCATTAATATACGACATTTCAACTAAAACGTAATTGTCTTTAAGGGTCAGTAATTGACTTGATTTAAAAAGTCTTTCAAATTGATCGTCCATCAAGTATTCTGCAGCAGCTCGAAACGGAACGGTACTATTGTTTTTTTGTAATTCAACAACAGTAGCAGCTGCTTTTGCAGTAATTTGTTCCTTGTTATTATCCCAAACGTATTGAATAATATGAGGTGTAGTGATAAATTGTTTACAGCCAAAACCTTGTAGGGCTTTTATAAGTGTTAAAGTGTCCTCAAATGTTTTTGCACCATCATCAATTCCAGGCAACAAATGCGAATGGATATCAACGTAATTATCAGGAATTAAATCCTTTAGAATCACTTTAGCTTTAGTAAAAAAAAACAATAGGAGTTATTTTAAATTAATGTTACAAAGTAAACAATAATTTAGCAATTTGTACTCTAAAATGTAATTCAATACTAAATCGAAATTGCTATATTTGTTTTTAGCTTTAATAGTAATGAAAAGCATATTTAAAATAGCTAAACAAGGCGAATAGAAATGAAAACAGCATTAATTACAGGAGTAACAGGACAAGACGGCGCTTATTTAGCAGAGTTACTGCTTTCGAAAGGGTATAAAGTACACGGAATCAAACGCAGAAGCTCTTTGTTCAACACCCAGCGAATAGACCATTTGTACGAAGACGGTCATGTCGAAAACCAGCATTTCAAACTGCATTATGGGGATTTGAGCGATTCTTCAAATATTATTAGAATAATACAAGAAACCCAACCCGACGAGATTTATAATTTAGGAGCAATGAGTCATGTCAAAGTGAGTTTTGACATTCCAGAATACACAGGCGATGTTGATGCACTGGGAACATTACGACTTTTAGATGCCATTCGCTTATTGGGTTTAACCCAAAAAACCAAAATTTACCAAGCTTCCACATCTGAATTATATGGCAAAGTACAAGAAGTGCCACAGTCCGAAACCACACCTTTTTATCCACGATCGCCTTATGCAGTGGCCAAAATGTATGCTTTTTGGATCACCATAAATTATAGAGAAGCTTACGGAATGTATGCTTGTAATGGTATTTTATTCAACCACGAAAGTCCGCTACGAGGCGAAACATTTGTAACCCGAAAAATTACACGAGGCATAGCACAAATGGCTTATGGCATGGACAAAACTTTGTTTATGGGTAACATAGATGCACAACGGGATTGGGGTCACGCCAAAGATTATGTCGAAGCCATGTGGCTGATGTTGCAACAAGAACAACCCGAAGATTTTGTAATTTCAACAGGAGTTACCAACTCGGTTAGACATTTCATACAACTGGCATTTCAAGAAATAGGCGTAGCATTAGAATTCAAAGGTACAGGAGTTGACGAAGTGGGTATTGTAAAATCAAGCTCTAATCCAGAATACGCTTTTAAAATAGGACAAGAAGTGATTAAAATTGACCCTGCTTATTTTCGTCCTACCGAAGTCGATTTGTTGATTGGCGATAATAGCAAGGCAAAAAAACTATTGGGATGGAAACCAAAATATACTCTGGCCATGCTAGTCAAAGAAATGATGGAAGCTGATATGAAAGTTTTCAAACGAGAAAAAATCATTAAAAGCTTACAGTAAATGCAAAGCAATTCAAAAATATATGTGGCGGGACACAACGGAATGGTTGGTAGTGCTCTTGTCAAAAACTTGCAAAGCAAAGGATTTACAAATATCATCACCCGAACTTCTTCGGAATTGAATCTTATAGATCAAACGGCAGTGGCTGGTTTTTTTGAAATCGAAAAACCCGAATATGTTTTTTTGGCTGCAGCCAAAGTAGGAGGAATCGTTGCCAATAATACCTTTAGAGCCGATTTTCTCTATGAAAATATCATGATTCAAAGCAATGTGATTCATCACAGTTATAAAAATAAGGTCAAAAAATTACTTTTTTTAGGTTCCACTTGTATTTATCCAAAATTAGCTCCACAACCCTTAAATGAAGAGTCGCTTTTAACAGGATTGTTAGAGCCTACAAATGAGCCGTATGCGATTGCCAAAATTGCAGGGATCAAAATGTGTGATGCCTATCGGGATCAATACGGTTGCAACTTTATATCAGTAATGCCTACAAATTTATACGGACTCAACGACAACTACGACTTGCAAAACTCACATGTTTTGCCCGCATTGTTGCGCAAAATTCACGAAGCCAAAATAAATAATGAGCCTCAAGTTTCGGTTTGGGGAACAGGAACACCATTGCGAGAATTTTTGCATGCTACTGATATGGCGGATGCGTGTGTTTATTTAATGCAAAATTACAACGACAAAGGGTTTGTTAACATTGGTTCGGGGCAAGAAATATCCATTAGCGATTTAGCTTATTTGATAAAAAAAATCTTGGGTTACACAGGTAATCTCGTTTTTGATGTTTCAAAACCTGATGGAACACCCAGAAAAATTACCGATACTACAAAGCTGAACGCATTGGGTTGGAAATTTTCGATTGCATTAGAAGAAGGTATAAAACAAGTGTATCGCGATACTTTTGGAGTGTAATGTTTTTAAATAATTATATTTGCGAGAACAAGAAAGTTCTATTTTAAGTATTTAAACCAGAAGCATAAGATAAAAAAAATGAATACTACTGAAAATACAGATGCTGATTGGCTGTTTGAAATTACACCCAAAAATAAATTCTTCTCCTTGAATCTTAAGGAAGTATGGCAGTACCGAGATTTACTGATGCTTTTTGTAAAAAGAGATGTCGTAACTGTTTACAAACAAACTATTTTAGGACCATTATGGTACTTGATACAGCCTTTATTTACTTCAATTACTTTTACAATTATTTTCAATACCGTTGCAGGAATAGACACCGGAAGTACGCCACCTTTTTTATTCAACTTGGCAGGAATCACCGTTTGGAATTATTTTACCGCTTGCTTAAATGATACTTCGGATACATTCAAGAAAAACGCCGCTATATTTGGCAAAGTATATTTCCCCAGAGTGATAATGCCCATTTCTATTGTGATTTCTAACTTGCTTAAATTTGGCATTCAGTTTCTCATTTTTATTGCTTTTTATATTTTTTATTACCTAAATGGTGCGCCAATTAGTTTGAATGGGACGGTGTTATTTTTCCCTTTATTGGTGGCACTTATGGGCATTTTAGGACTTGGATTAGGCATGTTTATTTCGTCTTTGGTAACAAAATATAGGGATTTTAGTTACTTAATTGGTTTTGGTGTCCAACTGCTCATGTATTTGTCGGCGGTGATGTACCCAATGGCATTGATGAATGAAAAAATGCCCGATTATGCTTGGCTCGTACAATACAATCCGTTGGCTTATATTATAGAAGCTTCTCGATACATGTTGCTCAATGTAGGACAAATTTCAGTTTTTGGTTTAATTTATACGGTGAGTATTACAATAATTGTTTTTTTTGTAGGAGTTTTGATTTTTAATAAAACCGAGAAAAGTTTTATCGATACGGTTTAGAAAGAAGTTAGAATAAAGAATAAAGAAGAAAGAAGTTAGCTGATTAGATTTGGAAATGATTTACAAATAAAGTTATTATATGAATGTTTTAGTGACAGGTGGAGCAGGTTTTATAGGAAGTACTTTAATTGACAGGCTTTTGCTTGACAATCATACGGTTCTTTCTATTGACAATTACGACACTTTTTATGAAAAAAAGCTTAAAGTGTTAAACCAAAAAAAGCATTTTGAACATTCCAATTTTAGTTTTATTGAAGTAGATATTCGAGCCATTGACACTGTTAAAATGCCGTTTGCAATTGATTGTATCATTCATATTGCCGCAAAAGCGGGTGTCATTCAAAGTATAGCCAATGCTAAAGAATATTTTGATGTCAATGTAAATGGCACATTGGCCATGCTGGAGTTTGCTAAAAACCACAACATCAAACAATTTCTTTTTGCTTCATCGAGTAGTGTTTATGGTGTGAACAAAAATGTTCCTTGGACCGAAAGTGAGTTGGATTTACAACCCATAAGTCCTTATGCGTCTTCCAAATTAGCTTGCGAAAAAATAGGTTTTACTTACAGTCATTTGTATGGTATTCGGTTTTTAGCCTTACGCTTTTTTACGGTTTATGGACCACGGCAACGACCGGATTTAGCCATCAATAAATTTTTTAGAAACAGTATTGCTAATAAACCCATAGAAGTTTATGGTGATGGTACTACAAAACGTGATTATACCTATGTTGATGATATTGTAAACGGAATAATGGAAAGTATGTATTATGATAAAACTCAATTTGAAATCATCAATCTGGGTAATAATAATACCATACAATTAAAAGATTTAATTCATGAAATAGGCAAAATCACAAAAATTAATCCAACGCTAGTATACAAAGACGAACAACAAGGCGATGTGCCGCAGACTTTTGCCAATAGTGACAAAAGCAGTTTGCTTTTAAACTATAATCCTAGAACACTGCTCGCTGATGGGTTGCAAAAACAGTTTGATTGGATGAATATTAAGTTTAAAGTGGGAAGTTAGAAGTGGGAAGTTAGAAGATAGAAGTGAAGACTAGGAGTGAGAATGAAAAAATAATGATTTAACATTAAAATAATGAACAAACAAATTCACAGTCTATTACATAAATGGGGTTATAAAGTTACCAATATAGCCAAAAGGGAAAAAGAATTACACGATCTAGTTCAAGGTTTTGCTGTTCAAGACGATGTTCATAATTTAGTTTTTAGGTCGCGTCATGATTTGCTTACCCTCAAAAAACACTTTCCAGAACTTACTTTAGAACGATACAAAGAAGGTGTTTTAGCTCGTTTTAATAATCTGAAATTATACATCGAAAGTCCCGAAGAATTTTTTATTATTAAAGAAGTTTTTATCGAAAAAGACTATAATTTATTGTCCAAAGAAAAGTTCGTGGTTTTTGATATAGGAATGAATATCGGAATTAGTTCTTTGTTTTTTGGACTCCAAAAAAATGTAGAAAAAATATATTCTTTCGAACCTGTTTTGCCAACATACAATCAGGCGATTTGTAATTTAGAATTAAATAAAGAAGTTTCAACTAAAATCGAAGCCTTCAATTTTGGTTTAGGTGGAGCAACAAGAACCGAGAAAGTGTTGTATAATTCTCAAGCAAAAGGAAACTGTGGCATTCGTTTAGAATTGAGTCTGATAATACAAAAACACAACACACAAGAAATTGAAATCCTTATCCAAAGCATAGACACTATACTTCCGGGATTAATTGCCAAACATTCTGGTCTGAAAAAGGTTTTAAAAATTGACTGCGAAGGCGCCGAATATGAAATACTTCAAAAATTGAGTGATAGTAATTTACTCATTGATATAGATATTTTGTTAATCGAGTGGCATGACAAAGGTGCAGTAATTCTAGAAAATATTTTAATTAAAAATAATTTCAGCGTTGTTTCAAGATTTTTGACCTCAATTACTGGGATGATTTATGCTTTTAAACAATAAAACAACTAAAATTTTAGATGACTTTAGTCTCCATCATCGTTCCTTGCTACAACCAAGCCCAATACTTGGATGTAGTGCTATTGTAAATATGTTTTCTAAAATTACAAAAACAATAAAAAAACATCAATTCGTTGATATAAATTTATATAAAAAACATCAATGCGTTGATGTTTTTTGGATTAGTAAAAAAAGAGGATATATAAATACTTTGATCGAAATATTCCGTTGTGGTTGTTTGGGTTTTTATATTAAATATGCAAAATGGCGTTACACCGTAACGACAATTATAAACATACAAAATGCAGCCTGATAGAAAGTTAGAAAATAATATTTTAAACATGAAAAACCCTTTAGTCTCCATCATCGTTCCGTGTTACAACC
>NZ_JANNXH010000013.1:0-4840 GCF_031409475.1 Flavobacterium sp. | reverse complement strand
TGATAACTTTTATTCCTTTGTTTGGCTTTGAATTTTTTATAATGAATAACATAAGTTAAAATAGACTTTTAAGAAAATGAATGATTTTTACTTTATGAAAATAATCGTACACAAACTAAGGGTTTTTATTGTTTTATTTTTTCTGTTTGCGATTTCTGGTAATGTAATTGGGCAAACATATACAATTACGGGTAATGTGAACGCTTCCACTTTAAGTTGTGGCACTTTTACAGGTTATGATGTAATAACAATTGGGAATGGAACAACAACTCCGTCAAATTTAATTATGAATGGAGATTTAGATCTAACAAGTTGTTCTCTTGGTCCAATTCAAGTTATAGTTAATAATGCGACTTTAGATTTTTCTGGAGCTAACAAACGATTATATCTTCCCGCTGGTTCTTCAATAATATTTATTAACGGTGGAACATTAAATCCAGACGGTTCATCTAGCGGTGGTGGTTGTACGGGAAACGATAGAATATATATTGGTGGAGTACTATTAGCATCTTGTAATGGTGGTTCTGGGCTTATAGGGTTTGATGATTTAGTTACTTTTGGAGGTTCAGGTGGTGCTATTTCTAATTCCCCTATTTGTGTAGGTAATTCTGTAAATTTATATGCATCACCACCACCAAATGGAAGTCCTTTCACTTACACTTGGTTTGAGCCATCAGTATCCCCAACTGTTCCTATTGGAACTGGTCAAAATATATCAATTGCATCTCCTACAAGTGGTTCACATATCTATCAAGTAAATATGTACTCAACAACATTGACAGGAACTATGATTGCACAAACAACAGTTGTTGTTAATTCAGGCGCGAGTACAGCAACACCTACAGTTACTCTTACACAGCCAACTTGCACATTAGCAACGGGGACAATTACAATTACTGCTCCTACTGGATTAGGAATGAGATACAGTATTAATGGATTAACATATACAAATTCAACTGGTATTTTTCCAACATTAGCGGCAGGAACTTATAGTGTAACAGCAAAAAATTCATCAGGATGTATTTCTAATGCTACAACCGTAATTATAAATAGCGCTACTAAAACATGGAACGGCTCATGGGTGCCAAGTGCGCCAACAATTACTGACAATATTGTTTTTGCAGGCGTTGGAACTTTTAGTTCAACTGGGGATTTATCTGGCTGTTCATGTTTAGTTACCTCTGGAACTGTAAATATAAATGCAGGACATACTTTAACATTAACAAATGGTTTGACTGTTTCTGGAGGAACTATGTTCTTTAAAGACGACTCTAGTTTAGTGCAAACCAATAATTTTGCAAATTCTGGTAATATAACTTATGAGCGATCCATTGCTCCTTCAATACGAGATACAGATTATACCTATTGGTCTTCACCGGTTGCAGGGTTTACAGTTGGTGGAGTTTCCCCAACAACCTTCTTATTTTATTCGTATAATTCTAGTGTAGACAATTGGCAATCAGAAGCGTCAACTACTGTGATGACAGCTGGAAAAGGATATATTATTCGTGGTCCTGAACCTTTTTCTGGCTCTGGTCCGCCACCGCCACCCGCAGTAAGTCCTTTTATAGGAGTGCCAAATAATGGAAACTATTCAATTACAGGAATTGTAGCTGACCGATCGTATCTAATAGGAAATCCATACCCATCGGCTTTGGATGCAGATGCTTTTTTACTTGCTAACAACACCGTTATTGAAGGAACAATTTATTTTTGGACACACAATACCGAAATGGGAATTGGAGTTTCTAATCCAGGAACCGGAGCGTTTGCCTATTCACAAGATGATTATGCTTCCTATAATACAACAGGTGGTGTTGGCACGGGAAATACCATAGCAGGTGCAACACCTTCTGACCCACGTATAGAAGTAACAGCGAACAGACCAAACGGTTATATTGCAGCAGGACAAGGATTTTTTGCAACAAGTTTAGTTTCACCTTCTCCTACTACAATTACCTACACCAATTTAATGCGTGAAACTGGCAATAACACTCAGTTTTTTAGAACCAGTAATATTAAAACTAAAGGGAGTATTGTAAAAAATCGTGTTTGGTTAAACTTAACCAATATGCAAGGCGCTTTTAAACAAACTCTAGTGGGTTATATCTCTGGCGCTACAAATGAATATGACAATGCATTTGATGGAGAGAGTTTTGACGGGAATGAATTTGTAGATTTTTATAGTGTGAACCAAGATAAAAATCTCGTGATTCAAGGCAGAGCATTACCGTTTGACGAAAATGATCAAGTAGAGCTTGGATTTAGAACTACAATTAATGGCGCTTTTACGATAAAAATAGACCAAGTTGATGGTTTATTAACCAATCAAGCTGTTTTCATTGAAGACAAGTTGACTAACACCGTATTTGATTTAAAAAATGGAAACTATACATTTAATACTGTTGCGGGAACTTTTAACGATCGATTCGTGTTGCGTTATACTAATAAAACATTGAGTACTATCGAAATTGATACTCTTGAAAATCAGGTTTTAGTTTCTAATAAAAACAAACAAATTAAAATCAATTCATTAGTTGAACTAATGGATAAAGTATTGGTTTATGACTTGCTAGGAAGACCATTTTATCAGAAAGATAAAATAAATAACACGGAGTTGTCTTTACCAAATTTAGGTTCTAATCAAACACTATTATTAAAAATCACCCTGCAAAACGGGCAAACCGTTACTAAAAAGATTCTTCATTAGTTAATTGTTAGGTAATTGTAAGAAATTTGTTAATAACTTTGGGTTGGTTAAAATCAATAGAGAGGTCTAAATAGTCAATCTTTGCAAAACTACTAAATGATAGTAGTTTTAAAATTATTGGTTTTATGCATATTAGATTACTTCTTAAAAATAAAAATACGTTTTTGTTGCTATTTTTATTATTGTTATTCAACACGGTTTGTTTTACTTCCCTTTATTCTCAAACAAATACCTATTCAGGAGCAGGATCAAATTGGAACACACCTTCAAACTGGTCTCTAGGAATCGTTCCAACTGCAGTACATGATGTGGTCATTCCAGATAATAAAACCGTAACAGTAAATACCGCAATTGCAACTTGCAAAACACTAACTATTAATACTGGCGGGAACAACAGCAATGTTACTGTTGGAGCCAATACACTGACTGTTTTAGGAGCAATAACAATTAATGAGCCAACAGCAAATTCAAAAACAAAACTAATTGCGGTTACCTCGGGAGTCTTGAATGCTGCTTCGATTACAATGTCATCTACAACGGCTAATAATCGCGATTGTAGGATTACATTATTAGCAGGAACAATTACCGTTTCGGGGAACATCACCATGAACGGTCTAGCTCTAAGAAATCAGTTGCGAATTAATGGCACGAGCCTAGCAGGCGGTACATTAAATATTGGCGGCGCAATCTTGGGAGGAGATATTTTATCCTCAAATAATAATGCAACAGTAAATTTCAACGGAACAGCAGCTCAAATTATACCAATAAATGCTGATTATATTTACAATAAAATAGTGGTAAATAATACAATTGGAACAACATTACAAGCCGCTATAACTTCAACAAATGTTACAGATAATATCACGGTGCAAACCGGAATATTAAACAATGGAGGCTTTGCCATTTTGGGAAATGCATCTAAAATTTTTACGGTTTCCAATAGTGCAAGATTTCAGGTTGCGGGTGCAACAACTGCTTTTCCCTCAGGATTTGGAACGAATTCAATAGGAACTACAAGCACGATTGAATATAAAGGTACTGGAGTTCAGCCAGTTTTTGATATTCCATCTCCAGGATACGGAAACTTAATTTTTAACGGTACTGGCAGTTGGGCAGTTGTTAGTGATATAGATGTAGCTAATGCGCTTACTGTCTCAAACGGTGCATTGAGTACGAGCGGTATTTTGACTGTTGCAGGAAATGAGGCAGTAACCGTTGGGGCAACTGCAACTTTAACATTTCAAAATAAGGCCAGTTTAATTCAGTCTGGATATACGGGGACAAACACTGGAAACTGTACTTACAAACGAACAACTCCTTCAATTATAAACACTGATTATACTTATTGGTCATCACCAGTATCAGGATATATTTTGGGAAATGTTTCTCCAAGTACACTTTCAGGAAAGTTATATTCTTATGATGCTGCAGCTATTCCAGAAGATTGGAAACAAGAGTCATCAGGCACGTCTATGACCGTAGGAAAAGGGTATATAATTAGAGGTCCTGAAAGCTACACAACTGCTATGACTTATCAAGCATCGTTTGTAGGTATTCCAAACAATGGTACAAAAACCATAACTATTGTAGGTGGCGAAACATCAAATCTTATAGGAAATCCATATCCATCAGCCTTAGACGCTAGTTTATTTTTAGCTGCAAATACGAGTGTTATTGATGGAACACTTTATTTCTGGACACATAACACAGGTTTTAGTAATGGTAAATATACTTCGGATGATTATGCATCCTATAACGGAACTGGTGGATCAGCTGCAAGTGGAGGCATAATTCCAACAGGGAAAATTGCAGCAGGACAATCTTTTTTTACCACAAGCACTACTGCAGGAGGAACAGCAACATTTAATAATACGATGCGTGTAGGCGGAACGGTATCTAATAATTCTCAATTTTTTAAAACTTGTAAATCCAAAGTCAAATCCGAAAGTATAATAGAGAAAAACCGTATTTGGTTAAATTTATCCAATTCACAAGGTGCATTTAAACAAATGCTACTGGGTTATATAACCGGAGCTACAAATGAAATTGACAATGCGTTTGACGGTGAAAGTTTTGATGGGAACGAATTTGTAGATTTTTATAGTGTGAACCAAGACAAAAACCTTGTAA
>NZ_JANNXH010000012.1:0-42649 GCF_031409475.1 Flavobacterium sp. | reverse complement strand
TATTACAATGCGTACAGGTACAGTTAAATTTTTCAATGAATCTAAAGGTTACGGATTCATTACAGACGAAGAAACAGGAAAAGACATTTTTGTTCATGCATCAGGAATCAACGCGGAAGAACTTCGTGAAGGTGACAGAGTTAGCTATGAAGAAGAAGAAGGAAGAAAAGGAAAAGTTGCTGCGAAAGTAGCAGTTCTTTAAGCATAAAAATAGTTAACATTATTTTTGTTGCAGACGAATGTTTAAAACGTTTCGATTAATTTCGAGACGTTTTTTTTTGGTTAAAACCAAAAATCAAAACCCTTATTTATAATCAATAAAAATTAACCTTTATTCCCTTTTTAATCGAAACTAAATTTTGTTTTAAACTTGTGTTTTAAATCCTTGAAACCTATCTTTGTGTCATATTTTCGAAAAATAAATTATTCATCATGCAATCAACTCAATCCGATTATATTCCCATATTAATTCAGTTCATTATTGCTGTGGGTTTTGTTGTGGGAACAATCATAGCTTCTGGGAAATTAGGTCCAAAAAGAAAATCAGAAATTAAGGATAAAAACTTTGAATGCGGAATAGAGTCTGTTGGAAATGCGCGTATCCCTTTTTCGGTAAAATATTTTCTAGTTGCTATCCTTTTTGTATTGTTTGATGTAGAGGTTATTTTTCTATATCCTTGGGCAATTAATTTCAAGGAATTAGGAATGGAAGGTATGATTAAAATGATTGTTTTTATGTTCCTGCTTTTGGTAGGTTTTTTCTACATCATCAAAAAGAAAGCATTGGAATGGGAATAATAAAATCGTAAATTTTAGATTTTAGATTTTTCAACACACAGAAAGATTTAAAACTTAAAATTTAGAGGTTTTAAAAAAAATATTAAAAATTGATTTTTAAAATACTGATTTCGGTTTTCAAGATTTTCATAATCTAAAATCAGAAATCTAACCCGAGCGTCAGCGAACTGGCGCAGCAAATCTAAAATTAAAATGAGCAATTCAAATATAAAAATGGTTGAACCACCAGAAGGAATTGTAGGAGAAGGTTTCTTCGCTACAAAACTCAATGATGTTGTGGGTATGGCTCGTGCTAATTCACTTTGGCCCTTGCCTTTTGCTACTTCATGTTGTGGTATAGAATTTATGGCAACCATGGCTTCGCACTACGACTTAGCACGTTTTGGTTCAGAAAGAGTAAGTTTTTCTCCACGCCAAGCCGATATGTTAATGGTTATGGGTACAATTTCTAAAAAAATGGGTCCTATTTTACGTCAAGTATACGAGCAAATGGCAGAACCACGATGGGTAATTGCTGTTGGCGCATGTGCTTCGTCTGGAGGAATTTTTGACACCTATTCAGTGCTTCAAGGAATAGACAAAGTGATTCCTGTAGATGTTTATGTACCGGGTTGTCCGCCAAGACCAGAACAAATTGTTGATGGTGTAATGAAATTACAAGAATTAGTTAGAACCGAATCCGTTAGAAGGAGAAGTTCTCCAGAATACCAAGAATTATTAGCGTCTTATAATATCAAATAACGAAATGGCTATAGAAAATACAGACATTCAAGAAAAACTTACAGAAACATTTGGAGAAAGTGTTTTCGGTTTTCAACAAGAAAAAGACATTTTTTCGTTTGAAATAAGTTCTGATAAAAATACTGCTGTAATTTTATTTTTAAAAAATGACCCCACATTACGTTTTCATTTTTTAACCGATTTATGCGGCGTTCATTATCCAGATAACGACGAAAATCATCAGTTTGCAGTAGTATATCATTTACACAACTGGTACGAAAACAAACGCATCAAAATCAAAACCTATCTGAATGGGACTCCAGAAATAAAAACAATATCCAATATTTTCTTAAGCTCCAATTGGATGGAAAGAGAAACTTGGGATTTTTATGGAATTAATTTCGTAGGTCATCCACAATTGAAACGCATTTTGAATATGGATGAAATGATTTCGCATCCTATGAGAAAGGAATTTCCAATGGAGGATTCAGGAAGAACAGACAAAGACGATCGTTTCTTTGGAAGAACGTCAATTAATGTATAATTAAAGATGTCAGAACTATTATTACCACCAGAGCATCGCTATGCTAAAATAATTAAGGAGCAACTTAACGAAGACGGAAGTGAGCTTTCGATTTTGAATTTAGGACCAACTCATCCCGCTACTCACGGTATTTTTCAAAATATTTTATTGATGGATGGCGAACGAATTCTCGAAGCTGAGCCAACCATTGGTTACATCCACAGAGCTTTTGAAAAAATTGCAGAAAATCGTCCGTTTTATCAAATCACACCGCTTACAGACCGAATGAACTATTGCTCTTCACCCATAAACAATATGGGATGGTGGATGACATTAGAAAAATTATTAGATGTTGAAGTACCAAAACGGGCACAATATTTAAGAGTTATCATCATGGAATTGGCTCGAATTACAGACCATTTAATTTGTAATTCAATACTTGGAGTTGACACGGGTGCTTATACTGGTTTTCTTTATGTTTTTCAATTTAGAGAAAAAGTTTACGAAATCTACGAAGAAATTTGTGGTGCTCGTTTGACTACAAATATGGGGAGAATTGGTGGTTTCGAAAGAGATTGGTCTCCAGAGGCTTTCAGAAAATTAGATGTGTTTTTAGAAGAATTCCCAGTTGCATGGAAAGAATTTGAAAACTTATTCGAAAGAAATAGAATTTTTATTGATCGTACCGTAAACGTTGGAGCAATTACAGCCGAGCAAGCCATGGCTTATGGATTTACAGGTCCAAATTTACGTGCAGCAGGAGTTGATTATGATGTTCGAGTAGCGCAACCGTATTCTTCATACGAAGATTTTGATTTTATAGTTCCCGTAGGAAAATCTGGAGACACTTACGATCGTTTTTGTGTTCGTAATGCCGAAGTATGGGAAAGCTTAAGTATCATTCGTCAAGCATTAGCCAAAATGCCAGCAGGAAATGAATTTCATGCGGATGTACCGGATTATTATCTTCCTCCAAAAGAAGATGTGTATAATAATATGGAATCTTTGATTTACCATTTCAAAATCGTAATGGGAGAAGTTCCAATTCCAGTAGCCGAAATTTATCACCCAGTAGAAGGTGGTAATGGTGAATTAGGTTTTTACTTAATTACAGACGGAAGCAGAACACCGTATCGATTGCATTTTCGTAGACCTTGTTTTATATACTATCAGGCGTATCCGGAAATGATAAAAGGCGCATTACTATCTGATGCCATTGTAATTTTATCAAGTTTAAATGTAATAGCGGGAGAATTAGACGCTTAAAAATCAATTAAAAATTGAGAATTAAAAATTAAAAATTTTGATTCCTAGAAAATAAATCTTTGTGAACTTTGTGCCTTCTTAGCGTACGTTGTGGTTAAAAGAAATAAAAATGGAAAAAACACATTACAATCAAGAAATAAACATGACCAAAACATTGATGGATCGAATCAATGAATTAATCAGTCATTATCCTGAGGACAAAAAAAAATCAGCTTTGTTGCCTGTTTTACATGAAGTTCAAGATGCACATGAGAACTGGTTGAGTATCGGATTGATGGACAAAGTAGCCGAAATACTTTTAATAAAACCTATAGAGGTTTACGAAGTTGTTTCGTTTTATACCATGTACAATCAACGTCCAATTGGAAAATACATGTTCGAGTTTTGTCAAACCTCACCGTGTTGCTTAAATGGAGTTGAGAATCTAATGGATTACACTTGTGAAAAATTAGGTGTAAAAATTGGAGAACCAACTCCTGATGGTCTATTTGAAGTTCGAGGAGTAGAATGTCTGGGCGCTTGTGGATATGCTCCAATGATGCAGTTGGGCGATTTTTACAAAGAACATTTGAACGAAGAAAAAATCGACCAATTAATTGCAGATTGCAAAAATGATACAATAATATTACACGATAAATAATATGTCACAAAAAATATTATTAGACAAAATAAACGTTCCAGGTATTAAAACCTATGAAGTCTACCGAAAAGAAGGCGGTTACGCATCAGTAGAAAAAGCATTAAAAACCTTAACCCCAGACGAAGTAGTCGAAGAAGTAAAAACTTCAGGACTTCGTGGTCGTGGTGGTGCAGGATTTCCAGCAGGAATGAAATGGAGTTTTATTGACAAAAAATCAGGAAAACCGAGACATCTCGTTTGTAATGCCGATGAATCTGAACCAGGAACTTTCAAAGATCGTTATTTGATGGAGTTTATTCCTCATTTATTGATCGAAGGAATGATAACTTCCAGCTATGCATTAGGTGCAAATCTATCGTATATCTACATTCGTGGCGAATATATGTGGGTTTACAAAATATTAGAACGCGCCATAGCAGAGGCAAAAGCGGCTGGTTTCTTGGGCAAAAATATATTAGGTTCGGGATATGATTTAGAACTTTATGTACACTGTGGTGCTGGAGCATATATTTGTGGCGAGGAAACTGCATTAATCGAATCATTAGAAGGAAAACGTGGAAACCCACGAATCAAACCTCCGTTTCCAGCAATATCTGGACTTTGGGCAAATCCAACGGTTGTAAATAATGTAGAAACTATTGCTGCTGTGCCATGGATTGTAAATAATTCTGGTGCAGAATATGCAAAAATAGGAATTGGTCGTTCAACTGGAACCAAATTAATTTCGGCTTCAGGTCATATCAAAAATCCTGGTGTTTACGAAATTGAATTGGGATTATCAGTATACGAATTCATGAATTCCGAGGAATATCTGGGCGGAATGAGTTCGGACAGACCTCTTAAAGCATTCGTGCCCGGAGGAAGTTCTGTTCCCGTTTTACCAGCGCATTTAATTTACAAAACTACTGCAGGCGAAGATCGTTTAATGTCTTACGAAAGTTTGTCAGATGGAGGTTTTGCAACAGGTTCTATGTTGGGTTCAGGCGGATTTATTGTTTATAATGACACATCATGTATTGTCAGAAATACTTGGAATTTCTCTCGTTTTTACCACCACGAAAGTTGCGGACAATGTTCGCCCTGTCGTGAAGGAACTGGTTGGATGGAAAAAGTATTGCATAGAATAGAAAACGGGCACGGTCGTGAAGAAGACATTGATTTGCTTTTGAGTATCCAAAGCAAAATTGAAGGAAACACTATTTGCCCGCTTGGAGATGCAGCAGCTTGGCCAGTTGCAGCGGCTATTCGTCACTTTAGAGACGAGTTTGAATACCACATTCGTTTTCCAGAAAAAATAAAAAATAGAGACCATTTTGTTGCTGAACCTTTTGAAAAAGTGAAGCATTTGGTTTCAAAAGAATTGATTTAAGATTGAAGATTTGAGATTTCAAAATTAAAAACTCCGGAGGAGTTAAATATTGGCAGAAAATGAAAGTAACCATAGACGGACAAAGTATCGAAGTAGAACCTGGAACAACAATCCTGCAGGCAGCCAGAATGATTGGTGGAGAAGTAGTTCCACCAGCCATGTGCTATTATTCTAAACTAAAGGGAAGCGGCGGAAAATGCCGTTGTTGTTTAGTTGATATTACCAAAGGTAGTGATGCTGACCCAAGACCAATGCCAAAACTAATGGCGTCTTGTGTTACAGGCTGTCAAGAAGGAATGGAAATTGCAAGTAAAGCATCACCTAGAGTTCAAGAAGCACGAAAATCAGTAACTGAATTTTTATTGATAAATCACCCGTTAGATTGTCCGGTATGTGATCAAGCAGGCGAATGTGATTTGCAGAATTTAAGTTTTGAGCACGGAAAATCTGAAACTCGTTTTATTGAAGAAAAAAGAACTTTTGAACCAGAAGATGTAGGTCCAAATATTCAACTACACATGAATCGTTGTATACTTTGCTACCGTTGCGTTATGGTTGCAGATCAATTGACAGACGATAGAGTACATGGCGTCATGGACCGAGGTGATCATTCTAATATTTCGACTTGTATCTCAAAAGCGATTGACAATGAATTTTCTGGAAATATGATTGATGTATGTCCAGTTGGAGCTTTGACCGATAAAACATTTCGATTCAAATCGAGAGTTTGGTTTAGCAAACCCTACAATGCGCATAGAGATTGTGATACCTGTTGCGGAAAAACAACGGTTTGGATGTTTGGTGATGAAATTCAAAGAGTAACTGGAAGAAAAGACCAATACCACGAAGTAGACGAGTTTATTTGTAATACCTGCCGTTTTGATAAAAAAGAAATAACCGATTGGACTATTGAAGGACCAAGAGCATTCGAGAAAGATTCAGTTATCAACCAAAATAAGTACAATAGAAAATTGCACAAAGTAGAAATCGCTACCGAAAAATTCATTTTGGAAGGTAGAGAAGAAGATCGTAAAAAAATCAGTATGGTTTCTGCTCCATTAACCGAAGAAGATATTATTAATCAAGAAAGTTTAGGCAATAATGAATAGTACTATTATCATAGAAAAAAGTGTTATAATAGTAATCGTTTTTGCTATTACCATGCTTATGGCGATGTATTCTACATGGGCAGAACGCAAAGTTGCCGCTTGGCTTCAAGATCGAATAGGTCCAAATAGAGCTGGGACATGGGGACTTTTGCAACCACTTGCTGATGGATTAAAATTATTTTCTAAAGAAGAATTTGAACCAAATACTCCCAATAGATTTTTATTTTTTGTTGGACCAGCAATTGCAATGAGTACTGCCTTGATGACTAGTGCAGTTATTCCTTGGGGTGATCATTTCCATTTATTTGGAAGAGATATTTTGCTTCAAGCTGCTGATATTAATATCGCATTATTATACATTTTTGGAGTTGTTTCTGTTGGAGTTTATGGCATCATGATTGGTGGTTGGGCTTCGAATAATAAATTCTCCTTAATGGGTGCCGTTCGTGCAGCATCGCAAATGGTTTCGTATGAAGTTGCGATGGGATTATCGATGATTGCGTTATTGATGATGACGGGAACTTTGAGCTTGAGAGAAATTTCGGCACAACAATCGGGTTTTGGATGGAATGTATTTTACCAACCTGTATCGTTTTTAATATTTTTAATATGTGCTTTTGCCGAAACCAACAGAACACCTTTTGATCTAGCAGAATGCGAAAGTGAACTAATTGGCGGTTATCATACGGAATATTCGTCCATGAAAATGGGTTTTTATTTGTTTGCGGAATATGCAAATATGTTTATTTCATCGACCATATTAGCGGTATTGTTTTTTGGTGGATATAATTATCCTGGAATGAGTTGGGCTGTTGAAAATTGGGGTGTCAATATTGCCAATGTTTTAGGGATTGTAGTTTTGTTTATAAAAATATGTAGTTTTATATTTTTCTATATGTGGGTTCGTTGGACGATTCCAAGATTTAGATACGATCAATTAATGCATTTGGGTTGGAGAATATTAATTCCCCTATCGATTGTAAATATTGTGATTACTGGAATTGTGCTTTTAAGAAGTGAGATTGCAGTTTATTTAGGGTTTTAGGTTGTGATTTTGATAGTTTTAATTAAGTTTAAACAAGTGCAAAGAAATTTAAATTGCTTTAAATCATTGTTTTAAATTAAATTATGCAAACAAAAACTAAAGGTGTCGCAAAATGCGACACCTTGTAAATAAAATTAGAGATGAGCAGCATTATCATTCCGAATGAAATTATTCAAGACAAAATTTATTTGATTAGGAATATTAAAGTAATGTTAGACAGAGATTTAGCAAAAATGTTTGAGGTTTCACCTAGAAGATTAAGAGAGCAAATAGCTAGAAATCCTGGTAAATTTCCTGAACATTTTATGTTTAGATTGAACGAAATTGAAACAGAAATTATGGTATCGCAAAATGCAATACCTTCAAAACAAGCATTAGGTGGTTCATTGCCGTATGTTTTTACAGAACATGGAATTTTACAATTATCGAATGTTGTAAAAAGTGAGAAAGCAACTCAAATGAGCATTAAAATTATTGAAATTTTTGTAAGTATGAGAGAATTTCTTACGAATAATTTGAGTTCAAAAATTGATATTCAAGAAATAAAAAGAAGATTAGACAATAATGATAAGAATGTAGAATTACTCTTTAGTTATCTTGATGAAATGATGGAAAAGCAAGAAAATAAAGTGGAAAGAATTAAAATTGGTTTTAAAAAATAAAATATAATTAGTACAGGAATGCCTAGCCCTGATAGAAGAGGAAATCCCACGCCTTTTGCGTGGATTGAAACGGATAGCAGGAATAGCTTCAAATAAAAAATAAAAAATGTCTATAGAAACTATATCATTATCGGGTAGAAAAAAGATGGTTTCCAATAAGGAAATGTCTTTTTTGGAGAAAATGTATCTCATTGCCATTGCAAAAGGTTTGTGGATAACCATAAAACATTTGTTTCGCCGAAAAGTAACGATACAATATCCAGAGCAAGTTCGCGAAATGAGTCCCGTTTATCGAGGGCAACACATGCTAAAACGCGATGAACAAGGTCGGGAAAACTGTACTGCGTGTGGCTTGTGTGCGCTTTCTTGTCCTGCCGAAGCGATTACTATGACAGCAACAGAACGCAAGGCTGATGAAAAACATTTGTACCGAGAAGAAAAATATGCTTCGATTTATGAAATCAATATGTTGCGTTGTATTTTTTGTGGATTGTGTGAAGAAGCTTGCCCAAAAGATGCAATTTATTTGACAACATCTAAAGTATTAGTTCCGTCGAGTTACGAAAGAGAAGATTTTATTTTTGGGAAAGACAAACTCGTGATGCCTCTTGATATTGCAATGAAAAATGCTCAACTTAAAAACGCAAACTAATGTCAACAGTACTTTTATTATTCTGTGTTTTGTCTATAGTGACTATTGCAACGGCTTTCTTAACTATATATAGCAGAAACCCGATTCACAGTGCTATTTATTTAGTGATTTGTTTCTTCTCGATTGCAGGTCATTATTTATTATTGAACGCCCAGTTTCTGGCGGTGGTTCATATCATTGTATATTCTGGAGCCATTATGATTTTATTTTTGTTTACGATAATGCTGATGAATTTGAACAAAGAAAACGAAGTACACAAACCAAGATTTACTAGGTTGGGTGCTATTGTATCTTTCTTTTTGCTTTGTGTGGTGTTGTTATTGATTTTTAAAAATTCAAAACCTATTCCTGATAACTCTTATAGTGTAACTGGCGAAGATTTTCAATCGATCAAAGTACTTGGAAAAGTTTTATTGAACGAATATATGGTGCCTTTTGAGTACGCATCCATATTACTTTTAATTGCTATGATTGGCGCTGTTTTATTGTCTAAAAAAGAAAAAGTAGAAAAATAATGAACAATATATTAAACCAAATAGGTATTGAAAATTACATCTTCCTTTCCATATTACTATTTTGTATTGGAATTTTTGGAGTGTTGTACAGACGTAATGCGATCATTGTTTTTATGTCGATAGAAATTATGCTAAATGCAGTAAACTTATTGTTTGTGGCTTTTTCCACTTACCATCAGGATGCGCAAGGGCAAGTTTTTGTGTTTTTTTCTATGGCAGTTGCTGCTGCTGAAGTTGCTGTAGGATTGGCAATTTTAGTTTCGATATTTAGAAATTCGGGTTCGATTGATGTAGCTAATTTAAAAAACTTAAAAGGATAATTTTCAATGGATACCAATTTAGCTTTAGTCTTATTATTAGCGCCTTTTTTAGGGTTTTTACTTAATGTTTTCTTTGGAAAACGATTGGGAAAATCACTTTCAGGAATTGTTGGAACCGCAACTGTAGTGATTTCTTTTGCAGTTACACTTTACTTTTTCTTGCAAATAAATCAAACCAAACATCCTATAAATATTGATTTATTCGAATGGATGCAAATC
This sequence comes from Flavobacterium sp., assembly GCF_031409475.1. Taxonomy (GTDB): domain Bacteria; phylum Bacteroidota; class Bacteroidia; order Flavobacteriales; family Flavobacteriaceae; genus Flavobacterium. The sequence continues at coordinate 32,811 of NZ_JANNXH010000012.1, read as the reverse complement.
AGTAATTTCAAAGTGAGTTTTGGATTATTATTAGATCAATTATCTATTTTATGGTTGCTTTTTGTAACCGGAATTGGTTCTTTGATTCATTTGTATTCAATAAGTTATATGCATGATGATGAAAAGATGCACGTGTTTTTTGCCTATCTGAATTTGTTTGTTTTCTTTATGATTACACTAGTTATGGGTAACAACTTACTTGTAATGTTCATTGGTTGGGAAGGTGTTGGGCTTTGCTCCTATTTGTTAATTGGTTTTTGGCATAAAAACCAAGAGTATAATGATGCTGCCAAGAAAGCATTTATCATGAATAGAATAGGTGATTTAGGACTGTTGATTGGGATTTTTATTATTGGAATATTGTTCGCAACTCTAGATTTTACAACACTTAAAACGAGTATTACAACCGCAACAGATATTAATGATTTATGGATTGCAATTGCTGCTTTAGCCCTGTTTATTGGTGCTTGTGGAAAGTCAGCGCAAATTCCTTTATACACTTGGTTGCCTGATGCTATGGCTGGACCAACTCCAGTATCGGCATTAATTCATGCTGCAACTATGGTTACAGCAGGAATTTTTATGATTACGAGATTAAATTTCATATTTGATATTGTTCCAAGCGTTCAAAATATAATTGCAATAATAGGAGCAGTTACTGCTCTTGTTGCCTCAACTATTGGATTGGTTCAAAATGACATCAAGAAAGTTCTTGCTTATTCTACGGTTTCGCAATTGGGCTTAATGTTTTTGGCTTTGGGATTAGGCGCTTATCAAGTGGCCGTTTTCCACGTAATTACACATGCTTTTTTCAAAGCCTGTTTGTTCTTGGGTTCAGGTTCTGTAATTCACGCTTTGCATGGCGAACAAGACATGCGCAAAATGGGTGGATTAAAAAGTGTCATGCCTATTACCTTTTGGACCATGATGATCGCTTCATTGGCAATTGCAGGAATTTTTCCTTTTGCAGGGTTTTGGTCTAAAGATGAAATATTAATTTCAGCTTTTCACGGAAATATAGGCTTTTGGGTTGTTGGTTCAATCGCTTCGATTTTGACGGCTTTCTATATGTTTAGGTTGATGTATTTAACTTTCTTCAACCAATTTAGAGGAACGGAACACCAAAAAAATCATTTGCACGAAAGTCCTACTTTAATCACGCTTCCTTTAATAATTTTAGCAATTTTATCCATCGTTGGTGGTGCTATTAGTTTGCCTGGTCATAGTATACTGAATGAGTATTTGGCTCCTATTTTTGCCGCAACTGCTCACGAAGAACATGTGTTGGGTAAAACGGAATATATCCTAATGGGAATCGCATTAATTGGTGCGTTTATAGGAATTGGTATTGCTTATGGAAAATACATCAAACAAGCAGCAATACCATTAGAGGACAACCAAATTACTGGATTTTCTAAAGTGTTATACAATAAATACTACGTTGATGAAGCCTATAATTTCATTATTGTAAAACCCTTAAATTTCTTGTCAAGTTACTTTAGAGATACACTCGAAACGAGCTTGTCTGCTGTGATTTTTGGATTTGGAAAAATAACTAATGAACTCGGTTCACAAGGCAGAAAATTCCATAACGGAAGTATTGGTTTTTATCTTTTCGCTTTTGTTATTGGACTTTGCGCATTTATATCTTATTTATTTTTAGCACAATAATTTTCCTATTATGAATATAACTCTTGTTTTAATTATACTATTAGTTGGCGCATTTTCAACGTTTTTGGCCGGTGATAAACTCGCTTCAAAAATAGCGTTGTTCTTCAGTTTAGCTGCTTTTGGAAGTACTCTAGTTTTGTTAAGTCATTTTAATGCAGGTGAAAACATCGACTTTATTGGTAAATGGATTTCAAAACCCAATATTTATTTTGCCCTCAAAGCGGACGGACTTTCAATAGCAATGCTTTTGTTAACTACTGCTTTGACCTCAATTATTATATTTTCTTCCTTTGGAAACGAGTACAAAAACTCGAAATCTTTTTATGCATTAATTTTATTTATGGCATTTGCAATGTCGGGAACTTTCCTCGCCAGTGATGGATTATTATATTATGTTTTTTGGGAATTATCATTAATACCAATTTATTTTATCGCATTGCTATGGGGAAATGGCGATGCCGAAGAGCGTAAAAAAGCAGTCGTAAAATTCTTTATTTATACCTTGGCTGGTTCACTGTTTATGTTGCTTGCCTTTATCTATTTATATCAAAAAGCGGGTAGTTTATTAATTGAAGATTTGTATAAATTAAACTTGTCATCAAGTGAACAGTTGTGGATCTTTTTAGCTTTCTTTTTGGCTTATGCCATCAAAATTCCAATTATACCATTTCATACTTGGCAAGCAAAAGTGTATCAAAAAGCACCAACAGTTGGTACAATGCTCCTTTCGGGAATTATGCTAAAAATGGGATTGTACAGCATTATTCGTTGGCAATTACCCATTGCGCCATTGGCTGCAAAATACTATATGTTTACTCTGATTTCGGCTGGAATCGCTGGAGTACTATATGGTTCGATTGTAGCTTTACGCCAAAAAGATTTAAAGAAATTATTAGCTTATTCATCACTGGCACACGTAGGATTAATTGCAGCTGGAACTTATACTTTAACACTTGATGGACTTCGTGGTGCTGTTTTACAAATGATTGCGCATGGTTTTGTAGTTGTTGGATTATTTTTTGCCGCTGAAATTATTTATAGACGATATGAAACTAGAATCATTTCAGAAATGGGAGGAATTCGATCTCAATCACCAAAATTCACCTCCATGTTCCTGATTTTGGTATTGGCATCCGTGGCGTTGCCATCAACTTTTAACTTTGTTGGAGAATTCACAGTATTATATAGTTTGTCACAAGTAGCTATTTGGTTTACACTTTTAGGCGGATCAACCATAATTTTGGGTGCTTATTATATGTTGAAAATGTTTCAAAATGCAATGCTAGGCGAGACAAATACTAAAATTTTTGCAGATATTAACACACAAGAAATAATAGTTTTTGTGCTAATTATTGGCGTATTATTCTTTTTTGGAATGTATCCAAAACCCATTACAGATTTGATAACGCCAAGTCTTGAAACCATTTTATCACAAATAAATAGAACTAACTAGTCAAATCAAAAAATGAATACATTAATAGCAATAATAGGATTAGGTGTTTTATGCCTCTTATTTGAAATTTTCAATTTAAGAAAAGCTATAGTTCCAATAACCGTGATTGGATTAATTGCAATTCTTGGTCTTAACATTTCCGAGTTTAATACTGTAGGAAGTTACTATAACAATATGATTGTTGTAAGTAAATTTTCATCAGCCTTCACGAGTTTATTTATTGTGCTTACTATTTTCCTAATCGCTTTGAGTCATAATTTTTATGAAAAACATCAAAGTAAATTGTCCGATTTTATTGCCATAAAAATATTTCTTTTGTCAGGAGCTGTGGTTATGGTTTCTTTTGGAAATCTTGCCATGTTTTTTCTTGGGATAGAAGTCTTATCTATTTCGCTTTATATTCTTGCCGCAAGCAGTAGATTAAACATAAAAAGCAACGAAGCTGGAATGAAATATTTTTTGATGGGTTCTTTTGCATCGGCAATAATTTTATTTGGAATTTGCTTAATCTATGGCGCAATGGGAACTTTTGACACTACCGATATCTACGATTGGTCTCGATCTGCCGAATTGCCTATTTGGTTTCCAATAGGAATTGCAATGGTAACTATTGGAATGTTATTTAAAATTGCAGCTGTACCTTTCCATTTTTGGGCTCCAGATGTTTATGAAGGTGCACCAGCTTTGACCACTGCAACAATGAGTACATTGGCAAAAGTAGTTGCTATGGCAACTTTATACAAATTATTGTATGGCATGAATGCCGATATTTCTCCTGAATTTCAATTGCTCATTGTCATCATTTCGATTGCTTCAATGACCGTTGGGAATATTATGGCGCTCAAACAAGCCAATGTAAAACGTATGTTGGCCTTTTCTGGAATTTCGCATGCGGGTTTTATGTTGATGGCATTGTTGAGCTTATCATCTTCGGCTAGCAGTTTGTTGTATTATTCAACTGCTTATTCACTTGCCGGAATTGCCGCTTTTAGTGTCATTTTATACGCTTGTAAAAATCGAGAAAACGAGGATATTGTAAACTTTCACGGATTAGGAAAAACCAACCCATTATTAGCTGCGATACTTACTGGAGCATTACTTTCTATGGCTGGAATTCCAATTTTTTCAGGATTTTTTGCAAAATTAGTTTTGTTTGATCAAACCATACGAGCTGGTTTTCTTGTAGTCGTAATTGCTGCAGTTATCAACTCTATAATCAGTGTAGGTTACTATTTTAAATTGATTTTAGCCATGTATACGAAAGAGCCAAACGAAACCCGAACTGGAACACCAATATTAATTTATGGCGTCGCTGTTGTGGCAATTGTATTAAACATTCTTTTAGGTTTGTTTCCTTCGTTAGTGCTCGATTTACTGGGGTAAAAGTCAGTATGATTACAAAATAATTTAACCGTAGATTCGCAGATTTTAAAATTTATCAAAATCTGCGAATCTGCGGTAATTTTTTTACAACCAAAATATGTTTTTTAATTCGCTAACCTTTGCTGTTTTTCTACCCATAGTTTTTTTACTCTATTGGTTCGTTTTTAGTAAAACTAAAACCGGGCAAAACGCATTTCTGGTTGTGGTGAGTTATTACTTTTACTCCTGTTGGGATTGGCGCTTTTTGTTTTTATTGCTGTTTTCAACACTTATATGTTATTTTACGGGTATTCATATTGAAAAAAGTAGTGGAGAACGAAAGCGGAAATTTTGGTTTTGGTTGAGCATTGTCTTCAATCTTGGTTTCTTAGGGATTTTTAAATACTACAACTTTTTTGCTGCTTCTTTTTCAGAACTTTTAATTTCTATTGGCATACATTCCAGTCCAATTTTGTTAGACGTGATTCTTCCTGTTGGGATTTCTTTCTACACTTTTCATGGCTTGTCTTATGTAATTGACATTTATTACAAAAGAATTCAGTCCGAGAAAAACATAGTTGATTACGCTTTATTTGTGAGTTATTTTCCGCTTTTGGTCGCTGGACCAATCGAAAGAGCCACTCATTTATTGCCACAAGTAAAACAAAAACGGATCTTTGATTTCGAAAAAGCCAAAGAAGGAATCTATCAAATTATTTGGGGATTGGTCAAAAAAGTGGTCATTGCCGATACTTGTGCCACGTATGCCAATGCTATTTTTGACAATTACACCTCGATGAATACCTTGTCTTTGATTTTGGGAGCTGTGTATTTTGCGTTCCAGATTTATGGCGATTTTTCAGGTTATTCTGATATGGCTTTGGGAATGTCTAAATTGTTTGGATTGGACTTATTGCGCAATTTCAATTACCCCTATTTCTCCAGAGATATTGCCGAGTTTTGGCGAAGGTGGCACATATCGTTGTCGTCTTGGTTTCGGGATTATTTGTACATTCCTCTTGGCGGAAGCCGTGGAAGCAAACTCAAACAAGTTCGTAATGTTTTCATCATATTTGTAGTAAGCGGTTTTTGGCATGGTGCCAATTGGCCTTTTCTGGCATGGGGATTTATAAATGCTTTGTATTTCCTACCGTCTTTACTATTAGGAACCAACCGAAATAATCTGGAAACAGCAGAATTGCATTGGGATTTCAATTCCATAAAAGTTTTTTTTAGTATTCTCGCCACTTTTGCAATAACGTGCTTGGCTTGGATATTTTTTAGGGCAAAATCCATTCATATCGCATTTGATTATATTGAGAATATTTTCACCAACGGGACTTTCGCATCCCAATACTTACAAAACCAACGCTACAATTATGAATTGCTGCTCCTAGTTCTAGCTTTTATTATGGTGGAATGGAATAGCCGATTCAAAATAGAACCCATTTCAGGAAAATACAACGGGTTAAAAATGACGTTGTGTCTCTTGGCAATTATCGCTTTGGGAACGTATGCCGATTATAAAGAATTTATTTATTTTCAATTCTAATGCAAAAATTTATAATAGTAGTTGCCAGAATTCTACTCATTCTTCTATTACTTTTAGTAGTGCTGGATTGGGCATACACGACCGTTTATTTGCATTCTTCCCATCGTGGAAAAGTGGAAAAGGTCTTCAATTCCAAAGCTGGAAATTATGATGTGATAATTTTGGGTTCATCGAGAGCCAACAATCATTTTGTCCCTGAATTGTTTGAAAAAAAAGGATTGAAAACCTTTAATTTCGGAATGAGTGGCGCACATTTATTCGAGGCTTCATTACTATTGAAATTAATGGCAGAACGCAATTATAAAATAAAAACAGTAATTCTTGAAGCTGATTTGGGTCTTTGTAACGAAAAAGAATCCGATGCTATTGCAGCAAAGTTCTTGCCTTACATTCATCATTCCGAAACAATAAAGAATCATTTTTCGAATCAAGAGAACTTTAATGAATTGTATTATATTCCGTTTTATCGTTATATCGATTTTGATGCACTTATTGGTTTTAGGGAAATGTACCATTCCGCAATAAAGCAACCTACGAATATTTTAGACCATCAAGGTTATCATCCTTTGATTAGCAAAAAGCAAGGAAATATGAAAAATGACATCAGAGCTTTGAAACCCATTCGCAACAAATACTACGAAGAGATTAAGCAAATTTGCAAACAGAATAAGTACAATCTAATTACCGTTATGACGCCGATGTGTACCAATGTAAAAGGACTAGATTATTTTGAAAAAGCTAATAAAATTTATCCCGAAATTCACAATCTAGAAAACGTGGTGCAAGGCGACCGCTATTTTTCTTCCTGCGGACATATGAATGATGCGGGAGCGAGAATGTTTACGAAGGTTGTTATTGAGAAGTTTTTTGGAACGAAGTAAAAAGCAGTTTTTGTAAATTTTAAAGTGATTGGAATTGAAACAACAACATAATCCCGACCGCTCGGATATATAAAATGCTAGCACGGAAATCCTTTCCGTGCCCACCAACACAATCAAAAAACCCTTAATTCCCTCAATCCTAATATATTCCCTAAAAGAATAATTTATTTGAAAAATATTAATACATTTGAAAATAAGTAAGCTTCAATTTATGAAAACTAAAAACGAAAATTCTAACAATCTTGCCACTCCAGGCAAACCAATGTCTCAAAAGAAACTGGCTTCTTTGATAAAAGAGGCGGAAGAAGGAGAATTTTTAACATTAGATGAGTTTAAAATTAGATTCGATAAATGGAGATTACAAAGAAAAAAGTAGTCAAATCTGTTTATTACTATAAGGATATTCAAGATATTTTTGAATATGGAGAAGCAACCTTCGGCGAAAAAGCTGCATTATCATTTTTCGATGAACTATTAATGGACACCCAAAATCTCGAATCGCGCTATTTACTCCATCCCGAATGTCGTCATCTGGAGACCAAAACCAAGAAATACCGGAATATCATTTTTGGTTCCTACCTCATCATTTACAGAATTACACCCCACAGAATAGAAGTTTTAAGAGCTTTTCACGGCAGTCGTTCTCCAAAATCTATCAAGGAATCAAGAAGTATCAAAGTAGATTGATTTTCAATCTTACTGCATTTATATTGAAAACGGCATAAAAAGCGACCGCTGTTTTTCTTCCTGCGGACATATGAATGATGCGGGAGCACGAATGTTTACGCAGGTTGTGATTGAGAGATTTTTTAGAACAAAACAACAAAAATCCCATTGATACGAATACCAACGGGAATTTTCTACCAACCAATTCAAAAAATCTAATTATTTATTCTATCAGCTACTTTAGCTTGCTCATTTTTGCCCTTTGAACCATTAGTTCTATAATAGATGTCGTCTTGATTACCCGAGTTTTGATCATTATCATCATCGTTGTCATAACCGCTATTATAGTGTTGATAGTATTGATAATTTCTACCGCCTTTTACAGAACCAAAAATATCCACAATTTGACCACGACGGTTATAAATAATTTGCAAACCACCTACTTGTGTCAAAGCAAAACGGTTGTAAGTCATGTAAACAGAACCCACTCGTTTAATTCTATCATTTGCATCATAATTAATAAACACGTTTCCGATACGTCTCACTCTACCCGCATAATCGTGTTCAATTTTAACACCATAATTTCCATTTCGAATAACAGCCGGAGTTCCATAAGTTTTATTCACGGCACTAGTTCTTCTCCCTTGTTTATAATACATATCACCAGTTGAAGGCGTTGTATTAAAATCAAATTGTCCGTCAGCAAATACGTAAAACTCAACGCCTCTCTCTGAGAATACAATTGGATCCGCATTTCTAAAATCAACAGGAGATTTATTACTATTTCTCTCTGTTGCATTCGCTACACCACTTCCAATAAGGAAGATACTAGCTACTAAAAGGGTAATTTTTTTCATAATCTATCTTATTTGGGTTTTTGCCTACTCTTGAGCTTTTCGGCTTTCGCTTTATTTACTTATTTGACTAGGTATATCCAAGTAGCGTGCCAAAAACTTGGCTCATGGTTTCGTGTTTTTAAACAATAGACTAATTATAAGTTATTAAATATCTTGAAATCAGGTGTTTAATAAAAAAGATTTATTTCCTTATAAATTGAAATTTGGGTATTCTTTAACTAAAACCAAACGGAGTATAATTTCTTTTCCTAAGATTAAGACCAATAAAAAAATCGAACTCAAACTCAAAACTATTTATCAACAATCCCAAAAATTAACTTTCAACTTTGGTTTGGATACATGCTTATTCTGTAATTTTACCTCATGTATGCTTTAGTCGATTGTAACAATTTTTATGCTTCGTGCGAACGTGTTTTCCAACCTCAACTCATTGGAAAACCCATTGTTATTTTGTCTAATAACGACGGTTGTGTTATATCGAGAAGTTATGAAGCAAAAGATTTAGGTATTCCAATGGGTGCTCCAGAATTTAAATTTCGGGAACAATTGAAACAACAAAATGTGCATGTGTTCTCTTCAAATTATGCTTTGTACGGAGACTTGAGTAATCGAGTCATGAAAATTTTAGAAGGCTTTACGCCAAATGTGGAAGTCTATAGTATTGACGAAGCATTTTTGAGTTTTGGTGGAATGAAAATTGAAAACTACCACATCTATGGTTTGCAAATGAAAACCCGAGTGCAAAAATGGGTCGGCATTCCGGTTTGTATTGGCTTTGCCCAGACCAAAGCCTTATCGAAAGTTGCTAATAAAATTGCCAAGAAATTTCAAGAAAGAACCGCCGGAATTTACATTATAGACACCGAAGAAAAACGCATCAAAGCACTGAAATGGACAAAAATTGAAGATGTTTGGGGAATTGGTTTTCGATTGACCGCCAAAATGAAAGCAAAAAATATTCATACCGCTTATGATTTTACTTTACCTCACAACGAAAGTTTCATCAAAAAGGAAATGGGAGTTGTTGGTCTGCGATTAAAATATGAATTAGAAGGACAATCGGTATTGGAAATGGAAGAACCCAAAAGCAAAAAAAATATTGCCGTTACCCGAAGTTTTGACGGTAACATTAGCACCTTTAACGAAATGAAAGAACGTGTTTCTACTTTTGCTACAGTATGCGCCGAGAAATTACGAAAGCAAAATTCTTGCTGTCATGGCGTAATTTTATACCTTCGAAAAGACAAATACAAAGTAGATCGACAGCGCTATAACTTTTATAAACTAGAAACCTTACCCTTTGCTAGTAACTCGAATATTACATTAAGTTCCGTAGCGGTTAAAATGCTTGCGGAATTATTTGAAGAAGGGGAAACTTATAAAAAAGCCGGAATTATTGTCACGCAAATTATTCCGCAGGATCAAAAACAATTGCATCTTTTTGAAGAAGAAAATCCAAAACATCAAAAACTAATGCAAGTTATCGATGCCTTTCACAAAAAAACAGGCGAGCGCAAAATACGTTTGGGAAATCAAGATTTGCAACGCACTTGGAAAATGAAACAAAATCATTTGTCCAAAAAATACACTACTGATATTAAAGAAATTTTTGAAGTAAAATGCCATTAAAAAACAAAATAACGTTCTTCCTTCCTGATTTTGAAAGCAGCCATGAACTTCCGTTTATTGCTGCTGGGATTAAAGCTGGTTTTCCATCGCCTGCCGCAGATTTTGACGAAAGCAAAATTAGTTTGGATAATGTGTTGGTCAAAAACAGAGAAGCCACTTTTTATGCAAAAGCTTCTGGAAATTCAATGACTGGTGCGGGGATTGACGATGGTGACGTTTTAGTAATTGACCGAAGCCTTGAACCACAAAACAACAAAATTGCTGTTTGTTTCATAGATGGAGAGTTTACTATAAAAAGAATTTTGGTAGAAAAAGATGGTGTTTACTTAATGCCCGAAAACAAAAATTACCAACCCATTAAAGTCAATCATGAAAACGAATTGGTAATTTGGGGAGTTGTTACTTATGTAATAAAAAAAGTGTGAAATTGAATGGCATCAATTTCACACTGTGAATAAAAAAAAACATAATTAAAAAAAACTATTTCTTACCAAAATATTGAATATAGCGCCACTAGAATTCCGCCTATTATCATCGTGCCTACGGCAAAACCATTCGATACTTTAAACATTTTAGTGTCAACTTCTAATCCTTTTACAACTACTCCTCGTTTGCTGTCGATTAAACTGATTACAATCATTATCAAAACACATATTACGAACACAAAACCCATTCTATCTATAAATGGAATTTCATAAGCCATTGTTTTATCTTTTTGTTCTACCAAAGTAGCAAATCCTGAACTGTACAGGAACTCTAGATTCACGAATCCTGGCAAGAATTTAAAAAACACTGATAATAAAAAACCTCCAATGGTAGCAAACATTGCAGCATTTGAGCTGGTTTTTTTCCAGAAAAATCCTAGAATAAACATCGCAAAAATACCAGGACTTACAAATCCAGTATATTCTTGAATGAACTCGAATCCGCCTTTTTTATCAATTCCTAAAAAGGGAGCAATAAATACGGCAACAAGCATCGCTACAACCACCGTTATTTTACCAACTTGCACCATTCTCTTTTCGCTGGCATCTACATTAATTTTTTTCTTGAAAATGTCCAAAGTAAAAATGGTTGAAATACTGTTTACTTTTCCTGCTAAAGATGCAACAACAGCTGCAGTTAATGCCGCAAAAGAGAGTCCTTTTAATCCCACGGGCAGCAAATTCAATAATACCGGATAAGCTCTATCTGGATTCAATACACCGTCAGCTCCCAATAATTCAGTTTGTAGTCCACCTTTCATGTGAATTACATAAGCAGCAATACCGGGCAAAACAACAATAACTGGCATTAACAATTTCAAGAAAGCGGCAAATAAAATTCCACTTCGGGCGGTTTTTAAATCCGCACCCAAAGCTCTTTGAGTAATGTACTGGTTGCAACCCCAATAATTCAAGTTTACAATCCACATACCTCCAAACAATACAGCCAAACCCGGTAAACTGGGAAAATTTGCATTGTCCTTTTTAAATATCATGTGAAAATGGTCTCCGGATTGATCCATCATATAGTTGAATCCTTGAACCATTCCGCTTTGTCCATTTAATTGTGCTACTTTGTCTAAGGCTAAATAGGTGGTTACTAAACCTCCTAAAATCAAAAATACGACCTGAATAACATCTGTATATCCAATTACTTTCATTCCGCCTAGAGCAATTATTATGGCAAAAAATGCCAATCCGTACATGCACAGATCTACTTGAATGCCAGAAATTCCATTAATGGCCAAAGCGCCCAAATAAAGAATAGAAGTCAAATTGACAATTACATAAAGCAACAGCCAAAAAACAGCCATTATCATGGCCACATTCCCATTGTATCTTTGGCTCAAAAATTGAGGCATTGTATAAATTTTATTCTTTAAATAAACCGGAATAAAGAAAACCGCAACAATAATAAGAGTTGCAGCAGCCATCCATTCATAAGTCGCAATAGCAAGTCCCATTTTGAAACCGTTCCCAGACATGGCGATAAATTGTTCGGATGAAATGTTCGAGGCGATTAATGATGTTCCTATTGCCCACCAGGTCAATGAACCTTCGGCTAAAAAGTAATCATGCGAAGCGGTCATCGTTTCACTTTTCTTACGTCTGTATACAGAATATCCATATCCTGCCACAATGAGGAAATAGATTAAAAAAACGAGGTAATCGTATAGTTGTAATGTTTTCATTTGGTTATTTATTATTGGTTAATTATAATTTAATACGCTAATAAAAAGTTGCTTTATTTTTTGAAAGATCCTATTTTAACAGTTCTTCTTTCGGATTTTTTGTTCCCATTTCCAGGCGCTTTCCATAGCTTGTTCAAGAGTCGAAACAGTTTTCCAACCCAGAACGGTATTTGCCCTGTCAGTATTTGCGTAGGCCGAAGTCACATCGCCTTCTCTACGTTCCACAATTTTATAAGGTAATTTTTGACCGCTCACTTTTTCAAAAGCATCAATCACTTCTAGCACTGAACTTCCTGTTCCAGTTCCAAGATTAAAAACCTCTAATTGTGCTGTATTTTTTTTGTTTAATAAGCGTTGTAAAGCAATTACGTGGGCTTTCGCCAAATCGACTACGTGAATATAATCGCGAACACAAGTTCCATCAACAGTAGGATAATCATTTCCATAAACCGATAATTCAGCACGTAATCCCATACCTGCTTGTGTGATAAAAGGGACCAAATTTTGAGGAACTCCAATAGGCAATTCGCCAATTTCGGCAGAAGGATGTGCGCCAATAGGATTGAAATAACGCAATAAAATAGCATTGATGGCACTCACTTTGACTACATCGGCAATGATTTCTTCGCCTATTTGTTTCGTGTTACCATAAGGCGATAATGCGGGTTGAATGGCAGTTGTTTCGGCAATAGGCATCACTTCGGCTTGACCGTAAACCGTACAAGAGGAACTGAATATAAAATGGGCTTCTTTCTTTTTCTCTAATTCTTGCAAAATGTAAACTAAAGCTCCCAAGTTGTTTTCATAATACAACAAAGGATTTTTCACGCTTTCGCCAACTGCTTTGGAAGCCGCAAAATGAATCACTCCTGTAATATCATCGTGTTCTGCAAAGAAACGCTGCACAGCAGATTTTTCTCTTAAATCGACTGCAGAAAAATGGGGTTTTTCCCCTGTAATTCGTTCAATTCCATCCAATACTTCGATAGAAGAATTAGATAAATTATCAATTACTACTACTTCAAATCCTTGATTTTGCAATTCGACAACGGTATGTGATCCAATGAAACCCAAACCACCTGTTACTAGAATTTTACTCATTTTATTTATTTTTATAATGAACCTCTGATAGTGTTTTCAATACGGCAGCACTTTTCTCTGGAGTAATATCTCTTTGTGCTTCTCCCATCATTTCGTAACCTACCATAAATTTCTTTACAGAGGCCGAACGCAATAATGGCGGATAAAAATGCATGTGAAATTGCCATTCTGGATGCAATTCTCCGTCTGTAGGTGCTTGATGAATTCCTGATGAATACGGGAAAGAAGTCTCAAAAAGATTGTCGTATTTTATGGTTAATTGTTTTAAAATTATAGCATAATCCGAAACTTCCTCTGGAGTAAAGTTGGTTATATTCGTTATATGACGTTTACTAATAATCATCGTCTCAAACGGCCAAATTGCCCAAAAGGGAACCAATGCCACAAAGTGCTCACTCTCAATTACAATGCGCTCTTTAAGTTTTAATTCTTCATTCAAATAATCGATTAAAAGATTGCTTTGATTTTTTTCGAAATAGGCTTTCAAACTATCTTGTGTTTTCTCCACTTGTGTTGGTAACGAAGATTGCGCCCATATTTGTCCATGTGGATGAGGATTACTACATCCCATAACACTGCCTTTGTTTTCAAAAATCTGAACGTGATTTATGTAGTCTACATTTCCTAAATCCGTGTATTCTTTTTGCCAAGTTCTAATAATTAACTCAATAGCTGGAAGATCCATTTCAGGTAAGGTCAGATTATGTTTTGGCGAAAAACAAACTACTCTAGCAATTCCGCGTTCTGGTTTAGCTTTAAAGAAAGTAGGCTTTGTCTCGGCAGCAAAGGCAATTGGTTCTTGTTTTACGGCTGCAAAGTCATTTTCGAAAACAAAACTTGATTCATATAATGGATTTATTTCTCCATTGGCACGAACATTTCCTGGACATAAATAGCAGGTTGGATCGTATTCTGGTAGTGTATCCGTATGGATTTTTTCGGTTTGGCCTTGCCAAGGTCTTGTTGCTCTGTGTGGTGAGACTAAAACCCATTCGTTAATTAATGGATTGAATCGCCTGTGAGGATCTTGGTTTATATCAAAATTTTTCATTTTATTATTTTTGTGTTTTTTACCGCAAATAAGGTAGCAAATATTTTTCTTTCGAAACAGGACTTTAAAACTAAAATACTGGCTCATATAACGATGTACCGTTTCCGATTTTTACATCATAAATTTTCAATTCTATATCAAAAGCTTCTTTATACATTTGAGTAAGTTTAGCTTTTATAGCCTCTTCTTCCCCTTTCTTTATCAAATTAATAGTACAGCCGCCAAAACCACCACCCATCATTCGAGAACCAATAACTGCTTTCTCTTGCTTTAAAGTATCAACTATAAAATCAAGTTCTTGACAACTTACTAAATACTCTTTGGACAAGCCTTCATGGGTTTCAAAAAGCAATTTACCTAATGTTTTGATATCTCCGTTATCCAAAGCTTTGCAGGCAAGAGCAACACGATGAATTTCTTTGATTACATAGTAGCATCTATCAAAAACATTTGGCGCCATTTCCTCTTTAATGCTTAATACATGACTCTCGTTACAATCTCTAAAACTGGTGATTTCTGGAAAATTACTTTTAATAATTGCAAGTCCTTCATCACATTGCTCTCGTCTTTCATTGTAGGCAGAGGTCATTAAGGAATGTTTGACATTACTATCGAATAAAATCAAAGAATAATCATTGAAATTGGCGTCATGATATTCATAATCCAAGGTTTTACAATCAATTTTTATTACTTTGTTTTCCTGACCCATAACGCTCGAAAACTGGTCCATAATTCCGCAATTGATTCCAACCCAATGTTCCGCTTTTTGACCCATTAGTGCGATATCAACTTTTGGAATTGACAAATTAAAAAGTGCTGCGATTCCAAAAATTGTCCCACATTCTAGAGCTGCCGAAGAAGACAGTCCAGAACCAACAGGAATATCACTGCTAAAAACACAATCGAAACCCCCGAACAAAAGGCCATTATCTTGTAATTGTTTGATTACCCCTAAAATATAATTCGTCCAAACTACATTGCTCAATGAAATGGGTTGAGTTAAGTCAACTTCAAATTCTTCATTTAAATCTAAAGCTAAAATTCTAGATTTTTTTGAGTTATTTTTGGCAAAAGCAAAACAAATAATTTTATCGATAGCTGCAGGTAAAACATAGCCATCATTGTAATCTATATGTTCCCCAATGATGTTTATTCTTCCTGGAGAAAGCACCATTTTTTCTGGTGATGTCCCGAAAGTCTCTTGAAATACTGCGATTGTTTTTTTAATTAATATATCATTCATTATCTAGAAATGTATTAGTACGATTGAAATTTATAAATGGTTTTATGGCAATATTCACTTCCTTTTTTCAGAATCGAACTCGGAAAATAATCATGGTTTGGTGCGTCTGGGAAATTTTGTGTTTCAAAACAAATCCCACTTATGGGATGATAATCGGAATTTTCTTTGCCTTTTATTTTATTAAAACAATTACCACCAACATAAATATGTACTGCTGGCTGATTCGTGTAAACTAACATTTTTAAATTGTTCTTCGTGCTGAATAACGAAGCGGCATGTTCCTTCTCGTTTTCTAAAATAAAAGTGTTGTCAATTTTTGCAGGACATTTTTTTGGAGTGTTAAAATTGAAAGGATGGTCTTTTAAATTTAAATACTTACCGGTTGGAATATTCTCGTTTGTAGTTTCCAACATTTTTTGAGAATTTACCTCTAAATCCTGTTCTAAAACATCGAGATTATGTCCGTCAAGATTAAAATAACTATGATGGGTTAAATTTACAATAGTGTCATGGGTTGAAGTAGCTTTGTAATCAATAATTAATTCGTTTTCTTCAGTCAAAGTATAGGTAAGTTCTACTGATAAATCTCCTGGATAATTTTCATCCCCATTTGGGCTTAAGTGGGTTAGCGTTATGGATGGATTTTTTTCGCGATTAACTTTTTTTACTTTCCAAATTTTTTGACTAAAGCCTATATTTCCACCATGAAGCGAATGATTATTATTATTACTATTTAAATCGAATTTTTTCTCATTCAAACAAAAAGTTCCATTATTGATTCTACCTGCAAATCTTCCAACTGTTGCTCCAAAATAGGGCGCACTTTCTAAATAAAATGATTTTACATAAGCATCTAAATTGTCAAATCCTAAAACTACATCTACAACTTTTCCGTTTTTCAATGGGATTTTTAGTGCTGTAATTGTTGCTCCAAAATTAACAATCTTTAATTGCATTCCATTTTGATTGCTCAATTCATACGAATTAACAATATCTCCGTTTGAGAATAATCCAAATAATTTCATCAGAAAATTAGTTATAAAAATATGATATGTGTTTTAATTTTTAACTTTTATTGATAATAATGAAATTCAAAAATATATTAATTTTCAAAATATACATACCAGTACCTACCAGTTTTTGTATCTTGCACAAAAATTCATGCATTTATGAAAATTATTTCTATCCAAAACAATCAAGGTATTCCAAAATACAAACAAATCATTTCTTCAATTGAAAAAACAATTGAGGAAGGCAAATTAAAAAAGGATGAGAAACTCCCTTCAATAAACAAAGTCTGCCTCGAGTTTTCATTATCTCGAGATACTGTTTTACAGGCGTATGAAGAGTTAAAAAAAAGAGGTATAATATATGCCATATTGGGAAAGGGATATTATATAAAAAGCACCGTTGTAACAATAAAACAGCGCGTTTTTTTACTTTTTGAAGAGCTAAATATTTTCAAAGAAGACCTTTATAATTCAATTTTAGAAAACATTGGTAAAGATGTTGAGGTAGATATTTTCTTCCACCACTTTAACCTTAAAGTTTTTCAAAAACTAATAAATGACAGTAATGGAAATTATACTAAATATATTATAATGCCAGCCAATTTAATTGGAGCGGCATCAATAATAAAAACCCTACCAGTTAACGAAGTGTATATCTTGGATCAAACAACGGCAGAATTATTAAACTATCCCGCAGTTTATCAAAATCACAAAGACGATATTTATCAGGCATTATTAAAAGGAAAATATAAATTAATCAAATATAAAAAAATGATTTTGATCTTTCCTGGATACAGAGAACCCATTGGTATGAAAGAGGGATTCGAAAAATTTTGCCTTGATTTTATATTAGAATATGAAGTGATTGCTGAATTCAAAAATAGAGAAATCAAACCAGAAGAAGTTTATATCATACCAAATGATAGAGATTTAGTACGAGTTATAGAAAAATCGAAGCTTCAAAATTTAAAACTGGGGCAAGATTTTGGAATAATTTCCTATAATGAAACCACATTAAAAAAAGTAGTTGCAAACGGAATTACCACCATTTCAACTGATTTTAGAGCCATGGGAAAAATCATGTCAGAAATGATATTAGGCGGTAAAAAAGCACAAATCGAAAACAAGTGTGCTTTGATTGTTAGAAATTCATTGTGATTAAAACAGCCGTTCAATCGTTAGCGATTTTTGTGCCCGAAGCCAAATCAAATTAAAAAATTTGACCCGACTCCAATAAAAAACAAAAGCTCTTCTTTTCAGAAGAGCTTTTTGTACCCGGAGCCAAATCAAATTAAAAAATTTGACCCGACTCCAGTAAAAAACAAAAGCTCTTCTTTTCAGAAGAGCTTTTTGTACCCGGAGCCGGAGTCGAACCGGCACGGTTTCCCACAGGTGTTTGAGACCAGCGCGTCTACCAATTCCGCCATCCGGGCAATTAGCAGGACTAAAATAACAACAGTTATTTCAACGCAATAAAGAGATATTTAGTGGTAGCTAAACATCTTTTCCTTTAACACGGTGCAAATGTAAAAAATATTATATCAATTTCTAATAAATTTATCTAAAAATTCCTTTCTCAGTTGGATTTTATTGCTAAATTTGCACCTCGATAAAACAAAACACACTAACTAACTATAAAACAATAAATTAAATGTCACACTTAGAGCCAGAAGCTAAAATTTTTGCGTGTTCACAAAGTGTTTATCTCGCAGAGAAAATAGCCAAGGAATACGGAATTCCTTTAGGTAAAATCACGATGTCGAAATATAGTGATGGTGAATTTCAACCTTCTTACGAAGAGTCTATAAGAGGTTTGAGAGTATTTATAGTTTGTTCTACTTTTCCAACAGCAGACAATTTAATGGAAATGTTACTGATGATAGATGCTGCAAAACGTGCTTCGGCAAGACATATAACAGCAGTAATACCTTATTTCGGTTGGGCAAGACAGGATAGAAAAGACAAACCAAGAGTGCCAATTGGGGCTAAATTAGTGGCTAAATTATTAGAAACTGCAGGTGCAACCAGAATAATGACCATGGATTTGCATGCAGACCAAATTCAAGGCTTCTTTGAAAAACCTGTAGATCACCTTTTTGCATCAACCATATTTTTGCCGTATGTAAAAAGTCTAGGCCTAGCAAATTTGACAATTGCATCGCCTGATATGGGAGGTTCAAAAAGAGCTTACGCCTATTCTAAATTTTTAGAATCAGACGTAGTTATCTGTTACAAACAACGAAAGGCAGCTAATATTATTGACACTATGGAACTAATAGGTGAAGTAAAAGGCAGAAACGTAGTTCTTGTTGACGATATGATTGATACCGGAGGCACATTGGCGAAAGCCGCAGATTTAATGATTGAAAAAGGAGCATTGAGCGTAAGAGCCATTTGTACACATGCTATTTTATCAGGCGATGCTTACCAAAAAATTGAAAATTCTAAATTACTAGAATTAATAGTTACCGATTCTATTCCGTTAAAGAAGGAATCAAACAAAATAAGAGTTGTAAGTTGCGCACCGCTTTTTGCAGAGGTAATGCAAATGGTACAAAATAACAATTCGATTAGTGGAACATTTTTGATGTAGGAGATGGAAGTTTGAAGATGGGAGATGGAAGTCAAAAGCGTTAAAAAAAGAAGAATTTTAATAATTATTAACTATATTTTTTTACAATGAAATCGATTACAATTAAAGGATCAGAAAGAGAAAGCGTGGGCAAAGTTGCGACTAAAGCCTTACGTAATGCTGGAGCGGTTCCTTGCGTGCTATACGGAGGAAATCAACCAGTGCATTTTTCAGCAGACGAAAGAGCATTCAAAACATTGGTTTACACTCCAAACGCACACACCGTTGTGATTGAACTTGGTGAAGGAAAATCATTAAATGCCATTTTACAAGACATACAGGTTCACCCTGTGACGGACAAGATTTTACACATTGACTTCTTTCAATTATTTGATGACAAAGAAATCACAATGGAAGTTCCTGTAAAAGTTATTGGAGTATCTCCTGGAGTGTTATTAGGTGGAGTATTACGTTTGAACACGCGTAGATTAAAAGTTAAAGCGTTGCCAAAAAATCTTCCTGATTTTATTGACGCTGACATTTCTCCGCTTGAAATGGGTAATAAATTGTATGTAACGAAACTTGTTTCTGACAAATACAAATTTTTGCACCCAGACAACACTGTTGTAGCTCAAGTACGAATTTCTCGTGCGGCTATGAAAGCAGCTCAAGAAGCAGCAAAAGCAGCAAAAGCTCCTGCAGGGAAAAAGAAAAAATAATATTTTTTCAATCATTCAAGAAAGCATCAGTTGTAAAACTAGTGCTTTTTTTTTAGAATTGCTCTAATATCTCTTTAAGTGTATTCTCCGAATTACTGGATAATAAGAAAGCTGAATTAAATAGTTTTTCAATATCCTTAAGATTATTCATTTTCACAGCTTCTTCTATTTTGTTGAGCTCTTCTTTTAAATTGGAAATTCCCATAAAATCAGCTTGTGGTTTTAAGGAATGTGCATTAATACGAAGCTGATCCCAATCCTTGTTATCGAAGTTGCGTTGCATTTCGGCAAATGTTTTTGGCGCTACATCAAGATAAAGTGAAATATAACGCTTCATTTTTACGGTATCGTCTTTGGTAAATTTTTTTAAAAAGGTTAAATCGACCATTTATACATTGGCTTTAATTAATTGATAAATCTCTTCAAAAGCATCTTGCCCTTTAATCACATAATGCACCGCGCCATACATGATGGTTTGTGTAGCGGTTCCATAACTTTTTTGACTGGACAGCATGATTACTGTCAACATTTTGTTTCGTTTTTTTATCTCCTTCAAGATGTCTATTCCATTAGCGGCGTCTTTTTCTTTGGAGTTCAGATGATAATCTAATACTACAATATTGGGTTGTAAATGCAAGTTTTTTAAACAAGCTTCTCCTGTTGGAAAGGATTGTATGTTGAAACCACCATATTGGTCTTTTAAATAATCGGCTAACATTTCGGATAATAGTGGTTCATCATCTACGATGAAAATGGTTGGATTGTTAGTAATCATGAGTTTTTGTTTTTTAAGTTATATATCTTTTGCAGTAATTCGTTGGTATCAAATGGTTTCCCAATAAAATCGTTCATTCCAGCTTGGTTGCAAGCATCGATTTCTTCTTTAAACACATTGGCTGTCATAGCGATTATTGGCGTCTTGGCTTTTTCGTTATTTAAAGCTCTAATGGCTTTGGTAGCTTCGTATCCATTCATAGTCGGCATTTGTACATCCATAAGAATAATGTCAAAATGGGATGATTTTAATTTCTCAAGAGCAATGACTCCATTTTCTGCAACTTCTACTGTAACGCCTTCAATAGCGTCTTCCAATTCTTCCTGAGCTACAATAGCATTGAACTGATTGTCTTCTACCAACAGTATGCTTATTCCTTTTAGCTTTTCAGCAATATTGTTATCAGTATGTTCAGATTGGAAGTCTTGAGTATAAGTTTCGGCTAGGTCATACGCCAGGATAAAATGAAACTGACTGCCTTTTCCTGGTTCACTTTCTACCCAAATTTTTCCGTTGTGCAGTTCTACTAATTTCTTAGAAATACTTAATCCTAAACCTGTTCCGCCAAACTTTCTTGAAGTGTCGCTATAAGCTTGCTCAAATGATTTAAATATTTTATCTAAGTAAGCTTCATCTATGCCAATACCAGTATCTGATACTATAAAATGCAGATTTACCTTGTTATCAACTATATCCAATTTTATAGTGGTTTTAACCACACCTTTTTCAGTAAACTTAATCGCGTTGCCAATAAGATTGATCAGAATTTGACGCAATCGAGTGTCATCACCTGTAACATTCATGCGTTCTGTCGGCATGTCTTTTTTGAGTTGCAACCCTTTTTCTTCGGCTTTGAATTGCATGATTGTATGGACATTATCTACTAAATCATTTACCGAAAAAGGTTCGTGTTCTAATGTTATTTTACCCGCTTCAATTTTAGAGATGTCTAGTATATCGTTAATAATAACCAAGAGTGAATCGGATGATTGTTTGATGGCATCCAAATATTCTTTCTGGTCTTTATTAGGATTACGTCTGATGAGAATATCAATCATGCCTTTTATCGCATTCATAGGCGTGCGAATCTCATGACTCATATTGGCAAGAAACTGATGTTTGGCTTTTTCGCTGGCTAGTGCTTTTTCTTTTTCGGCTTCGATGATTTCATTTTTTTGCTGTAATAGTTTTTGGGTTTTTCTTGTATAACGAAGTCTGAAATATAATCCTAAAGCAATCAGAAAAGTTGAAATACCTAAAAACAGAATCCAGTTTTTGGTTGACTTTTGTCTATTCAGTTTGGTTTGAAAGTCGAGTTGAGATTGTAGTTGTTGTTGCGTGAATTCGCTTTCTAATTCCAGCCGGGTTACTTCGCTGCCATTTCTCCATACCGCTAATGAATCTTCTACTTGTACATAGAGTTTATAATTTTCTAATGCTTTTTTATAATCTCCTTTTGCTTCATAAGCGTTCACTAAAATATCGTACTGATCAGAGGTTGTTCCAAATAAGGTTACTTCAGTATCTTCTGAAGCATTGATGGTGTTGATAGCTTCATCATATCTTTTCAGACCCATGAAAGCATTGGCTTTTTCAATGAAAAAATTATGTTCCAGTTTAAAACCACCATTTTCTTCTTTTGAAAAATATTCAACTTCATTCAAATCTTTTAAAGCTTCTGAAAAGTGACCTGATAAATTCTTGATGCCGGCGCTTATCGTTTTTGCTATGTTATAACACTCCTCACATTTCTTAACATTTTTCATAAAGTACATAGCAGAATCTACATAGATTTTCGCCTGAACCTCATCTTTTAACTTTAGCTGTAATTTCGACATGGTTATATAGGAACTACCAATGTTTAAAGTGTCTTTTTGTTGATGCGCTAACGTTATACTTTTAACAACATACTTTTCCGATTCTTTGTAATTTCCTATATTGGTATGTATAGCAGAAAGCGATGCATTGTTTCGTGTATAAGTCCCATCGCTTAAATGTAGTTTTTCAGATAAACGTAGGCTTTCCCGAAAATAAGCTAAGGCTTTTGGAAATTTATTATTATATAAAGCCCATTCTCCCATACTGGAATTTAATTCCCGTAACATTTTATTATCTTTAGGATTATCTGCTAATGTGCTTTTAAATTTATTAAATTCATTCATCACATCTTCTTCTGTAACATTTGCCTTGCAATGACTGGTTACTCCAACGTATAAAAATAAAACAATTGGCAATTTGGAAGCATTTGCAACCTTTGCACTTTCTATTGCCTTTTGGGCAGTCGTACACATACATTCTGTGTTGCCGGCACAATCTTCCATAGTATTAACATAAAATAACGGCAAGTATCCCTTTTTGTCGTTTTTGATAGCCAGTTCGATGGCTCCTTTAATTTCCTTTTGCCATTTCTTCAACCATTTAGGTTCTTGACTGTTGGTTAAGGAGTCTATATCAACATTCAGTCTCTCAAAAATTGCGTCTAATCTTACTGTCTCTGGTTTCGATTTATCTTTCCAGGTGGCAAATAGTTCCGCATCTGTTCTTTTTTGTCCGAAAACAATAGATGCGAAAAATACTCCGATGACAATTAGGAAGCATTTTATATGATTTTGTGTAAGAAGTTTTTCCATCATAATTGTTTGTTTATAAAGATTAGTAAACAAATTTATATCATAATACGAATACGAACCTTATTTGGCTTATCATAAGGTAACTAAAATTATCAAACGGTTATAAATAAATGTATTTTTGGTTTAAGTTTGCTGCTATATGAAATCAATAAATGCCATAATAGTTGAAGATAATGCATTTATGGCAACGGTTTTGCATGATTTACTCTTGCAACACCCAACGGCTATAACAGTTGCGGGCATAGCTACTTCAGGTAAAGAAGCTTTACAGTTAATAGCATCAAATCAACCCAATGTTGTTTTTTTGGATATTGAATTACCCGATATGACAGGTTTTGAATTATTGCAGCAGTTGGATGATATCAATTTCCAAACTATTTTTACTACTTCGCACAGTCATTATGCCATCAAGGCATTCCGTTTTAACGCCTTAGATTATTTGATTAAACCCATTCAGGAAAATGAATTGGATGAAGCCATAAAGCGCTTTCTTAAGTCTTCGGGCAATAGTGATGAAGTAAAGAATGCGTTATCAAATCTTGAATTACAATCGGTTGAGAATCAAAAATTGGTATTGGCAACACAAAGCGGCACCTTGCGATTGCCTTTAAAACAAATTACGCACATTGAAGGAGAACGCAATTACAGTTACATTTACTTTGCAAATGGTTCCCGAGAATTGTCATCGAAAAATCTAGCTTACTTTGAAGAGATACTCAACGATAAAAGTTTTTTTAGAAGTCATCGTTCGTATTTAGTTAATCGATACCATATCGAAACTTTAAAAAACAATCATTTTGTTTTAAAAAACGGAGTCGAAATTCCTATTTCAAGGCGAAAGAAATCGGAAGCTTACAATTGGTTTTTTAGTATAGAATAAAAATGACTTATAAAACGTAATCTGTAAAAATCCTCGGCAAAAAAACATAATTATGTGTAATAACAAATATCATTTTTTCTTTCAATACCCCAAATACTTCCGCAATTTATTATTGTATTTGTACTCATAGAAACTTTCGTATTTTTACAAAATGAATTGGCTTAAAAACATCTTCAAACAAAAACCAGTAGTGGAAAAACGTGATACTATGAGACCGGAGGTTCACGAACACCAAAAAAATAATATAAAAACAGTGAGTAATAAATTTTTAATCGTCGGACTCGGCAACATTGGTGCCGAATATGTAAATACCCGACACAATATAGGATTCAAAGTGCTGGATCACTTTGCAAAAAAAGAAAGTCTTTCTTTCGAAACCGTGAAACTCGGTGCGCTTGCCGAATACAAATTTAAAGGCCGAGCCTTTTTGCTCTTGAAACCCAATACCTACATGAACTTAAGTGGCAAAGCTGTAAAATATTGGATGGACAAAGAAAATATTCCACTCGAAAATATCCTAGTAATTACCGATGATTTGAATCTCTCATTTGGAAAAATACGCATCAAACCAAAAGGAAGCGATGGTGGACACAACGGACTCAAAAGCATTCACGCCATTTTAAACACTACAGATTATAATCGGTTTCGTTTTGGAATAAGCGATGAATTCAAAAAAGGCAAACAAGTGGATTATGTTCTTGGTGATTGGGATGAAGATGAAAAAGCAAAACTTACTGAACGATTAGAACTGGCTTCGGAAGTTATAAAATCCTTTGGAACCGCAGGATTAGAAAACACAATGACTGCGTTTAACGGAAAGTAAAAAAAATTTAATTCTTTAAATGAAAAACGGCTTCACTATTTATAATTTGTTTAAAGTAATTTGTTTGCTTTACTTCGGGTTGACCCACAGTCAAATAAAAAAGCACCCAAATAATACTGCGTTTGGCAAAGAAAAACAATCTAAAAATATAAATCCAAAAAACGGCTACACTCGTTGTTCTACAACTGAATACGAAAAATTTCTACAAGAAAAAAATCCAAAAAGAATGACAAGTGCTCAATTTGAAAACTGGATAGCACCTTTAATCAAGCAAAAAAAATCCATGCGAAATTCGTCTGAGTCAGGCGGAATTATTACAATTCCGGTTGTAGTACACGTAATACACAACGGACAAGAAATTGGATTTGCGCCAAATATTACTGATCAACAAGTTCAATCACAGATAACGGTACTCAATGAAGATTTTAGAAAAATGATTGGAACGCCCGGATTCAATATAAATCCAGTTGGAGCAGACACGCAAATACAATTTGCCCTTGCGCAGCAAGATCCAAATGGAAACCCTACGAACGGAATAGACAGAGTAGCTTTTTGTCAAAATTCATGGTCCGATACTGAAATAGAATCGACCGTAAAACCAGTTACAATTTGGGATCCAACTCAATATATGAACATGTGGAGTGTTGATTTTTCAGACGATGACATTTTAGGATATGCGCAATTTCCTGATGCATCAGGTTTATTAGGACTCGATGCATCTGGAGGAAGTTCAAATACTGATGGTGTTGTTGCAAACTATAGTTCGTTTGGTAGTACTAATTTTGGCACATTTTTTCTAAATGCTCCCTACGACAAAGGCAGAACAATGACACATGAAGTTGGACATTGGTTGGGATTAGTACATATTTGGGGTGATGCAACTTGTGGAAATGATTATTGCGCAGACACTCCGATTCAACATGACGGTAATTTTGACTGTCCTACTGTTGTAAATTGCGATGCTAATGGAAATGAAATGGTGGAGAATTATATGGATTATACGGATGATGCTTGTATGAATATTTTTACCCAAAATCAAAAAGATAGAATGGTAGTAATTATCAATAACGCAACTCGAAGAAGTTCCTTAAAAGCGTCAACAAAAAATTTTACTGTTCCTTTGTTTGCAAATGATGCAGAAATTAAGATAGAAAATAGTTGCCCAACAGAAGTCTGCGGAACTGCACAAATCATTCAGAAAATTACAATCTACAATAGAGGAACAACTAATTTAACCACTGCAACAATAAGTTACAATATAAACGGCGTGAATACTACAACTTATAATTGGACTGGTAATTTAGCAACACATAAATCCGCTACTTTTGACATCCCAGTAAGTTCAACCATAAGCGGAACGATGAACATAAACATCAACAAAGCTAATGGAGTAAACGATCAAAGAACAACAAACAATACTGCAAGTGGTAATTTTATACTTCCAATATTGCCTGATAATTATACTTTCAATAATTTAATCTTTAAGCTGCAACTGGATGAATTTGGCAGCGAAACTACATGGGACTTAAAAAATAGTTCTGGCACTATTTTATATAATGGCGGACCATATATTGATGAGGCGACATTGCCCGCATTAATAACTGAATCCTGGACTCTTATTAATAACGACTGTTATACTTTTACCATAAATGACGTAGAAGGCGATGGAATTTGTTGCGATTATGGTAATGGTTTTTATAATATTACTTCCTCTGATGGAAATACTATGGTGCTTTCTGGAGCTACATTTTCAACATCCGAAAGTAAAACATTTAGTATAAATATTGACGATCCCGTAATTGTAGACTCGGATGATTTTTATATCTATCCAAATCCAGTAAAAGACATTTTAAATATAACAACTCCCAGTAATTTAGGATTACTATGCAGTTATAAGATTAGTAATCTACTAGGTCAAATCGTTAAAATTGATAAAGTCTTTGATGAAAAAAATTTTACAATCAACACCGCTTTTTTGAGCAGTGGCGCTTATTTTATTACTATAGAAAAAGGAGTTGTAAAAAAAACTTTACGTTTTATAAAAGAATAGTTTTAAATAATTGCAAAACACTTCATTCTATATTTAATTATAAGTAGATTAGCATTCCTAAATTTTTTAATTTAAAAATAATGAAAAATTCAACCCCGATTTTTGCCACAAACCTATTTTTTATAATGTTATTGCTCGCTATGAGTATTTCATACAGTCAAAATAAGAAACCCAAAACCATTTTTGGTCAAACAATTAATTCCAAAAATGGAAATCCAAATAATGGAATAAATCGTTGCGTAACTACGGAATACGAAAAAAGCCTTCAAGAAAAAAACCCGAAAAGAATGACTGGAGAGCAGTTTGAAAACTGGTTAGCACCATTAGTCAAGCAACATAAAGCAATGCGAACTTCGTCAGAGTCTGGTGGAATTATCACCATTCCAGTTGTAGTTCATGTTATACACAGTGGTCAAGCAATAGGAACAGCTCCAAATATTTCTGATGCGCAAGTGCAATCTCAAATTACAGTACTCAACCAAGATTTTAGAAAAATGATGGGAACACCAGGATTTAACTCTAACCCAGTAGGTTCAGACATACAAATTGAATTTGCTCTCGCACAACAAGACCCAAACGGAAACCCCACAAACGGCATAGATAGAGTAGCATTTTGTCAAGAATCATGGGTTGCTTTAAGCGACGAAATAGATTTGAATATAAAACCCGCAACCATCTGGAATCCCACACAATATTTAAATATGTGGAGTGTAAATCTTGTTGATAATATATTGGGCTATGCACAATTCCCAGAAGCTGTAGGTTTAGGCGGACTTACTACAGGAGGCGATCCAAATACGGATGGTGTTGTTGCAAATTACAGGGCTTTTGGCAGTAGTGATTTAGGGTCTTTTTCCCTAAATGCTCCCTACGACAAAGGAAGAACAATGACTCATGAAGTTGGACATTGGCTAGGGTTAAGACATATTTGGGGAGATGGAAATGGTGATGAATTAGAAAATATACCAGATTGTATTGCCACAGATTTTTGTGCTGACACACCACAAGCTGGGTATGAACATTACACCTGTGGCATTTTTGACACTTGTCCTAGTGATATTGGTTTTGACATGACCGAAAATTATATGGATTATACCAATGATGCCTGCATGAACATTTTTACCCAAAACCAAAAAGACAGAATGGTAGTGATAATAAATAATGCAGTGAGAAGACTTTCGTTAAAAGCCTCTACTAAAAATTTACCAATGGCACTATTTGCTAATGATGCGGAAGTTAAGGTAGAAACAAATTGTTCTGACGTAGCTTGTTTTGCAGGTCAAAAAATTACAATTTATAATAGAGGGACAAGTAATTTAACATCGGCGACTCTTAACTATACTATAAACGGAACGAATGCGGCGACCTATAATTGGTCAGGTAATTTAGCCACACATCAATCTGCAACCTTTGTAGTTCCAGTAAATTCAGCCATAAACGCAACTATTAACGTGACTGTTTTAAATGCAAATGGCAGTGCAGATCAAAGAAATTCAAACAACACCGCAACCGGAAATTATATACAACCGGTTTCGCCTACAAATTACACTTTTACTAATTTTGTGTTTAGATTGCAACGTGATTTGTTTGGTAGTGAGACCAGTTGGAGTTTAAAAAATAGTTCAGGAATTACATTATACAGTGGTGGTCCATATAGTGATGCCGAAGTTGAACCTTTACCAGCTTTACTTACAATACCTTGGACTTTAGCCAGTAATCAATGTTATTCTTTTACTATAAACGACTTCTATAACGATGGGATTTGTTGCGGTGGTGGAGACGGTTATTATGACATCAAATCTACTGATGGCGTGACACTTGTTAAATATGGTAACACTTTTAATTCGTATGAAAATACCCGTTTTTCTACTAACACACTGAGCAATACCGAATTTGAATCTTCAAATGCGATATACCTTTACCCAAACCCAACCAAAGGAACGTTAAACATAAAAATACCAAGTGAATTTGGCCTACCAAACAGTTATACGATTTACAATTCTCTAGGACAATCTATTAGCAAAAAACAAGTTTCCAAAGAAAGTGATTTAACCGTAAACACTTCGACTTTGAGCACTGGCAACTATTTTATTACTATTGCAAAAGACGATGAGAAAAAAACATTGCAGTTTATTAAAGAATAATTAAAAAAAACATGCACTTTAGGGGATTGATTTGTTTCTATCCTCTTTTTTTACCTGCCTGTCGGCAGACAGGTCTATTATTATTAGTATAAATTTGCAGCATCATAAAACTTTTACTTTGAAGATTTTTCATTCTATTCACGATTTCGTTTCCACAAAAAAAACAATTCTAACTCTAGGCACTTTTGACGGCGTGCACATTGGGCATAAAAAAATCCTAGAAAAAGTAATCCAAAACACGTTTGATTCAGAATATGAAAGTGTGGTGCTTACCTTTTTTCCTCATCCACGTATGGTTTTACAGGAAAAATCAGAAGTAAGGTTACTCAATACCATTGCCGAAAAAATTGATTTGTTAGAAACTATAGGCATCCAAAACCTCATCATTCATCCTTTTGACGAAAGTTTTTCGAGATTAACTGCCGAAGCGTTTGTGAAAACAATTCTTGTAGATAGTCTACATATTCAAAAAATAATTATTGGTTACGATCACCGTTTTGGAAGAAACAGGACTGCAAATATTGACGACCTTATTACTTATGGTGAACAATTTGATTTTGAAGTAGAACAAATCACTGTTCAAGAAATAAACGATGTTTCTATAAGTTCTACCAAAATTAGAAATGCTCTTTTAGAAGGAAACATGGAATTAGCAAACAAATATTTAGGATATGAATATAGTTTGAGCGGAAAAGTAAGTAAAGGAAAACAACTCGGAAGAACGATAGGATTTCCAACCGCAAATCTTAAAATTGAGGAAGAATACAAACTGATTCCAAAAGATGGTGTTTATGTTGTACAAAGTCCAATAAATAATAAAGTGGTTCAAGGAATAATGAACATTGGCAACAACCCAACTGTTGATGGTAAAAATAAATCGATAGAAGTTCATTATTTTGACTTTAATGAAGATTTATACCATAAAAAAATATCCGTTTCTATCCTACACAGAATTCGTTCCGAACAGAAATTCGAAAATGTTACGCTTTTAAAGAAACAGTTAGAATTAGATTCATCTTCGGCTTTGGCTTACTTTAAAGCACTATAAAAATATTTTATTAGTTCATTCATAAAACAGTATGCTTTTTTATGTAAATTTGATATAGTAATGCGATACAATTTACAAAGTGATTTTTTTAAACCTTAATTAAAGAGTGTATTATGAAATTATCTACAGAATATAAAAACGGATTAATTATTTTCTTCGGAATTGCAGTTTATTTTTTATTCATTATTGCAATAGGTTTTGGAGATAAAGCGTACTTACGATTAATCAACACCTTTTTTGTGCTTTATGGGGTTAATAGAACACTCTCCATGAATATTGCCGAAGGCAAAATGAATTTTGTTTCAAATGCTATTTCTGCAATGAAAACATCACTTATAGGTGTATTTTTAAGTATCATTGGATTGGTTGTTTATAGTTATATGAAAGGCGGGGAATCTTATATCCAGTCACTTTCAGAAACTTTTCTCTTTGGTGGAAACCCGTCAATCGCAACCTACTCTATATGTTTGTTATTTGAAGGTATTGCTTCCTCTGTAGTAGTTACCATGCTAATAATGCTGTATTGGAACAACCGCCATACAACGGATTAGTATAACATCGCGTACTCTTTTTAACTTTTTCATAAAGGCAGCATTGCTTCTTTAGAACTATTTGATTACTTTTGAAGTATCAAAACAGCCTATAAATGAGCATCACAAAACACAATTGGTCCAAAGACGAAATTATTTCTATATACAATAAGCCTTTGATGGATTTGCTTTTTGAAGCAGCTACAATTCATAGAGAGCATCACGATCCAAATGTGGTTCAAGTTTCTACTTTACTTTCTATAAAAACTGGTGGTTGCCCCGAAGATTGTGGCTATTGTCCACAAGCAGCTCGTTATCATACAGATATTGAAGGCAACGATTTAATGTCAGTTAGCCAAGTAAAAGCGCAAGCTTTACGAGCAAAATCAAGTGGATCATCACGTGTTTGCATGGGTGCAGCTTGGCGTAATGTAAAAGACGGACCAGAATTTGACCAAGTTCTTGAAATGGTTCGCACCATTAACAAACTCGACATGGAAGTATGTTGCACGCTGGGAATGATTACCGAAAATCAAGCACACCGTTTAGCCGAAGCTGGCTTGTATGCATACAATCACAACTTAGATACATCCGAAGAATATTATAAAGAAGTCATTTCTACCAGAGGTTTTGAAGACCGTTTGCAAACTATTGAGAATGTTCGTAAGACCAATGTTACGGTTTGCAGTGGTGGAATCATTGGTATGGGCGAAAGTATCGAAGACCGAGCAGGAATGCTTGTGGCACTATCGACCTTGAATCCACAACCGGAATCGGTACCCATTAATGCTTTGGTTGCTGTTGAAGGAACTCCAATGGAGGAAGAAAAACCAGTAGAAATTTGGGAAATGATTCGTATGGTTGCTACAACCCGAATTATCATGCCCGAAACCCAAGTGCGTTTGTCAGCAGGCAGAATGAATATGAGTCGCGAAGGACAAGCCATGTGTTTTTTTGCAGGTGCCAATTCTATTTTTGCTGGAGACAAATTATTGACAACTCCAAATCCAGATGTCAACGAAGACATGAAAATGTTTGAAATGCTCGGATTAGTTCCACAAAAACCGTTTGTGAAAGTGGCTCAACCCGAAACCGTTGAAGCAACAGATTCGCAATTTGCAACACTTGGCGAAAAACCAAAATGGTCGCGACCAGGACATACAATTGAGCGAAATCTTGAAGCTTCTATAAAAGGAAACTAAACACTAATTATTGTCTAAATTTGAACTTTATAAAAAAATTAAGTTCATGTAAGTTGGATATAAAAAGCAAAACCCACAATCTGATAATTGTGGGTTTTGCTTTTTTAATGTAATAACTTCCCGTTTAAAGTTTTCAGTTTTTGAAAAACTAATTGCTCACTTTTTTAGAGACAGTCTTCCCGTTTTGCAGGGTGATTTTTAATAATAGTGTTTGATTAGAACCTAAATTTGGTAAAGACAACTCCGTGTTATTTACTTTATCTTTCTGATAAAGTGGTCTTCCTAGCAAGTCATAAACCAATACTTTATCCATTAGTTCAACTAATGAAGTAATTTTAATTTGTTTGTTTTTATTTGAAACTAAAACTTGGTTTTCTAAAAAATCATATTCGTTTGTACCTAATGTTTTATTAGTATAACGCAAGACAAAACGATCGTTAAAAATCCCTGCTACTGTACTAAAAGTATAGTCTCCACTTTTTAAATCAAAAACTGTATTATTCAACTTGTCTTCAATAAACACATTTTGATTTGTAAAAAGTCCGTCAACTTGATCCATTTTTATAGTAAAAGCTCCGTTGATTGTGGTTCTAAAACCTAGTGCTACTTCATCCTTTTCGTCAAAGGGTAATGCTCTACCTTGAATTACAAGGTTTTTGTCTTGGTTCACACTATAAAAATCTACAAATTCGTTCCCATCAAAACTTTCACCGTCAAACGCATTGTCAATTTCATTTGTAGCTCCGGTTATATAACCCAGTAGCATTTGTTTAAATGCACCTTGTG
>NZ_JANNXH010000011.1:0-13261 GCF_031409475.1 Flavobacterium sp. | reverse complement strand
CTAAATCTTTTCAAGGTTTTAAAACAAGAATTTTAGCTAAAATAACAGCATTAACTTTGGTGCAATTCATCAATAAATTTATTTTTGAAAGACCAATAAACAACATTAAAACACAAATAATTTAATTGCACCCAACGGGTTAAGAAATATTTAATTTACAGTTTATTACTATTCATTCTAACCGCTTCAGGCACTAATAATTCGTATTCACCTCCGTTACGGATAACATCTCTGACAATGCTGGAACTGATATAGGAAGTTTTGGCTGCGGTTAATAAAAACACCGTTTCTATTTTTGACATCCTTCTATTGGTGTGTGCAATGGCTTTTTCGAACTCAAAGTCAGCTGGATTTCGAAGTCCACGCAGAATGAAATTGGCCTTGATTTTTTTGCATAAATCAATTGTCAAGCCTTCGTATGTGATAACACTCACTTTTGATTCGTTTTTGAAGGTTTCTTCGATGAAGCTTTTTCTTTCCTCGAGTGGAAACATATATTTTTTTTCGGCGTTAACACCAATGGCAATTACAATTTCATCAAATAGCGGAATGGCTCTTTTGATAATATCTTCGTGGCCCAATGTAATGGGATCAAAGGAACCGGGAAATATCGCTTTTCTCATTTTATTTTTTATTTATTTGTTTTTCAATTCTACTATCAGGTACAATCCAAAGTAGTGCAACTGCACTATACAGAAATCCAGAAATCCAGGGTGATACAAAGGCCAATGGAATTGCCACAATGTAGCAAACTAAAGAAATTTTTCCTTTAACATCTTTCTCAACGGCTTGAGACAAAATAGAATCTTTTCCTTCCAGTTTTATAATGCTATTTTGTAGTGAAAAATAAGAAATAGCACTCATGAGCAATAATAAACCATAAACACTCATTGGTACAGCAGCGAAATGTTGCGATCCAATCCAGCTGGTTCCAAAAGGAATCAAGGAGAGCCAAAACAGTAAAAAAAGATTCTTCCATAATATAGAACCACACACTTTTTTGACTACTTGAAACATGTGATGGTGGTTGTTCCAATAAATTCCAATATAAACAAAACTCAAAACATAGCTCAAAATAACTGGAATTAAAGGCGACAAAGATTCAAAATTATCATCCTCTGGGACTTTTATTTCCAAAATCATAATCGTAATGATAATCGCTAAAACGCCATCGCTAAAGGCTTCGAGTCTACTTTTGTTCATAGTTTATTTATTAAGCCAAAGCCAATTCTATAGCATTACTAAACAAATCCTCCAACGAAATCCCTGCTACTTTGGCTTGTTGAGGAATCAAACTTTCGGTTGTTAATCCCGGAATGGTGTTCATTTCGAGCATGTGTGGTTCTCCGTTTACGAAGATGAATTCGCTTCTAGAAAAACCTTTCATTTTTAAAACTTCGTAAGCACGTTTGGCTGCTTCGCTTACTTTTTGAGTCATTTCGTTTGAGATTCTGGCAGGTGTAATTTCCTGGGATTTCCCTTGATATTTAGCTTCATAATCGAAGAAATCGTTTTCCGAAACAATTTCGGTGATGGGTAAAACGATTGTTTTTCCTTGATAATTAATGACACCAACAGAGACTTCTATTCCGTCGAGAAAGCTTTCGATGATGATTTCGTTGTCTTCTTTATAGGCAATTTCGATAGCAATTGGCAATTCGGCTGCTATTTTTACTTTGGAGATTCCAAAACTTGAACCCGATTTATTGGGTTTTACAAAACAAGGCAATCCTACGGTTTTTACTATTTCGACAGGGTCAATTTCATCTCCTTTGTTTAAGTAATATGAAGTAGCCGTTTTGATGCCGTATGGTTTTAAAACAGACAATAAATCACGTTTATTAAACGTTAAAGCTGCTTGATAATAATCGCAGGATGTTTGTGGTTTTCTAATTAATTCGAAATAAGATTGCATCAAACCGTCTTCGCCAGGTGTGCCGTGAATGGCATTAAAAACACAATCGAAAGTGATTTTGTTTGCGTTTACAGTTACCGAAAAATCATTTTTATCAATGGGAAATTCTATGTCATTGTCGTCAACATAAACCCATTTTTCTTTAAAAATATGAATGCGAAATCCGTTGTATTTATTTTTGTCAAGAAATTGATAAACGACGTTTCCGCTGATAAGTGAGATTTTGTACTCACTGGAATATCCGCCCATAATGATGGCAATGTTTTTCATGTTTTAGGTCTTGGGTGTTAGTTTCTGGTTTTTGGGTAATTAAGATGTTATCGTAAAACGGTTGTCCTAGCCCTGATAGTAGTGAAAATCCTCCCGAATTTTTTCGGGAGATTACAACGAATAGCAGGAAAAAGCTCCATCCTTCGACTACGCTCTGGATGACAGTTAAAATCATTAAACAAAATTATCATTTTTTTTGAAACTAAATAGCTTTATCTTTGCCACATATAAAAATAAATTATGAGTTTAGGAAAATATCTTACGAGTCGAGTGTTTTTTGGACAAGCATTTGTTGCGCTTGTTATTATTGCTGTTTTGGGTTATTTCTTTATGCATTGGTTGACTTTTACTACGGATCATGGTAATGAGATTACAGTACCCAATTTAGCCAAGTTGACTGAAGAACAAGTGGAACAAAAACTGGATGAGTTGGATTTAGATTATGTGCTTTTGGACAGTGTAGATTACGACAGTGATTATCCAAAATTTAGTGTTGTGGAACAAGATCCTTTGCCCGGAGCTAAAGTTAAAGTGGGTAGAAAAGTATATATTAAGATCAATGCATCTGGATTTTCATCAGTGAGAATTCCGGATTTAATAGAAAAAACATATCGTGAAGCGGTGCCGACTCTCAAAGCCTTAGGACTTGTTGAAGGGCAGATTATTTATATTCCAAATCTTGGAAAAGATATGGTAATCGAAATGCGCTGTAATGGTAAAAATTTAAAAGTAGGTGATCGCGTTTTAAAAGCTTCAAAAATTGATTTAGTTCTTGGTGATGGCAAGGAAAGTTATGTTGAGGAAGTTGCTGATAGTCTAGCCATTCCAATAGAAGAATAGTACACAATGAGCCATACTATTGATACTACAGATTTAGACGAAGAATTATTTGAGCATTTTAGATTTGATGTTCCCAAAGGGCAATTGCTCTTGCGAATCGATAAGTATTTGATGAACATGATTCCCAATGCAACTAGAAATAAAATCCAAAACGCCGCAACTGCAGGAGATATTTATGTAAATGATCTTCCTGTTAAATCGAATTATAAAGTAAAACCATTTGATGTAGTGCGAATCATGTTGTCGCATCCACCATTTGAAAACAGAGTTGATCCAGAAAATATTCCGCTTGACATTGTTTATGAAGATGATGCGCTTTTATTGATTAATAAACCCGCTGGATTTGTTGTTCATCCTGGTCATGGTAATTATACAGGAACACTTGTAAATGCATTGGCGTATCATTTTGACAATTTACCAAAGAATAGTAGTGAACGTCCGGGTTTAGTTCATAGAATAGATAAAGATACCACAGGACTTTTAGTAATTGCTAAAACGGAAGCTGCTATGACGCATCTTGCCAAGCAATTTGAAGCAAAAACATCGGAACGTGAATATGTTGCTCTAGTTTGGGGAAATATAAAAGAGGATGAAGGTACTATAGAAGGTAATATAGCTCGTCATGTTAAAGACCGAATGCAAATGGCCGTTTTTGCTGATTCAGAAATAGGAAAACCTGCGGTTACTCATTATAAGGTTTTGGAACGTTTTGGTTATGTGACGTTGGTTTCTTGTATTCTTGAAACCGGGAGAACACACCAGATTAGAGTGCATATGAAACATATAGGTCACACACTATTTAACGATGCCCGTTATGGTGGAGATTTGATTTTAAAGGGAACTACATTTACTAAATACAAACAGTTTATTGACAACTGTTTTAAGATTTTGCCTCGACAAGCTTTGCATGCTAAAACACTTGGTTTTATTCATCCTACAACTGGCAAAATGATGCGTTTTAATACTGAATTGCCTCAAGACATGCAAGAATGTATCGAAAAGTGGCGAAATTATTCGAAAACAAATTTATCAGAAAACGAGGAAGAAGTTTAAAAAAGTTCTTTGGGCTTTTTTTTTGATAAATTTATTTAAACAATGCGATGAATCTTACTGTTTAATTTGTGAAAAAACATAAAACATTTCTGTTGCAATTTGTAGACTTCGTTCTTCATATTTTTGAGTTTGAAAAGAAGTTTTGTCAAATGCTTTTGGATCATCATAAGTAATGGGAATGCGTTTTTCTGCTCCAGCAATATAAGGACAATCACCATCGGCTTGGGAGCAAGTC
Organism: Flavobacterium sp.; assembly: GCF_031409475.1. Taxonomy (GTDB): domain Bacteria; phylum Bacteroidota; class Bacteroidia; order Flavobacteriales; family Flavobacteriaceae; genus Flavobacterium. The sequence goes on along the minus strand of NZ_JANNXH010000011.1, from coordinate 8,948 downwards.
AGTAGAGCAACAAAGCTATTTTGTGGATTAAAATCATCATCATAAGTTTTAGAAAAACCTATAATTGGATGTTCGTTTTTAGCATATTTTATGCTATAAATTGGGTTTTCCCCCTCAGAAATCATTGTGATTTTGTAGCCTTGATTTTCTAAAGTTTTCGCAACCACAGGAAATAGTGCGGTAGCTTCGGTTCCGCCAGAATAACAATAAACATTTTTAATATTAAAATATGCTGATGCCGTTTGCGCCCAAACTTGTGCCAAATGGCTTCGTCTTGAATTGTGTGTGCAAATTAAATTGAGTCTAATTTCTTGATGGTTTGCCGTTTTGTTTTGAATAAAATCAACAAGAGGTTGTAGAATAATTTTTCGCTCTGTCGAAATATTTTCAAAATTCAAACTATGAATTAGTTTTTCAATTTCAGGAAATAGGGTGTTTTTTACTCTTAACATAGTACTAATTTTAGAATTGTTTTAGATTTAGCAGCAGCTTCCGCCAGGCGAGCAGCAACTAGATTCAGGAGTCAATACAGCAGATTTTATTTTTTGAATAGCTGGAGGAATTCCGCACATATCAAGAGCTAAACACGCTGTTTTTTTGTTTACTAATTCGAAATTTTCACCGTTAAATTCTAAATCGTATTTTCCAATTGTCATGTCTTGATATTCAACTTCAATTTCAAAATCTTCGATGCCTAAAACTTTTTCTGACAAGGTAATTATATTTAAAAGCCTTTGCGGTTTAAGACGGTGTTCAAAATCATTCGCATTCCATAATTGGAAATTTACTACAGTTTCTTTGCGAACAGTTCCGCCACAATCGATAAAATTTTTGGTGATTAAACCTACTTCGGTAACGTGAAAATGTTCTGGAACTAAAGTTCCATTTGGCAGTTGAAATTTTACAGTTTCAACAGTGCTTAATAGTTTTTTAATTTGTGATAGTATCATTATTTCAATTTTTAATTTAACAACAACCTGTTTTTTTAGCTTCTAAAAATGCCGATAATTGGTTTAAAAATGCTTTTATTTTTTCAATCCCATTTTCATTAACACAATAGCAAATTGAATTTCCTTCAACATTTCCTTTTATAAGTCCAGCGTTTTTGAGTTCTTTTAAATGTTGCGATATTGTAGGTTGAGCCAAGGGCAACTCATTTACAATATCACCACAGATGCAAGCATTTGCTTTTATAATGTATTCTATAATAGCAATTCGAGCTGGATGACCCAATGCTTTTGCCAAAATGGCTATTTCGTTTTGATTGTCTGTATAAAAATCAGTTTTTGTTGCTCCCATAATTTTATTTGTATATTGCAATATTACGATAAAATTATAATATTATAAAAGAAAACTATTTTTTTTATAAAATTTCAAAGAATTGTTATAAAAATAAAAACATTGTTTACTTTTGAATGGGTTCAAAAAATACTTTATCATGATCAAAAACGTACTTCCTTATTTATTTTTTATTTCTATTTTTTATTCTGTTAATTCTCAATCCATTGAAAAACTTCCAGAAACTGATTTTAACTCTTATTTTAAACCAGCAAAATGGAGGTGTATTGGTCCATTTCGTGGTGGTAGATCAGTAGCTGCTTGTGGAGTTATAAATGACCCAATGACTTATTATATGGGGACAACTGGTGGTGGATTATGGAAAACACAAGATATGGGACTTACTTGGGGCAACATATCTGATGGTTATTTCAAAACCGGGACTATTGGTGCGGTAAGTGTTGCCGAAAGCGATTCGAATATAATTTATGTAGGAATGGGCGAACATGCCGTAAGAGGTGTTATGACTCATGGTGGAGACGGTGTTTATAAAAGTACTGATGCAGGAAAAACATGGAAAAATATTGGTCTTGAACTAACCCAACATATTTCAAGAATTATTATAGATCCCAAAAACCCTGATATTGTTTATGTTGCAGCACAAGGTGCGTTATATAGTAATTCAACTCAAAGAGGTTTGTATAAATCTATTGATGGTGGTGCAAATTGGAAAAATATTTTATATGTTGATGATAAAACGGGCTGTGCTGAAATTTCTATAGATGCAAACAACTCACGAATAGTATACGCTGCAATGTGGGAACACGGTCGTAAACCTTGGCAAGTTATTAGTGGTGGCAAAGGTAGTGGGCTTTATAAATCACTAGATAATGGTGATCATTGGGAAAAAATGAGTGAAGGTTTACCAACTGATATGGGGAAAATGGCAATAGCTGTGTGTCCAACAAATTCTGAAAAAGTATATGCATTGATAGAAAGTGATTGGGATAAAGAAGCTGGAGGACTTTATGTGTCAAATAATTCAGGAAAAAGTTGGTCGCAAGTAACTACAGACCATAGATTGATTCAAAGAGCATGGTATTATATTGAATTATTTATAGATCCAAATAATGAAAACACCTTGTATGTATTGAGCGCACCTTCATTGAGATCTTTAGATGGAGGCAAAACTTGGGAAGATATTTCGGGAACTCATGGAGATTATCATAATTTATGGATTAATCCTAAAAACTCAAATAATATGATTATTTCTGACGATGGCGGAGCAGCAATTAGCTTCAACAAAGGAAAGTCTTGGAGTAGTCAGAATATATATCCTACAGGGCAGTTTTATCGAATCAATGTAGATAATTTATTTCCATATAATATTTATGCAGGACAACAAGACAATAGTTCCGTTAAAATAGCCAGTAGAAATAGAAGTGGTAGTGGAATTACTAAAGACAATTGGACGTATTCTGCTGGTGGTGAAAGTGCCTTTTTAGCATTCAATCCTAACGACCCACGATATGTAATGGGTGGAAGTTATCAAGGCTCAATAGAAGTTTTAGATACTAAAGCAAATGTTGGTACAGCAATTATGGCTGCGCCAATTCAATATCTAGGACGTGATGCCAAGGATATGAAGTATCGATTCAACTGGAATGCACCTATTATTAGAAGTGAACATGAAGAAAACACCTTTTATCATGGATCACAATATTTACTTCGAACTACTGATATGGGGCAAACTTGGACAGAAATTTCTCCAGATTTAACTCGAAATGAAAAAGAAAAACAAGGCAGACCAGGAGTTCCATTTACAAATGAAGCCGTAGGTGCCGAAAATTATAGCACTTTAAGTTATGTAAAAGAATCATCACTCGAAAAAGGGGTGATTTATACCGGTAGCGATGACGGTTTAGTTTATCTAACAAAAGATAATGGAAAGACTTGGAAAAACATTACACCATTAGGTTTACAAGAATGTTTAATCAATGCAATCGAAGTTTCACCATTTGATAAAGCAACGGCATATATTGCCACAACTAGATACAAATTTAATGATCCTACTCCAAGTCTTTATAAAACTACTGATTATGGAAAGACTTGGAAAAAAATCACAAACGGTATACCTTCAGATGCCTTTACTAGAGTAATTAGAGAAGACGATAAAAATAAAAATTTACTATTTGCCGGTACCGAAAAAGGACTGTATATATCATTTAACGGTGGAATTGACTGGAAATCCTTTCAATTGAATCTTCCCATTACACCAATTACCGATTTGAAAGTCTATCAAAACAATCTAATTGCTTCGACCTCGGGTAGAGCATTTTGGATATTAGATGATTTGGAATTAATAAGACAATATAATAAAGATTTAAAAGATAAAACGATACTTTTCAAAACATCTCCAGTTGTTCTTACAAATAGTTATAGCGAATTAGATCTAACTGACGAGGATTTTACGGGTATGAATTCATCAACAGGTGTAAATCCAGCATCGGGATTAGTGGTGTATTATCAATTGCCAGAATTGAAAAATAAAGAAGAAATCTCATTAGAAATAAAAGATATAAAAGGAAATTTAGTACATAGTTATAGTTCAAAAGCAGATAGTATTTTTAAAACTTATGATGGTGGACCAAGACCTGAAGCTTTACTTTCAAAAAAGAAAGGACTGAATCGCTTTGTATGGGATTTGCGACATGCAACAATGACCGGAGTTCCCGGAGCATATATAGAAGCAAATTATAAAGGACATCGAGTTGCTCCCGGAAAATATAACTTAACGCTCAAAGTTGGAACTGAAACTTTTAATTCAGAAGCAAAAATTGTTGCAAATCCTTTGTATGAAGTTTCCGAAAATCAATATCAGTTGTATCATGAGAATATGCTCGGTATGGAAACAGAATTGAATGCTATGCATCTCATGATTAATAATCTTTATTCAAAACAAGAACAATTATCAGCATTGTTAAATTCTATCTCCAAAGAAACAAAATATAAAGAAATTATAACTGAAGGAGAAGCTTTGGTAAAAAAAATGAAAGATTGGGATACTGATATGATTCAACGCAAATCAAAAGCTTATGATGATGTGGAGAATTTTCCAAACAAATTTACATCCGATTATTTATTTTTAATCAATCAATCTGATAATGATTTGGTAAAAATATCGCAACCATCAAAAGATTTGTTGAAAGAATACAATGATAAGTGGGCAGTTTTAAAAACCCAAGGAAATGAGTTGTTAGAAAAAGAGTTACCCCTTTTTAATAAAAAATTATGGGAAGCTGGAATTGGTGCAGTCTGGACAAAATAGTCTTAGTTTAAATAAAGCAGTATGAAATTTGTTTTCCAAAAGGGCAAATTTTATACTGCAAATACTTAATTTTTTTTCTTCAAAATTTTATATTCTTCATAACAACCGCTTATGGCATCCATGATTTGGAGATCGTTTGCAGTTTGAATAAATGCTTCAGAATAACTGCAACGTTGCAAGATTTCGGCAATTTCTTTTTTGTCAACACCAAGAAGAACCGCAATGGTTTCCCTGTCAAATTTAGATTCAAGAAGATTACGAACCGTATCATCTTTTTTCATTTCTTTCAGCTTTTTGAGTTCTTTTGGTTTTTTTCCAAAGAAATTATAGAGCATGTCTGCGGGATTAAAAATAGAACCCAATACTCTGCCAAAAGCGTTTGGAGAATATTCCCCAGCTTCGTAGCCTTGAGTTAATCCTGAAATACTATAACGAATGTTTTCTTGAATAGGAATTAATTTGGAGTCTACTTCTAGATATCCGGTTAATCTATATCGTCCTACAATTACTTCCTCAAGCGCATACGCTTTTTCTGTAAGTTGAATTTTTGTGGTCTTGTTTTTTATCCAGTCGTTAGTGACTTTGATTTTCAAAGATTGAAAACCTATTATAGATATGTGTAACGTATCACTCGCAGTGACTTCAATTTCAAAAAAGCCTTTATCGTTAGTGGTTGTGCCTCTAACTTTATTGATATTAATGATGTTTACGTTTGGTAAAGGTTGTTGCGTATTATCATTAATTATGATTCCTGAAACTTTTTTTGGTGCCTCTAAACCTTGTGAAAACACATTAACAGAAGCAATTATAAAAAAGAAAACTACAAAATATTTCATAAACTGTTTTAAAACTTTAAAAGTAATACAACAAGTTTAAATATTTTGTAGTTTCAATATATTTATAAGAAAATTAACAAAAAGTGTTAACTTCTTCTTGGTCTTCTTTCTCTTGGAGCGTCAGTTGAACCTTCAGAACGTCTAGGAGGTCTTTCAGAAAAACCACCTTCACGTCTTGGCGCATCTGATGATCTTGGTGCTCTGTCAGAGAATCCTCCAGTTCTTGGAGCAGCACTACTTCTTGGTCCAAAACCACCTTCTCTAGGAGCTGAACTTCTGTCGCTTCTAAATCCGCCACCAGAACCTTCACGTCTTGGCACAAAATTCCCTTCTCTTCTTGGAGCTGAACCTCTGTCACCACCTGAACGTCCACCGCCAAAACCACCAGAACTTCTTCCGTTGTGATCTCTGCGTCCGCCACCGTCGTTTTTAGAAATTTCTACATTGATACGACGTCCTTCTAATTGTACGTTGTTCAATATTTCCATAACTTTATCCGTGTGTTCTGGGTCTGTGTTAAAGAAAGAGAAACCTTCTTTTACATCTACTTTGAAAACGTCATCACGACCAAGGTCTAATGTTTCTTTCAAATAATCTTTCAATTGCATCCAATCAAAATTGTCTCTTGATCCAATGTTTACAAAATAACGAGTTGCACCACCATTGTTGCTTTCTCTTGCACCACCATCTCTATCATCGCGTTCACGTCTCTCTGAACCTGAAGATTGAGAAGAAATATCTCTAGTTTTCTTGTAGTAATTGATGAAACGGTTGAATTCAACCGATACCATTTTCTTAATCAATTCTTCTTTAGACAATCCTTCAAGAACGCTATTAATTGCTGGTAAGTAGTTGTCAATTTCGTGATCTACTTCGGTGTCTTTAATTTTGTTAGCTAGGTGTAGCAATTGAATTTCGCAGATTTCTATTCCAGAAGGAATTGTTTTTTCTTCGAATTTCTGTTTGATGATTCTTTCGATAGAAGAAATCTTGCGTATTTCGCTTTTGGTTACAATAACAATCGAAGTTCCTAATTTTCCAGCACGACCTGTCCGACCTGAACGGTGATTGTAGGTTTCTATTTCGTCAGGTAATTGATAGTTTACTACGTGAGTAATGTTGTCCACATCAATTCCACGAGCAGCAACATCAGTTGCAACAAGCATTTGGATTTGGCGACCTCTAAACGATTTCATTACACCATCACGTTGTGCTTGAGATAAATCTCCGTGCAAAGCGGCAGCGCTGTAACCATCTTCGATTAATTTTTCAGCAACGGCTTGTGTATCTCGTTTTGTGCGACAAAAAACTACAGAGAAAATGTCTGGATTAGCATCGGCCAATCGTTTCAAAGCTTCATAACGATCTCTTGCATTTACCAAGTAAAATTCGTGAGAAACGGTAGCTGATCCTGAATTTTTTGCTCCAACAGTTATTTCTACTGGGTTAGTCATGAATTGTTTTCCAATTCTAGCTACTTCTGCTGGCATTGTAGCCGAGAATAACCATGTGTTTTTTTCGTCTGGCGTATTAGATAATATGCTTACAATGTCTTCGTAGAAGCCCATATTCAACATTTCGTCTGCTTCGTCAAGAATACAATAATTGATTTGAGTAATGTTTACCAATCCTCTGTTAATCATGTCTTGCATTCTACCGGGAGTTGCTACAATAATTTGTGCGCCTCTTTTGATGTCCCTAGCTTGGTCAGTAATACTTGCACCACCATAAACAGCCACTACATTAATACCTTTTTCGTATTTTGAGTAGTTTTTAATTTCGTTTGTAATCTGCAAACATAGTTCGCGGGTAGGTGATAAAATTAACGCCTGTGTATTTCTGTTGTGGGCATCAATTTTTTGAATGACTGGAAAACCGAAAGCTGCTGTTTTCCCTGTCCCTGTCTGAGCCAACGCAACTAAATCAATGTCTTGTTCCAATAATAGGGGAATCGCTTTCTCCTGTACTTCGGTCGGATTCTCAAATCCTAGATCGATAATCGCACGTTGTAGCGATTCACTCAATCCTAATTGTTCAAATTTGTTCATATATATTTTTAAAATTTGGTGCAAAAGTACGGTTTAAAAACGATATAATCTAATGGAAAATTCAGATTTAATATTTTATTATTATTTGATTATCAGGTTTTTATAGTTTTGAGTTATTAGTTATGGGTTATGAATTTACAAATTAGAACTAAAAAAGGACTTTCGTCGAAAGAAATATTGACAAAAATGAGCGCAAATTAATGAATTCTCAAAAAATCAATCAATTGCAAAGTAGCTTTTCCGCGATGGCTAATTTTGTTTTTAATGGCTAAAGATAATTGGGCAAAAGTTTCTTTAAAATTTTCAGGTTTAAAAATGGGATCGTAGCCAAAACCTTGATTTCCTGTTTTTTCCAGAGTGATTTTACCCTTTGCAATTCCGGTGAAAAGATATTGTTCTCCGTTTAGATTTAATGCGATTACGGTTTTAAATTGGGCATTACGATTTGTTTTATCTTCAAGATTTGCTAACAATTTATTCATATTGTCGTCAGCATTTTTTTGTTCGCCGGCATAACGTGCCGAAAAAACTCCTGGTTCGCCATGTAGTGTTTCAACTTCCAATCCAGTGTCGTCTGCAAAGCAATCAAAACCGTATTTCTGGGTCACGTAATTTGCTTTTAAAATGGCATTTCCTTCAATAGTGTCTGAAGTTTCAGGGATTTCTTCAAAACAATTAATTTCATCAAGACTTATTATTTGGATGCTTTTAGGAAGCATACTTTGTATTTCGAAGATTTTGTTTTTGTTGTTTGAGGCGAAAACGAGTTGCATGTTTGTAAGTTTTAATTAGCTAAAGCGTAATCGTACAAAAACATGTTTGATTCCTTTTTTGTCCGATTCTCTTTCGTCAATTTCGAGAATATCGGTTAGTGATTTAAGCATAGGAGTTAATTTTGCAAAACCATAATTTCGGGGATCAAATTCGGGTTTTTTCTTTACGATGAGGTTTCCTACATCGCCTAGAAATGCCCAACCGTCGTCATCGCCTATGGCTTCGAGTGTGTCTTCGATAAGTTCGATGGTTTGATTGTCTATTTTGTTAGGAGCTTCTTTTTCGATTTGTTTTTGCTCCGCCTGTTCGCTAACGCTCGGGTCAACTGGTTTTTTAGTTTCATTTGCAGTAGTTGTTGCAGGTCGTTTTTTTATTTTTTTATTGATAGCGCCATCTAAAACTTCGATATAAATAAATCGATCACAAGCAACAATGAATGAATTGGGTGTTTTTTTCTCTCCAATTCCTATGACTTTCATTCCAGATTCTCTTAGTCGTATGGCTAATCTTGTAAAATCAGAATCGCTAGATACGATACAAAATCCATCGACTTTGTCTGAATATAATAAATCCATAGCGTCGATAATCATTGCCGAATCAGAGGAGTTTTTACCTACTGTGTAACTGTATTGTTGAATGGGAGTTATGGCGTGTTCGAGCAATACGGATTTCCAACCGTTGGCA
>NZ_JANNXH010000010.1:0-10917 GCF_031409475.1 Flavobacterium sp. | reverse complement strand
TAGACTGACCCCAAAAGTTTGGACAAATTTATAATTAATTTTGATAATAATGAGCTCGATATTTTATTGGGCTCATTTTGTTTAAATTTGACTTACTTCTGTCGTTATTGTAATATTTTATATATTCATGTATTTCCTTTTTTAATTGTTCTATTGAGGTATATTTTTTTAGATAAAACAATTCTGATTTTAATGTTCCAAAGAAATTTTCAATAATTGCATTATCAAGGCAATTACCTTTTCTAGACATACTTTGTATTATACCTTTTTCTTTCAACTGATTTTGATATCTTTTCATTTGATATTGCCAACCTTGATCCGAGTGTAGAATTAGGTTTGTGTTGTTTGGTATTTTCTTAAAAGCTTTATTTAACATCATAACAATTTGATTAAAAACGGGACGTTCTGTGAGTTCATAACTTATTATTTCTTGATTAAATAAATCAATAATAGGCGATAAATATAATTTTTGACCAGAGACGTTAAACTCAGTTATATCAGTTGCCCATTTTTGATTGGGTGCTTCGGCTTTAAATTTTCTTTCTAATAGATTAGGCGCGATTTTACCCTGATCTCCTTTATATGATTTATATTTTTTAACTCTAATGAGGCTTTTTAAGCCTAAGAATTTCATCAATCTTAAAACCGTTTTATGGTTGATTATTATTCCTTTACTTTTTATTTCATCAGTAATTCGCCTGTATCCATAACGACCTTTATGTTTGTAATAAATGGATTTTATCAACTCTTTTATCACTTGATATTTGTCAGCTGATTTACTCTTTTTTTGGTGATAATAAAAATTACTTCGTGCCATATTGGTTTGATTTAAAAGTAAATTCAAATCAAATTTATGCCTTAATTCCATTATGGCTTGCGCTTTGTGGCTTTCTCTTCTGCTTGAATTAAGGCTTGCAACTTTTTTAGCAATTCGTTCTCACAACGCAGTGCTTCATTCTCTAAAAGAAGTTCTTCTTCTGGTGTTAATGGTTTGTCCGATTTTCGCTTTTTTCGTTTATTGGTATCCATAGATGTTGGTCTGCCTCTGGTTTTTGGTTGTAATCCTGCTAAACCAAAATTAGCAAAATTTTTTTTCCATTTTACAATGATAGCAGCATCTGGAATATTAAATTTAATACTTGACTCTCTTAAAGACAAAATATCCTTATTAATTGCTTTTAACACCCTGATTTTAAATGCAACCGAATAATTTTGATTCTTTCTTGGTAGCAAACCAATAGATCCAAACTCCCTGTAAAAAGCAACCCATTTGCGAATATTAGATTCATCAGGACCTTTTAAATTAGAAACATAATTACATGTATAATGTTTTTCTAAAACTAATTTTACGCATTCAAACTTAAATGCATAATCATATTTGACTTTTCTTTCCATAAAAATACCCCCAAATAGTGTCTAACTTTTGGGGGGCAGTCTATAATTTGACGGCTTTTTTGTTATTCTAAATTAGAAAAAAATATTTTTATTAAATTATCAAAAGCAATACAATAGAGAACTAATAAATAAATAAATTTTAATAATAGTTTTTATCTATTTTAATTTAATTTCAGTAAGATATTTTTTTGTTAAATTCGCTAATCATAAAAATTCAAACAATCTAACCATGGAAAACAACACAAACAACGACAAAACATCTTATAATGTAAATGGCGAAGGCAAATGTCCTTTTTCAGGTGATAACAGCAGCGGAGGAAATAATGTTGAAAAAGCAAAAATCAAGCAAATGAATAGCAATGGTCCAATTAATCGTGATTGGTGGCCAAATCAATTGCGACTGAATATTCTTCGTCAGCATTCCTCACTTTCTAATCCAATGAATAATGATTTTAATTATGTTAAAGAATTTAAATCGGTTGATTTAGCACAATTGAAAAAAGATATTTTTGAAATAATAAACACTTCACAAGATTGGTGGCCTGCAGATTATGGTACCTATTCTGGTTTTTTTATTCGTATGGCGTGGCATAGTGCAGGAACATATAGAACATCGGATGGAAGAGGTGGGTCTGGCTCAGGAAGTCAACGTTTTGCACCTTTAAACAGTTGGCCTGATAATGCTAATTTAGACAAAGCACGATTATTACTTTGGCCAATAAAACAAAAATATGGTAATAAAATTTCATGGGGAGATTTAATGATTTTAGCTGGAAATTGCGCTTTGGAAACTGCTGGATTTAAAACATTTGGTTTTGGTGGTGGACGAGTTGACACTTGGGAACCACAAGAAGATGTCTATTGGGGTTCAGAAAGAGAATGGTTGGCAGACAACCGATATTCTGGAGAAAGAGATTTAGAATATCCTTTGGCAGCAGTTCAAATGGGATTGATTTATGTAAATCCAGAAGGACCAAACGGAAATCCTGACCCATTAAAATCGGCACACGATATTAGAGAAACATTTGCTAGAATGGCAATGAATGATGAAGAAACTGTAGCACTTATAGCTGGTGGACATACTTTAGGAAAAACACACGGCGCAGCAGATCCAAGTAAATATATCGAACTTGAACCAGCTGCAGCAGGAATTGAAATGCAAAGTCAGGGTTGGAAAAATAATTTTGGTACAGGAAATGGTGGAGATACTATTACCAGCGGATTAGAAGGTGCGTGGACAAGCACACCAAACAAATGGAGTCAAGATTATTTTAAAAATTTATTTCAATATGAATGGGAATTATCAAAAAGTCCTGCAGGTGCACACCAATGGAAACCTGTAAATAATGGTGGCGCTGGCACAGTTCCAGATGCACACGATGCTTCAAAAACGCATCAACCATTTATGTTAACTACAGATTTAGCTTTGAGAGTTGATCCAGCTTATGAAAAAATTTCTAGACGATTTTTAGAAAACCCATCCCAATTTAATGAGGCTTTTGCAAGAGCTTGGTTCAAATTAACGCACAGAGATATGGGACCAAAATCTTTGTATTTAGGTTCAGAAGTTCCTTCGGAAGAATTAATTTGGCAAGATCCAATTCCGAATATAAATTATACTCTTGTTAATGAAGAAGATATTAAAAATTTAAAATTTTCTTTAGTTTCATCTGGATTAAATATTTCAGAATTAGTTTCAACAGCTTGGGCTTCAGCTTCAACTTTTAGAGCTTCAGACAAACGTGGTGGCGCAAATGGTGGACGTTTAAGATTATCACCACAAAAAGATTGGAAAGCAAATAATCCTGCACAATTGTCTAAAGTTTTAGCAGTTTTAGAAAATATTAAAACTAATTTCAATAATTCTCAAACTGAAAACAAACAAGTTTCTATTTCAGATTTAATTGTTTTAGGTGGATGTGTTGGAGTAGAACAAGCAGCGAAAAATGGTGGATTTGATATCAAAGTTCCATTTACGCCAGGAAGAGCAGATGCTTCTCAAGAACAAACCGATGTTGAATCTTTCGGAGTACTTGAACCACAAGCAGATGGTTTCCGTAATTATGTTAAAACAAAATACACTGTTTCGGCAGAAGAATTATTAATAGACAAAGCACAATTAATGACTTTAACTGCTCCAGAAATGACAGTTCTTGTTGGAGGAATGCGTGTTTTGAATACTAATTTTGATCAATCACTAACGGGTGTTTTCACCAAACGTCCAGAAGTTCTTACCAATGATTTCTTTGTAAATCTTCTTGATTTATCAACTTCATGGAAAGCAGTTTCAGAATCTGATGATGCATTTGTTGGAACCGATCGTATATCTGGTGCAATAAAATGGGTTGGAACTCGTGTAGATTTAATTTTTGGTTCTAATTCAGAACTTAGAGCTATTGCAGAAGTATATGGATATAAAGATGGGCAAGAAAAGTTCGTGAATGATTTTGTATCAGCTTGGACAAAAGTGATGAATCTTGACCGTTTCGACTTGAAATAAACAGATTTTTAAATTAAATTTTAATCAAGGTAGTCTTAAAGGCTACCTTTTTTATTAATTCATATTTTTGAATAATAAAAAAGAGCAAATACAAATAATTCAGATTGGTTTTATATATTTGTTTTCTGCAATTATTTAATAATTTGTTAACTTAAGCAGTAAAAACTAACTAAAATATACAAACCAAGAATATGTCATTTTTTAATTTATTCAGAAAAAAACCATTAGGAACAATATTACAACAAGGTGGAGATGGAGAGCATTCGGGGCTTAATAAAGTATTGAATGTAAAAGATTTGACATTCTTTGGAATTGCAGCAATTATTGGAGGTGGTACTTTTTCTGCTATCGGAAATGCTTGTTTTTCAGGTGGGCCTGGTGTTATTTTATTGTATGTAATGTGCGCAATTGCTTGCGGATTCACTGCAATGTGTTATGCCGAATTTGCTTCGCGAGTACCAGTTTCTGGAAGTGCTTACACTTATGCATATGTGTCTTTTGGAGAAATATTTGCTTGGATTATTGGTTGGGCATTATTGATGGAGTATTCTATTGGAAATATTTACATAGCTTTTTCTTGGAGTGGTTATTTTACTAATTTAATTGAAACCTTTGGTATTCATTTACCCGAATGGTTGACTATAAATTACAAATCAGCACACGCAGCATTTATTGAAAGTAAAGCTGGAGAAGGTCTTTTGGCTTGGCAAAATGCACCATCAGTTGGTGGATTAAAAATTATTTTTGACCTACCTGCTGTTTTAATTAATATTTTGATTACTTATTTAATTTACAGAGGAACACAAGAATCAAGAAATATAAGTAATGTGATGGTTTACATCAAATTGACAATTATTGTACTTGTCATTATTGTTGGTGCTTTTTATATAGATATTAACAATTGGACTCCGTTTATGCCTAATGGTTTTGGAGGTGTTATGGGTGGAGTATCAGCTGTTTTCTTTGCCTATATTGGTTTTGATGCAGTATCAACATTAGCCGAAGAAAGTAAAAATCCTCAACGTGATTTGCCTCGAGGCATGATTTATTCGTTGATAATTTGTACTGTTGTATATATTATTTTGGCACTTGTAATAACTGGAATGGTATCTTACAAATTATTAGGAGTTAGTGATCCATTAGCTGAAATTTTTGCCTTAAAAGGTGTAAAATGGATGCTATTTATAGTTTCTATAGCTGCTGTTGTAGCCATGACAAGTGTTATGCTGGTTTTCCAAATGGGACAACCAAGAATATGGATGACGATGAGTCGCGATGGCTTAATGCCGAAGAAATTTGCCGAAATTCATCCTAAATACAAAACCCCAGGATTTGCCTCAATTATAACAGGATTGGTAGTTGGAATTCCAATATTTTTTACAGATGAAAATTTTGTTTTAGATTTTACCAGTATTGGAACTTTATTTGCCTTTGTATTGGTTTGCGGCGGTGTTTTAATGCTTTCTCCACAAAGTGAGGCTGAATTAACCGATCGAGCTACAAAAGGTAAATTTAGAATTCCATATATCAATTCAAAATTTGTTTTTCCAGCCATTGTATTGTTAACATTAGTTATAGTAAATACTTATATTCCAACATTTTTTTCAGAAACTTTTGATTTTTCAAACGGAAAATTAGCAACCAATTTGCCAATGATAGCTTTCTTTATTTTAGTTTTAGTAATGTCAATTTTAGCTTTTATTAAAAACTTATCGTTAATTCCACTTTTAGGATTAGTATCTTGTTGCTATTTACTAACAGGAATGGCAGTTTCTAACTGGAAATGGTTTGGAGTTTGGTTACTTATAGGATTAGTGTTTTACTTTGCTTACGGTTATAAAAACAGTAAATTAAACAAAGCTTAATGAATATTCGTTTCATTTATTGTATTATAATGACCATTTTAGTTTGGTCTTGCAAAACACAAAATGTAGTAGTAAAAAAAACTTTTTTTGAAAACAATCAAAGTTCATTAACTCAAAACGATACTACATTTGTTAATTTAAGCGATTATAGTAATGAATTTATTTTAGATTTAAAATATGCCACCGATGACAATTTTCTAAAATCAAAAATGTACGAATGTGGCACTTGTTTTTTAAGACTTAAAACATTGAACAATCTTATTGAAGCCAACAAAGAATTCAAAAAAAAAGGATATAAAATTAAACTTTTTGATTGTTATCGTCCGTTACAAGTGCAGAGAAAAATGTGGGCATTAGTTCCAAATCCTGAATATGTTGCCAATCCAACAAAAGGTTCAATCCACAATCGAGGTGGTGCTGTAGACATTACTTTGGTTGACGAAGCTGGAAATGAATTGGATATGGGAAGTGCATTTGATTTTTTTGGTGCAGCATCAAGTCATTTTTATAAAGAGTTACCCAAAGAAGTATTAAAAAATCGTCAATTATTGAAAAAAATCATGCTTCGACACAATTTTGAATCTTTTGATTCCGAATGGTGGCATTACAATTTAAAAGGTTCTAGAAAAGATAAAATTTCTAACTTTGTTTGGGAGTGTCACTAGCTATTCAATACACTTAAAATTATCTATAAAGAAATTTTCGGGAGAATAAGTGATTTTTAACTTTTCAGAAATCAATTCTTTAGGCAATACATAATCCATGGTTTCTGTGGCAAATTTAATTCGCATCATCGAAATTGTTAACTTTTTCAGATCTTCAAAATCATTTTTAAGGAACAAAAAATTAGCATTCAAAAGTCTATTATATAATTTTTCTTTACTATTATATATCAAATTATCACATTGGCTTTCGGCAGAAGCCATTAGAGTATATATTTTCCCGTTAGACAATTGAAAGTAAACTCTTGAATTTTTATCCAAACATTTTGGAACTATAAAATCAGGACTTTTTTGAATAACCTGCAAATTTAACATTGGCGTATTATTGTCAGAAATTAAAGATAGAAATATGAATTGGGTTGTATTTCCAAAAACTCTTTCGTAAGCCAAACAAGCCTTTGTTTCTTTTAATGTTCCAAGTGAATCCGTAACTTCGGTTACATATTCACAAGGTTTTTGGGCAAAAACAATTGTTTGAACGAGTAACAAAAAGGCAATTAATTTAGTTTTCATTGTAAATTTTAAATTTTGGCGCAAAGTAATACAATTTTACGATTATTTGCATCAGTTGTAAAAAAAGTATAAACTTGTCCCCCATCTTTAATTTTCCATTTTTTACGAATATTCTCTACTGTTTCAGGAAAATTTCGAGTAGTGATATTTGCTTTTTTTTTCTCTAAAAATGCCTTCATTCCTTGTTTAGAATATTCGAAAAGTTGTTTTATTTCAAAAATTCGTCCTGGAAAATCAATTTTGTCATCCGAAGTATATAAATGGGAATGTTGGTGCAATTTATTCAAACCAAAGTGTAATCCTACTTCGTTAAAACCGCCCGATTTTAAAATCGTTGAATTAGGTTCATAAAGGTATTTTTTAGGTAATGAAATACTATAATCTGTTTGATTCTGGCTCAAATTAAATTCAAAAAAATCTTCTTTTTCTTTATTTAAATTGATGGTTTTAATAGTTACAAAATCATTAAAATCTTTTTTAATTTCCCAAAGTAGTTCTTTAACTTCATTATTAACAGCAACAATATGAATATTTTTTACATTATTCAATTCGCCCAATCCAGCCGAAATATCTAAAATTGGTGCTGTTTTAATTAAAATATTGTCAGCAAATTTAAAATACTCATCGAGTAATTCAGGTACATTTGGCAAACAATCTTTGAGCATAAAAACCTTGCCTTTAGAATCACTTCGACGTGATGGATCAATATAAATCCAATCCATTTTTTGATTCAACTCTTGCAAAATATCAAAACTATTACCACAAATACAATTTATGTTTTCTTTTTGCAAAATTTTAAAATTATAACTAACAATTTGAGATAGTTCTTCATTAATTTCACAGTGAATTACTTGTTTTATTTTTTTTGAAAAGTAGTAATCATCAACACCAAATCCTCCAGTTAAATCTATTAAACTTGCACCAGAGACGATGTTGGATTTATAAAATGCTGTTACTTCAGAAGAGGTTTGTTCGACTGAAATTTTAGAAGGGAAAATAATGTTTTCTTTGTTAAACCAAGTTGGCAATTTAGTTTTCGCTTTGGTTTTTGCAGAAATCTGGTTTAAAATATATTGCCAATCAACTTCTGGAAAAGGATTTCTCTGTAAAGCTAATTTTGAAATATCAACTCCAATATTTTGAGTAATAAATTGCTGAATTTCAGATTTTAAAATAGCTGATAAATTCATTACAAATCTTTGGTTACTGTTTTAATAATAATATTCTCTGGAAAAAATTCTTTGGCAATTACTTTAATCATCGTATAAGTTGGAACGGCAATAATCATTCCTGTGATTCCAAAAAGGAATCCACAAATTAAAGTAATTAGAAAAATTTCTAACGGATGAGAATTTAAGCTTTTAGAGAAAATAAGTGGTTGAGAAAGGTTATTGTCTATTATTTGAACAATCCAAAACCCTATTAAAACATATAAAGTTGTTGGTAAAATATCAGTTTGAAAATCGTTACCTAAATGGCTCATCATGGTCAAAGCTCCAGCCAAAACCGATCCAATTAGTGGTCCAACGTATGGAATTATGTTTAAAATGGCACATAAAAAAGCAATAATAAAAGCATTTTCTATCCCAAAAACTAAAAGTACAATTAGATAAAGTACAAAAACTATGGACAATTGAATAATTAAACCAATAAAATAACGACTTAACATTTGGTTTATTTTAGTCAACGAATTCAATATTTTATCTTGATGATTATCCGGAAGAATCCTTTTTATACCCGAAAGAAACATGACTTTATCTTTAAGAAAGAAAAAAGTGATAAATAAAACAGAGGCTAATCCCATACCAAAACTACTTAAAGTTCCTAAAAAAGCATTTAGAAAACTAGGAATAATGTTAAAGTTTATTTTTGAAGTAACGTTGGCTTCTTTAAGCATATTTACAGCATCAATATTATAACTTAGTAGAAAAACATTAAGTTTATCAATAATTTGAACCACATTTTTTTCAATAGATACAGTGTCTAACAAAGATAGATTTTCTCCTTGCGAAACTATCAATGGGACAAACATCATGATTAATCCAGAAAAAACAGCAATTAACAAAATCATGGTGAAAGTAACCGCTAATGTGTTTCTAAATTTTAATTTAGTCTTTAAAAATTCCACTAATGGATTGGCAATTAAAGTTAAAATCAAGGAAACAACAAGGTATATTAATACCGACTGAATTTGAACTATAAAATACAAAATCAAAGCAATAATTGCAATAATTCCAATAGCTTTTAAAATACCAAATGATATTGTTTTAGAATCCATATTTATTTTTATTTCAAAAGTAATATTAAAAAAGATAATTCCCAATATTAAAAAATATTGGGAATTTAAACTGGTTAAAACCGAAAATTATTCTTTTTTATTTGATTTAGTATCCATCATTTCCATTAATTTTATACCAAGTAAACCACTAATTCCTCCTTCGGAACCATTGCTACCTGTAATTAAAACATCAGGAATTACTTTGATATTACCTTTGCCAATTTCTTCGGTAATTTTATATTTGGTAAAATTATCGCCACCCATTGCAGAAACTTGCAATTGATAAGATTCGGCAGTAGATTTACCAATTGCCATAATCTTTTCAGCTTCAGCTAAACCAGTTTTAGAAATTCTTTCGGCATCTGCACTTGCAGTTAGTTTTGTTGCTTCAGCCTGTGCTCCTGCTCTAGCTTTGGTAGCTTCGGCTTCAGCGTTGGCTCTCATTTTAGTAGCTTCTGCTTCGGCATTTACATTCAGTTTCAAACTCGTTGCGTCACCTTCTGCTTTTTTAACTGTTGCATCTGCAGTTCGTTGTGCAATCTCAACACTTTGTGACGCTTTTACGATTTCTTTTTGCATATCAGCAATAGCAGTTTCTTTTTCCATTCCTTGGCGTTGTTCTTGCGCCATTTTTTGAGTTTGATAGGTTTTTTGCTCTTCTTCGGCTAATTTTCTATCGGTTAACGTTTTCATTAATGAATCTGGCGGTACAATGTCTCCAATTAATGTGTCAACAGCATTGACATTATATTCATCTAAAACCACTTTAATATGATTTTTAGCCGATTCTTGACGCTCTTTTCTAGTTGATAAAAACGAAATTACATCGCTTTCTTGCGCTGAATTTCTAAAATAATTTCCAATTGTTGGTTCTAATACTTGAGAAACCAAATTGGTCATGCTTCCAAAACGGGCAATCACTTTTGGCGCTTCATTAGCAGGTACGTGAATAATCTGCGAAACATCTAAATTGAACGGAAAACCATCTTGAGAACGAACTGTAATTGTAGATAAATTATGATCTAAATTATGTGATTCGCTTCGTGCATCAGCCCAGTTTAAAACCAAATTTGTAGTAGGAACTGGCTCTAATTTGGTTGTGTATTTATTCAACGCATATTTACCAGGACCTAGTGGCTCCATCCAAACGCCGCGTTGGCCTTTAGTAACAATATTTCCGTGTTTAAAATGTTCGCCAGTTACGTCTAATCCATCTTCTCCAATATAAGAAATTACAACGCCAACATATCCAATAGGCACATCTGTCATTGGGTTTTGCTCAATTTGTACCGCCCAAGAATTAATGTAATACGAACCTGCCAACATGACTTGTGGTTGCAAACCTCTATTTCCTCCTTTTTCTAAAAATTTATCAAAATCTTGAAAATTGTTATGCCCTTCTACATTTGTTCCTGCAATTTGTCCTTGAGGAATTGGTTCTCCATCAAGCGCAGTTACAATTCCAATCATGTTTTCGAAAATTTTGATTTGATCCGCCATTACAATTTCAAAAATAAACGTATTAATACGATAAGATCCTGTTGTAATAAATGCAGATTGACGCCCTTTTTGCCCACCATTGTCAAGAAAAGCGGTAGCATCTTGAAAATTATCTGAAGGAACTTTTCGGGCTAAAATTCTACC
>NZ_JANNXH010000009.1:0-15704 GCF_031409475.1 Flavobacterium sp. | reverse complement strand
CATACGAGTATAAATGAGTTACCTGCAAGCCTACGTTGTGCGACACATACAGACAACAAAACTTGAAATATGAAATCATAATGACGTAATTATTAAATATCAACTGAAATGAAAAAAACACTCAAACTTACTTGTGTAATTTCTCTAATAGTTTTAGGAAGTTGCAATCAATCATCAAAACAAAGTAATTCAACAAATGTTGCTGATGCCATTTACTTTGGTGGCGACATCATTACCATGGAAGGCGACAACCCTGTTTATGCAGAAGCAGTTGCTCTAAAAGATGGTAAAATAGTTTTTGTCGGAACCAAATCCGATGCAGAAAAAATTCATGGCGATAAAACCATAATGAACGATTTAAAAGGAAAAACACTGGTACCTGGTTTTTTTGAAGGACACATTCATTTTGCCGCTTTGGGCATGCAGGCGGTAGCTGCCAATTTGTTGCCTGGACCTGATGGAAATTGCGACAACATAGACGACTTGGTTCAAATAATGAAAGACTGGCATACCAAAAACGGAACAGACAAAACCAAAGGTTGGATTTTTGGGATGGGCTTTGACGATGCGGTACTTAAAGAAGGTAGATTTCCTACCAAGGAAGATTTAGACAAAGTGTCAAAAGACGTACCCGTTTGTGTTATGCATATTACAGGTCATTTTTGCTCGGTAAACAGCAAAGCCTTAGAGTTAATAAAAATGACGGCTGCAACAAAAGATCCTGATGGTGGGGTTATCCGCAGAATGCCAAACTCTCAAGAACCCAATGGCGTGTTGGAAGAAATGGCAGCACTTAAAGTTCTTTTCCCTATCGTTACACCAGAACCAGAATTGGTAGATTTTTATTTTGATAAAGGTCAAGAAATGGCATTCAAATTTGGTCACACAAGCATACAAGAAGGTAAGGCAATGGAAAACCACGAACAACTAGCCAGTTATGCCCTAAGTGGGAAACTCAAAATTGATGTGGTGTCTTATGTTGATTATTCAATGCCTAAATACCTTCATAGCGACTGGAACAAAAAGGAATACAATAAACACTACCGGATAGGAGGCGTAAAAGTTACCTTAGATGGCTCGCCACAAGGACGTACAGCATGGAGAACCATCCCTTATTTAATACCCCCAGACGGACAAAAAGCTGGGTATTTAGGCTATCCTGCCATAGCAGATGACAAAAAAGTAGAGGAAATATACAACATGGCTTTTTCTAATAATTGGCAAATAATAAGCCACGCCAACGGTGATGCGGCTATTGACCAAATGATGCGTTGTATGAAACCTGCTGTTGCTAAATATGGAAATACCGACAGAAGAAATGTGTTGATTCATGGACAATACGTTCGCATAAACCAATTGGATGAGTTAAAAAAATTAGACATCGTGGCGTCTCTTTTCCCGATGCATACTTTTTATTGGGGCGACTGGCACAAACAAATTATTGGTGAGGAATTGGGCAATAAAATCAGCCCCATCAAATCTGCGCTAAACAAAGGCCTACATGTAACCAGCCATACTGATGCACCTGTTGCGTTGCCCAACCTTATGATGATCATGTGGACAACGGTTAACAGAGTTTCAAGAAGTGGAGAAGTAATTGGCAAAGAAGAGCGCCTTACGCCTTACGAAGCCTTACAATCTATAACCATCTGGGGTGCTTATCAACATTTTGAAGATAAAACAAAAGGTTCTCTAAAAACGGGAAAATTTGGCGATTTGGTTATTTTAGATCAAAATCCTTTAAAAGTTGATCCTATGAAAATAAAAGATATAGTAGTTCTAGAAACTATCAAAGAAGGAAAATCGGTTTATAAAAAATAAATTTTATGAAAAAGATAATTATTACAGTAAGTGCTTGTTTGCTATTTGCTATGGCATCAGCTCAAGATACAACAGCTACGAAAAAGCCTTCAACTACTCGGTCAAGCTTAACGGGTGACTGGGGTGGAGCAAGAGAAAGTTTAAAAATGAACGGCCTAGTTATTGAACCAAGAGTGACTTTTTTTCAGCATAATTATGTAGCAGGCGAAGGGTATAATGAATCTGTTTTTTCTGGGAAGGCCGATCTTATGATAAAATTCAATGGGGTGAAATTAGGTCTTAAGCGATGGACATTGATAACACACTTGGAGCAAAATTTTGGAAAATCACTGAACGGAAAAGGCGGTACATTAATTCCAAATAATATAGCCACCACGTTTCCAGGGCTTGATGGTAATGAATCTTTTGATATCACCAGTCTACATTTGGTTTACCAGTTTGGTAAAGCCAATGCACTTATGATTGGTAAAATAAATATGGTGGATATAGCTGCGGGAACCCGTTTCAGTGGCGGCGCAGGTATTGATGCTTTATGGAATGTAAATTTTCCAGGCCCAGTATCGGGTATTACCCCGCCTTATATGCTGGGTGCCATTACCAGTATTAAAACGAAAGCACTTAAATATACTTTCATGGTGTACGACCCCGCCAATTATGCAAATCAAAGTGTATTTAAATCTTCATTCGAAACGGGAATTACCTTTTCCGGTTCAATCGAAAAAGAGGCAACTATTTGGGGTAAGAAAGGCAGTCACTCTCTTCGTGCCGCATATAGCACACAAGACGGAACCGATTTGTACGATCTAGGGGATTTAATATTACCTACTCCCGAAAGTGCGGGAAGAAAAAATAGCCGTTGGTATTTCAACTATAACATTAATCAGCCTTTTGTTGATTATGAAGAAAAAGGAAAAGGATGGGGATTATTTGGTATGGTTAGTATCAGCGATGGTAATCCCAATCCGATTCATTTCGGTATGCACTTGGGAATTGGTGGAAACAGTTTCTTTAAAAACAGAAGCGATGACAAATGGGGGCTAGCGATGTATCATTATTCTTTAAGTAACCCGTTGGCGGATTTCGCAAGTACATTGGGCAAGCCATTGCGAAATGAAACGGGTGTGGAATTATTTTACCAAGCATGGTTAACTAAATGGTTTTCGCTTGGTGGCGATGTGCAGTGGATAAATCCGATACTAAAAAACAATCCCGGAGCTCTGTTCTTGGGATTGAGATCTAGTATAAAAATTTAACAAATATTTACTCTTTAAATAAAGAAAAAATAATTTCACTAACATTTGGTTTAAAAAGTTCTTCAAAATTATAATCTAGTCCATATGAAAAAACACATCCCATTATTAGTAAGTTTATTTTTAGTGCAATTTATTGCGGTTGCACAGTCTTCTTGGAAATCTCCCGAATATAAGCCGGAAGTTTACAGAAAAGTAATGGTTTTAGTTAAAACAACTGATGAACTGATTAAACGACAAGTTGAAGACGCAACTGTAGCATTGTTTAAAGAAAAAGGAATTGAAGCCATTCAAGCCTATTCAAATATTGTTGAAAGTGACTTAACCTCAGAAGATGCCTTAATTCAAAAAGCGGATGTGTTGGGTGTTGATGCTTTGTTGGTTTACAACATTGTTGGAAATGATACAGCGTTTAAGAATACACCTTTAATAAATGCAAGTGTAGGTATTCCGGTAAGAGTTGGCATTTTCGGAGGTTTTTTAGGAACAAATGTGCCAATTGCAGGTGGCGCCAAAACAGTAAAAACCATAAAAGTGACGGCGAGTTTTTACAATAGATCTTCCAAGTCAATGCAATGGAGTATTCCTTTGAGCGGAAAATTAAAAGGTGACAATTCAAAATTGGCAAATACATTTGCTAAAAAAACCGTTAGCGCAATGATAAATGACAATTTATTTAGTTTATAAAGTTTTTAAATCCAGTTCTTGTATGAAAAGATTAACTACAACAGTCTTCCTCTTATTTGTTTTAATAAGTTGTAAGAAAGAAATGCCACCAAACGAAGCAACATCAGAAGTAATAAAGGACACTTTGATAACTAAAATTAAAGATACTATTGTTACTACAAAAGACAATTCTAACACCGCACTTGATTGGGCGGGTGTTTATAAAGGAGTCACGCCTTGTGCGGATTGTGAAGGTATTGAAACAGAAATCACTTTAAATAAAGATTTAACCTATAAAAAAACAACCAAATACCTTGGCAAATCAAATAGTCAAATCTATACTGTTGAAGGAAGTTTTGAATGGAATTCAAACGGAATTCACATTGCTCTATCAGGAATTAAAGACGCGCCAAATCAATATTTGGTTGGAGAAAATAAACTTTTTCAGTTAGATAGGAGTGGAAATAAGATAACAGGCTATCTTGCTTCAAAATATATATAAAATAAAATAGAAATGAAGAAAATTAAGTATACCGCATCAGTACTTATAATATTAATTTTAATCATGAGTTGTTCTACATCAAAAAATACTCTGGCTGTTAATAATGACAAAGGTCTAGAAGCGGAATACAATTATTCTTTAACAGAAACGTATTGGAAACTTATAGAACTCAATGGCAAGCCTTTATCAACAGTTGAAAAACAAAGAGAAGCTTTTATGATTTTAAAGAAAGATACCAATAAAGTTCACGGAAACAGCAGTTGTAATACATTTAACGGTACTTATACCGTAACAAATGATACACAAATTTCTTTTTCTAAAATGACCTCAACAATGATGGCTTGCATTAACATGGTAGTAGAAAATGAGTTCTTGAATGTAGTGAAACAAGTCGACAATTTTGCCATAAAAGGAAACATATTAAGCTTAAGTAGAGCCAGAATGGCACCATTAGCTAAATTTGAAGCAGTAGTAATGAAATAAAGTAATAAGATTAATCATGAAAAAGCTACTATCAATTATTTTAATCATGGGCTACAATATTCTGTCAGCCCAAGGCGGTTCAACAATTCTCATTAATAATGTGCAAATTTTTAATGGGAAAGAAGAAAAAACCACAATCGGCAATGTGCTTATAATTGACAATATTATTACAAAAATCTCCTCTTCTCCAATCCCAATCAATAAAAGTGGTAACACTAAAATTATTGATGGAAAAGGAAAATTCCTTATGCCCGGTTTAATTGATGTTCACATGCATTTGATTATGAGTGCGTGTACACAAGAAGAATTAATGGCGCCAGGTGTAACAATGGATTTTATTAATGAAAAAGCAAAAATTGAAGCCAAAGGTTTGTTAATGAGAGGTTATACATCAATAAGAGATGTAGGCGGACCTGTTTTTGATATGAAAAGACAAATTGATGCAAAAAAAACCGAAGGCCCAAGAATTTATCCAAGCGGAGGTATGATTTCTCAAACATCAGGTCATGGAGATTTCAGATTACCTTCAGAAAAATCAAGACGTTTCGGCGGACAAATTTCGCATGGAGAATTAATGGGTTTTGGCTTTATTGCTGACGGTAGAGACGAAGTGTTGACCGCTACAAGAGAAAACCTACGTTCGGGAGCAACACAAATTAAATTGATGGCTGGCGGAGGTGCAGCTACTGTTTACGATCCTTTGGATGTGGCGCAATATACTTTAGACGAATTAAAAGCAGCAGTCGAGGCAGCCGATGATTGGGGCACTTATGTTACAGTTCACGCCTACACACCCAAAGCGGTAAAAAGAGCCATCGAAGCGGGTGTGAAATGTATTGAACACGGACAATTATTGGATGAAGAAAGCATGAAAATTTTAGCCGATAAAGGAATTTGGTTAAGTTTACAAGCACTCGATGAAGCTCCAGCAACCCAACCAAAAGACATTCGAGAGAAAAAACATAAAGTAGTTCAAGGTACTGCCAATGCTTTTACTTGGGCCAAAAAATACAATATCAAGTTGGCTTTCGGAACAGATTATATGTTTAATCCAACGGGGAATAAAAATCAGAATAAGGATTACTTAAAATTAAAAGATTTTTTAACTCCATTTGAAATTCTAAAAATGGCAACTCACGATAATGCTCAACTATTGACATTAAGTGGTGAAAGAAACCCATATAAAGAAGGTAAATTAGGCGTGATAGAAGAAGGTGCTTATGCCGATATGATTTTGGTAGATGGAAATCCGTTACAGAATTTAGATTTAGTAGGAAATCCGGAAAAGAATTTTGTTGTCATTATTAAAGATGGTGTAGTTTATAAAAACACCTTAAAATAATAAAAAAATAACATAAAAAATTTGGTAGTGTTGGTTTCGCCGGATTTGCCTATGCTTTTGAAAGTAATGATATTAAAAGTAGTATTACTTCCATCTATTGGAGCTGGAATCAGATATTTAGCCATTCCAAAACAACGAATGAATGTAGGATTTGATACTGCTTTGGGTAAAGATGATTGGGGTATATATTTTAGAATTGGAGAAGTTTTTTAAAAATGAGTAAACTATGAAAGATAAAATTGTTCACAAATCAGAAAAAATTATTTATTTAATCTTAACAGTTATTTTGTTGTTGTATATTGTTTTCCAAATAGTCGATTTGGGGTATCAGTTTGTGCTTGCTGTCAGCAATTACACTTTTGGAAGTCCGGATGTTTTAGATAACAAAATTTTTTCAACGGTAGCTGTCATTTTCTTTAATATTTTAATTTCGATTGAGATATTAGAAACTTTTAAAGAACACGAAAATGATGTTGAATACAAATCTAAAATAATCATTCTCATAGCTATTACGGCCATGACCAGAAAAATCATCACTATTGATGTAAAACACCTTAATTACCTTACCGATATTGGTATCGCTGTGTTGGTGTTAAGTTTGTGTATCGGGTATTATTTTATTTCAAAAACAACTAATAAAAACTAAAATGAAATTTATTCAATTATTCACAATTTGGTTGTTTTTTTCAACAACCATAGTACTGGCTCAGGAAGGTGTTCATCATGAATTCAAACCACATCACACACTAGGGTTTATGATTAGTCACACCCAAATTAGTCAAGGAATTCAAGAAAATGGTGATAAAAAATGGCTATCATTACCTTCATGGGCTATCAATTACAATTTTAAATTTAGTCCAAAATGGGCTGTTGGTTTACATTCAGATATAATTGTTGAAGATTTTGCAGTAGAAGAACATTTAAAAAGTTCCAACGGACAGGTTCTCGAACGAAGTTATCCTATTGCTTCGGCTGTAATGGTTTCCTATAAACCAGGAAAGTACTTCAGTTATATGTTTGGTTCTGGTGGCGAATTTGCCCATACGGGTAATTTATTTTTATTCAGAATAGGAGCAGAGTATGGCTACCATATTTCCAAAGATTGGGAACTCAACGCTAATATTACTAACGATTTGAAAGTAAATGCTTATAATTCTTGGGCAGTAGGTTTGGGGGTTACCAAAGTCTTTCACTAAAATACAATAAGTTTATGAAATCCATTTGGTTCTTTATGAAAACAACGATAAAAGGAGGAATTTTTTTTCTGCTTCCTTTTGTTTTTATTGTAATGATAGTCGAGAAGATTATCTCTTTAATTTCTTCAATTATAACCCCAATTGCAACAAAATTTGGCATAGATCATTTTGCCGGAAAAGCCACTATAGGAATATTAATTGCGCTCTCTGTCCTCACGGTATGTTTTTTTGGCGGTTTGTTAATGCGTATCAATATCTTTAAAAGATTAAACAAAAAGCTAGACGAAAAGCTTTTAAAACTTTTCCCAGCTTATGATGAACTTAAATTGAAAGCTAACCATGAAAAGCAAAAATAGAATTTCAACAACGCTAATACTACTTTTAGGATTAGTGTCATTTGGGCAAGATAGTAATCAAAACCAAATTACTGCCGACAACTCATTAAATAGTCAAACGGTAACCGAGAACGAAAATAAGCCAATGTTTGTTAGCCGTGCCAATGACAGCACAAAAGGGAAAACCATAAGAGATGTGCCCTGGTTTGTAAAGCGATTTAAAATCTCTGCCGGATTTTATGAAACCATCAATAACACTAATATTAGAGTGGGTAATAATTCGGGCAACATTGGAACTAGCATTGATTTTGAAAACAGTTTGGGTTTTAGCCAATATTCTCCTTCTTTTTTTGCCGATGTTCAATGGCGTTCCACCAGCCGCTCAAGGTTTATATTGAGCTATTATAATTTACGCCGAAATGCCAAATACCGTATCAGAGAAAGTTTAAATTTTGGTGACCACACTTATAATGTCAACGCCGATGTTTATGCTTATTTCAATACTGCCATCTATCGTTTTTCTTATGGTTATACCATTATCAGTAAACCAAAATACGAAATGGGTTTATTAATTGGAACACACATTATAGGTGCAAAAGCCGGAATCGGATTAATAACCACTGGTAATATTTCAGAAGTCAATGACAGTTTTGGTTTCACTGCGCCATTACCTGATTTTGGGATTTGGGGTGGCTATGCATTTAATAATAGATGGGCTCTTAATGGAGAATTTGATTATTTGGCGGTAAAGATAAACAATATAAAAGGTCAAATTTTAGGATACAATCTCGCTTTGACCATGAAGACAACAGATTATTTGGATTTATCCGTGGGTGTTTCAGGATTAAGTTTTAAAGTTGATGCCTATAGTGATAACTTAAACGGACATCTTCGTTGGGGAAACAACGGTGCTTTTTTGAAAGCAACCTATACTTTCGGACATAATAATTGGAATTAAGAGATTTTCAAGAATAGTAAATAAAAAAACCGCACTGTATAGGAACAGTTGCGGTTTTTTCAAATTAACTTAACCAAAACTAAAAACAATAACTATTTTCCGCCACTAACTTAGTGGTAATAGTTTCTCTTAAACCAACGATGTTTGGCATGTTGGTATATTTTGTAAAGCGTCGTAATCCCATTAACATCATGCGTTGTTCATCGCCTTCTGCAAATGAAATAATACTTTCTTTTCCTTTTTGTGTAATGATGTCAACGGCTTTGTAGAGGTACAATTCGGCCATTGCCACTTGTTCTTTTACCGCATCTTGTCCTTTTGATTTTACTAATTTTTCTGTTCGTAAAATGGTACTTTCTGCCATGTAAATTTCAATCAGCATATCAGCCGCCGCCATTAACAATTGTTGATGTCCATCTAAATCTGGTCCGTATTTTTGAACGGCACCACCAGCAACCATAAGGAATGCTTTTTTCAATTTTCCAATTAATTCTTTTTCCTCAGCAAACAACTCAGAATAATCAGGAGTATCAAAAGATGGAATTCCCATTAATTCTTCTTGTACTTTAGAGGCTGGACCTAATAAATCAATATGCCCTTTCATGGCTTTTTTGATTAACATTCCAACTGAAAGCATTCGGTTGATTTCGTTTGTACCTTCGTAGATACGGGCGATACGGGCGTCTCTCCATGCACTTTCCATAGGTGTGTCTTCTGAAAATCCCATTCCTCCAAAGATTTGAATTCCTTCATCGGAACAATTTTGTACATCTTCAGAAACAGCTACTTTGAGTATTGAACATTCAATAGCAAATTCTTCAACTCCTTTTAGTTCCGCTTCTTGGTGTGATGTTCCTTCTGCTTCACGAGCAATAATTCTGTTTTCAATACCTTTTGCAGCACGGTAAGAAGCACTTTCTCCAGCATAACAAGAAGTTGCCATTTCGGCTAGTTTATAACGAATCGCACCAAAACTTGAAATAGGAGTGTTAAACTGAACTCTTTCATTGGCATATTTTACAGAACTTGATATTACTCTACGTTGAGCATCTAAACAAGCTGCAGCTAATTTAATACGTCCGACATTCAATGCGTTCATTGCAATTTTAAATCCATTTTCTCTTTCGGACAACATATTTTCAACAGGAACTTTAGTATCAGTAAAAAATACTTGACGTGTAGAAGATGCACGAATACCCAATTTATGTTCTTCTTCGTTCATTGTAATTCCGTTTGCTGGATCATTTTCTACGATAAAACCAGTGATGTTTTTATCGGTACCAATTCTAGCAAAAACAATGAATACGGAGCAGAAACCTGCGTTTGAAATCCACATTTTTTGCCCTGTAATCGTATAATATTTTCCATCCTCTGACAAAACTGCTTTGGTTTTTCCAGAATTTGCATCACTTCCTGCGCCTGGTTCTGTTAAACAATAGGCACCAAACCATTCGCCCGAAGCTAATTTTGGAACATATTTTTGTTTTTGTTCTTCGGTTCCGTAAAGCGTTATCGGCATAGTTCCAATTCCGGTGTGTGCTCCAAAAGCAGTAGAAAATGAACCAGTTGCACCAGAAATGTAATCGCAAACTAGCATTGTAGATACAAATCCCATTCCTAATCCGCCATATTCTTCAGGAACAGCAACTCCTAAAAGTCCAAGTTCACCCGCTTTGCGCATACTTTCTTCAGTAAATGCATAATCTTTTTTCTCAAAACGATCTTTATTTGCCCACAATTGTTTGTCTGCAAATTCTTTCACCATATCACGCATCATGATTTGCTCTTCTGAGAAATCTTCGGGTGTAAAGATATCTTCGCATTTTGTTTCTTTTACTAAAAACTGACCACCTCTTGTTATGTCTTCCATTATTTTTTATTTTAAATGATGAATTTTAAATTTTAAATTATTTTGTCTTCCGACGAAAGAGGAATTTAATTAAAAAACCCTCAATATTATGAGATTGCTTCGCCTGTTCGAGCAAAGCTCTCGAGTCCTCCTTCGTCGGAATGACCAAAAAGGAATTAGTTTAATTACAAAAGTTCGTAAATTCCTGCAGTTCCTTGCCCAGTTCCAACACACATAGAAACGATTCCGTATTTGGATTTTCTCAATCTCATTTCTTCAAAAAGTTGAACCGATAGTTTTGCACCAGTACAACCAAGAGGATGTCCTAATGCTATAGCACCACCATTTACATTGATGATGTCAGGATTTAAACCCAATTCACGAGTTACTGCTAATGCTTGAGATGCAAATGCTTCGTTCAATTCGATTAAATCAATATCATTTAAAGTTAATCCCGCTTGTTTCAAGGCTTTTGGGATTGCTTTTACTGGACCAATTCCCATGATTCTTGGTTCAACTCCTGCAGAAGCGAAGTTTACCAAACGAGCAATTGGTTCCAAGTTTAATTCTTTTACCATTTCTTCGCTCATTACCAATACAAAAGCAGCACCATCACTCATTTGTGAAGAGTTTCCAGCAGTTACGCTTCCATCGGCGGCAAATACAGGTTTTAAATTTGCTAAAGCTTCTAAAGAAGTACCAGCTCTTGGACCTTCATCTTTGTTTACTATATACGATTTGGTTTCTTTTTTACCATTTTCATTGATAAAAGTTTGCTCGACAGTAATTGGAACGATTTGTTTGTCAAATTTTCCTTCAGCCTGAGCTTTCAATGCTTTATTATGCGATTGAAAAGCAAATTCATCTTGATCTGCACGAGAAATGTTGAATTGTTTCGCCACCGCTTCTGATGTTAATCCCATTCCCCAATAATAATCTTCGTTTCCAGCTTTTGCAACAGCGTAATCTGGAGTTGGCTTGTAACCACCCATTGGAATAAAACTCATGCTTTCGGCACCACCAGCAATGATACAATGTGCCATTCCTGATTGGATTTTAGCAGTTGCCATTCCGATAGTTTCTATTCCTGAAGCGCAATATCTATTGACAGTTACACCGGGTACATCTTCAATTTTTAATCCCATTAATGAAATTAAACGACCTACATTTAAACCTTGTTCTGCTTCTGGCATGGCATTTCCTACCATAACATCGTCAATACGTTTTTTGTCGAAATTTGGCAATTCATTCATCATAAATTCGATGGTTTCTGCTGCCAATTCATCAGGACGTTTAAATCTAAAAACTCCTTTTGGTGCTTTACCAACGGCAGTTCTATACGCTTTTACTATATATGTTGTTTTCATTACAAATAGGTCGCTCCTACGGAGCTTTTAGGTTGTTTTTTAGTTACAAACAGAACATTCCTACGGAATTATTGCTGCTTTATTTTATATTAAATGAGTAAAATTTTTGATTATTATGTAGTTCGTTATTTAAAAGGTTTTCGTATCCTAAATTTTCTAAAAATTGATAATGATTGCAAAGATTTACGGTTGAAAATTCTTCTTTATCTTTATTGTCAAAAGCAATAAAATTATAAAAAAGCAAAAATTGTTCGTCATTGTTTAATTGCGATTGTAAAATATTAGTGTATTTCAAATAAATAGTATGTTCTTTACCAAGTGTTTCTTGTTTTTCATTCTCTCTAATGTATTTTAAAATTTGATAAATATTTCTACAATAATGACTGATGACATTTTGGTGTTTTTTAAAAAATAAATTCTGGATTAAATAAATTATTTTTTCATTTTCATTTTTTTTATGAACATCCTTGTATAATTTATCTAATGATACTGGTTGATAAGTACCAGCTTCAGTACCTTGATAAAAAAATAATTTTTTAAATTGTATTTTTAAAAAAGAAAAGACTTCCGTTCTTTCAATTATCTCTATACCCTTAAATTCTTTAATAAAAAACTCTTCGTAAACGTTAGAATCAATATTATTTTTATCTTTTTTTATCTTCAAACTATTCTTCAATTCTCTATGAACATTCAACATATTAAAAAATGTACTTTCAAATTGTTGTTGAGCAATTAATTGGCTTTGTAATTTTAGTTCATCTTTTTGAGATGTATAGGTAAGATAAACTAGGATTAACGTAATAAATCCTATTATTGTGCCTAAAATTCCGCCAACATAATCTCCCAAAACGCCATAAATTTGGTAATATTCACTTCCTTGTGAATTTGCACAAAAGAATTCAAATTTTTCATTGAAAAACACTAATGCATTTCCAATTACCACAATTGAAATTAGAAAAAATGCTATTTGTTTAATTATTTTCATCCTACTTAATTGCCTCGTAGAGGTAAACTGTTTCTAGCACAAATGTGCGGTTGTTACAAAAGCTCCGTAGGAGCGACCTGTTTGTTATTCAATCCAATCAAAAACATATTTTTCATCATATTCGATTTCAAAT
Source organism: Flavobacterium sp. (assembly GCF_031409475.1). Lineage (GTDB taxonomy): Bacteria > Bacteroidota > Bacteroidia > Flavobacteriales > Flavobacteriaceae > Flavobacterium. Next base: position 2,817 of record NZ_JANNXH010000009.1, on the reverse strand, counting down.
TTTTTCAAAAAATATAAATACTCCTCTTTAAATGTTTTTTTATTATGATGCTCCTCTTGGGTCAAAATGTATTTTACCACGTTATCGATGCTGCTTTTTGAATAAGAAAATGCCCCAAAACCTTCTTGCCAATTGAATTTTCCATTTATCCATTTGCTGTCGTTTATGAATTTTGAAGAACCAGCTTTGATATCTCTAACCAAATCGGAAATCGAAATATTTGGTTTCATTCCTATCAATATATGAACGTGATCTGGCATCGCAAAAATGGCTATTAGCTTTTGTTCTCTATTTGTAATGATACCTGTAATAAATTTATGTAATTCTTCACGGTTTTCTTTAGCAATTAGGTTTTGTCTTCCTTTGACTGCAAAAACAATTTGAATATAAACTTGCGAATACGTATTTGCCATACAAACAGGTCGCTCATACGGAGCTAAATTGATTTCTATATATTTTTTAAAAATGATTTCAATCATTTTTCCAACGATTTTCAATCGTTTCTACAAACAGTAAACCTCCACGAGGTTTTAATTCCTCAAGGGTTTTCCCTTAGTAAGCATAAACTGTATTCTTTCTAACGTTTTTCTTTCAGTACATAATGATAAAAATGCTTCACGTTCTATATCTAATAAATATTGCTCAGATACTAATGTAGCTTCAGATAAATCACCACCAGCCATAACATAAGCCAGTTTGTTTGCAATTTTCAAGTCGTGTTCTGAGATGTATTTTCCAGCAACCATTTGATTGGTTCCTACTAAGAACATTCCTAAAGCTTGTTTTCCTAAAACTTTTACATCGGTTCTGCGGATTGGTTGTGTATAACCAGCTTCCGCCATTAATAAAGCATGTTTCTTAGCTTCAGCAATTTGACGGTCTTTGTTCACCACCACAATATCTTTACCGTGTTGTAAAAGTCCAGAATCAAAAGCTTCGTAAGCCGAAGTCGATACTTTTGCCATTGCAATGGTCATGAAATACTCTTGAAGAACATTCAATTCCACATCGTTTTTACGGAATAAATCGGATGCACGCATGGCCAATTCTTTCGAACCACCACCGCCAGGAATAACTCCAACACCAAATTCAACTAATCCCATATAGGTTTCTGCAGCCGCAACTACTTTATCAGCATGCAAACTCATTTCGCAACCACCACCAAAAGTCATTCCGTGAGGAGCAATTACTACTGGGATTCCTGAATAACGCACACGCATCATGGTGTCTTGGAACATTTTGATGGCCATATTCAACTCATCATATTCTTGCTCCACCGCCATCATGAATATCATTCCGATATTGGCGCCAACAGAGAAATTCGATGCTTGATTTCCGATAACTAATCCTTGATATTCTTTTTCAGATAAATCAATGGCTTTATTGATAGCTGCTAAAACGTCACCACCAATAGTATTCATTTTGGATTGAAATTCTAAATTCAAAATTCCGTCTCCTAAATCTTGGATGATTGCACCACTATTGCTCCATACTTTTTTGCTTTCGCGAATGTTGTTCAGGATGATAAAAGCATCTTGACCAGGAACTTTAGTTTGCGATTTGGTTGGAATGTTGTAGAAATAAGTAGCTCCTTCTTTTATAGTATAAAAACTTTTACTTCCTGATGCTAACATTTCAGTAACCCAAGAAGCAGGAGTAAGACCTTCAGCTTTCATGATTTCGATTCCTTTTTCAACTCCAATGGCATCCCAAATTTCGAATGGACCATTTTCCCATCCAAAACCAGCTTTCATGGCATCGTCTATTTTGTATAATTCATCAGAGATTTCAGGAATACGGTTGGAAACATAAGCAAACATTCCAGAGAAACTTTTTCTGTAGAATTCACCTGCTTTGTCTTTTCCTTTAACTAAAACCTTAAATCTGTTGATGGGTTTGTCAATTGTTTTTGTCAATTCCAAAGTAGCAAAAGAAGCTCTTTTTGCAGGACGGTATTCCAAAGTATCCAAGTCCAAAGAAAGAATGTCTCTGTCCACTTTTTTGTAGAAACCTTGCCCTGTTTTGCTTCCTAACCATTTGTTTTCCATCATTTTGTTGACAAAATCAGGAAGTTTAAACAACTCGTGTTGTTCGTCATTTGGGCAGTTTTCGTAGATTCCGTTGGCAACATGTACCAAAGTGTCTAATCCAACTACATCTACCGTTCTGAAAGTAGCCGATTTTGGACGACCAATAATTGGGCCAGTCAATTTATCAACTTCTTCAATCGTTAATCCCAACTCTTTTACCAAGTGAAACAAACTTTGAATTCCGTAAATACCAATACGGTTACCAATAAATGCTGGAGTATCTTTGGCAACAACCGAAGTTTTACCCAAGAATTTCTCTCCGTATATTGTTAAGAAATCCAATACTTCTGTTGAAGTTTGTGGACCAGGAATAATTTCGAATAATTTTAAGTAACGCGCAGGGTTAAAAAAGTGAGTGCCGCAGAAATGCTTTTGGAAATCTTCGCTACGTCCTTCGCTCATAAAATGAATTGGAATTCCTGAGGTATTTGATGTTACCAAAGTTCCCGGTTTCCTGAATTTTTCAATTTGCTCAAAAACCATTTTTTTGATATCCAAACGCTCTACAACTACTTCGATAATCCAATCAACATTGGCGATTTTGGCCATGTTATCCGTTGTATTTCCTGTAGTAATGCGGTTGGCAAATTTTGCACTATATATAGGAGAAGGTTTTGACTTGAGTGCATTTGCTAAACTATCATTAACCAATCGGTTTCTTACGATTTTGCTTTCGATTGTCAACCCTTTTTTAAGTTCGGCTTCGTTTGGTTCTTTTGGAATAATG
>NZ_JANNXH010000008.1:0-159788 GCF_031409475.1 Flavobacterium sp. | reverse complement strand
TAAAAAACTGCCTTTTTCTTGACAGAATAGAGCGCCCAAACGAAGCTCCTTTGCTGGCCTAGAAAAATTCAGCTTTTTTAAACAAGATTGAAACGGTGAGCGGGATTTAGCTAATTAGAAAAATTAACTATTCGAAATTAAAACGAATTACCCGTAATTATATGGGAACGTCAAAAATATTTAATGATTTAATTTATTAGCTTTTGTCAACCAAAAATCAGTGAGGTTTTCATAGTCTACTGGCTTAGATGGATTTTGATTTATTAATCGACCCGAATCAAAAGCACGAATAAGTATGGTTTCTATTAAATAATCCTCATTTACTTGATAGGGCAAATATTCAGTTTTCAAATTAATATCGAACATTTTTGCTGTGGTGTTTGACCAAAATGCTTTCCAACCGCTTTTCAGATTTTTTACCAATTCATATGTAGTATTGCCGGTTTGCCTGTGTATTAATTTCACAAGTATCTGACCTTGTTTGCGTGAAAGTTTCTTTAAATTTGTCTCAAATTCATTACTTAAATAGTTTTCTACAATTTTAAAGTATTTCTTTTTTTCTCTGTTCGTTTTTAATTTAGCCATTCCATAATTTAATAATGTCAATCTTTCAGAGGCTAGTTTTGCATATGGATATGTTACGTAAATACGTTTTTGAAGTAGTAAAAATTGTTTTTTAGCTTCAGGATCTAGTTTTGACTTATGAATTATAATTTCTTCTAGTTGAATAGTATCACTGAGTATTGAGTCGTTTTCGGTTAAAACATAACCCATTTTAGTTGTGTCTTTTTGTATGACTTGCGCATTTGATCCTATAAACAAAAAAAGGAAAAAAGAAAAAAAATTGAAAATTTTCATGAAACAAAATTTATTTAGCAAAATTATAAATTATATACACAACTGTAATGCCAAATTTATAATTTAGCAAAAAATAATTTTATGAGTTCAAAATCGATATTAAAAAAGACTTCTCTTACATTTTTAGAAAACTACCTCAACAACACCTCTCCAACAGGATATGAAGCCGAAGGGCAAAAACTTTGGATGGAATATTTAAAACCTTATGTAGATACATTTATTACTGATACTTATGGCACCGCAGTTGGGGTGATAAATCCTGATGTTCCCTATAAAGTAGTTATTGAGGGTCATGCAGATGAAATTTCTTGGTATGTCAATTATATTACTGATGATGGTTTAATATATGTAATTCGAAATGGTGGTTCTGATCATCAAATTGCGCCTTCAAAACGTGTAAACATCCATACCAAAAAGGGAATTGTAAAAGGGGTTTTTGGTTGGCCAGCGATTCATACAAGAAATAGAGGAAAAGAAGAAACGGCAAGAATCGACAATTTATTTATTGATATAGGTTGTTCAAAAAAAGAAGAAGTTGATGCACTAGGAGTTCATGTAGGCTGTGTAATTACATATCCTGATGAATTTATGATTCTTAACGAGAATAAATTTGTTTGTCGCGCCATTGATAACAGGATGGGTGGATTTATGATTGCCGAAGTAGCACGATTGCTTTTTGAAAATAAAATTAAACTTCCTTTTGGGTTGTATATAACTAACTCTGTTCAGGAAGAAGTTGGGCTTCGTGGAGCTGAAATGATTACAAAAACCATTAAACCTAATGTAGCAATTGTTACCGATGTTTGCCATGACTCTACTACTCCAATGATTGAAAAGAAAATTGAAGGAGAAATAAAAATAGGAAAAGGACCTGTAATTACTTACGCACCAGCAGTACAAAATAATTTAAGAGAATTAATTTTAGATACTGCTACTGAAAAAGAAATTCCGTTTCAAAGACTGGCTTCTTCAAGAGTTACTGGAACCGATACCGATGCTTTTGCATACAGTAACGGCGGTGTGGCTTCGGCATTGATTTCTTTGCCTTTAAGATACATGCATACAACAGTTGAAATGGTGCATCGTGATGATGTGGAAAATGTAATTAAATTAATTTATGAAACATTATTAAAAATAGAAAACAACGAAACATTTTCATATTTTAAATAATTGATCAAAATACAATCGCCTTTTCGTAATTATTAAATATAAAAAAAGCATCATTATCTTACCATAATGGTGCTTTTACATTTAGTAAAACTATACTTTACTTGGCCCGATTTCGAAAATATATTTTATAATTTACTTATTCTAGAACAACTAACGAATTATTGTTCTCAATTATAAAGATTTGATTTTTATTGATTAGGGTAAAGTCCAATTCATATGTCTCGTTTGAAATCGTATTCTCGGTGATGGCGTTGTCTGCGTCAATTAGTTGGTCAGCTGTTTTTTCGATTTTGATTGTAGGAACACTTTCGACAACTTCATAAGCATAAGAATTGTTATTTATAATATTAAAATCCAAAGCTTGCGCCTCGTTTGAAATCGTATTCCCAGTAATCGCATTGTCTTCTGCAATTAGTTGATCTGCTGTTTTTTCGATTTTGCTTGTAGAAATACTTTCGATAATTTCATAAGCATATGAACTGTTATTTATAATATTATAATCCAAAGCTTGTGTCTCGTTAGAAATCGTATTCTCAGTAATGGCATTATCTTCTGCAATTAGTTGGTTAGCATTTTTTTCGATTTTGATTGTAGGAACACTTTCGATTGTTTCATTATTTTCATTTACTACATAAACCGAAGCCATTTTAAAATCTTCCTTAACATTAGTCTCACAATTAAAAACTGGTTGAAATGCATTTGTTTTTTCAAAAGTAGCTTCCTCTGTTTTTAGTGAAGTCCTTTGTAAATTTGAAATGTTTTTGATTGATTTCATTTTTAAAACTTTAACTTCTTTGATGGTGTTAAAAGTTACATTACTTACACTGGCAAAAACCACCAATGCGATTCCTAAATAAATGATTGATTTTTTCATGATAATTAATTTTAATTGTTACTTTTTTATTTAAATTTTTGTTGTTTGTAAAAACATATAATAATATCCTATGCAAATATATATCTAAAAACAGGTATCTTGTTTTACATAGTACTTAAATTTAACATTTATTTAACATTTAGAGTTTTTTTATTATTTAAAATTATTATCTTAATTATTGATTATCAGTGTATTAATGTCAATAATACATTTATATATATTGTTTTGTACTTTTATAATATAAACGAAAAATAGATATAGAACTAAAGATTTTTAGTAACTTTACTAAAACAAATCACAATGATAAGTACAGCAAAAACAGTTGAAGCCTATATAAATGAACTTCCCGAAGAGAGAAAATCATCCTTCATGAAGCTTCGTGAGATTATTTTAAACAATATTCCAAAAGGCTTCAAAGAAGAATTAAGTTACGGAAACTTGGGTTATGTAGTTCCACATTCGATCTATCCAAATGGGTATCACTGCAATCCAAAACTCCCGCTACCATTTATGGGCATTGCCTCTCAAAAGAATTTTATTGCATTATATCACATGGGTATTTACGTCAAACCTGAATTATTAGAATGGTTCAAATCTGAATACCCAAAATACAGTAATCAAAAACTAGATATGGGGAAAGGATGCATACGATTTAAAAAAATAGACCAAATTCCATTTGATTTAATCGCAGAACTTGTCAAAAAAATTTCACTCGAAGAATGGATTCACAGCTACGAATCGAATATAAAACCCAAAAAAGGGCTATAAGAATATAAAATAAAAACTCCAAAACTATAAAGTCATGGAGTTTTGATTTAATTGATTTAGAGAATTTATTTTGCTTCTTTTAATATCAAAATAGCATCCTGAGCATTAGAAAGTTCTGCATATTTTAATGCTGTAAATCCGTTTTCATTTTTAGTTGATTTTTTTGCTCCATTTGCTAATAAGAGTTTAATTATTTCTGCCTTATTATAGCGTGCAGCTACCATTAATGGTGTTAAATTATTTGTAGTCTCCTCTAGATCTGCACCATATTCAATAATTTTTTTTACGGCTACAACATCTCCTTTGATTATTGCAGCACATAAAGGAGTGATTTCAGATTTTACAAATTCTTTTTTAATAATAGCTTTTTCTACAGTGCTAGCAAATGATGAATTTGCAAATGTTACTAGAGCTAATCCTAAAACAATAATAGATTTTTTCATAATGATTTGATTTTTGATTGATGATTAAATGATATCTATAGTAATAGACTTATAAACTTATTTTTTGTTACACTGTATTTTAAATTATAACTTGCATTTAACATTAAGCAAAAAAAACCTCGCAATTGCGAGGTTTATAAAAACTACAGCGTATTACTTTTTTAAATAATTTAAGACATTATTTTCTATTCGATTATAAATATTAGACACATCGGCTTTTACAAATTTTTCGCCTAAAATCTTTTCATACAATTCAATATATCGCTCGGAGACAGTCTCTATATATTCATCGGTCATATTAGGTATTTTTTGCCCTTCAAGTCCCTGAAAACCATTTTCTATTAACCATCGACGCACGAATTCTTTTGACAATTGCTTTTGGTCTTCGCCTCCATCCTGTCGTTCTTGATATCCTTCAAGATAAAAATAACGAGAAGAGTCAGGTGTGTGAATTTCATCGATAAGTACAATTACACCGTCTTTGGTTTTACCAAACTCGTATTTAGTATCTACTAATATTAATCCGCGACTAGCAGCAATTTCCGTTCCTCTTTGAAATAATGCTCGGGTGTATTTTTCTAAAACTAAATAATCTTCTTCTGAAACTATTCCTTTTAATAAAATATCTTCTCGTGAAATATCTTCGTCGTGTGAACCATTATCAGCTTTGGTTGTTGGTGTAATTATTGCTTCAGGAAATGCATCGTTTTCTTTTAATCCTTTCGTCATTTTTACACCACAAATTTCTCTTTTACCTTGAGCATATTCTCGTGCAGCATGACCTGATAAATAACCTCGAATGACCATTTCAACTTTAAAAGGCTCGCACAAATGACCTACGGCAACATTTGGATCTGGTGTGGCAATTAACCAGTTTGGAACAATATCTTGGGTCAATTCCATAAACTTGGTAGCAATTTGATTCAGGATTTGTCCTTTATACGGAATTCCTTTTGGCAAAACCACATCAAACGCCGAAAGCCTATCAGTGGCAACCATGACTAAAAGTTCATCGTTAATATTGTAAACTTCGCGAACTTTGCCTCTGTAAACTGATTTTTGATTCGGAAAATTAAAATTGGTTGTAGTTATTGTATTCATTATTCAATTGAGTTGTTTTTGCAAAAATAGTTTGTTTCAAAGAGATAAAAAAATTGTTCCGCTACATAAATCGTTACTTTTTAAGAAGCGTAGCATTGAACAAATTTAAAATGCGACCGTATTCATCAACCCAAGAATAAGTTTCTGTAAAAGCGTGTGCTTCAACAGGAAAAATAGCTAAATTCCAATTCTTTTTCCCCAATTCTATCAATCGTTGTGACAACCGTACTACATCTTTGTATTCTACATTATTATCGACCATTCCGTGTAGCATGAGCAAATTGCCTTCAAATTTATTGGCAAAATAAATTGGAGAACTTTTTTTATAGGCTTCTGGATCTGTTTCTGGAAAGTTTAAAATATTTCCGGTATACCCGTGATTGTAGTGTGCCCAATCAGTAACCGACCGAATTGCTGCACCAGAAACAAATTCTTTTGGAGCAGTAAATAGTGACATTAGCGTAATAAATCCACCGTATGAACCACCATAAATCCCTACTCTATTTGCATCTATTCCGTAATTATCTACTAAATATTTTTTACCATCAATTTGGTCTGTCAAGTCTTTACCTCCCATAAATCTATAAATTCCTGTTCTAAAATCGCGTCCATAACCGTCACTTGCTCTATAATCGATGTCTAAAACGGTGTAACCCAAATCAGTCAATAAATTATGAAACATATATTCTCTAATATAAGCACTCCAGTAATTATGGGCGTTTTGCAAGTAACCTGCGCCATGAACAAAAAGTATTGCAGCTTTGTTAGTATTTGTAATTTCAGGCTTATACAATCGGGCATGAACTGTTGTTCCATCTTGAGCCTTGAAAGTAATTACTTCGGGCTTTCGCCAAGGATACGCATTGAATTCATTGGTAGTAGAATAAGTGATTTGAGATAAAGATGTATTCTTTATATTATCGGCCAGATACAATTCCCATGGTTTATTTTTAAAGGAATAACGTACTAATAAGGTACTTTCATCCGGTGATAAACTCACTTCGTGTGCGCCATCATTTGTCAAAATAGGTTGCAAAATACCATCAGAAACATTCAATTTATAAAAATTTCTATTTCCAGGATGTGTTGTATTAGTAGTCAAGTAAAATGATTTTTTGTCATTTGCCAAAATTACGCTTCGCACTTCCCAATTGCCATTTGTAAGTTGGATTTTCTTTTTTGACCTTAAATTAAAAGTGTATAAATGAGAAAATCCAGTTGCTTCTGATTGGAAATAAATGGTTTCATTATCACCCAAAAAACCAAGTGTTCCCGTTCCAAATGAATAAGCAGGAATTCCTGGTCCACCAATCCAAGCTTCATCGTGCTGATGTTCAATTTCTTCAAAGGTACCTTTATCTAAATTCAACCGCACTAACCATCGATCTTTGTTGTCTTGACTACGAATTTCGGATATTGCATACGTTCCATCTTGATTGTAAATAGGTGCATTGACCACAATAAGTTTATCAGTTTTTGGTCGGCTTTTTAGGTTTTCATACAATTCAAAATAGCTTGGTTTGTCTTGAATGTGACTCAATGTTGAGAAATTCACAAAATAAACCGAATCTTTTACTGCATTGTAAATTCCGAATTTTGTTGCAATCAGATTATTTTCAGATACTTTATCTTTAGTGTCCGGTGATTTATTATAACCATCGGCAGTGATAAAAACTTCCATTTTTTCATTTCTATTTTCTTTAATCTCCGTTAAATTAAAAGTAGCAAAATCGCCTTTTGGGCTAGATTTTAGAGAACCAAAATTATTTTTATCATAATAAAAAGGTTCAGGAAAATTTGATTTGATGGCTTTTGATTTTTCCTCATTCCATTTTTTATTTGCCTCTTGATCTCTTATAAACTGAAACAATTCTTTTTGTTGAATACTCAAAAAAGTATCTTTATCAGGAACAATTTCTAGTTTTTTTCCTTGTTTGAAATTTGTGGTTTGAACAATACTTCCCTCATTAGAATTGTACTTAAATAAGTTTCCGTTTTGTTGAAAAAACAAAGTGCCATCTTCAAACCCCAATTGCAAATTTGAAACTGAATTACTATTTTGGTAGATTTTTTTTGTGGTTTTGCTTTTTACAGCATACGAAAACAAAGCTCCATTTGAAGTATAATAAACTAAATCCGAAGAAGTACTTTTTAGAAAATTTAATTTAGAAAACGAAGCTTCTGTTGCGGAAACTTGTTGCGGTTTATCGAATCCTTTTTCCCAAAAATAAGTGCTTGAGCCCAATTCTTTATTTGGATTCCATTCGAAATAGATTTTTTTTCCATCCACTGACCAACGTGGATTTTCAGGTTGAACACCAATGAAAGTATCACCTTTCATAATATCTTCTAATTTCAAACTCTGACTTTGACTAACAGTTGCAACAAAAAAACAGATAAGAACTACAATAAATTTATTCATTTAATTTTAGATTATTTTGAGACAAAAATATACTTTGAAAAGTGATATAATTGCTTTTATTCGAGATTTAACGTTTCAAAGGAATTCAAGAGTTTAAAATATTTTTGGCCAGATATGCTGCAACGCCATCATTTTCATTGGAAGAAATTATTTCTAAATGGGAAAGTTTAGATTTCAATCCTTCAACAGCATTGCTCATAATCAAAGATTTTCCGGAAGAAAGAAGCATTTTCACATCATTAAAACCATCCCCAAAAGTTAGGGTTTCCTGAAAAGTAAAATTCTCTTTTTCTAAAATTTTGCCTATTGCAACACTTTTATCTACTGACTTGTCCATAAGTTCTAAACATATTGGAAGACTAAAAGCATAATCAAATAACGCCGAATGTGTTTCAAGAATTTTGTCCTTTAACTCTACTAATTTTAGATGGTCATCGTGTGTAAAAAATATTTTAATAGCACTTAAATCTTCAATAATTTTAAAATTAACAATCTCTGGTGGATAATTCATTTCGGTCTGAAAACTGTTCAGCTTTTTGTTTTCTTTATTGGTTTGCCAAACTTTTTCTTTGAATAATACCGTTGTAATATCAGGGTCAATATCTAAATCAAGGATCGATTTTATGGCATCACTTTTTATATCAAACTCAAAAAGGAGTTCCTTTGTAGGCGAATGAATTCGGGCGCCATTTGAGGTTACTAAATAAACGGGGCATCCCAAATTATCAACTAATGACATAGCATCAATATGGTGTCGACCAGTTGCAACGATTATCAAATAATTTTTGGCGTGAAGTTCTTGAAAAACTGCCTTGGTATATTCGGAAATTTGATGTGCGGGATTGAGTAATGTTCCGTCTAAATCGGTTATTATTACTTTAATTTTTTCTTTAATCATTTTTAAATTCTAGTTTTAACAACGCCAAATTTAGCATAAATTCAAAGTGTGAGACAACGAAAAGTCCAAACGATTTTCTCAAAAAATTAATCCAACCATTCAAATAAAAAGTTCTCTTTATATTCTATTTCAAATTTTTCTAAAAATTCAATATATTCTACTTTAAACGATTTCTTTTTGTGATGATTTTTTTGATTTTTAATGTATTGAACCACATTATTAATTTGGCTGAAACCGTATGAAAAAGCTCCAAATCCTTCTTGCCAATAAAACGGAATCTTTGTGAATTGCTTTTCATTAATGAAAGAATTACTAGATTTTTTTATTTCCCTTACCAAATCCGAAAGACAACAGTTGGGTTTCATTCCAATAAAAATATGAATATGATCAGGCATTCCGTTTATGGCAATTAATTTTTGACCTTTATTTTGGATAATTCCTGTGATGTATTTATATAATTCTTCTTCCCAAGATTCATGAATCAATGCTTTTCGATTTTGAACCGAAAAAACAACTTGTATATAAATTTTGGAATAGGTGTCTGCCATGTAAATTTAGATTTGATTTTTATTCAAAAATCCCAGAGTGATTTAATATTTATTGATTTCATAAATATTTAACGGTAAAACTGTTATTTACAATTATGAAAAAATTAATGGTCCCAAAAATCCCAGAGGGATTTAATATTCATAGAAAACAATTTTAATTATTGTAGATTCGACCCCAGCTGGGGTCGAATATTATTTCGAAAAAATCAATTTCTATAAATATTTAACGGCGCTGCCGTTTGATAATCTAATCGTGATTTTCAATCTGTTTGTAGGCATCAATAACTTTTTTAACAAGTCTATGGCGAACGATATCTTTGTCATCAAGGTAGATAATCCCTATTCCGTCCACGTCTTTCAAAACCAGCAAGGCTTCTTTTAAACCCGAAATAGTTCTGCGAGGCAAGTCGACTTGGCCTGGATCACCCGTAATCATGAACTTGGCACTTTTTCCCATACGAGTCAAGAACATTTTCATTTGCGAATGGGTCGTGTTTTGAGCTTCATCAAGAATTACAAAAGCATGATCTAAAGTTCGACCTCGCATGAATGCCAAAGGTGCAATTTGGATAATTCCTTTAAGGATGTAATCTTCTAGCTTTTCGTTTGGTAGCATATCACGCAAAGCATCGTACAAGGGTTGCATGTAAGGATCTAATTTTTCTTTCATGTCACCAGGAAGAAAACCTAGATTTTCACCAGCTTCAACCGCTGGTCGAGTCAAAATAATTTTTTTGACTTGCTTTTCTTTTAGTGCTTTTACTGCCATAGCAACACCAGTATACGTTTTTCCTGTTCCGGCTGGACCAACGGCAAAAACCATATCATTTTTGTTCATGGTATCAACAAGTAATTGTTGATTTGGCGTCATGGGTTTTATGATTTTTCCGCCTACACCGTGCACTAATATTTTGTCGTGTCCAAACGTTTTAGCATCGTCTTGTGCTGTGTTTTGAATCACTCTTTCGATAACATTGTCGTCAATGGTGTTGTAACGTGTAAAATGAAGCATCAAGCGGTTGAAACGGTTTTCGAATTCATCCAGCACTTCTTTTTCGCCAAAAGCCTTTAAGGTTGTGCCTCGAGCAACAATCTTCAATTTAGGATAATACTTTTTAATTGTTTCAAGATGAGTGTCTTGAGCGCCCCAAAAATCTTTTGGAGCGATGTCTATGAGCTCGATGATTCTTTCGTTCAAAAGTGTTATTTTTTTTAGTTATTAATTAAATGTTAATCGAATTCCTGCTCCGTTTTGATTTGTCATGAACTCCGTTTTCTGAATTTTGAATTCATTATTGCCCATTTTTAAACCATTGTTATAATCCGTAACCACATTTTTTATTTTGTTAGAAAAGCCAATTTTAATTGGAATTGCTATAATAAGGGCTGCAACACCAATGTAAGTCAAGGCGGTAGGAAACCCTTTTTCAGTGCCGTTTTGCAAATCAATTTTTGCCGTAACAGCAGTTATTAAATCGGCAACTATCAATACTGGACCACCTATGAGTAATACATTTCCTGTAGTTTTTTTACTTCTTCCTGCATTGTAATCTGCAAGTAGTTTCTGGTTATTTGCCAATAATTCTCTAACTTGGTCTGGAGAAATTTTTTGATTTTCGGAGTTTAAAATAGTTCCGTTTGATTTGTAAATCAGATTTTGAGAAAACGATTGTACAGTACAAAAAATTAGTAAAAAGAAAAATATTGGTTTAATCATATATGTTGTTTTAAAATTCAAATAAAAAAATTCTAATTAATTAAAGCCGAAAATACTTTAGCTTTGCATTTCTCAAATTTAATGAGTTTTAAGTTTGGTTTTCGTTTTATTTATAAACAATTTTATGTCAATAATTACCCTTACTACGGATTACGGCTTGAAAGACCACTTTGTAGGTGCGTTGAAAGGGAAAATCTTATCTGAATATCCAGAAGCTTCCATCATCGATATTTCGCATTATATTGACCCATTCAACACGGTAGAAGCAAGTTACATTATTGGCGCAGCCTATTTAAGTTTTCCAAAAGGCACCGTGCATCTCATTGGCGTAGACGTGGAATTAAATAAAGAAAACCAACATATCGCAATGCAATGGAACGACCATTATTTCATAGCTGCCGATAATGGTATTTTGAGCATGCTTTCACAAAAAATTGTTCCACAAAAAATAGTAGCCATAAATATTCACGATCGTTTGCCGAACGAAGCCACCGATTTAGATGTTTTTGTAAAAGTCGCTTGTCATATTGCCAAAGGTGGTTTGCTGAACGTTATTGGCAAAGAAATAAAAGCCATCAAACAAGTAACAAATTTGCAGACAGTTGTCCCTAATGATGGAAGTTCTATAAAAGGGTATGTAGTTTATATTGACCATTTTGGGAATGTGGTGACCAATATTTCTAAAAAACAATTCTTAGAAGTAGCCAAAGGAAGACCTTATGAAATTGTATTGCGAACCAAAAACATCAAAACCATTTTACCCAATTATTCTGCGATTGCGAGTTCAGATAAATATCCAATCAAGAATTATGAAGGCGAAAAACTCGCACTTTTTAACGAAGCGGGTTTTCTAGAAATTGCCGTTTTTAAGAGTAATCCATCAAAATTAGGCTCCGCAAACAGCTTGTTGGGGTTGAATTATAGGGATGTTATAACGATTAAATTTGTTTAGAGTTTAAAAGGTTTAAAGTTGTTCATATTGACACCTAAACTTTAAACTTTTAAACCAATAAACTTTTAAACCAAAAAAAATGTTCATACGAATAGTAAAAATGTCCTTCGCCGAAGAAAATATTCCAGCATTTCTGGAAAACTTCGAAATAAATAAAGACAAAATACGAAATGCGCAGGGAAACCGTTTATTGGAATTGTATCAAGACAAAACTAACAAATGTATTTTCTTTACATACAGTTATTGGAAAACCGAAGAAGACATGGAAAATTACAGAAAATCGGAGCTTTTTAATGAAGTTTGGGCATTTACCAAGAAGTTATTCAACGAAAAACCTGAGGCTTGGAGCGTTGACAAATTAGTTAGTTTGCAGTAATTAATGATTCGTTTTTCAATAATAAACAACAAACTATAAACGGAATGAGATTGCTTCGTTCCTCGCAATGACAATATGAAATCAATAGTAGTAAGAGAAATAAAATCCTTTTTTGGTTCGCCAATTGGCTATTTGGTGATTGCCGTTTTCTTGATTGGGAATGGATTATTCCTTTGGGTTTTCAAAGGAGAATACAATATTTTAGATAGCGGTTTTGCAGATTTGAGTCCGTTTTTTACTTTGGCACCTTGGATTTTGATTTTCCTGATTCCTGCCGTTACGATGCGCAGTTTTTCGGATGAAAAAAAGCAGGGAACATTAGAATTATTGTTGACAAAACCCTTGAGTATTTGGCAAATCGTGAACGGGAAATTTCTGGGTTCGCTGATTTTGATTGTAATGTCAATTATCCCAACATTGATTTATGTTTGGGTCATTTCTGGTTTAGGTTCACCCGAAGGCAATATTGACATGGGCAGCACGATGGGTTCTTATTTTGGATTATTGTTTTTGATTGCAGCTTATTCCGCTATTGGAATCTTCACTTCTACCCTATCCGAAAATCAAATAGTGGCGTTTATTGTGGCGGTATTTTTGTGTTTCTTTTTTTACTTTGGATTCGAAAGTTTAGCATCGATTTTTCCTAGTTTTGAAGGATTAATTTCAAATATTGGAATGCAAAACCATTTCAAAAGCATGAGCCGTGGCGTGATTGACACTCGAGATGTAATTTATTTTTTGAGTATCACGGTTTTGTTTCTTTCGCTTACTGTTTATAAATTAAAATCTGTTAAATTATAATGGTACCAATTAAAAAAAGCAACCTCAAAACGCTGTTGATTACCATTATAATCTTGTTGATTATCAATGGTCTTGGAAATCAATTTTTCCACCGTTTTGATTTGACCAAGGACAAACGATACACGCTTTCGACAACTTCCTTGAATATCATCAAACAAATAGAAAATCCGCTGTCCATAAAAATATATTTAGAAGGCGATTTACCAGCTGAATTTAAGCGTTTGCAAAGCGAAACCAGAGATTTGTTGGAAGAATTTCAAGCTTTTAACAAAAATATTATTTTTGAATTTATAAACCCTTTGGAAAACGAAGACCAAAGCATGGACCACATCAAAGAGTTGTACCGAAAAGGGCTTACACCAATTAACATAACGGTTGACGACAAAGGAAAACAATCCCAAGCCATGACTTTTCCATGGGCGATTGCGGTTTACAATAACAAAGAAGTTACGATTCCGTTATTGAAAAATAGAATGGGCGCTTCGACTACCGATAAAGTTATTGGATCAGTACAACACCTTGAATATTCTATTACTGATGCAATCAATAAAATCACACGAAGCAAGCAGAAAAAAGTTGCAATAATTAAAGGAAATGGAGAATTAAAAGAAGCTTTTATTGCTAAATTCCTGCTTCAAACTAGAGAAAGTTACCACATTGGACCATTTACATTAGATTCGGTTGCACGAAACCCAACTGGTAGTTTAGAAGTATTGCAACAATACGACTTGGCGATTATTGCCAAACCAACCGAAACTTTCACTGATGCAGAAAAACAAGTTTTAGACCAGTTTATCATTAATGGTGGAAAAACTTTATGGCTTATTGATCAAGTAAATATGGAAATGGACAGTTTGTACAATGCTTCTGGAGCTACTCTGGCCTTTCCTAGAGATTTGAATTTAAACGATATGTTTTTTAAATACGGATTTAGAATAAATCCTGATTTGGTAAAAGATGAGCAAGGAAGCCCAATAAAACTAGCTACTGGCGAACAAGGAAGTGCAACACAATTTCAAGAATTTAATTGGAAATTTGCACCACAAGTTTATCCAGAAAGCCAACATCCTATTGTGAAAAGCTTGGGTGGAATAAAGTTCGATTTTGCCAATCCAATAGACACTTTAAAAAACGGAATCAAGAAAACAGTACTATTACAATCTTCACAATATTCAAAGAATACAGGCACTCCAACAGAAGTGAATTTGAATATGGTCGTAGAGGAAACCTCAGCTAATGATTATTTAAACAAGGGAAACATACCACTTTCGATTTTGTTAGAAGGAAATTTTAAATCAGTTTTTGAAAACAGGGTTTTACCCTTTGATCAGAAAACATTTATGACTAATGGTAAACTTACAAAAATGATTGTAATTTCTGATGGAGATTTGATTCGAAATCAACTCGATAAAAACGGTCAACCCGTTGAGTTAGGTTATGATCAACGCTCAGGAAATTTGTATGACAACAAAGATTTCCTCATGAATTGTGTCAATTATTTGCTTGACGATAATGGACTTATTAACATTCGAAGCAAAGATCTTGATTTACCATTATTAGATAAAGAAAAAGTTTATGAAAAATATACCACGATACAATTCATAACTATCGGGCTACCAATTCTAATTTTATTGATTTTTGGAATTGCATTTGCCTACTTTAGAAAAAGAAAATACAGCAAATAGATGTTAATAAAAAAAGTTTTATACTAAAATAGTTTACGATATATTTGTATCATGATGGTGTACCAAAAATTAGTGTTTTACACCCTGAAAAATTAAAACAAAACAAATGAAATTTATAGTATCAAGTTCCTACTTATTAAAACAATTACAAGTTTTAGGCAGTGTTATAAACAGTAGCAATACATTACCCATTTTAGATAATTTCCTTTTTGATTTAGATCACAAAACCTTGACGGTTTCTGCTTCTGATCTAGAAACAACCATGTCTGCTACCTTAGAAATTGATTCAACAAGTAAAGGAAGTGTTGCTGTGTCTGCAAAGTTGCTTTTGGAAATTCTTAAAACTTTTCCAGAACAACCGTTAACTTTTATAATCGAAGAAAATAGTACAATAGAAATTAGTTCTAATTCTGGTAAATATGCATTAGCGTATGCTCCAGGAGAGGAATTTCCAAAATCAGTAAACCTCGAGGAACCATCTGTAACTTTAGTTCCTGCCGATGTTTTAGCAACTGCCATAAGCAAAACCATTTTTGCTGCCGGAAACGATGATTTGCGTCCTGTAATGTCAGGTGTATTTTTCCAGTTTTCACCTCAAGGATTAACATTTGTAGCTACCGATGCTCACAAACTGGTTAAATATGCACGTACCGATGTAACAGCTTCACAAGTTGCCGATTTTATTATGCCAAAGAAACCTTTGACTATTTTAAAAAATATTCTAGGTGCTGCCGATGCCGAAGTTAAAATCGAATACAATGATTCAAACGCTACTTTTTCATTCGATAATTATGTGTTAATGTGCCGTTTGATTGATGGTAAATATCCAAATTACGAAGCGGTTATTCCTAAAGAAAATCCAAATAAATTGATGATTGATCGTACTCAATTTTTGAATTCAGTTCGTCGTGTGGCAATTTTTTCGAATAAGACAACACACCAAATTCGGTTGAAAATTGCTGGAGCCGAATTGAATATTTCCGCCGAAGATATTGATTACTCAAACAAAGCAGAAGAAAGATTGACTTGCGATTATCAAGGTGATGATATGCAAATAGGCTACAACTCTCGTTTTCTTACAGAAATGTTGACTAACCTGCAATCAGACATGATTATGCTCGAAATGTCATTGCCAAATAGAGCCGGAATCCTAACTCCTGTTGATGGATTAGAAGATGGAGAAACAGTAACCATGCTTGTAATGCCTGTAATGTTAAATAATTAAGTTAACTAACCAAACCATTTTTTATATTTAAAAAACCGTCTAGTTTTTATAAACAAGACGGTTTTTTTTCGAATATAAACAAATAAGCTTTTTGTATATTTACAGCTTTAAGCATTGATAAAAATCTTTTAAATAATAGTTAAATAAACTTACTTTGTTATACAACGATTCTATAGTAGCACTCGCAACGCCTTCTGGAGCTGGAGCGATAGCCATAATTCGGGTTTCAGGAGAGAATGCAATTACTATTGGCAATAGTGTTTTTCGCTCTATAAAAAACAAAGATTTATTAAAACAAAAAACCCACACTTTACATTTAGGACATATTATTGATGACTCTAAAACACTTGATGAAGTCTTAGTTTCTATTTTTAAAGGTCCAAACTCCTATACAGGTGAAAACACTGTTGAAATTTCGTGTCATGGCTCTACTTATATTCAGCAACAAATCATACAATTATTGCTCCGCAAAGGCTGTCGTATGGCAAATGCAGGAGAATTTACGCTTCGTGCTTTCTTGAATGGCAAACTCGATTTATCACAAGCCGAAGCGGTTGCCGATTTGATTTCTTCCGATAATGAAGCATCTCATCAAATTGCAATGCAACAAATGCGTGGTGGTTTCTCAAACGAAATTGCAAAACTTCGTGAAGAACTATTGAACTTTGCTTCGCTAATTGAACTCGAATTAGACTTTGCCGAAGAAGATGTGGAGTTTGCCGATAGAACTCAATTTCACGAATTATTGAATAGAATAGAATTTGTGTTGAAACGCTTGATTGATTCTTTTGCAGTTGGGAATGTCATCAAAAACGGAATTCCTGTAGCCATTGTAGGTGAACCAAATGTAGGGAAATCAACTTTACTGAATGCTTTATTGAACGAAGAACGTGCTATAGTTTCGGAAATTGCAGGAACCACACGAGACACAATCGAAGACGAATTAGTCATTGGCGGCATTGGTTTTCGATTTATTGATACTGCAGGAATTCGGGAAACTGAAGACCATATTGAAAGCATTGGAATTAGAAAAACATTCGAAAAAATTGAGCAAGCACAGGTCATTTTGTATTTGTTTGAAAGTTTAAAGTTTCAGGTTTCAGGTTCGGAATACATTACCGAAATAGAAAAAGTAAAAAACAAATATCCCTTAAAGCCATTTATTGTTGTTATTAATAAAATAGATTTATTATCGGATAAAGAAATTTTAAATATTCGACAACAACTTGAAACTTTAAACCTGAAACCTGAAACCATATCCGCCAAACAAAATATTGGTATCGACGAACTCAAAAATAAATTACTCTCCTTTGTCAATACCGGCGAATTACGCAATAACGAGACAATAGTTACTAACACAAGACATTACGATTCGCTCTTAAAAGCGTTAGACGAAATCCAAAAAGTAAAATATGGGCTGCAAACCAACTTGTCTAGCGATTTGATGGCATTAGATATTAAAGAAGCTTTGTACCATTTTGGAATGATTACTGGGCAAGTTACCAATGATGAATTATTGGGCAATATTTTTGCCAATTTCTGCATCGGAAAGTAAATTCTTAACTTTTATAATAGAAATTATGAGATATGTTTTAGCTTTTTTTCTGCCATGGCTATCCTTGATGTTACAAGGCAAGATTTTATCAGGCGTAATTTGTTTAGTACTACAACTCACAATTATTGGTTGGATTCCTGCGTTTATATGGGCATTTACAGCTTTAAACCGAATGTACGCAGACAGAAGAACGAATAAAATAATCAAGAACATGAAAACGAATTAGATAATTTTGATTTCTAATTAAATAAAGATACCGTTTATGAAAAAATACTTCCTACATGATGGAACCCAAAGTAGCGGTCCATTTGATTTAGAAGAATTGAAAGCTAAAAAAATAACAAAATCAACGCCTGTATGGCACGAAGGATTAGAAAAATGGAAAACTGCTGGCGAAATACTAGCGTTAGAAACTATTTTTGTAGTAGTTCCTCCTGCTTTTGATACTGTGCCAAATTCTACGATAAAATTAGAAAAAAAAGGAAAGAAAAAAAGAATTTTGGGATTGTCAAAAAACACGTTTTTTGTGGTTTTGGGAGTTCTAGTTGTATCGATTTTTACCATTGTTTCTAATGTATTTCAAGAAAACAGAAGTGATGAATTTGAAATTCGAAATCATAAAACCGAAGTTGGAAATTATCAATACCTACAACAACAAAAAGAAATCGAAGAACAAAAAACACAACTCGCACTTCAAGAACAATTAGAAGCCGAACGTGCTTCTAAAGAACGAAAGGAAACCATAAACAACAGACTTTTAGAAATTCAAACGTTGCTCGAAACCAATTTAAATAAATTGAATGATGCTAAAACCAAACTTGAAGATGCTAATGGCTTTAAAATATTGAGAACATCAGAGGAACGCAATGAGCAAATTAGCGCTTTAGAAAACGATATTGATTTATTTACTACGGAAATTGAAAAATTAAAAAAAGAATCCAGTTTGCTGAAATTAGAATTAGAGAAAATAAAGTGATTTTTAATATCAATCAACATATTACCACAAGATAAACGTTAGAAATAATACTGATAAAAACAGTACCTCAGAACTAAAATCATAAAGAAAATGTATCCCCTAATTCAATTCGGCTATTTTTTGGTGCAACTGATTTAATAAAACTTGATACTTACTTATTTCTATTAAATCCTCGTCTTCGTCTGAAAAGTCGAGCAATTCATCAAGCAAATCGCTCACTTCAACCAGTTTATTATTTGCAGCTTTGTTCTGCTTATTGGCAATTAAATCAATTATTTCTTGAACATTGGTTTTTAAAACTGCGAATTTATCGTTCTCCATAACTATTGATCCTCTTGTGTTTTAGTATCATTGAATTTTTTAGTAATCTGCTTTAATTTTTCTTTTCGAAGAATTTTAGCATTTTTGACTTTGTCTTGTTCTTTATGCAACTTATCGTTGTGTTTTTTTATATTTCGTTCGTTGTTGCGTCCCATCATAGTTCTCTTTTTATTTCTTCTAGCGTTTTATTGGTAAAAATTAAATTGGTAATTATTTTTATTCTCAAATCATTTATATCCTCATTTTCAAAATACTTGGCCCAAGATGTCAAATTGAATAAATTTCGAACTTGCTTGATTCTTTTTGAGGTTTCAAAACTAGTGCGAAGCACCGCTTTATTATCGTATTTTGGATTATTTTTGTGTTGATACTTTACCGTATTGTTTGCAAAATCAGCTTCGAGATAATATAATTTTTCAGTAGCATTGTCAGGATAAAATTCATTCCAATCAGCAAAACCAAGCTTAATTTTAGACGGTGTTTCTATAGCAAATGGTTCTAAACGCCACTTGCTATTGGCTAATCTACCCCAATGATTAGACAATCGATACATTCCTTTTTCGGTGTAATAATATTTACTTCCTGATTTGCTTTGGTATTGAACGCTTAATTTTTCCAAGATTTGTATTTCTTCCTCTTTGAAAACACAAAAAGTATTTTTAAACGAATTTGGATTAGGCCTAAAGTTAATCTTCATAAAACAAAGGTAATCAGAAAGTGAAGAACTTTCGAAAACTACTATTATTTGTTTAACTTTGCACTTTGAGATTTATTTAAAAACTATTAAAATTATGACAAAAGCTGCAGAAGAAAAAATGTTGCAAAAAGGCGTTTTTACAGGCATTATAGAAAAGGATGATAAAAACAATTTTTTTTGTGGTGAATATCTTTTAGATTATAAAATGGTGCAGGCTAAGCATAGTATTGGGGATTGGATTACCATAAAATCTGTAATAGAAAACCCTAGCGACATAAGTTATAACAAATACCCTAAAAAGTCAAAAAACTTTGATAAGGCGAATAATAAACCACAACAATAAGAGGATTAATCCAGAAAATCAGCAACTAATTTGATTTTTTATTTGCCAATAACTAAAAACATAAAAAAAAGTGTACCTTTGCAAAAAATTGTCGATTTTGAAACTAAATTAGATTAGTTTCTTATTAAAAGACAAGTAGTTACCTTATTTATGAAAAAAATAGTTGAATTCAGAAAATTGTTAAATGTAGACAAAACTGCAGAATTAAAAGATCTCAAAACCATTTATAGAAATGCAATGAAAGAATCACATCCTGATAAATTTCAGGGTAATGAGGAAGGTTTGAAAGAAGCAGAAGAGAACAGTAAAAAAATAATCGAAGCCTACCACTTTCTAGTAAGCATCAATCCTGAAACCATAAAACTAAACTTACCTGAATACACACAGACCATTGCATCGTCTACAATTTCAGATTATAAATTTGTTGATGGGAGATTAATTATCAACTTTTCGAACGGAAGTGTTTACGAATACATCAGCGTTCCAAAAGCTACTTATGTTAAAATGGTAAACGCAGATTCACCAGGAAGATTTGCAAAAAGACATATTTTAAACTCTTTTACTTGGAGAAAAACAACAAACCAAGATTAGATTTTTTTTAAATAAATTCATGAAGCACTCCTCAATAGAGTGCTTTTTTTGTTTGAATATATAGCTATTTATTTACAAAAATATACAACTAAATGAAATTATTATTGCTTATGTAATTTATTTTAAGTAAGTTAGCCAACCTTAAAAAAATTTATTAAAATAACAACCTATGGACGATCCTTGTAGCTTATATAAATCACAATATAGAATTGCAAAAAAAACACTTGATGGACTGCACAAAGAATTAGATGAATTGAATTTAAAACTGGAGTCAAGCCCAATAAATGCTGGCTTACACAAAGAGTTAAGAACCATGAATATGGACATCAAAATAACTATGAATGAAATCGAACATGCTGAATTTTCATTGAAAAAATGTGAATTAAAATACAATATAAACCAAGGTTAAAAACTATAACAAAAATTTAGGTCTTAAAATTATAGATACTTTATAATTTTAAATACTTTTGCAGACTTAAAACAAATAACTAATTAATTTTAAATAATGAAAAAGATAATTTTATTACTTTCGGCTGCTGTTTTTTTAATTTCTTGTAGCAATGTTGGAAAAGGGGAATTCTTAATTACCGGAACTGCAAAAGGAATCGATAACGGCAAAACTATAATTCTAGAAACACAAGATGCTAACGGTTTAGGATTAATTGCATTAGATACTGTCAAAGTTGAAAATGGTAAATTTGAATTCAAAGGTAAAATTACCGAACCTTCATTCCATACTTTACAACTTGAATCTGCTAATGGTAAAGTACTACTTATATTAGAAGACGGTCAAGAAGTAACCATCGCTATTGATAAAGACAGCATACAAAAATCTAAAGTTTCTGGAACTTATAATAACGATGAATATGTTAAATTCACTAAAGATCTTGAAGTTATGCAAAAAAAATTAGTAGATTTTCAAAAGAAAAATGCTGATATAATGACTAGTGCGCAACAAACTCAGGATACCGTTGTAATTAACAAACTAATGAAAGAATTTGCAAAAATTCAAGAAGCAGTAAGTACCGATTCAAAGAAGAAATATTTTGGTTATGCTGAAACTCATCCGAAAGCCTTCATAAGTGCTTTAATTGTTCAAGGAATGATGAATGATCCAGCTGTTGATATGAAAAAAATTGAATCTTTATATAAAGGTCTAGACGAAACATTAAAGGCTACAAAACCAGGAAAAGCAATAAAAACTAGACTTGAACAATCTAAAATGCCAGCTGCAGCAACTCCACCACCAAGTGTAGGAGCAAGCAACTGAAATTCAAATTTTTCAGCGCCTAATCCAGAAGGAAAATTAATTACACTGAATCAAAGTTTAGGAAAAATAACTATAGTTGATTTTTGGGCTTCTTGGTGTAAACCTTGTAGAATCGAAAACCCTAATTTGGTTTCAATATATAAAGATTTTCATTCAAAAGGGTTGAAT
This sequence comes from Flavobacterium sp., assembly GCF_031409475.1. Lineage (GTDB taxonomy): Bacteria > Bacteroidota > Bacteroidia > Flavobacteriales > Flavobacteriaceae > Flavobacterium. The sequence goes on along the minus strand of NZ_JANNXH010000008.1, from coordinate 138,029 downwards.
ATTGTGGGTGTTTCACTGGACAAAGATTCAAAAAAATGGAAAGAAGCCATTGCAAATGATAAATTAAGTTGGATTCACGTTTCGCATTTAAAATTTTGGGATGAACCAATTGCTTTACAATACGAAGTTCAAGAAATTCCGTCAACATTTATTCTGGATTCCACCGGAAAAATAGTTGCAAAAAACTTAAAAGGCGATGCGCTTCGGTCAAAAGTTGTTGAGCTATTAAGTATATAAACTGATATTAAGCAAAAAATTAAAATCTCCTAAATGGAGATTTTTTTATTTTATTCATAGTCAACACCATAAAAATAACGGCATAATTAAGTGCTAATTTAATTTGGAAACTACAGAACAGTTTTAATATTTGCAACCCAGAATCGCCTATAAATCAACAAATTAGGAAATTGGAGAGGTACTCAAGCGACCAGCGAGGGCAGACTGCAAATCTGCTGTGTGAACTTCGCAGGTTCTCCCGATGCATCGGGACTGCTCTCCCCACGAATAGATTACAAAAAAAATCCTGAAAATTTTCAGGATTTTGTTTTTAACTAAACTTTCTAACTTTTTATTCTAAAATAAAACTCACACTTACATTAGCGGTAATTTCTATTTCACCTGCAGCCAGCGTTTCTCTTGGAGCACTATCATTCATTGCCATACTTTTCATAGCATAGAGTACCGGTTGAGGATAATAAACTTGGGAGTTATCTGAAATGGTAATTGCTTTTCCTACTTTTTGATTTAAAACAGATACATAATCTTCGGCTTTAGATTTTGCGTCTTTCATGGCTAGTTTTCTAGCATCGGATTGAAGTTGTGCCATGTTAGAAGATTTAAAAATTACATTATCAACTCTGTTTACACCGGCTTCAATTAATCCTTCCATTAAAACATCATATTTTGATAAGTCTTTGAGTAAAATTTGAACAGTTTGCGTAGCGACATAATTGTGTTTCTTTTTTTCGTAGTCATAATTTGGATTTAATGAAACGCGTTGCGTCTGGAAATCTTCTTTAGCAATTGCTGATTTTTTGATGAATTTTAAAACAACATCCATTTTTTTATCATTCTCTTTTTTTACTTCATCGGCTTTTGTTCCTTTTGTTTCTAATGAAATTGAAATAGAAACTTGGTCTGGAATTACTTTTACTTTTCCTTCGCCAGAAACATTAATCATAGGAACTTGTTTGATTTCTTGTGCATTTGACATTGTCATAAATAATACGGACAAAATTAAAATTGATCTTTTCATTTTATAAAAATTTAGTTTGTTTTTAAATTACTAGTCAAATCTTATGCCATTTATAATTTTCCTGCTTTTGACATTCCAAAAAGCACTAAAATAGGAATCGCTAATAAAATAACCATTAAAGTATTGTTTAAAATCATAGAAGGCTCTTTTGCTAATGTTATCAAATATCCACCTATTGCCCCACCAAAATGTGCCGTGTGACCAATGTTGTCATTTTTGGCTTTCATTCCATAAATTGAATACAATAAATAACCAATACCAAAAAGATAAGCTGGAACAGGAATTACATAAAATAAACCTAACATCATATCAGGCTGCAACAAAATAGCCGAATAAATTATTCCGGTCACTGCACCAGATGCGCCAATAGCTCTATAACTATACTCATTTTTATGCATTAACAACGTCAACAAACTACCAAATACAAGGCTTCCGAGATAAATTAAAAAAAAAGAACCCGAACCAAAATAGTGTATCACTACAGGTGCAAACATATAAAGTGTAAACATGTTAAAAAATAAATGGCCCATATCCGCGTGCAAAAATCCAGATGTAATCATCCTAATTTGATCTCCAGACCGAATACTTCCAATATGAAATTCAAACTTTCGGAAAAAAGATGGGTCGTTAAATCCTTTGAAACTAAATAAAACAGTTATTCCAATAATTACAATTAAAATAGTACTCATAAATACGTTGATTGGTTTTAATTTTGAATGCAAATTTAATTAATAATATGTTTACAAAATCATATCCCGAGACTTAAACCATCCTAGAAAAGGAATTTTTGAATTATATTTACAAAAATATTATCCTACAATGCGTTTTATAGTTTACCATCTAGTTTATCCATTTTTATGGTGCATATCAATGCTACCGTTTCCGTTACTCTATTTATTTTCGGACGTGGTGTATGTAATTGTATATTATGTAATTGGTTACCGTAAAAAAACGGTTCGTGAAAACTTGGCTCTTGCAATGCCTCATTTAGGCGTTCAGGAACGATTGATTATCGAAAAAAAATCGTTTCATCATTTGTGCGATATGTTTCTAGAAATGATAAAAACAATGACCATTTCTAAAGAGGAAATTAACAAACGATTTGTATTTACAAATATTGAAGTTTATAAAAATTTAGAAGAAAAACAAAAAAGTATAGCCATAATGATGGCACATTATGCCAGTTATGAATGGGCAATTTCAGTAAATTCAATTATAAATTTTGAAGGCTATGGAATTTATAAAAAAATAGCAAATCCTTATTTTGACAAATTAGTTCGAGATATTAGATTACGATTTAAAGCAAAACTTATAACTACCAAAGAAACAATTCCGGTTATTATAGAAAATAATAAGTTAAACAAATTAAGCACCTATGGTTTTGCAAGTGATCAATCGCCTAGAATATCTTCTACTTTTCATTGGCAAAAATTCATGGGAATAGAGGTTCCGGTGCATACTGGCGCTGAAATGCTTGCCAAAAAATATGATATGAATATCGTTTTTCTAAAAGTAAAAAAAATAAAACGAGGCTATTACAATGCAACTTTCGAAGTCCTTTCTGAAAATACAAAATCAGAATCTAATTATGAAATCACAGACCGTTTTCTAAAACTTGTAGAACATCAAGTACTGGATGCACCCGAATATTATTTATGGACCCATAAACGCTGGAAACACAAAAGATAGTTAGATTGAGGGTTGCAGGTTACAAATAGCCATTGCAGAAATAGAATACCAAAAATCTAATATTTTTTAAACTTTAAACCACTCTTGGACCATTAATTTTTCTAATGGTTTTGCGTTTTTATGAATAAATTCATTAGAAATTTTATCATAAATATAATCGGTTGCCATGCTTTGGTGGTTTGCAGCCAATGTTTTTATACTATCACAAACAAATTGAATTTCTGCATTTGTAGTTGTGGGATGAATTGACATTCTAATCCAACCTGGCTTTAATGTTAAATCACCAGAATCAATTTGGCATACTAAATTATGAGAAGTTTCTTGATTTACATTCAATAAATAATGTCCGTAAGTTCCTGCACAGCTGCAACCGCCACGGGTTTGAATTCCGAATTTGTCATTGAGCAATTTTACGCCTAAATTGAAATGCATGTCTTCTATATAAAATGAAATCACTCCTAATCTTTCTTGATGTTGACTGGCCAAAATTTTTATATTAGGTAGGTTTCCAATTTCTGAAAAAACAAAATCTACGATTTCGTGTTCTCGTTTTAAGATGTTTTCAATACCCATTTTTTCTTTCAACTGAATTGCTAAAGCAGTTTTTATAACTTGCAGGAAACCCGGCGTTCCACCGTCTTCTCGTTCTTCAATATTGTCAATGTATTTGTGTTCTCCCCATGGATTCGTCCATGAAACCGTTCCGCCACCGGGATTATCTGGTATTAAATTTTGGTATAATTTTTTATTAAAAATCAACACTCCAGATGTTCCTGGTCCACCAAGAAACTTATGTGGCGAAAAAAATATTGCGTCTAAAAAACTTTCTGGATCTTCCGGATGCATATCTATTTTCACATAAGGTCCAGAACAAGCAAAATCTACAAAACACAGTCCGTTATTTTTGTGCATTAATTTTGCTACTTCGTGATACGGCGTTTTAATCCCTGTAACATTGGAGCAGGAAGTTATAGAGGCGATTTTAAAGCTCCTGTCTTTATATTTTTGCAATAATTTTTCTAGATTTTCAATACTAAATAACCCTTCATCACAAGACGGTATCACCTCAACATCTGCAATGGTTTCTAGCCATGATGTTTGATTAGAATGGTGTTCCATGTGCGATATAAAAACAACTGGACGTTTTGCTGCAGGAATAGTAATAAAATCTTTAAGGTTTTCGGGAATTTTTAAACCCAAAATACGTTGAAATTTATTTACAACACCTGTCATTCCGGTTCCGTCAGTAATAAGTACATCATCAATACTTGCATTTGCATGCTGTTTAATAATAGTTCTAGCTTTGTGATAAGCCATGGTCATTGCAGTTCCTGAAATTGTAGTTTCGGTATGGGTATTTGCAACGAAAGGACCAAAATCGTTCATCAATTTTTCTTCAATTGGACGATACAATCTTCCACTTGCAGTCCAATCTGTATATATTATTTTTTGTTTGCCATAAGGTGAAACAAACTCTTGATCAATTCCTATAATATTCTCTCGAAACTGATCGAAATAGTGTTCTAGATGAGTTGGTATTTCTTTGGCGATCATTTTATTATTAATTTTATTCCAAAGATACAAATCTCAACTTAAAAACTTTTTGAATAACTCAATAAAATAGTTTGTTTGTAATAGGGTTTAAATGGTTTAACTAGAAAATCTCCTTTTAAAACTGCTCGGTGTGCTAAGGATACATTTTTAATGATTTTAAATTTAGTAATAAACAAACCATCTAATGTAGCATTAATTGCGGTTTTTGATAAATAATCCGATGAAATTCCCAAACGATATTGCATTTCTAACCATTTTTTATATTTTCTATCGTACCAAATATTAAGGTCTGCTCCCACTTGATTGAATACAAACAGGTCGTAATCACCATTTGTATCAAAAGTCTGTGTATAAAAACCAGTGTTTGCTATTTGCTGGCTACTCAAGCCATAAAGATTAACAGAATAAGGTGAAAATGAGAGCCGAAAATAATCATTGGGCTGGTATTTGATTCCAGGAGATAGGATTACTTCGTACGGACTTATAAAACCCTGTATTTTCCCGTTGTTATTATAATCTTTAAAATAGTCGCCATCATAAATAGTAAAAATTGAAGTATTTGTTTTGACAATTAAATTAACATTCCATTTACTGTTCTTGGTCAATGTATATGAAAAATCGTGGAGGGTATTTAACTCATCGGCTATTCTTTGAATATGATTTGCTCCAGTTATACCAGATTTTTGAATAGAAAAATTCCAATGCAACTCGTTTGTCATGGCAAAACGATTGCCTTCTTTGTAATAATCTAATCCTAAATCTAATGCAGTGGTAGCAGAAAAAGTTTTTTTATCTAAACCCGAAGGCGGATTAAACTCTAATACATTTCCTAAATTAAAACCAATACTAAAAGTAAATTGATAGGCTTTTACTGGTTCTTCCTCTGTGGCTGCAACAGGTTCAGTTTTGTTAAAAAGTTTATGATCCATTAAATTTTGATCATACTTATCATATTGTATGGTATCAACAACTGATTTTAAAATAGTAGTTTTTACTACTTTATTTTTGGGATTGATAAAAGCGTAGGAATATTTTGTGTGTGTTGCTTTTAGAATTTTACATCTAATTTCTGTACTGTCTTTTTTGAATATAGCATCAGTTTGTGCTACTAAATTTCCAGAAGTAATTATAAAAACTAAAATTAAAATTTGTTTTAATAAATTTGAATTTACAAATTTAAAATTAGTATGAATACTAAATTGTGTGAAGTAATTAAGTAAAATTCTATTCATAAGAATATTATTTAAGGTTGAAATCTTTTAGAATAAAAAAAAGGAAGCATTGCTACTTCCTTTTTTCTATTTATTTATTTTTTTTGTACTGCAAGATCCCAACAAGCTCCATCTTTAATTTCTAATAAAAAATCAACGGCACAGCGTCCAGAACCACTACCATGTGTTGTAGTGCCTTGATTTGTCATTCCCCAACTCCAGTCTGCAGTTATAGAACATGAACCATCAGGACAATCACCTAGCGGGATATTACATTCGCCGTCTGGACATACAATTTTAGTGATTTTTCCATCACATCTTTTGGTAATTGTAAACTCTTTAAAAGTAGCTTTACCTGCACTCATAATACTTAGATCACTCACTGAAACTTTTCCTGATCCCATTCCTGAGCCAGATTCTTTGTGAACTCCAGGTTCGTCAATAGCAATTTCTGAACTTGAACTTGTTTTACCTTGCACTAGTTTTTCTATTAATTTTGGAGAAGCTTTATCAAGTTCCGTCGAAATAGGTTGCACGGGTTTGTGCATTCTTCGACCTGTGGCTAAACCACTTGCTGCATCGCGTGGGCTTTTTACGGCGGTTACTGAATTATCAGTTGCGCTAACTACAAAACTATACGGCTTGTGCATTCTTCTACCAGTTGGAAGTCCACTTGCAGCATCTCTTGGGCTTACAATTTCATTTTCAAAAACAATGGAACATCCGTCAGCAGTTGCAACAACTCGACATGTTATAATACCTTCTTTAATGTGTTGACCTGTAGCCTTAGTACTTGCTGCTTGTTGCCAATCGTCTGAAGCCATTGTTTTTCCCAACGCTTTAGTAGTTGCATCTTGTGCGAATAATTGACTTGTTAAACTTGTAATGGCGATAAAAGCAATTGCTTTAAAATTAATTTTTTTCATGATTTCTAATTTTTAAATTGTTGTTTATTTGTTGTTTAGTACTAGATACTTTGAGTTCAAAAATTGTTACCCTTTTTAAATTTATTTTTAAATTTTGGTGACTTCTAAATCTCTTAAAGAACGAATACAACAGTATATCAATTTACTTTTAAAATTGTTACCTCATTTTTTACTCTTTTTTCTTATTTGGCATTTTCAGGTGGATATCAGTAGATTTCGTTTTTGGTGCGACAGAATCATTTGCAACTTTTGCAGCATTATTCATTTTAATAGTGTAATGCTGTTTTTCAGTGGTCTTAGCGCTCTCGCTTACATTCATTTTTTGAGTAACCGAACCTTTAATTTTAGAACCTGTTCCAGCCGAAGCATCAGAAGAATGTTTTTCTGTACTTATTCCACGTTCTCCTTTGATGTCACTTATTTTCATATAAATAGAACTTTTTTCAGTCGTTTCGGTTTCTGGTGGTAACTTTTTCAAATCTTCAGCAGATACTTTCCGACTGCCTGTTTTATTTATAGTGTCATTTTTGTTAACTTGCGCAAAAGTTACTGAACCAAATAATAATGCTCCAAGGAATGCAATCGATTTTTTCATATTTTAAAAGTTTTAAAAGTGATAAAAATAATTTATTTGTTACTAAACCTACTAATTTTATTTATGTAGCCGTTTCTCCAATTCATGGTCGTGGTGTTTTTGCTCAAAAAAACATTAGATCAGGAACCATTTTTGAGGAATGCCCTGTAATAAAAATGAAGTTACAGGAAATGACTGTTCGTAAACACATGTTACTCAATTACTATGCTTTTATGATAGATGAAGAACATGAATATACTGGCATTGCACTTGGTTACGGTTCTTTGTACAATCATGCTGATGAACATAATGCAGTTTATTACTACGATAATGATAAAGAACTTATGATTTTTGAAGCGATTCAACCTATCGCAATGCACCAAGAAATCACCATTAATTATTTAGGATCTAATGATTCTGGTCATACTATCGAAAACTGGATTAATAAACCAGAGGTTTGATCTAAAAAGATTTAAATATACATTTTTTTATTAAATCATAAGTATTTATGTTAAAAAATTCAAGTTTTAGCCATAAAAAAAACCTTGCAGGACTCGTAATTTAAAATAAAAATCAAAAGATGAGACAAAAAAAAACGTTTCTGAACTAGAAACGTTTTAATAATTTTGTTTTTATTTTATAAATCAATACCAATAGAAAACTGCCAAACTCGGTTGTTTGCTTTGCTATTATCATATAAATCGCCTAAACCTAAATGATAACGCACCTCAAAACTAATACCAGAATCTGTTTTAAGTCCACCACCTAAGTTTACTCCCCAATCAAAATTACTAGGATAATATTCTTGTGAACTATTAAAAAGTCCTTCATATTCCTCTTTGTGCGTAATGGCCAATCCTATTTGCGGGCCAGCTTCTAAAAATAAATTTTTAGAAGGATATGCTTTTAGCATTAAAGGCAAATTAATATAATTCAATTTTTGAGTAAACGTTCCGCTACTATTTGTAATTACATAACCTTGTTGCGAATACAGCAGCTCCGGTTGAATTGAAAAGCTATCACTCAGAAATTCTTCCCCATATAACCCGATATGAAAGCTATGACGTTGTTCAGTTTCTCCTTCGCCATTAAAATTAACTGAAGCCAGATTATAACCACCTTTTATACCCACATTCGATTTATGTGTACTATTTACTTGTGCGCTTATTGAGAATACCATTCCCAAAAACAAAGCTATTATTAGATTTAACTTTTTCATATTTCATTTTTTTAATAAATTATTTTCCGCCATTTGCACGAAGATCAGCAAGACATTGCGCATCCAATTGTGGAGCCGAACCACTAGAAACCATATTACCAATACCATGACCGGTTTCGGATGACCAGTACATTAAGCAACTTTCTACATTACAATGTTTTGGATGTTCAGTGTCTTCGTGACTACTTTGCAAAGCTGTCCCTAAGTTGGTAAGTCCTAAAATATGCCCAAATTCATGGTTAATAATAGTAGTTTCTAATACGCTTCTATTCGGTTCAAAAGGACTGTCGCTCAAACCATGAACTGTTTGCTCATAAATGACCATAGAGGTATTTCTGTAAGCTGTACCCAAGACAACTGAAGTACTGGTGTTGCTTGAAGATTTCCCATCAGTAAAAAATAACCAAACAGCAATTTGATTTGAAGTATTAAATTTTGTTCTGTTTGCATCTTCAATTTCTGTTATTTCTGCATTGGTAAAAGTTGCTTTCCCAGTAGATGGAATGGCTCTTTTTACAATACTTATTCCGTTTGGTTTATATGTTCTCGCAGTTAGAAAAGCCACAAAATTATTAATAGCATTAGTAGAGGGTTCAAAACCTTGAACATAGACTACTTCTACAACCATGCTAGTAAACTTTTTGTCCGACAATAAATCATTAGACGAACTTCCTGTTGATTGTTTATTTGTATTCGGATTTATACTATCTCCAGAAGTAGCCGCATCGTCTTTGGTACAGGACACAAATAAGAACAAACCCAATGTTATAAATACAATTATTTTTTTCATTTTTGTTTTAATTTTATTATCAATTCAGTTTCAAGAACAGTTACTTAAAATACGTAACTGTTCTAAAAAATGTATGCCAAATTATAATCTAAATTTGTTTTAACACTAAGGAAACAGCACCATTAGTGGAACTTTGCATTGTTATTGTTGATGAAGTAAAACTGGTTACTTTCCAGGTATTGTTCAATAAAATAAACGATGCATTTCCTGTAAAATTGAGTTTTAGTAAAACATCTATTTCAGAGCTAACAGCATAAGTTCCGTTTACAGTTGTATTTAAAACAGTAACGGCAGTTACAGCTAAATTATTAGCAAAATCCAAGGTATACTCTTTATAATTTGTAGCCGAGTTCACTCCTGCACTTATAAATGAATCTACTTTGAACTTTCCATTAACCAAAATTATTTCTAATTTTTTAGAATTTTCTTCCGCGGCTGCTTTTGCTGCTTTTACCTTAATTGCTGCATCTATTGTCGATTGAAACTGTGCATCGCTATATATCATTGATTTTGACTCTCCTTCAATTGTAGTCGAAATTGGGTATTTTACAGAATAAAATTCAGTACTGCTTACATTAGACATATATGCATACAATTGCTGTTTGGATGTAATAACAATACTTCCTATTTGAACTAAAGTCGAATTATACGTTAAAATTGTTATTGGAAAACTGATGTCTAATGTAGAAACAGCATCTTGACTACCACTTTGAGCTGATGAACAAGCATTTAGAATTGCATTATACTCGCTTTGGTTATTCACCGTTACCTCAGTATAATTACTTAATTTCACTCTTAGAGGAAATTGAAGCACAACAGTATCCGGATTCGTATTTGATTGTCCCAAAATTGAAATTACTTGTTGGTAATTTAATTGCGTTAGAATAGAGACCTGAACACCATTAACTTTAGCCACTGCTGGTAATATGATTGAAGAACATGATGCTCCATCTAAAAAATCATCAGATGAACCATCGAACATCGAAGCACGTTTCAGATTAGTAGTTGTGGTTGAGTTAGCAGAATTTGTATTTGGATTATCTCCTTCAATGTTATCAATTTCACTTTGGCATGATGTAAAACCTAAGATAGTCATCAATGCAATTCCTGTAATAATTTTTAATTTTCTCATAATTTCAAATTTAATGTTTTTTTTATATTTACAAGCGATGTTTTTTAACGCCTTTCTGGTAGTAAGACAACCCACTTTATTTTTTCCCTACTGAAAATTAAAAAAAAACGTGAAAATTTAAAATATAATTCACAACATGTTAAATACCAATTAATTATGAATAAAATATTTTTTAAATAATGCAAATATTATTATTCTAATTGCAATTTGTAAAAATATTCTACTTTTACAACTTACAAAAAACGAATTAATTCTAAATGAGCGACGAAAACAAAAACCTTTGCGACGAAAATCACTTTAGGAATTTTTACCTAAAACAGGTTCAATCTGCAACAAATTTTGCTTATTATAAATGTGGGGATAGTTATGCCGCACTCGATTTAGTCCAAGATGCTTTTACTAAAATATGGGAGAATTGCTCCAAAATTGACCTTACTAAAGTCAAAACTTATTTGTTTACCAGCATTAATAATTTATTTCTAAACAGCATCAAGCATCAAAAAGTGGTTTTGAAGTATGCTAAAGACGCTCCTAATTTAGACACCAACAATCAAAGTCCCGAATATTTATTAGAAGAAGAAGAATTCAAACAAAAACTGACTAAAGCAATTGATTCTTTGAGTGAAGTACAACGTCAAGTGTTTTTATTAAATCGAATCGATGGAAAAAAATACAGAGAAATTGCTGATTTGCTGGACATTTCTCAAAAAACAGTCGAAAAAAGAATGTCTGGAGCATTAAAGATTTTAAAAGCTCAAATAGAGAACCTATAATTAGTTATTGAACTGTAGGGTAATTATAAAGTTAGTTGTCTTATTAACATAGAGATATAAAATGAAAAATGAAAAAGAAATATTAAAATGGCTAAACAATGAGCTTACAAGTGAAGAAATAGATGATTTGAAACAATCTGAAAATTCTAAAACACTTGAAAAAATTGCCCATTACGCATCACAATTAGAGGCTCCAGAAGTAGATGTCCAAGCTGCTTTGGATGCTTTTTATGCCCAAAACCAATCTAAAAAGAAATCTAAAGTTAGAACTTTTGACCTAAAACCATTGTATAAAATAGCTGCTGTTTTTGTTGTGTTGCTCACCACAGCCTATTTTTTATATTTCAATGGCACCACATCATTTGAAACTCAAATTGCACAAACAAAAACAGTTTTGCTTCCGGACAACTCAGAAGTGATATTAAACGCTACTTCAAAATTATCTTTTAACGAACGAAAATGGTCAGATAAAAGAGAGTTAAAATTAGATGGAGAAGCTTATTTTAAAGTACAAAAAGGACAAACTTTTAGCGTATACTCAAATTCTGGAATTGTAAAAGTTTTGGGAACACAATTTAATATAAAAGAGCGTAAAAACTATTTTGAAGTTCATTGTTACGAAGGTCTAGTGAGTGTAACTATCGACAACAAAACCATCAAACTAACACAAGGAAAAACGTTTAGAGTTATCAATGGAATAATTGAAAATGTAGAAGATTATAATGCCAAAAACCCTTCTTGGATCGAAAATGAATCGAGTTTTAATAGCATTCCGCTAGATCAGGTAATCGCAGAACTGGAACGTCAATATAATATAAAAATTAAAACGGAGGGTGTAAATACATCCAAACTATTTACGGGAAGTTTTACCAATACAAATAAGGAAATAGCGCTACAAGCCGTTACAATTCCACTTCAATTAAGTTTTAGAATTCAAGAAAAAATCGTCATTTTATACAATTATGGCGTTAAATAAAGGAATCATTTTTTTGCTACTCTTTTTAGGAAGTATTTGTTATGGACAAAATACGGCTAAAAAATTGGCACTTACAGAAGTTATTGTTTCCATTGAAAAACAATTTAATATAAAATTTTCGTATGCTGTTGAAGATGTTGCTGCCATTACAATTGAAAAACCCAATGCTAACCTCACTTTACAACAAACAATAGATTATCTCAACTCGAAAACCCTATTAAATTTCAAAGCCTTAGACAATCGATATGTTACCGTTTCGGTGATAAACAAAACAATTTCAGTTTGTGGCATTGTTTTATCCGATGAAAATAAAACACCTCTAATTGGTGCTTCTGTACTTGTAAATGGAACTGAAAAAAGTACTCTTACTGATAAAAACGGCCAGTTTACATTCGAAAACATCCCTTTAAACTTCACAATAAGCTTATCCTATCTGGGATTTGAATCCAAACAAATAGCGGTTTATGAATTGTTTTCAGCGCAAAATAATTGCAAAGAAATAATTCTTACAACTAAAAACGAAGAGTTAAATCAGGTGTTAATCAACATCTATTTAACCCCTGGATTACAAAAATATTTAGATGGAAGTACCGTTTTAAACACAAAAAAATTTGGCATACTTCCTGGACTAATTGAACCCGACATTTTACAATCTATTCAGGCGTTACCCGGTGTTGAAAGCACCAATGAGAGCATCGCAAATATTAATGTTCGGGGCGGAACAAATGATCAAAATTTAGTGCTTTGGGATAATATCAAAATGTATCACTCTGGCCATTTCTTTGGATTAATTTCTGCTTACAATCCCAATCTCACGAACAAAGTAATCGTTAGCAAAAACGGAACAAGTGCTGAATATAGTGATGGCGTTTCGAGCACAATTAATATGCAAACCAAAGACAATGTTACCAATGTCTTTTCTGGTGGAGCGGGAATTAATCTAATCAGTTCGGATGCCTTTTTAGAAATTCCGATAACAAAAAAATTAGAACTTCATATTTCAGGACGTCGTTCCATTACCGATTTATATCAATCTCCTACCTATACCAACTATTTTGAAAGAAGTTTTCAGGATAGTGAAATCAATACAAATAGTGACCAGAAGGATACTTCTTCAGATTTTTACTTTTATGATTATACCGCAAAACTACTTTATGATATAAATGAAAATCATCAATTTAGAGCTACTATTATTGGAATCAATAACGCTTTAGATTATTCAGAACTCCATACTATAAACTCAAATGAAACCGAATCTAAAATTAGCAATTTATCACAAAAAAATATTGGCTATGGCGGGAATTGGAAAGGACAATGGACACCTAAACTAAGTACAAATCTTATTACATATTTTTCTAAATACAATATAGACGCTACCGATTACAGATTAGAAACAGATCAGCTTTTAACTGAGGCCAATGAAGTTCTCGAAACTGGAATAAAATTTAATAGCAATTATAAACCAAATGATAATTTAAATCTCTTAGCTGGATATCAATTCAATGAAACCGGAATGTTGAACCAAACTACCGTTAACAACCCCAAATATACAAGTACAAAAAAAGACGTTCTATTGAATCACGCCTTATTTTCAGAAGTTGAATACCATAAAAAAAACACCTATTTAAGATTAGGATTGCGTTTGAATTATTTCCAAAAATTTGAAAAACTTATAGTTGAACCTAGAATAAATATCAGACAAAAAATATCCAATCAATTTGCTTTAAAGCTAGAAGGTGAATATAAAAACCAGTCTACTACTCAAATTATTGATTTTGAAGATGATTTTTTAGGGGTTGAAAAAAGACGTTGGGTTTTAGTCACCGATAAAGACATACCCATTGCGACAAGCAAACAAGGTTCGTTTGGGGTTGAATTCAATCAAAATAAACTAAATATTGAAGCTACAGGGTTTTATAAAATTGTTGATGGAATTACAGCTTCTAATCAGGGGTTTTATAACAGCTTTCAATACGCTAACGCAAATGGAAGTTACACCGCTAAAGGATTAGAATTTTTAGCCAATAAAACAGATTATAAATATAGTTTTTGGCTAAGTTATACTTTCAGTACAAATGAGTATGAATTTGATTCTTTTACACCTTCAACCTTTCCCAATAATGTTGATATAAGACATTCAGTAACTTTGGGTTTTTATTACAATCTATTTAAAAATCTAAAAATTGCAGTAGGTGGTATTTGGAGAAATGGTCAGCCGTACACAAAACCAGTTGAAGGCAATGAAACCGTACAAAACGGAAATAGTACAATGGTAAATTATGACACCCCAAATAAAGAAAACCTTGATGATTTTATGCGTTTAGACGCTTCACTAAATTATAGTTTCAATCTCTCTCCAAATATTAAAGCTATATTTACTGCTGGCGTAATAAATGCTACCAATCATGAAAATAGTATTAATCAGTATTACAAAGTCAATCCAAACGACACTAATAAAACAATTCAAGTAGATAATAAATCACTTGGTTTAACCCCAAATATCAGTTTTAGAGTGAATTTTTAATGCTGTTTTAAAATAATTTTTAAAAAGAAAAACCCTTTCTAAAATAAATTATGAAAGGGTTTTATACTTTAAAAAGAAAGCTCTTAAATGCCTGCTACGGTTTTTATCTCTTCAATAATTCTAAGTGCAAGTTTATCAGCTTTTTCCTGTGTATTTGCTTCGGTGTAAATACGAATAATTGGTTCGGTATTGGATTTTCGTAAATGAACCCAATTTTCGGCAAAATCAATTTTCACACCATCGATTGTAGTACAATCTTCATTTTTGTATTTCTCAGTCATAGCGCCTAATATCGCATCTACATCAATTTGTGGCGTTAATTCAATCTTGTTTTTACTCATGAAATATTGTGGATAGGAAGCTCTTAATTCTGCAACGGTTTTATCTTGATTTGCCAAATAGGTCAAAAACAATGCAACACCTACCAAGCTATCTCTACCATAATGCAACTCTGGATAAATAATTCCTCCATTGCCTTCACCACCAATTATGGCATTGGTTTTTTTCATTAATTCTACCACATTTACCTCGCCTACAGCACTGGCTTGATAACTTCCGTTGTGTTTATTTGTAATATCACGCAAAGCACGAGAGGACGACATATTCGAAACCGTATTTCCTGGAGTTTTGCTCAACACATAATCGGCGCAAGCCACAAGTGTATATTCTTCTCCAAACATTTCACCATCGTTCGAAATAAAAGCTAGTCTATCAACATCTGGATCGACTACAATACCAAAATCGGCTTTTTCTTCTACTACTAATTTACAAATATCACCCAAGTGTTCTTTTAAAGGTTCCGGATTATGCGGGAAATGTCCGTTAGGTTCACAATATAATTTCACTACCTCAACGCCCATTTGTTCCAAAAGATTTGGAATAATAATTCCTCCTGTAGAATTTACTCCATCAACCACTACTTTGAATTTTCGTTTGGCAACCGCTTCTGCATCGACCAAAGGCAAATCCAAAACTTCATCAATATGAATATCCATATAGGAATCATTAATGGTGATTTCTCCCAAATCATCCACTTCCGAAAAGTCGAATGCTTCGGCTTCGGCAATTTCTAGAATTTCCTCTCCATTGGCACCACTCAAAAATTCGCCTTTTTCGTTCAATAACTTTAAGGCGTTCCATTGTTTTGGATTGTGAGAAGCAGTTAAAATAATACCTCCATCTGCTTTTTCCATTGGAACAGCAATTTCAACTGTTGGCGTTGTTGACAATCCCAAATCAATCACATCAATTCCAAGTCCTAACAATGTGTTCATTACTAAATTATGAATCATAGGTCCAGAAATTCGAGCATCACGGCCAATCACTACTTTCAATTTTCTTCCATCTTCCAACTTCCCACTTCTTTCTTTTAGAAAAGTTCCATAAGCCGAAGCAAATTTTACAGCATCAACTGGAGTTAAATTATCTCCTACTTTTCCGCCAATAGTTCCACGAATTCCTGAAATTGATTTTATTAAAGTCATTGTTATTTTTAATTTTAAATTTAAGAATTACAAATATAAAAGATAGGAATTAGCAAAACAGAAATGTTGATTTTTTTTTTAAGAAATATTTATGTGAAATTAGAAACAAGGGTTAATTAATAGTTAATTAATTTAAATTGAGATTTTTTTAACAACTATACTGATTTAATTTGTATGAATTTTAAAACAAAAAAAAATGAAAAAATTAGTATTATTGACTATTTTATTGATGAGTATTTCTAATTTAAATGCTCAAGGTTCTGAACCTACAAAGAAATTTAATTTCAATCTAGGAACAACTTTTTTTGATACATTCCTTGAATCAAAAAATATTTATGCTGGATTTGATTACAAAATTACAGAGTCAGCATCAGTAGGATTAATGTTTAATCATGCAAATTTTGATAAATCATTTAATAAGTATTCCAGAAATGAAATACTGATAACATTAAATCAAGATTGGAGCGGAATATTAGGCGTAAACACAAATAAGTTTGATATCTATACCGGGATAAACATGGGGAATGTTTATTATAATTTCGAAAATACAAATACAGATTATTCTCAAAAAAATGAAGGTTTTGATATTGGTGGTCAAGTAGGAATACGTTATTTTGTTTATAAAAATTTCGGTTTAAATACCGAAATTTATTCTAATCTTGGAAAAGGAGGAATACGAACAGGAATCACTTATAAATTCTAAAATGTTTCTAAAGGTTAATTAAAAGTGAACCAAAGAGTTCACTTTTTTTTTGAAATCAAATTAAGAAACCTAAAACTTTGTACATTTGGTTTATTGAACCTACATTTTTATGAATTTCCTAGCGCACATCTATCTTTCTGGCAACAACGATTTGATCAAAATTGGCAATTTTATGGCTGACGGCGTTCGTGGGAAAGATTATCTTAATTTTCCCGAAGAAGTTAAAAAAGGAATTTTATTGCACCGCCAAATCGATACTTTTACTGACTCACATCTTATTTACAGAAAAAGTAAACATAGATTACACAAAAAATACGGGCATTATTCAGGTGTAATTATGGACATTTTATACGATCATTTTTTAGCCAAAAATTGGAACAATTATTCCAATGAAAGACTCGAAGATTATACCGCAAATTTTTATCAATCACTAGAAACAAATTACAACATACTTTCAGAAAAAACTAAAAATCTGATGCCTTATATGATTGAAAGAAATTGGCTCGTGAGTTATGCAACCATTGCAGGAATTGAAATGATCTTGTTCCAAATGGATTATAGAACTAAACACAGGGCAAATATGCAAGAGGCAATTGTAGAACTTCAAGAATTCTACTTGGAATTCGAACAAGAGTTTACTGATTTCTTTGAAGAATTAATTACATTTACCAATCAAAAAATAATTACTTTATGAGTAAAAAAGTTCAGCTTATTTTCATAACAATTTTCTATTTACTTCCTAACAAAATTTTATCGCAAACAGGTTTAGTCACTTCTAAAGCGATGGTAGTTTCGGCACGAGAAGAAGCCTCTCAAATTGGGGTAGAAATTATGAAAATGGGTGGCAATGCTTTTGATGCTATGGTTGCAACAGAGCTAGCATTGGCAGTTTCCTATCCCATTGCAGGAAATATTGGTGGTGGTGGATTTATGATTTTCAGAAAAGCAAATGGCGAAATTGGCTCATTGGACTATCGTGAGAAAGCACCAATACTGGCTACTAAAGACATGTATCTGGACAAAAACGGAAATGTAATTCCTAATTTAAGCGTAAACGGAGCATTAGCAATAGGAATTCCTGGAACCATTGCAGGTGTTTTTGCAGTTCACGAAAAGTACGGAAAACTAGCTATGGATGATATTTTGAAACCTGTTATCGCATTAGCAAAAAAAGGTGTTGTAGTAACTTTAAAACAAGAAAAATACATTCAAAATTCAATTGATGACATTAGAAAAGTAAGCGGAAATGAAACCATGTATTCCAAAAATTATAAAGCAGGTGATACTATAAAATACCCGGCATTATCAGAAACTTTAACTCGTATTATGAAAAACGGTAAAGCAGAATTTTATACAGGAGAAACGGCACAAAAAATAGTAGCCTTTATCAATAAAAATGGTGGCATAATTTCTATGGAAGATTTGGCAAATTATACTGTAAAATGGCGGAAACCAATTACCTTTAAGCACAAAGATTTGAGGGTTATTTCAATGGCGCCACCATCAAGTGGTGGAATTACATTGCAACAAATTTTAAAAATGTTAGCGCCATATCCAATAGCAAAATACGGGCACAATAGCGAAAAAGCAATACAGTTAATTACCGAAGCAGAGCGCAGAGCTTATGCCGATAGAAATTATTTTTTAGGTGATCCCGATTTTATTAAAATCCCTAAAAATGAATTACTTAATAAAAATTATATAAAGCAAAGAATGAAAACTTTTGATTGGGAAAAAGCCACATTGTCTTCCACTGTTTCTCACGGTGAAATTGCCTTTTCAGAAAGCAATGAAACCACACATTATTCAATTATTGACGCCGAAGGAAATGCAATTTCTGTAACCACAACGCTTAATGGAAATTATGGTTCCAAATTATATTCGGAGGAATTGGGTTTCTTTTTTAATAACGAGATGGATGATTTTAGTGTAAAGCCCGGAGTTCCAAATTCGTATGGTCTGATAGGTGCAAAAGCAAACAGTATTGCTCCAGGTAAAAGAATGTTAAGCTCAATGACGCCCACAATTTTAGAAAAAAACGGAAAATTATTTATGGTTGTTGGAACGCCTGGTGGCTCAACAATTATTACATCGGTTTTACAAACAATTTTAAATGTAACCGAATTTAAAATGGGAATGCAAGAAGCGGTAAATGCGCCTCGTTTTCACCATCAATGGTTGCCTGACGTAATTTTATTTGATCCGTTTGATAGTTTTTCGAATAAAATTTTAGAAAATTTAAAACAAAAATCTTATATTATTTCAGAAAAAAATGCTCCAATAAGAGGCAAAGTCGATGCGATTTTAGTATTACCAAACGGAAAACTAGAAGGCGGAGCAGACTATCGTGGTGATGACAAAGCTGTAGGGTATTAAATTTAGAAATTAAATTATGTTCAAAAAAATTATTTCTAATTTAGAAAATGTAATTGTCTGGTCGCAATCAAAACTTACACCAAAGCAATTTATATTTTTATCCAGTGTTTTAGTTGGAATTTCAGCTGCGTTAGCGGTTATTGTTTTAAAAACATTTGCCCATTGGGTTTTCACTTTTGCAACTTATATAGAGCATATTTTAAAATTAGGATTCATCAATAGTTTATTTCCAATAATAGGAATTTTGCTCACTGTTTTTGTAGTTAAAAAAATTTTAGATGGAACTATAGAAAAAGGAACTTCTCAAATTTTGTATGCCGTTGCAAAAAAAGCAAGCATAATCCCAAAAAAACAAATGTATGCACAAATTGTAACCAGCTCACTTACTGTAGGATTAGGTGGATCAGCAGGTTTAGAAAGTCCAATTGTAATCACTGGTGCTGCTTTTGGTTCTAATTTTGCACAAAAATACAAGTTAAGCTACAAAGACAGAACCTTACTCATAGGTTGTGGTGTTGCGGCTGGAATTGCGGCTGCCTTTAATGCGCCAATTGCGGGTGTATTGTTCGCTATAGAAGTATTGCTTGTAGATGTAAGTATTTCGGCATTTACACCAATAATGATTGCTGCAGCAACAGGCGCATTGGTATCTGTGATTGCATTAGACGAAAGCATTTTATTGACTTTCGATCAAAAACAAACCTTTGATTATCATAACATTCCTTATTATATTTTGCTAGGATTATTTACAGGATTAATGGCTGTTTATTATTCAAGAAACTTTCAAAGAATGGAACGATTGTTCGCCAGACTTAAACTCAAACCTTACAAAAAAGCGTTATTTGGCTCCATTATTTTAGCTCTAATGATTTATATTTTTCCTACTCTTTTTGGCGAAGGATACGAAAGTATTAAAACCTTATCTGAAAATGATCCAGGAAAATTACTAGAAAACACCCTTTTTAGTGGGTTGAGAAATAACAGCTGGGCATTATTATTATTTGTGGGATTAACAATGTTATTAAAGGTTTTTGCAACAGGCATTACTCTTGGAAGTGGCGGAAATGGTGGTAACTTTGCTCCTTCTCTGTTTTTAGGTTCCTATGTTGGTTTCTTTTTTTCCAAATCATTAAACCTTATTGGTCTTACAAAATTACCTATTAGTAATTTTACTTTAGTAGGCATGGCTGGAATTTTAAGCGGTGTTTTTCATGCACCGCTAACAGCAATTTTCTTAATTGCAGAAATAACTGGCGGTTACAACTTGATGATTCCGCTTATGATTGTTTCCTCGATTAGCTTTGCCATTTCAAAACGTTTTGAAAAACATTCCTTAGATGTAAAAAATTTAGCTAGAAAAGGACATGCGTTCACTAGCAATAAAGACAGCAATATACTTTCTACAATAGACACGAATGTAATTATCCAAACGGATTATCTCACGGTTTCACCCGATGAAAATTTAGAAAAATTAGTAGATTTGATTTCCCACTCCAACCAAGTCATTTTTGGCGTTGTAGATAAAGAAAAACAGTTGCTTGGAGTAGTACATTTTAATGATATAAGAGAAATTATTTTCAATTCCTATCGGGTAAAATTTACTATTGTAAAAGAAATTATGACCAAACCAATTGATATAATTTACCCCACCGATAGTATGGAAATCGTGATGAATAAATTCGAAAAATCAAAAGTTGCCTTTTTACCAGTACTCAAAAACGGTATATATTACGGTTTCATATCAAAATCTATCGCGCTCGAAGCTTATAGAACGAAACTAAAATCAATGACAATAGACTAAAATAGTAACTATGACAACATTAGTAGACAGCTTTGTAAATTTAAAAAACATAAAAGTTATAGACCAAAATATTGATTATGAGGATTATGTGGCTTTAGACCTCACTATTTCGAACAGTGATTTATCAAGTATTGATATAAAAAATCCAATAGCTTTTGAAACATACATCGAAAAATTACTTCAGGAAAATGATGCCAAAGTTGTTTTTGGAGGTTACAACGAAAAACGTTTTTTATACAACCATAGTGGTCTTTTTAATGATGATTCCACTTGTGAGCGTAACATTCACATTGGAATAGATTTATGGCTAAAAGCTGGAACTCCAGTATTAGCAGCAGTTGACGGTAAAATTCATAGTTTTAAAAACAATATTGGAACAGGCGATTATGGACCAACAATCATATTAGAACATCTATTAGATGGAACGACTTTCTATACTTTATACGGTCATTTATCTATAGAAAGTATTAGTACTATTAAAATTGGAGATTTGGTAAAACAAGGAAATAAAATTGCAACTTTAGGCAACGCTAATGTAAACGGTGGTTATGCACCACATTTGCATTTTCAAATCATCAAAAAAATAGGCGACCATAAGGGCGATTACCCTGGAGTTTGTAGTTTAGTCGATTTAAATTATTATCTAGAAAATTGTCCTGACCCCAATTTATTGCTCAAAATAAATGAGTTTTAATTCACATAAAATAATTCCTTATTTTTACCTTTAACTTTATTTTAGATGACACAAAACGAAAACACAATCATCAAGTTTTACTCCGCTTTTGCAAAAGCTGATACAGCAACAATGTGCGAATGTTATCATGAAAACATTCAGTTTCGCGATCCCGCTTTTGGATTATTAAAAGGAAAAGAAGTTTGTGAAATGTGGAAAATGCTAATCGAAAAAAGTAAAGGAAATATAACTATTGAATTTTCTAAAGTAGAAGCAGACGACTATTTAGGTTCTGCTGAATGGATTGCCGCTTACAATTTTAGTAAAACCAATAGAAAAGTAGTGAATATAATTCAAGCAAAATTTCATTTTCAGGATGGTTTGATAATAAAACACACTGATGAATTTGATTTATGGAAATGGTCAAAACAAGCCTTTGGAATTGTAGGTTTTTTACTGGGTTGGACTGGTTTTTTTCAAAAAAAAATACAACAACAAGCACTTTTGTCTTTAAAAAAACACCAAGAAAACAACTTATAAATGAGTTTAGTAGCATTAAAAACACTTTTTAACCGAGATCTCAATAGATTAAAAGCTGAAATCGGATTGTATCAAGACGAAAGTTGCATCTGGCATATTGAAAAAAGCATCTCAAATTCAGCAAGAAATCTTTGTTTGCATTTAATAGGAAACCTCAACACTTACATTGGAGCAACACTAGGCAATACAAATTATATAAGAAATAGAGCGCTTGAATTTTCGACCAAAGATATTCCAAAAAAAGTTTTGATTGAAAAAATTGAAGAAACAAGGAGTATAATCATTGAGACGCTTTCAAATTTAAGCCTAGAAACGCTAAAAACGGAATATCCATTGCTCGTTTTAGAAACAAAAACCACAACAGAATTCTTTTTAATCCATCTCGCAACGCATTTGAATTATCATCTAGGTCAAATTAATTACCACCGAAGATTGTTAGATAAATAAAATTTACAAACCTTTTGTTTTCTATAAATCATCAAAACTAAAGTCCCAATTCACATCGTTTTTATACCACAATTGTCCTTGAGAAACTTCAAGCGGACAATCAAAATTATTGGTATAAAGCGCTCCAGTTCCTAATCCTTGTGGCATCGAATTGTGTTGTAAAAATGTCCATTGTGCAATCGCATTTAAACCAATATTACTTTCTAAAGCGGAAGTAATCCACCAACCAATTTGGTGCTTTTCAGCAATAGAAATCCATTCTTTTGTACCTCGAAAACCACCAATAAAACTGGGTTTTAAAATGATGTATTGCGGTCGTATTTTTTGTAATAATTCCTCTTTTTCTTGTATTGAAAACACACCTATCAACTCTTCGTCAAGAGCGATAGGAATTGGAGTGATTTTACACAGCTCTGACATAGTGTCAGTATTGTTTTTTTGAACGGGTTGCTCGATACTATGTATTTTAAATTCAGATAATTGTGAAATTTTATCTAAAGCTAAACTTAACCCAAAAGCACCATTAGCATCTACTCTAATCTCCATTTGTTCTGGTGTGAAATGTTGCCTAATAAAACGGAGTAATTGCAGTTCCGCATCAAAATCTATTGCGCCAATTTTGAGCTTGATGCAATGAAACCCATCTGCTATTTTTTCTTCGATTTGTTGCTTCATGAATGCTTCATTTCCCATCC
The DNA here is from genome assembly GCF_031409475.1 of Flavobacterium sp. Lineage (GTDB taxonomy): Bacteria > Bacteroidota > Bacteroidia > Flavobacteriales > Flavobacteriaceae > Flavobacterium. Next base: position 114,687 of record NZ_JANNXH010000008.1, on the reverse strand, counting down.
AAACTAAACCATTTATTGGAATTGATTTTATGCCAGCTGTAAAGTGAGATGGAAAGAGCAAAAAGGGGTTTTCGCTAGCCAAAGATTGGAACGCCATTTCGACCCCAAATTGTATCGATGGAAACTCGATTAAGCTTTCCCAAAGTACTGTTTTGCCAAGATGAATATTAGCACAAGTCCATTGTAATTTTTGCTCATAATCCGGTTTGTCATCAATACTCAAACCACGAAGAATTCCGCACTCGCCTATTCCTTTTTTTCCGTCTTGTTCCAAAACAAGAAACCAAGTTTCCTTCTCTGTCATCACACCACGAGAGGTTCCAGAAGGTTGTTTGAAGTTGAGGATGTATTTGTAATAGGTTGCTTTCAAGTAGAAGTTGGGAGTTGGAAGTTAGAAGTTGGAAGTTAATCCCAATGTTTCTTTCCTCGCAATGATTTACAATTCAATACTTTCGCCAATTGCTAATAACATAAGGTCTTTTCCTTTGTCAAAAAACTGGCGAATGGCTTGCTCATGATTAATTTCGATATACCCAAAAGTATCGTAATGCACACCTAGAATTTTATCACAATCCACAAAATCCGAAGCGATAATAGCTTCGTCAATATTCATTGTATATGTATTGCCAATAGGCAGAATTGCTACATCGAGTTTGGTAAACATAGGAATTAATTTCATGTCCATTGTGAGCGCGGTATCACCAGCAATATAAATATTTTTATGTTCACCTTCAATAACAAAACCGCCTGGATTTCCTCCGTAAGTACCATCAGGAAAGGAACTAGAATGTACTGCATTAACGAATTTTACTTTCCCAAAATCAAATTGCCAACTTCCACCGTGATTCATTTGGTGGTATTGAAATCCTTTTTTACCGTAATGCGATGCTATTTCCCAATTGGAAACAATAACTGCATTGGTGTTTTTGGCTATAGCTTCAACATCATGAATATGATCAAAATGTGCGTGTGTAATCAGAATGTAATCGGCTTTTAAAGTTGAAATGTCAATATGCGAAGCTTTCTCGTTACCAGTAATAAAAGGATCTACAAGCAAATGCTTTCTGCCAATTTCGATTCCTAATGTGGAGTGACCGTAAAAAGTGATTTTCATAAATTTTAATTTTAAAAATTATTAAAAAAAATATCCGATATGAAGAAAATCAAACACAACGAAAGTAATATTGATAGCAGAAAAGTACTTAGCGCTAATTTTTTTAATTCAGGATCTAATGTTCTGGAATCTTTGTTTTTATAAACTGTAATTAAATGACTGGTTAAAGGAAAATAGGCTACTACAAAAATATATTGGTCAAAATGAAACTGGTTTAGAAAAGCAAACAACAGTACTAAAATCATTGCTGAAATCACTAAAAAGTAATGATATATTTTAGCTTTCTCGCCACCTATTTTTACCACAATAGTATTCTTTCCCGCTTTACTATCAGAGATTTCGTCACGCATATTGTTTAGATTCAAAACACCCACACTCAAAAACCCAATAGCTGTCGCTGGCAATAGTAGTAAATAACCGTTTTCGAGCGTTTTAGCAAACATAAAATAAATACCCATTGTACTTACTAATCCAAAAAAAATAAACACAAATAAATCGCCGTAACCGCGATAACCATAAGCTAAATTACCAACAGTATACCGAATTGCAGATGCAATTGCTAAAAACCCGAGTAGTAAGAAGAATAAAGAAAAACCCAAGTTATCTTCTTTGAAAGAAAAATAAATCAGCAAAACAGCCGATAACATAGTTAATACCGATGTAAGTATCATGGCGCGTTTCATTTCTTGCGGAGAAATAACACCGCTTTGTATGGCGCGTTTTGGACCAACTCTATCGTCGTTATCTGTTCCTTTTACTCCATCGCCATAATCGTTCGCAAAATTCGAAAGTATTTGTAATCCTAATGTTGTTGAAAGTGCAAAAATTACAATCTTCCAATTGAACAGTGATTGCGACATAGCGTAAAAACTTCCGAGTATAATTCCTGATACCGAAAGTGGTAAAGTGCGCAATCGTGCGGCTTGTATCCAATGTTTCATTTTTGTTGGTTTATTTGGCTATGTGTTTATTCGGTTATTTGATTATTCGAATAACCAAATTACCGAATCCACAAATTTAGGGCAACCATTTATTTTCTCCAAAGTTGGGTTTTCGTTTCTCCAGGAATGCATTCCTACCTTCTTTAGCTTCTTCGGTCATATAGGCTAATCGTGTGGCTTCACCAGCAAAAACTTGTTGACCAACCATGCCATCATCGGTAAGATTCATGGCGAATTTTAGCATTTTAATAGACGTTGGTGATTTTTGCAAAATTTCTTGTGCCCATTCAAAAGCAGTATTTTCTAGAGCTTCGTGTGGAATAACAGCATTGACCATTCCCATATCCATGGCTTCTTGAGCCGAATAATTTCGACCAAGGAAGAAAATTTCTCGCGCTTTTTTCTGTCCTACCATTTTAGCCAAATAAGCCGATCCATAACCGCCATCAAAACTGGTTACATCGGCATCGGTTTGTTTAAAAATTGCGTGTTCTTTACTTGCCAATGTCAAATCGCAAACTACATGCAAACTGTGTCCACCACCAACTGCCCAACCTGGGACAACAGCAATTACAACTTTTGGCATAAATCGGATTAGACGTTGCACTTCGAGAATATTTAAACGATGTTGCCCGTCTTCGCCCACATAACCTTGATGACCACGAGCATTTTGATCGCCACCAGAACAGAAAGAATAAATTCCGTCTTTAGAACTTGGTCCTTCTGCCGAAAGTAAAACGACACCAATAGAAGTGTCTTCTTGCGCATCATAAAACGCCTGGTACAACTCTGATGTGGTTTTTGGACGAAAAGCATTGCGCACATCTGGGCGATTAAAAGCAATTCTGGCAACGCCATTGCATTTTTTATACGTTATATCTTCGTATTCTTTGACGGTAATCCAATTCATTAGATTTGGTTTAAAATTATAATAGTGTAAAAATAAATCATTTTTCACACATTATACTAATCTATTTTGGCTAAGCCAAAAGTAATTGGCTTTATTTTAATTTCATAAAAAAAGGAAAGCTAAATGCCTTCCTTAATTTATATATTTTTTAAAAAATTAAACTGTGAACTAATAAATAAATTCTTTTTTTAAGCCAAAGATTTATAAGATTTTCACAGATTTAAAAAAAACAGAAAGTTCAAATCCTTTTAATCTTTTTAATCTGTGGCAAAACATCTAACTAGTCTTTTACTCTTTTACCAAATAAATTCCGTCTTCCTTTATTTCGATTAGTTTTTCACGATACAAAGCACCAATAGCTTTCTTGAAGGTTTTTTTACTCATTTTTAAGACTGTTTTTATGTCTTCGGGATGCGAATTATCAGTCAATCGCAAGAAACCACGACTGGCTCTTAATTCGTCTAGAATTTTATCCGCATTGGGCTCAATGCTTTGATAGCCTTGAATTTGTAACGCAACATCAATTTTATTATCAGGACGAATGGTTTTGATATAACCACGCATTCTATCGCCTGTTCGAATCGAATCATCATAAACCTCATCTTTGTACAACAATCCTTTGTGTTGCTCGTTGATAATGACATTGATTCCCAGTTCCGTAATATGCGAAACGATTAAGTCCACTTCTTCTCCTTTTTCGACGGTTAGAGTATCATTTTTCAAAAACTGATTGGTTTTACTCGAAGCTACTAAACGATTGGTTTTTTCGTCCATATAAAGATACACCAAGTAACGCTTGCCTTTTTCCATTGGTCTCGCTTGTTCTTTGAACGGAACGAGAATGTCTTTCTCCATTCCCCAATCCATAAAAGCACCAACTTGGTTGACATAATTCACACGCAAAAGCGCAAATTCATTCAACAAAATATACGGTTCGAGTGTTGTAGCAACTGGACGTTCTTCGTGGTCTAGATAGACAAAAACAATAACTTCCTCTCCTATTTCCCATTCGTTTGGAACGTATTTATTGGGCAACAGTATATCGTGAATTCCTTCGGGATCTTTCTCGGGATTTCCCAAAAACAAACCTACTTTAGTATCACGTAATATGGTAAGTGTATTGTATTTTCCTATTTCAATCATTAGTTCTTGTATTTTCTAAAGCGCAAAGGTACGAAGATTGAAAATAGGAAATTAGGAAACAATTTAGAAAATACAAAGTACTAAAATAGCTTTAAGAATCACTAACGGCTATTTCTAAATTAAATATAATTCAAAAAAAACGTGCCTATTTGTAATCTTTTTATTATTTTTTAAATAAAACACATACTTTTGTACTTTAAATAAATGAATTACATTATATGAGGAAGATTATTTTTCTTACCACAACTTTTTTATTTATAATTACGACTTCAGTTTATGGATTAAGCAATAAAAGCAATCATACTAAACAAATAATCACTGATTCTAAAACCCTTGTTTTACCGCTCACCGTTGACTTTAATTTCAATAATGATGGAACTTGTTCAGGAACATCCATGACTTTTACACCTATTGTAACTGGCGATGCTCCTTTTACTTATCAATGGAATTTTGGAGATGGAAACGCTTCAACAAGTAGTAATCCAACTCATACTTTTACTGCGGTTGGCTGTGGTTTTCAAAGTTTTAGTGTAAAATTAACCATAACTGATACAAATGGAGTAATAAACTCTATAACAAAAATAATTTCGGTACAACAAAAACCAGATTTAAAATTTGTAAACCTAAATGCACCTTCAGGTTCAAGTAGTCCTTTTGAAAAATGCGGTGACAATAATTCTGATCTTATTTACACCATTAAAGTAGGCAATAGTTCTAATTCAGCAGCTTGTATCACATCTTATAACATCGATTGGGGAGATGGCACTATAGAAACAAACATCACATTTCCTAAAACGCATAGCTATTTGAAATTAGGTTCTTTTAATATGGTTGTAACAGGAATAGGAAATAGTGGCTGTAATAATGCAATAACCTATGTAGTTAAGAATTCTAATAATCCAATTGGCGCTCTTATTTCTCCAGGTAACACAACAAATTTTTGCGTTCCAGTTGCTCCTATGAATTTTGCAATTGGATCATGGGCACTCAATCCATCGGATACAAATTATCAAGTTAGTTATGGTGATGGGACAGTTCAAAACTATACCCAAGCTCAATTAGAAAGTTCCCCATTTTATAATGCTACAAATCCACCAGCTTCCTTAAATTTTCCTATACCCCATACTTTTACAAGATTTAACTGTCCTTCGGGCAATACTGTGAGCTTAACGATAAGCACATCGTGTGGGAGCACTTTTCTTACGGCCGGTCCAATTGTTATTTTAGATATACCTATTGTAAGTTTTTATGTAAATAGTATAGTATGTGCAAATACAAATACTTATTTCAACAATACAACTATTGCTGGTTACACTAATGATTGTAGCACTTTTAATGTATATACTTGGGATTTTGGTGACGGAAGTCCAGTTTCAAGAGCCGTTAGTCCAAGTCATGTCTATACATTACCCGGCACTTATAAAATTACATTAAATGCACAAACACCATGCGGAATTGGGAATACTTTTACTAGGACGATTTGTGTTGAACCCATATTGCAACCCAAATTTACTTATGGAAATGCCTGTGCTTCAACAAATTTTCAAATTACAAATACTACAGATACGAGTTTGGGTTGTGGTGCGGAAAGCTATTTTTGGGAAGTGCTGAATTATTTTGATGGATTTTGTGGAAAAGGACCAGCGCAATGGAATTTTGCAAACGGCACAAATTCATCATCTAAAAATCCAGTTTTTAATTTTATAACTCCCGGCACTTATTATATTAGATTAAGAACACGAAATTCATGTGACATATACAATTACTCGAATGTAGAAGCAATTCAAGTAAAAAAACCTCCAGTTACAACTTTAAGTCCCATTTCGGATTTTTGCAAATCAGCGACAATAAACCCAGTAGGAACTGTGGTGGAAAGTTGTTCACCAAGTACAGAAATTTCTTATCTATGGAGTTTTCCCGGAGGTACGCCTTCAACGTCAACATTACTTAACCCAGGTTCGATCAATTATACAACGAGTGGGAATTATCAAGCAATATTTAGTGTTACTAATAGTTGTGAAACAACTACAAAAACAGCTAATTTTTCGGTTGATGTTGTTCTTTCACCTATAATAACCTCTAAATTATTAAAAATTTGTAGCGGTGATACTTTTCAAGTTACGCCAATAAACAACGGAATAGACAATGTACCCGCAGGAACAACTTACATCTGGTCAACACCAACCGTTATCCCCGCAGGAGCATTGAGTGGTGCAACGGCTCAAACAACGCCTAGAACATCCATTAGCCAAACATTAACAAATAATACTACAAGCCCAGCTACTGTAATTTATACTGTTTCTCCTATTTCAAGTGTTTGCCCTGGCCCAAATTTTACAATTACCGTAGTAGTTAACCCATTGATAAATGCTATTGATATCATAAAGAATAGCACTTGTTTTGGTTCCAATGATGGTTCGATTAACCTAACTGTAACTGGTGGAATTCCTTTTGCAACCGGAAAACCATATACATTCACTTGGACTGGTCCAAACGGATTTACGAGTACTAATGAAGATATTTCTAATCTAGAACCCGGAAATTATAATTTAATAATTAACGATAATGGGGATTGCCCTTTTTCGAGAAACTATTATGTTGGCGAACCGGGTTTGTTTCAATTTTCAGGATACAAAAATGACATATCTTGTTTTGGGTTAAATGATGGAAAAGTTACATTAAACATTTCTGGAGGAACATTACCGTATAATTATGTTTGGACAAAAAATGGAAATCCCTATGCAACTTCCGGAAATATTGCTAATTTATTACCCGGAGTTTATGAAGTGACCATTACCGAAGCTAACAACTGTAATACCCTTAAAGAAACGTTCACAATTATAGAGCCGCCTTTATTAGAAGTGAATCTCATAAATCAAGTTGATATTCTTTGCTACGGATATTATACAGGACAGATTTTTATAAGTACCATTGGTGGTAGAGCCACTGAAATTTCACCGGGTGTTTTTAATTATAATTATAATTGGACAGGACCAAATGGATTCAATAGTTCTAGTAAAAATCTAACAAATGTAGCCGCGGGAATTTATAATTTGACAGTTACCGATAATTCTGGCTGTACTGCTACATTGGAAGTGGAGCTTTATCAAAATGACGAAATAAAATTAGAGTATTCCAAAACGGAAATTTCATGTTATAACTATGCAAGTGCTTCTATTATTATAAATAAAATTACTGGTGGAATACCTTTTGCAACAGGCAATCCTTATATTGTAGAATGGAGCAATCTAGGTACAGGTCTTGTTCAGAATAACTTATCTACTGGAACTTATAAAATCACAATCACAGATTCATTGGGTTGTCCAAAAGAATTTACCATAATCATAGATAACGCTCCTGTTTTTACTATAAATCCAGATGTAAAACAGATTTCCTGTTTTGGTGAAAAAGATGGCTATATTCGATTAAACCTTGTAGGTGGTAAATCGCCTGTAACTTTAGTTTGGGACGATAACTCAACTGCAGGAATTGAAAGAAATAATTTAGGTCCAGGAAAATATTCCGTAACAATTACAGATGCAAAGTTGTGCAAAATAAAAGAAACTTTCATCATTGTTGAACCAATACTTTTAGAATTACGTGCAGATGTCACAAACCTTTTAAGTTGTTTTAATGCTAATACTGGAGTTATCAATTTAGTTGTAACAGGCGGAACTGCTCCGTTTAAATACGCTTGGTCAAACGGTGCGATAACCGAAGATTTAAGTAACCTTACACCCGATAATTACACCGTAACAGTAACCGATGCTAATGGGTGTAAAAAATCAGAAACATGGAAAATAACACGTTTTGATCAACTTACACCTACTGTTAAGGTTCTAACTGATTTTAATTGTAGTACTAAATATGTGCGTCAAACATTTGTTGGAAATGTCAAAGGTGGCATTCCACCCTATACTTTAAGCTGGTCAGATGGAGTCATCAGTGGAGTTAATAATGAGTTTATGAATACCGAAAATAACGGATTAATTATTTTTAGCGTAACAGACAGTTTTGGTTGTAAAGCAGATTATTCCTTTAATGTCAAAACACCTGTTTTAGGCAAAGCCAATTTTACAACAAGTTCTTATGGGAATGACGTTTACGGACTATATTCAATTTACGACCCCATTTTATTTACAAATTTAGCCACAGGAGATTTTACAACAATCTCTTGGGATTTTGGAGATGGAAATTTTTCAGATGAAGAAAACCCAAAACATATTTATTCAAAACCAGGTACGTATACAATTAAACAAATAGTTAAATATCCTTTTGCATGCCAATATGAATATACGGTTACATTAATTATAGAAAAAGGATATAGCTTAATGATGCCAAATGCGTTTACACCAAATGATGATGGCATCAATGATACATTTGCACCCGTATTCTTGGGACTTACAAAAATGACTTTAGACGTTTTCGACACTTGGGGAAGTTTAGTTTATAGCGAAACAGGAGAAACCATAAGTGGATGGAATGGAAAAGTAAAGGATTTAGAAGCCGAAAATGGCAATTATCATTTTAAACTTACTTCCAAAACATTTTATAACCAGACCATAGTTGAAGATGGTGCATTCACATTAATTAAATAAAAGTAACCTCTAACTAATGAGAATTAAACTATTTATTACAATTATTTTCTGTTTCTTTTATTCAAAAATAAGGGCTCAAGATCCTGTTTTTACACAATATTTTTTAATTCCAGAAACCCTAAATCCAGGTTTTTCTGGCTTTATGGAAACCACATATACTGGAGTCATACACAGAGAACAATGGCCCGATTTAGATTTAAAAATTGATACTGACTACGTTTTTGTAAACACTTGGAACGAAAACATGAATAGTGGTTTTGGAGTTAGTATTTTAAACCAAAGAGAGAATATAACCAACTATAATTATTCACAAATCAATGCAAATTATACTTACAAGGTAAGGATTAGTGATAATTGGGATTTTAGACCCGCTATAGAAGCTGGTTTTGGATTAAAATCATTCGCGTTTCAAAATTTATTATTAGAAGATCAAATTAATATTAGAACTGGCATCATCAACACAAGTTCGATTGATCCGCTGTTGAGAAACGATAAAATAAGTTTTTTTGATGTATCCGCAGGCATGGTTTTTAATACCGAAAATATGTGGATTGGTTTATCTATGAAACACCTTAATAAACCTAACATTGCTTTTACCCAAAACGGAAATGTACCTTTAAACACCTTCTTTTCCTTAAGTGCAGGTTATGAATTTCTTTTGGCAGACTATATAGATGTTACATTATTTCCGTATGAGACCAAAATGTTTATTACCTCAAATTATATGCAACAAGGACGTTATAACCGTCTAGATATTGGTGCTTCGATTTTATTCGAGAAAATGTTTTTTGGAGCAACTGCGATTACAAATCCTTCAAAAAACGGAAATAACGGTCATTTACTCACTTCTGTTAATCTTTTTACAGGATTGCAATATGACAATTTACGCTTCGGACTTTCGTATGATTTAAACACCTCAAAAATTGGAAAAACAGGAGGCATATATGAATTGTCACTAACGTATCAATTCAATTTAGATGTTAAATGCTTTGGTTGTCCTAATTATACTGGACGATAAATCAATATAACTCCTTAAAATACTGTAACAAAACCCTATCATTCTCCCTCGTAGGCGTGAAAATTTCTAGAATACTAGGTTTGTCGTTTTGCGCATACAAAGCAGTTAAATTTTTTGTTAAACTTATTTCATCACTAGCTGTACTATATTCAAAACCAAACATCTTTGCCAATTGTTCGGCAGTGTAACAATGTGAAGTTTCGAAAAATTTATTAAAAACTGGCGTTTCTTCATGTCCAGGCAAAATCCTAAAAATACCGCCGCCGCCATTATTGATTAAGATAATTTTGAAATTCTTTGGTATATATTCGTTCCACAAGGCATTACAATCATACAAAAATCCTATATCACCTGTAATTAAAATTGTTGGTTTTTGACTCGCAACAGCCGCACCAATAGCAGTAGAAGTACTTCCATCAATTCCGCTGGTTCCTCGATTACAAAAAACTTCTATAGAAGAATTTATGTCAAATAATTGTGCGTATCTAATGGCCGAACTATTACTAATTTGCAACTGACTATTTTCTGGTAAACGCTGAAGAATCGTTTCGAAAGCTTTGAAATCTGAAAAAGGAATTTTGGTTAAATATTTCTGGTGTTTTTTTTCTCTTAAATCTGCAATTTCCTGAAAAACAGAACGATAATCACTTTGTATTGCAATAGTAAAACGCAAAAATTGATTGAAAAATTGATTGGGATGGACTTTAAAATGTTTAGTCAAACTGCCAAAAGTATCATACGCTCTCAAAGTATCAATGTGCCAATGATGTTTCGGTTTATAATTACGTAAGTTCGCTTTTATTCTTTTGGAAACCACCATTCCGCCAAAAGTAATCAGTATATCCGGTTGAAAACTCTTAAATTCTTTGTTTGAAAATGGGGTGATTATAGTGTCAATATGATTCAAAAACGAAGGATGATGCAGGTTTGAGGTAGTTTCTGTCATTACTACGACTGAATCATCATTAGCCAAAAATTCTATGATTTCATTGTCTATTTCGTTGGGTTTATTTTCACCAATTAGAATTAATTTCTTTTTGGATTGATTCCAAATATTGGTAAACTCAATGATTTCATCGATTGCTATTTTCTTGTTAGGCGCTTTGGCCAAAGCCAAAATCATTGCATCAACTGATTGTTTAGAAACCGTTTGGTACAAAGGCTCTTCGAATGGAGCGTTGATGTGAACTGGCCCTTTTTTTGTAATCGCTTTATGGATTGCTTTATTTATTTTAATATCATTTTCGACCGAAGTTGCTTCGGATAAATTAGCGTTATAAAGCGAATGATTTTTAAACACATTTTCTTGACGTATGGTTTGCCCATCGCCAATATCAATCTTGCTTTGAGGTCTATCCGCAGAAATCACGATTAGTGGAATCTGGCTATAAAAAGCTTCGGCAAAAGCAGGATAATAATTCAACAAAGCAGAACCCGAAGTACAAACAACTGCTACTGGTTTCTGGGTTTGTTGTGCAATTCCAAGTGCAAAAAAAGCAGCACAACGCTCATCTGCAATGCTGTAGCATCTGAATTCAGGATTGTTCACAAAACCTATGGTCAAAGGCGCATTTCTAGAACCCGGAGAAATTACAATGTTTTTGATTCCTTTGGCTAAACAAATTTGAATGATGCTTTGCGCTAAAGGTATTTTGGGGTAAACCATTATTTAAAGTTAGAGGTTAGAGGTTACCTGCCTACCGGCAGGCAGGGAAGTTAGAAGTTAGAAGTTTATGCAACTCCAAACTTGTAGCAAAGTTACAAACTTGCAAGTCGAATTCATTCTATTTGAAGAACTTTTTCTTACTTTTGAGAAGAAATATTTTATTAAATGGAAATCAAAATTAGACCCTACAAAATCGATGACACTCAAGAAATATTGGCTATTATCAATCACAATATTTTGCATTCGACTGCTTTATATGATTACAACATTAGAAGCTACGAACAACAAAAAAATATTTTAAAAGAGAAAATAAACAAAAATTTTCCAGTCATTGTTGCAACACTAGATGACAAAGTAGTAGGTTTTGGAATGTATAGCGAGTTTCGTTTTCGGGAAGCGTATAAATTCACAGTGGAACATTCAGTTTATGTGAACGAAGATTTGCAAGGAAAAGGTATCGGAAAATTATTACTCGAAGAATTAATTGATTTAGCCCAAAAACAAAAACTCCACACTATGATTGCCGTTATCGATGCCGAGAATCAAAGTAGTATTGAATTTCACGAAAAATTTGGTTTCAAAACCGTAGGAATCATCAAGGAATCGGGTTATAAATTTGACCGTTGGTTGCACTCGGTATTTATGCAATTGATTTTAGAGTAAAGAAATCTATGCCAATAAAGAATCCTATATTTGCAGCTTTACAACTAGTATGAGTTTTACACTGCTTTCTTCTCCTTTGCAAGGTTTTACCGATTTTCGTTTTCGAAATGCCCAAAATAAACTTTTTGGTGGAATCGACACCTTCTATTCTCCCTACATACGGCTGAACGGAAAACTTGCCATTAAACCTTCGTACGAAAGGGATTTGCTTCCTGAAAACAATATGGATTTAGAAGTGATTCCGCAAGTAATTACAAATGATGCCAACGAGTTTTTATTTGTAGCCAAATATGTTCAACAATTAGGGTACAAAGAATTGAATTGGAATTTAGGTTGTCCGTATCCAATGGTCACTAAATCTGGAATGGGTTCTGGTTTGATTAAAAACACAGCGCAAATCAATCATATTCTAGATCGAGCACATTCCGAAACTGATATAATTGTGTCAATGAAAATGCGTTTGGGCTACGAAACTACCAAAGAAATTCTGGATGTTTTACCCATTTTAGATACTTATCCTATTAAAAACATTGCTATTCACGCTCGCATTGGTAAACAATTGTACAAAGGCGGAGTCAATCTGGATGCTTTTCAACTTTGCGTCGACAATACAAAGCACAAACTATATTATAACGGCGATATAACTTCGGTGGCTAAATTTCACGAAATGCAAGAACGATTTCCTTCTATTGACCATTGGATGATTGGGAGAGGATTGATTTCGGATCCATTTTTGCCTAGTATGATAAAAAACAATTCGAATGAATATCCTATAAACAAAATGGATTTATTCCATGATTTTCACGACACTTTATATGCAATCTACAGTGAGTCATTATCAGGTCAAACTCATATTCTATTGAAGATGTATCATTTATGGGAGTATTTTTCGGCAACATTTTCTAACCCGCACAAAGTGTTGAAACAAATTAAAAAAGCACAGAGTATCCGAAATTATGAAGCAGCAGTTACAAGTATTTTCAAAAACGAAAAATAAAATTAACCATATAAGTCATATAAGTTTATTTAAGAGTAACACTTAAATAAACTTATATGACTTATATGGTAAAAAAATTATACTAAAGCAACTAACCTTTAATCCAATTTACAACCTCAGGGTCAGTTGGCAAAGTTCTTGGCGAAATCACTTTTTCTAATTCCCCTTTTTCATTCAAAAGATATTTCTGGAAATTCCATCCTACTTCGCTGTCTTCCAATCCATTTTTGGATTTTTGAGTCAAAAATTGGTAAACCGCACACATATCATCTCCTTTTACTGAAACTTTATCCATCATAGGAAACGTTACTCCATAATTTAATTGACAAAAAGTAGCAATTTCTGCATTTGTTCCTGGCTCTTGCGACATAAAATTATTAGCTGGAAAGCCTACAATCACAAAATTTGAATCTTTATATTGTTTGTAAATTGCTTCTAAATCCTTGTATTGTGGCGTTAATCCACATTTTGAAGCCGTGTTTACAATCATGATTTTCTTGCCTTTTAAGGTCGAGAAATCAAATGTTTTCCCTGATAAATCTTCGACTTTAAATTGATAAATGCTTTGCTTTTCCATAACTACTTCGGTTTTACTTTGCTTGTTTTGACCTTGACAACTCCATAGAAGGAATATTCCAAAAGTACAAATAAATAGATTTTTCATAATAATTAATTTTTTATAAAATTAATAAAAATGGCTTTTGAACTACTACTACAAATACTAAAGTTTTATTAATGTTTAACCCATTGGGTGTAATTCAATTAATAATTTTTTAACACATAGAAACATAGTTTTTAATTCATTTTATTGAGACGTTTCACTTTTTGATAGTGAAACATAGCTTTGTTAAATCAAGACCCGAGCGATAGCGAACTGGCGAAGCAATTGGTCTATCAAACTCTTTTTTCTATATTTCTGTGCGTTTAAATTTTTATATTTTGTTAATAATTGAGTTTTCTATTAATTACACCCAACGGGTTAATATTTAAAAAAAAGAAGCCCAATGATATAAAACCATTGAGCTTCACAACAAAAACAATAGTTACATCAACTATCAAATGATGCATCTATCATCGAACAAAACAAACAAACCAAACTGTATTAAAACCTGTAGGTTACTTTTCCTTTTATATAAAATGGAATACCGGGTGTAAAATGAATTTCATCAACACTATTTGTTTCATTTTGTAATCGAGATTGGGTAGCAAATTGCGTTTCATTCCATTTTGTATTAAAAATATTTTCAGCGGTAATGCCAAATGTGGTGTTTTTATATTCATAATTAAGGTTCACATCCGAAACCATATAACCATTTGCAACTATCGAATTGTCCTCGTTTGCAGGACGTGATTTTAAATAACGGTAATGAAATCCACCCGAAAATCCTTTGTATTTACTACTATTTAAACCCGCTTTTGCAGTCAAATCTGGTGCTAGCGGAATATAATCTTGTCCTTTTGCTGCATCAATGCTTCTGGCATAAGTATAATTTACATCGGTGTCAAAAAAGACATAATCAGACAGTTGATAGCGTAATCCAAAATCAAAACCCAAACGTTTAGTTCTACCCGAAATTTCTACCGTTGCAGCATCGCCTACATAAACTAGCTCTTCTTGTAAATTCAAAATCCAAAGCGCACTGTTAATCAATAATTTAGGGAATGGTTTGACAATTATCCCTAAATCTGTTCCAAACGCGGTTGGTAAAACTTTCTTTCCATCGCTTGCAACCACTACTCTAGTATCGTTAGAATGAAATCCAAAACCCGATTTTAGATAAAATTGTAAATTGTTATTTTGAGTAAAAATAAAATTCAATTTTGGCGAAAATTTTGCTTTATTTTCAGTTTGTGTTTTATAATTTGCTGCTAATTTATCTTGATATTCAAACTTAAAATAATCAAATCGCAGCGCAGGATTTATTTTTAATTTCCCTAAATCGAATTCCCCATTGGCATACAAAAAAATATTAGTTTGATCTATATTCCCTAATTTCAAAGTATTTAATGTAGTATAACGCTGCAATGTATGAGACAATTCGGTATTTTGTGTGGCATCATTTCGCAAACCAAAACCCAATTGAAAATTAGCATTTGTTGCTTTTTTATTCCATTCTGTATTTAATCCAAAAATACCACGTCTTTCTCTCTGAAGGATTTGATCCCCATTTATTGGGTCTTCCAGAAAAAAAGTGAAATTGGAATACAACTCAAAATCATAGTTAGAATAAAAAGCATTTGCTTTCATAAAAGTGGATTCGTTTATTGGTTTAACCAATGAAACATTTACATTCGACCTCGATGTTTTTCCGCCTTCGGTATCATCAACAGCACCAAATCTTGAAATCATTCCACTGTCAATTAATCGTTGCGGAACTTGACCCGAAGCATCCCATTTGCTTGTAAAATGAGAAATATTTACCGAAAATTTTGTGTTATCAGCTGAAACATTCGTGTATTTTCCGAATAAGTTGATGCGTTTAAAATTTTGTGGTGAATCAAATGGTCCATCTGTCAATATGTATTCTGTTGCAAAATAGGCGTTTTGATTTTTTGGTTTATCTAATAAATTAAAAAGCCCAACGGTTTTGAATGTATTGAATTGTCCCATTTCAACACTGATATAATTGTTGTCTAATTTATCTTTTGTAATAAAGGAAACATAACCTGCAGTGGCAAAATCACCTTTGTTAGCATAATATGTTCCTTTACCAAAATCAATTTTTTGTATCGTTTCTGGAATCACAAAATGCAAATCGGCGTAGCCTTGACCATGTGCGTGAGAGACGATATTTACTGGCATTCCGTCAACAGAAACGGCTAAATCTGTTCCGTGATCGATATCAAATCCACGCAAAAAGAGTTGCTCTGCTTTGCCTCCACCAGCATGTTGACCTATGAATAATCCCGGTACTTTTCGCAAAATTTCTTGTGATGAATTTACAGGTGCTGTTAGTAAATCAATTTTGGCGATAACATTCATTGCACTTAATTTTGGCTGGATCACAACTTGGTCCAAGCTATAAACTTCTTCTTCTAAAACAATTTTGAAGTCATTAAATTCAAAAATAAAATTTGCTTTTTTATAACCTAAAGAGGCTATTTTTAACACATCATTTTTGTTGGTTTTGTCAATAGTAAAAACTCCAAACTCATTAGTGTGAGCGTGACTTTGCGAATTGGTATTAATAATGTAGGCGTTTTCTATTGGATTTCCAATATAATCTTTGACCACGCCTTTTTGAATTTGGCTTTGCGCAAACACGAAGAAAAGTAATCCAAAAAGTGAATATAGATTCTTCATTATAAATTGATTATTTTTTTCTCCAAATTTGGACCTAACTCGAACGTGCTTTTTAAGAGTTCCTCTTTTATTGGAGCAACTTTTTTAATCCTATTATTGGCTTTATATATCGTTGCTAAATGATAATTTAATTTAGGTTCAAACGATTTACCAACTACAAATTTCTCTGCAATTTCTAATGCTTTTTTGCTCTCGCCCAAATTATAATACGACCAAGACAATAAATCGTATGAATCAGGAGTTGGTCTTTGTTCAACTTCTATTTTGGCAATTTCCAATGCTTTAGTAGCTGTATTTTTATCATCAGCATAAATCAAAGTATTGTATTTGTTGTACATAGCTCCGTAATTTATGGTGCTTAACATATTAAAATAGGCTGCTAAATTTTCGTTTTTTAAAGCTTGATTATTTTCATATTCAGCAATTTGTGCTTTAAGCAAATAAAAATCGGGAGTGTTGTGTGTTTTTGAAATAATGTCAATAATTCGGGTTGCTTCAATGGTGTTTTTTTCGTGCGAAAACGCAATCCAAGCAATTCCTTTTAAAGCGTATGAATTATTAGGTTCCAATTCTAAGGTTTTCAGATAATAATCATAGGATTTTTGAATATTCCCTGCGTGACCATTCATATCACCAAGATTAGAATAACTCCAGACTTTGAGGTATTTACTATCATTTACTATTGCAATATCCTTCGCTTTTTCCATAAATGAAATCGCTGTATTGATATCGCCTAGATGATCGTTCCATTTTGAAACCCGAATCAAATAATCAAAATCATTTTTATCTGTAATTGCCTTTAAATTTTTATTGGCTGTAGCATAGTTTCCTAATTCCATATTGACATCAAAAAGTAATTTTTGGGTTTCTTTCATTCCTTCACCAATAGCCAAAGCCTTGTTTGCTAGGACTAAAGCTTCTTTAAAACGGTGTTGCGAAATATAATTTCTCGCCAATGAGCGAATTGGACCAACCTCATTATGATTATATTCTTGATTGACTTGCAATAATAATTCCTCCACTTTATACAAGTATTTTACATTTCCTGTGTTTTCAAAAAGGTTCGAATAATTAGAAGCTAATAAGCTTAAAAAAGAAGTTTGATTGGGTGCTTTGTCGTATTTTTTTTGCCAAAAATTGATTTCATTTAGCGTAAAATCTTTCGATTTATTATCTTTAATTTCTAGATATTTATTGTAATCATTTGGAGCAATAATCTTGTTAGTTTTTTGATTGCAACTTAGCATTAGCAAAGCTGTAAAAAATATGATTGATAGTGTTTTTGTTGTTTTCATTTTGTTGTTGATTAAAAACAGAGCGCATTAAACAACACGCTCTGTATTATTACTTTTACCAGGCAGTTGCCAAGTATGGAAATGAAGCAGTAAAGGGTTTGTCATTTGCATTAACATGATCCGAAGTTAATGCCGCATTTGAAGTTCCGGCTGGTCCACCAAAAATCAAGAGTAATTCAACATCAATAACATCATCGGCAAGAGCACGACCTGTTAAAATATTTGTGCCGTCAAAAAAAGTGGTTGTTCCAGTTTTCTTTACATTCAAAACATCGGTTGCTAACAAACCGGTAAGTTGAGCTGCGGTTTGACCCAATGCATTTGTTGTATAACCTGCATTTAAAGCTAACAATCTTGATTGAAAAACAGATTGATATGCAGTTCCCATTGCCGATGGTATTGCAGTGTTAAAAGCGTCTTTTGGTGCGCCTGAGCCAATAAAAACAGTATTTATTGCAGGTCGAGCCATTTGATCTTGTTGCACATAACTACCCACAAAATCAGGTGATTTAGAAGAATTATCATTATCATCACAACTTGCAAATAGCGCTGTTGCAAAAACAAATGACATGGTTATTATTTTATATTTATTCATTTTTATAGTGTTATATTATTTATAAAGAATTAAATCAGAGCGCAGTAAACCAACGCTCTGATTACTTTTTTTTACCAAGCCGAAGCTAAATAGGGAAATGATGTCATAAATGTTTTGTCATTTGAATTGACATGATCCGATGTTAGAGCAGCATTTGAAGCTCCTGTTGGTCCACCAAAAATCAATAACAATTCCACATCAATTACATCATCGGCAAGAGCACGACCTGTAAGTACATTGGTTCCATCAAAGAAAGTTGTTGGTGCAGTTTTACTCACATTCAATACGTCTGTTGCTAATACTCCTGTAAATTGTGAAGCAGTTAATCCAAGTGCATTAGTGGTATAACCTGGGTTTAATGCTAACAATCGCGATTGAAAAATACCTTGATAAGTTGCACCCATTGCAGACGGAATTGCTGTGTTAAAAGCATCTTTTGGTGCTCCAGATCCAATAAAAACTGTGTTTATTGCAGGTCGAGCCATTTGATCTTGCAATACAAATGTTCCTGAAAAATTAACTCCAAATTTGTTTGCATCTAAACCACTTGTTTCATTTGTCGTGTTTTCGTCATTACTGCAGCTTACGAATAGTGCAGAAACAGTAAAGAGAGACAATACTAATATTCTAAATTTATTTGTTCTCATGATTTTAAAATTTAAAAATTAAATTATTGTTTTTGTTTTGTTTCAGCCCAAACATTAATTGAGGTAGAAGAACCTAATAATGATTTTGGAACTTCGATAATAGTTGCCAATACGTTTGTTCCAGCAAATGAATCTGTTCCAGGATTATTAAATCCAGAAGCATTTCCAGCAAGAATTGATTTAAATTGTCCTAAATCAAAAAAGAAAGGATCATCTCTTAGTCCAGCAAAAAATTTCATCCCATTTGATGTACTCACAATTGGCGCGTTTCCGTATTTAGAAATTTCAACATTTCCAGCCGTTGCAGTTGTTTTGACTGTACTAGTAACTCCTGTTGTTCCAGGAGCAACTGGTCCAAAAAAGTACATTTTGTCATTTTTTCTAATGGCTTGAATTACTAGATCTTCAACATTATCCGCATTGGTGTCAATGTTAAGTTCAATTAGTGTGTTTTCGTTAAACATAGCTGTAGCACTTGCTCCAGGTGTTAACAATCCTTGCGTATTTATTACAAATACCATATTGTTTGTGTCTTGCCCTTGAAAAGCATACACATCGGTAATGTCATTTGCATTACCTGTTACAGCTGGAGCATCTGCGTGATCCGCTGCCATAAATACTAGACCTGAAACCGCTACCAGCGATAGACCTAAAACAATTTTAATTTTTTTCATTTTTTTAAATTTTAATGGTTAAGTAAGGATTTACGAGAAAAGGTTTCATGTGGATTTAAAAAAAGTAAAGAAATTTAAAAATATTTTTTATATATTTGATTTTCAGATATTTACATCGTTATTTTTTTACAATTATTTTTATTTAGAAATTGAAATAAAATAGCTTTCAAAAAAAAATTACTTTTATAAAACCAAACATAGAATTCATACGTATATGTTAATAACAACAAAAACACAAAACAATGACACAAGAAGAATTAATTCCGTTAATCCTCAAAAAGGATGAACGTGCTTTTACGATCATGTATGACATGTATTCAAAAAGTTTATTCTCGGTAATATCGAATCTTTTAAAAGAGACTGAAGATGCCGAAGACACTTTGCAAGAAGTATTTGTGAAAATCTGGAAAAGCATTGATGGTTATTCCGAAAGCAAAGGAAGGTTTTACACTTGGATCTTAAATATTGCACGTAACACAGCAATTGATAAATTGAGATCCAAAGGATATAACAACAGTCAAAAAAACCTATCATCAGATAATTTCGTACATCTATTGGACGACAGTAACAAACTCATCAATAGAATTGATACTATTGGTATTCGAGAATTTGTAAAAAAATTAAAGCCAAAGTGCATTCAAATCATTGAATTATTATTCTTTCAAGGATACACACAACAAGAAGCTTCGGATGAACTCGCAATTCCTCTTGGTACTGTCAAAACACAAAATAGAAATTGTATTAACGATTTAAGAACTTATTTAAAAGTAGTATGAATATAGAAAACCTATTAAATTCAGGAGATTTAGAACTTTATGTTTATGGCATATTAAACGAAAGTGAAACCAATCAAATTGCGCAAATATCAAGTACAGACAGCGCAATTAAAACCGAGATTATTGCTATAGAAAATAGCATTATTAATTTATCGAGTAGTTTTTCGCCTGTAATTTCAGCAGATGTTTATGAAAAAATTAAACAGAAACTATTCTTAAAAAATAGAGACGTGATAAAAATGAAACCTAAAAATAATTGGCCACAATATATGGGTTGGGCAGCAGCAGTTCTTGTTATGATTGGCGCTGGATATCAATATACTCAATTATCCGAAACTAAAAATAGTGTTGCAATAGTCGAAAAAGAAAAAACGAATCTGCAAGAAACAGTAATTGATTTGCGTTTAAAAAACAAAGAATCTTTAACTGCTTTGACTGTAGTTCGAGATACAAAAAATACTGTAATAAACCTTGCAGGCCAAGCCGTTTCTCCAAAATCGTATTCAAAAATATATTGGAACAAAGAAACCGAAGTGGTTTATGTAGACGCAACTGGATTACCAGAACCACCAGATGGAATGGTGTATCAAATATGGTCACTAAAATTATTACCTCAACTTACACCTACTAGCATAGGTTTATTAACAGACTTTAATAGCAATAACCAAAAACTATTTAAAGTAAGCAAAACTGGTGATGCAGAAGCTTTTGGAATTACACTCGAACCAGCTGGTGGAAGCAAATCGCCAACAATGGAACAATTGTATACTTTAGGGAAAGTATAAATTTTATTTTTCAAATAATAAGAAAAGCTTCCAGCCTTCTGAAGGCTGGAAGCTTTATAAACTTACTCCTAAATGAATAAAAAAATGATTTCAACCATCAAAAGGCTGGAATCTTTTTTATTTCTTGTAATACTTTCTATATTTTGGATAAGAAATAGCACCAAATAATGTAATTCCAGCTAACGAATAATAAATCCAATCCAATGATTTTGCCTCACCACTTGCGTACGAATGCAATCCTACCAAGTGAAAATTTACTCCGTAGTACGTAAATAAAATGGAGATAAAAGCAAACATGCTCATTAAATTAAAAACCCATTTTCCTCTTAAAGAAGGCACAAAACGAGCGTGAATCACGAAGGCATACACCATAATGCTTATCAATGCCCAAGTTTCTTTTGGATCCCAACCCCAATAACGACCCCAACTTTCGTTTGCCCATTGTCCGCCAAGGAAGTTTCCAATAGTTAACATTATCAATCCAATAGTCAATGCCATTTCATTGATATAAGTGATTTCTTGAATGTTTAAATCCATTTTGGCTTTGTTTTTTTCATTGGTAAACAAAATCAACAATAACGAAACTGCACCTAAAATCATTCCTAATGCAAACGGTCCATAACTGGCAACAATCACTGCTACGTGAATCATTAGCCA
Organism: Flavobacterium sp.; assembly: GCF_031409475.1. Taxonomy (GTDB): domain Bacteria; phylum Bacteroidota; class Bacteroidia; order Flavobacteriales; family Flavobacteriaceae; genus Flavobacterium. Next base: position 92,904 of record NZ_JANNXH010000008.1, on the reverse strand, counting down.
ATACGAATTAAGTACCGGTTGCAAATTTGCAATTTCTGGATCAATCCAGTTCATATAAGCTGCCATCAAAATCATTGCGGTAACAAAAGCAGATGAAGCCACAGTAAGCTTGGATTTTCTATCGAAAGCCAGCCCAAAAAACATGGTTGCCCAAGCTACATAGATAATAGATTCATAAGCATTACTCCACGGCGCATGCCCCGAAATAAACCATCGAGCGATTAATCCCAATGTGTGCAAACTAAATAACAATCCTATAATAACATGCATGAAGTTGACCAAATAATTCAATACTTTTCGTTCTTTGAAAATAGTAAGAATCGTAAACAACAACATCAAAATCGAAGCTGTAATATACCAATACGGTAATTTCTTGAACACATCGTATTTATTATAGAGAATTTCCAAAGATATTTTATCATCACTTGGGCGTACTTTACTTCCAAATTTTTTCTGAAAACCATTGATACTTTCTATTAATTCATCAGCGGTTTTGTAATCCTTAGTTTCAATTGCATTTCTTAAAGCTCCAAAATATAAAGGCAAAATGCTTTTGGTATAGGTCGAATCCATTCCTTTCATACCTGATTCGTTCAATTCTAGATACGAAATCCATTTGTTATTTGCATTATTAGGAATCGGGAAAATCTTAAGAATTCGACCACTCAATGCGGATTCCATTAAGTTCACTTTTTTGTCGGTTTCGATAAAGTCTTTTTCGAATTGATTAGGGTTTGCAGTTTTGAATGCGTCCTCAAGGTATTTTGATAATTTATAATTTCCTTCTTTATCAAAAAAGGCGATGAATGGAGCATATTTTGCTTTGGAATCTATCCCAATAATTTTACGAATACTATCGTTTCCTGATTTTATATAAATCAAAGGAACTTGTATCCAAGTATTACCATCATGCGTCATTGACAAGAATACTTGATCAGAATTCATGCCTTTGTAGGTTTCAGAATGACTTACTTTTCGCAACAATTCCGATGAAAAAGTATTAATGGGTTTCATTCTTCCGCCAGCATCTTGAATAATTAAACGTCCAAACTTTGCTGCATGCACTTCTGAAGCTTTGCTTTTATTCAACGCTACTTCTAATTCCGCTTCGGTTGGTGTAGGTCTTTCGATAATTGATTTTGCAGAATGATTTTCGCCTTCAGCATGATTATGACCATCATGGTTTTGGGCAAAACTATTAAAACTGAATAATAAAATAAGGATTGATAGCAATTTTACTTTCTTGTTTTTGACAATTTCTAATTTTCGTTTCAAATCTGCAAAGCGAGAATGTTTTGTAAACATAATAGACATCATTGCAAAAAACAACATAAAGTAACCACCATAAGTAATGCATGTTCCCCAGAAATCATGATTTACTGATAAAATAGTTCCTTTTTCGTCGGGATCAAATCCCGATTGAAAAAAACGAAACCCTTTAAAATCCAGCACATTATTCATATAAATTCTCGCATCGAACGGTTTCGTCGAATCTTGCACGGTAACTTGACTTTCAAACGAGGAATAACTTTTCTCAGTTCCTGGATATTTTGTTGCAATGAAATCGTTTAATTTAATCTTAAATGGCAAAACATACGCTTTACTACCGTAGAAAAAAGTGTAGTCCAGTTTGCCAATTTTAACCGTTTGTGATTCTCCAATTTTTCCTTCCGAACCTAAAAGTGTTACCTCTTTTTGTTGTCCTTCTGCAGTGATTTTTATGGTTACCGCATCTTCATTATTTTTAGCTTTAAAATCATTTTTAGATTCGTAAGCAACGATTCCTTTTACCGCAGGATCAGGAAATACGAACCTCATTTCGCCAATGCTGTATAACGAACGCATCATCAAAGGTTGCACATTATCTTTGGTAACCTTACCTTGGAACTTATCAGCCATGCGCATAAAATTTCCTTCAAATGGTGTTTGGATCGTATAACTTTCGCCGGTAGTGTTTATATTTATGGCTCCAGCAGTAGGTTTGTTTAAAGCAAAAAGTACATTGTGAATGTTTTGAACTTCGCCTTCTTTTAAAAAATGTTCTTCACGTCCGCCTTCTCCAGCCTCGACTAATTTTAGATACAAAATACCTTTACCATCAGCTTTGATATACTGTTTTGCGCCCATGATAAAATTGGCATAATTTACCTCAAATTGAGTATCTGCAAAATTATCAGCAATCGAAAAATTATTATTGGTAACTGGCGAAAGCAGGACTTGTTTTTCGAAAACTCTACGTTTCATTTCGCCTTTGTATTCTCCGTCAACAAATAGTGTGAGATAGGTTTTATCTGAAAAAATTTCATTTGCAGCTGCGCCTTCGCGAATGGGCATCATGCCTTCGTAACTGATATAACGGGTTACAAATGCGCCCAAGAGTATAAAAATAAAAGATAAGTGAAGTAATAAAGTAGCCCATTTTTCTCTTTTCAATAATTGATATCGCTTGATATTACCAATAAAATTCATCAAGAAAAACAAGTGAATTGCCTCAAACCACCACGCATTGTAGATCCATATTTTTGCAGTATCAGTATTGTATTTACTTTCGATAAAAGTTCCTGTAGCCATTGCAACTGCATATGCAATAAATAAAAAGGCCATTAACCGTGTAGAAAATAAAAAGGAGTAATATTTCTTATCCATTTATAAAAATTGTTGTGTAAAAAAGTGCCACAAAAATACTCAAAAATCTTGACTTGTTTCTGTGTACAATTGTTAATTTAATCTAAAATTAAGTTGACGCTATTTTAATTAAAACTTTATATTTTGCCGTTTACTTAATCCTGAAACTTCGGGATTAATAGAATTGTTTTTATGTTACTTTGTCATTCTGACGCAGGAAGAATCTCAAAAAATGAAACAACTCGAAGAGATTCTTCCTGCGACAGAATGACAAATAACAGACTATTTATAGTAGTAAATTCAAAAAAAATAAGATTTTAGGTTCTAAATTCCATTTAAAATACAAGTAGTACACTTCGTTTTTTTTATTAGTTTTGTCTCATGATTAAAGTAATTGTTATTGGTTCAGGAAATGTGGCGCAACACTTGATTTTGGCTTTCGCCAAAAGTACTACGGCAACACTCATTCAAATCTATTCCAGGCAAAAAGAAACGTTAACTCACCTACTCGATTCTAGCAAAATCACTACCAGTTTTAATGAATTACTAGAAGCTGATTTGTATATAATTGCTGTATCAGATGATGCAATTGATAGTGTTTCTGCTCAATTACCTTTCATAAATAGGTTGGTTGTGCATACGTCCGGAAGTGTCGCATTGAATGCTTTAGACAACAAAAACCGAAAAGGTGTTTTGTATCCGTTGCAAACTTTTTCGAAAGGTAAACCTATGGATTTTAGTACTGTTCCCATTTGCATTGAAAGCGAAAATTCAAATGATTTTCAGTTATTGGATAAAGCAGCAAAAAGTATTTCGGATGCTGTTTTTGCAGTCAATACTGACCAACGAAAAGCTTTGCATGTTGCCGCCGTTTTTGTGAATAATTTTGTAAATAATTTGTACCAAATAGGTAAAGAAATTTGTGAGGAACATCAAGTTCCTTTTGATATTTTAAAACCTTTAATACTAGAAACAGCAAATAAAATCATGACGCTTTCGCCAGAAGATGCTCAAACTGGTCCAGCAAAACGGAATGATTTAGAAACAATAGCATCGCATTTATCACTGCTGTCAAACAAAAATCAAGCAACTATTTATAAAATACTAACGCAATCCATACAAGATAATGGCACAAAGTTATAAAGAAATAATGAACGATATCACCACGTTTATTTTTGATGTTGATGGTGTACTTACTGATAGTTCTGTATTTGTAACCAACGAAGGTGAAATTCTTCGAACCATGAATATTCGTGATGGTTATGCCATGAAAGCTGCCGTAGAAAGTGGTTATAATGTTTGCATCATTTCGGGCGGAAGTAACGAAGGTGTTCGGGTACGATTGCGAAATCTTGGAATAACCGACATTCACCTTGGCACACCTGATAAAGTCGAAACGTATAAAGAATATATCGAATTATACAGTATAAATCCAGAACAGGTTTTGTATATGGGCGATGATATTCCAGATTATCACGTCATGCAACTCGTGGGATTACCTACTTGTCCGCAAGATGCCAGTCCAGAAATAAAAACCATTTCAAGTTATATTTCGCACAAAAATGGTGGGAAAGGTGCTGCACGTGATGTGATAGAACAAGTCATGAAAGTACAAGGAAAATGGACTACACATTTTGATGGAAAATTAGATTAATTATTATTAATGTCTGTTACTAATCCAAAAAGAAAAATTTGCATTGATTCAAGTTAAGGATAGTCATGTAAACGATTAAAAACAAATGAAATACCTAAAACTCATTCGGTATCAAAACTTATTAATGCTGGCTTTTATGCAGCTTATTTTTAGATATGGGTTCTTGAAATTACAAGATATTACTTTGGCTTTAGCCTATTGGCACTACTTGCTTTTAGTTGTATCGACTGTTAGTATTGCTGCTGGTGGTTACATTATTAATAACATTTTTGACGTAGCAACAGACCATGAAAACAAACCCCAAAATGTAATTATTGGTAAACATATTTCGGAATCTAAAGCCTATACTTTTTATTTTATTTTTACTGTTATTGGCGTATTCATAGGTTTTTATTTATCGAATGTAATTGGCAAACCTGGCTTTGCTGCATTATTTATTATTATTGCCGCAACACTTTATTTATATGCCACAAGTTTAAAACAAAGCTTACTCATAGGAAATATAATTGTAGCGTTATTGCTTTCGTTAAGTATTCTAATTATTGGATTATTTGACTTGTACCCAGTAACTAATCCCGAAAACAGATCCGTAATGGGATTACTGTTCATGATACTTTTGGATTATGCTATTTTTGCTTTTATGATTAATTTTATTCGCGAAATCGTAAAAGATTTAGAAGATATTGATGGTGATAAAAGTCAAGGAATGAATACTTTGCCTATTGTATTAGGAATTAGTAAAACTACAAAACTGGTTTTAGGATTGAGTTTGATTCCAATATTCTGTATCCTGCATTATTTAAATTCTTATTTATTTGCCAATGATTTACAAATAAGTACACTTTATGGAATCGTTTTTATACTAGCACCACTTATTTATTTCACAACAAAAATAGGTTTTGCAAAAAGTCAAAATGATTTTCATCATTTGAGTATTGTGCTCAAATGGATACTTTTTTTCGGGATAATTTCAATAACAATCATCACATTCAACATGAAAAATCATGCTTAAAAATAAATTACAACAATACAATATTATACTGGCTTCGGGTTCGCCAAGACGGCAACAGTTTTTTAAAGATTTAGATCTGGATTTCGAAATTAGATTAAAAGATACCGAAGAAATTTATCCTTCTGAACTGAAAGCGATCGAAATCACCAATTTTCTTGCAGCATTGAAAGCCAACGCTTTTGAAGGTGAATTGCAAACCAATGATATTCTCATAACAAGTGATACCATCGTTTGGCATAACAATAAAGCTTTGGGTAAGCCAAAAGATAAGCAAGATGCGTTCGAAATTTTGAAATCTCTATCGAATACTACTCATGATGTGATAACATCGGTTTGTTTTAAAACCATTTCTAAAACAACACTTATTCACGAAATCACCAAAGTAACTTTCAACGAATTAAGCGATGAAGCCATTTATTATTACCTAGAAAATTACAAACCTTACGACAAAGCTGGTGCTTATGGCATTCAGGAATGGATAGGATTCATTGGCGTTTCAAAAATTGAAGGTTCGTATGCCAACGTCATGGGAATGCCCACTGATAAGGTTTATGACTATTTGTTAAATTTATAATATTATTTGTCTTCAAATATTTGTGGCACAGTTGTTGGTTTTTGATAAAAGAGATAATCTTTTAAGAATAAAAAACAATTAAATTCCAGAAATCATGAAAAACTTACAAATTATTTTAGCAGCGTTTATCATAATTTTCACTTTAGAAAGTAACGCACAAATTTCGGTAAGTGTTAATTTAGGTTCACGACCACAATATCACGATCGATATGAAAACCAAGTGAGGTATTATTTTCTTCCTGAAATTGAGGCCTATTTCGATATTCAAGCTGGAATCTATATTTTTAATGGTTCAAGAGGATGGGTTCGTTCCAGTTACTTACCTGAATATTGCAGTAATTATGACGTAAATAGAGGCTACAGAGTGGCTTTGACGTACATTGGAAACACACCTTATTCAGATTTTAATTTTCACAAACAAAAATACTATCGTGAAAATCATAGAAATTATAGAGAAGAGTATTACCATCCTAGAAATAATTATGCATCAATTTCTAATCAAAAATATCATAAAAACAAAGGAAATCGAGGAAACAAATACGGCAACAAACACCATAAATACAATGATTGTGACTAATTAAATAGTTTAAATAAATTTAAAGAGGAGAGAACTTATTGAGTTTCTCTCCTTTTTTTGTTAAAGAAAATAAAAAAGAAATTTCAAAAATAAATTTATGCTTACATTTGAAGTTGTACCAAATTCAAATCCAAAATGCATATAAAATTCCAAAAATACTTATTTTTATTCTTTTTTATATCCCAAATTCTTAACGCTCAACAACCTGCAAAACATAATACTGTAGAGATTTACAACCAAATTCAGAAATTAAATTTTCTGGGTTCTGTACTCTACATTGCGGCACATCCTGATGATGAAAACACACGGTTAATATCGTATTTATCAAATGAAACCAAAGCTAGAACGGGCTATTTATCTCTGACTCGTGGCGATGGTGGTCAAAATTTGATTGGTCCTCAATTGCGTGAATTATTAGGCGTAATAAGAACTCAAGAACTAATTGAAGCTAGAAAAATCGATGGTGGTGAACAGTTTTTTTCACGTGCCAATGATTTTGGATATTCTAAAAATCCAACCGAAACATTAGAAATTTGGAATAAAGAAAAAGTTTTAGCCGATGTAGTCTGGGCAATACGAAAATTTCAGCCCGATGTAATCATCAATCGATTTGATCATCGTTCGCCAGGGACAACTCACGGACATCACACTTCCTCGGCAATGTTGAGTGTCGAAAGCTTTGATTTAACAAATAGTCCAACCGTTTATCCGGAGCAATTAAAATTAGTTCAACCATGGCAAGCCAAAAGACAGTTTTTCAATACTTCGTGGTGGTTTTATGGTAGTAGAGAAAAATTTGACGCAGCGGATAAAACCAATTTAATTTCGTTACAAACTGGTGTTTATTATCAATCTACAGGTAAATCAAATCAGGAAATAGCAGCTTTGAGTCGCAGTCGTCATCAATCTCAAGGATTTGGCAGCACCGGAAATCGTGGTCTAGAAACGGAATATTTGGAGTTTATAAATGGTGTAAAACCACAAAACAACACTACAATTTTTGACGGAATTGACACTTCATGGAACCGCGTAAAAGACGGAAAACCTATTGGAGAATTCATTTCAACTGTACTTTCGCAATTTGATTTTAAAAACCCGTCGGCGAGTATACCAAATTTAGTGAAAGCCTATTCCATGATCCAAGCATTGGATGAAAATCATTGGAAAACCATAAAATCCGATGAACTCAAAAAAATTATTGCAGCCTGTTCTGGATTGTATCTTGAAGCTGTAGCTCAAAATCAAGAAGCAAATCCTGGTAGTTTAATAAAACTGAAGCTTGAAGCCATAAATAGAAGCCCAATTGCAATGCAACTACTAAGTGTTACTGCTTTACCAGAACAAAAAAATACAGTGCAAAACTTTGATTTAAAAAATAATATTGTTCAAAATATAACTCTCGATTTACAGTTGCCACAAACCATAGAATACACCCAGCCTTATTGGCTTAAAGAAAACGGAACAATAGGAATGTATACTGTAAACGAACAAAAAAATAGAGGCATACCTGATGTAATTCGGGAAGTAAAAGTAGTTTTTAATGTTAAAATTGAAGGTATTGAAATCCCTTTTGAGCGAACCGTAATTTATAAATACACCGATGATGTTAAAGGCGAAATGTATAATTATCTTGACATTGTTCCAGTAGTTACTTCAACAATTTTAGACAAAGTTATCTTGTTTAGTAGCAAAAAAAGTAACTATGTTGGAATTAAAATAAAATCAGGAAAGGATGCCATCAAAGGGGATTTACAACTTGAAATACCTAATAACTGGAAAGTTATTCCTAAAAGTATTCCTTTTAATTTAGAAAAAAAAGGTACTGAACAAACGGTCTATTTTGAAGTAACACCACCCAATAATCCAGAAGAAGTTACTGTAAAAAGTAGTATCTTAATTGACGGCGAAAAATATGAAAGCAACCAAATCATAGTCGATTACAGTCACATTACGAAACAACAAGTTTTAAAACCAGCCGAATCAAAATTCATACGGCTTGATTTAAATACAAATGGAGAAAAAATAGGTTATATAATGGGAGCTGGAGATGAAGTTCCTAACAGTTTGACACAAATGGGTTATAAAGTTACGCTACTCAAACCCGAAGAAATAAGTCCCGAAAAACTCGCTACCTTTGATGTAGTAATGACTGGCGTTCGAGCATACAATACTTTACAAACAATCGTAAATAAACAAAACCTACTTTTTGATTTTGTAAAAGAAGGAAAAACCATGATTGTGCAATACAACACTGATGATGTTTTAACTCAAAATATTGCACCCTATCCTTTAAAAATTTCAAGAGATCGTGTAACCGAAGAAAATGCCGAAGTTCGGTTTCTAGTACCAAATCATCCCATACTAAATTACCCTAACAAAATTACTTCAAAAGATTTTGAAGGTTGGAAACAAGAACAAGGATTGTATTATCCTAATGAATTTGACAAAGCTTTCACACCTATTTTATCTTCAAATGACAAAGGAGAAACGCCAAAAAACGGAGCTTTATTAGTTGCACCATTTGGAAAAGGGCAATATATTTACACGGGATTAAGTCTTTTTAGAGAATTGCCAGAAGGTGTTTCGGGAGCTTTTAAACTTATTGCCAATATGATTTCATTAAAATCAACGGTAACGATTCCTGTTAAAACATTAAAACAATAAATCAACCCTATGGAAACAAAAAAAGGGAATACTTGGAAAAAAAGCTATACGTTGGTGCTAGTTGCAAATGCAATTTACATTTTGTTTTTTTACATAATAATGAAATTATACTCTTAAGTTATGCAGTTATTTGATTGGATTGTACTTATCGTAACCCTATTGTTTATAGTAATATATGGTGTTTGGAAAACCAAAGGAAGCAAAAATGTAGAAGAATACATTCTTGGCAATAACGAAACGCCTTGGTTCACTGTAGGACTTTCGGTTATGGCGACTCAAGCTAGTGCCATAACTTTTCTTTCTACTCCGGGACAAGCGTATCATGACGGAATGGGGTTTTTACAGTTCTACTTTGGATTACCTATAGCAATGGTAGTTATTTGCCTGACTTTTATACCCATATACCACAAGTATAAAGTTTTTACAGCTTATGAATATCTAGAGAAACGATTTGATTTACAAACACGTTCTCTTGCAGCAATTCTGTTTTTGGTACAAAGAGGATTAGGAACCGGCATCACAATTTATGCTCCAGCAATAATCTTGTCGGCTTTACTTGGTTGGAATCTAACTGCAACGATAATTGCAATAGGTGTACTAGTTATTGCTTATACTTTTTCTGGTGGAACAAAAGCCGTAAATGTTACACAAAAACAACAAATGTTTGTAATAATTTCAGGAATGGTTATTACTTTTTTACTCATTTTACACTACTTGCCTAATGATATGACCTTTGCAAATGCCATACATATTGCAGGAGCAAATGACAAAATGGATATTGTAGATTTCTCCTTTAATCCCGAGGAAAAATACACTTTTTGGAGCGGAATCACAGGTGGTTTTTTCCTTGCATTAGCTTATTTTGGTACGGACCAATCACAAGTTGGCCGTTATTTATCTGGAAAATCGGTAAAAGAAAGCCAAATGGGATTGATCATGAATGGGCTTTTAAAAGTGCCAATGCAATTCCTAATATTACTTACAGGAGTTATGGTTTTTGTGTTTTTCCAATTCAACCCAGTTCCTTTGAATTTTAATCCAAATAATAAAATATTAATAGAAAAATCAGAGTACAAAAATGAATATCTCGCTTTAGAAAAAAAGCTAAACGCTTTGTCCGAAGATAAAAAAGTAATTAATCTATTATATATAGATCAATTGAATCAGGATTATGATAATCCTATTTTAAGAAAAGAGTTGGTTGCATTATCAAATAAAGAAAAAGATTTAAGAGACAGCGCCAAAGAAATTATTCTGAAAGCGGATTCAAATAGTGAAACAAATGATAAAGATTACGTGTTTTTTCATTTCATATTGCACTATTTACCCAAAGGACTTATAGGTTTGTTGCTTGCTGTAATTTTATCAGCGGCTATGTCTTCAACTGCATCTGGACTCAACGCATTAGCCTCCACAACTGCCATCGATATCTATAAACGGAATCTAAAAGTAGAAAAATCAGAAAAGCATTATGTAAATGCTACTAAATTTTTCACGCTATTCTGGGGAATTATTGCCATACTTTTTGCCAGTATTGGAACGCTGTTTGAGAACTTAATCCAACTTGTAAATATCGTTGGATCGATTTTTTATGGAACTGTTTTAGGGATTTTCTTAGTAGGTTTTTATATCAAACAAGTTCAGGCAAAAGCTATTTTTTATAGTGCAATCATAAGCCAAATAACTATTTTTATTATTTATTACTATGCCATTTTCATTTATCCAAGCGGTGAAGAAAAATTAGGCTATTTGTGGCTGAATTTCATTGGAGCGATGTTAACGATTGTACTTTCAATCTTTTTTCAGGCGAGTATTTTTAGAAAAAAACTAGTAGCTTAAAACAAAAAAGCTGCCCGAAAAATATTTTGGACAGCTTTTAATAATATTCAAAAAAAGAATTATTTCTTACTCCACTCCGCTATACTGTCCTTATTCATTTTTACATAATCTTGATTTTTAGCAATTTCAGCGGAAGCGAGAGATAACTTGGCAGTTTCGATTGCTCCTGTTTTATCTCCTTGTTTTGCTTGAATCAATGATTTTAAACGGTTGTACCAGAATGGTTTGTCCTTGTTCATATCTAAAGCTTTGTTGATATAAGTCATCGCTTTTGTCATATCACCATTGGATTGGAAATAATATTGAGCTGATGAAAAATAGTCTCCCGCAGTTGGTCCCGCCAATGCTTTATCAATGCTTGCCATTGCAGCTTTTTGGGTTGGAACTTCAAATTTTATAGCTACAAGCGTTTTTTCCCATGACAATTCTAAATGAGCATAATTATTATCTATGTTATTAATTCCTATAGTAAAACTTTCTACGTTTCGGTTCAAATTTTCTGGTTTAACATTAGTTTTTAGAGCCACTTTAGTTTCGTCCCAAGTTTCTGGAGTTCCCCAATTATCAGTATCTGAATAGAAAACTACTTCCCAAGTATCAGCTCTTGGAGTTGTGAAAATTGCATATTTCCCTTTTGCTAATTTTTTCCCGTCAATAATAACATCCTCGCTAAAGGAAACTGTTGAATTTGCATTGGCTCCAGTTCTCCATAATTTACCATAAGGAACTAGATTATTAAAAACATCTCTTCCTTTTGAACTTGGTCTAGAGTAAACGATTTCAACATCGGTTAAACCAACAACTTGAGTTACTGTTGACTTTGGACTTGGAGCTGGTGTTTTTACTTGAGCTTCAATAGCATAATTTGCAATCATCATTGCAAAAACAAAGATTATTTTTTTCATGTTTTTAAAATTTAGTTTATTCAAAATTAGTAATTCAAGTTTCTAAAAATGTTAATTATAACTTAATTTGAGGAAGCCTATTGGAAATTTTTTCAAAACTCAATTCATCAAAATGATTTATTAATAAATCTGCGGTGGACAAATCTTGATCTTTCGAATGAAAACTTTGGTAACCAATACAAAAAATTCCAGCTGCATTTGCCGCTTTCACTCCATTGCAACTGTCTTCAATAACGATGCAGTTTTCATTTGGAGTGCCAGATAAAAACACTGCATGCTCAAAAATTGCGGGATGTGGTTTTGAATTTGGGAAATCTTCACCGCTAACAATGTGTGAAAAATAGTGATGCAAATTAAATCGGGTAAAAACACGGTCAATCGTAACTTTTGAGGCCGATGATGCCACTATAAGCTGCATTCCGTTATGATGTAAATCCTTTATTAATTTAGCAACGCCTTCTAATAGTTCCAAATCCTTTTTTGTATCGAAAGCATCATTAAAAATAGTCCGTTTTCGTTGAATTAAATCTTCAACATCATCTTCAATAATTGGAAATAATTTCTTTAACTTTTGAAATGTATTTCGAGTAGAATTTCCGGTAAACGAAGTGTACATTTCTTCGGTAACAGCAATGTTTAATTCCTTAAATTGTTGATAATAAGCAAATCGATGTACGGGTTCTGTATCAACAATTACGCCATCCATGTCGAAAATTACGGTTTGTATCATTAATGGTTATGGGTTATGGGTTATGAATTACTTAAATTCAAGTAATAAAACTTTGAAATAAAGCATAAAATCAGTCGTAATTTTTAGCTTTTAATTAATTTCAAAAGATACCGAATCACGGTTTCTGCAGCGTATAAACCAAACAATCCAGGCATATAGCTATTTGTTCCATAAAATGATTTTTTAAAATTAGAACCATCGGTCATTTTTAAACTGGATTCGTCCTGAATTTCTGATGATGAAACCACTTTTAGCTTATCAATTTTTTCGGCTTTCAATCGCTTGCGAATGGTTTTTGCCAACATGCAATTGGTAGCTTTTGAAATACAAGAAACATGCACTTTTGCAGCTTCCATTTTTCCTCCTGCACCCATACTGCTTATGATTTTTACTCTTTTTCGTTTGGCCGCAATAATCAAATTTAGTTTTGGGGTAACACTATCAATACAATCTAAAACATAATCGTATTCGCTGGAAACAATTTCGAAAGCACGTTCTGGAGATAAAAACTCTTGCACTCGAGTGAGTTTCAATTCTGGATTTATATCCATTAATCGATCGCCAACGACTGTGATTTTTGGTTTTCCTACAGTAGAATGCAAAGCTGGCAATTGTCGGTTTATGTTTGTAATATCCACAACATCGCCATCTACAATTGTCATTTTGCCTACACCAGCTCTGGCTAAAAATTCTGCAGCAAAAGAGCCTACACCGCCAAGTCCAACGACTAAAACTGTAGCGTTTTTTAAATTTGTCAATCCTTCGGTTTTAAATAAAAGTTCCGCTCTTTCGGTCCATTCTGCCATGATTAAAGTGTATTCGTTAATTTGGTTGTTTGTTTAAAAACAGCATTAAAATTACTATTTACCTGTTTTTGAATTGCTTCAATCGTAATTCCTTTATAATTTGCTGCTAGCGCATAAACAGCTTGAATTCCTTCTTCAACCGTATCTGTTTCCAAGAAAAATTTATCATTTGGCATGTTTTTAAAAACAGTTTCTAATTCGGGATTTTGCAACAAATATTTTCCAAACGAAATGTAAAATCCATTTCTGATTAATTGATTTGCTATTTGCTCATTTTTTGAAAATCCATGAAGAATCATTGGAACTGTTATTTTTAATTTTTTCTTGATTGCAATAACTTCCTGAAAAGCGCCAACGCAATGTATCACAACTGGTTTTTGATATTTTTGGGCTAAAGCCAATTGCTTTTCAAAAACGTTTTGCTGTAAATCAAATGCAATTGCAATGCGTTTATCTAATCCACATTCTCAAACGGCAAGACAATTTTTTTCTTGTAATTTACTTTCAATACTTTGTAAATCTAATGTCAACCTGTTTTCATCGATATACCAAGGATGAATTCCTATGGAGTAAAACGGAATGGAATCATCAAATTCGTGCGGATATTGATTGACTAATTCCAATACATCCAATTGATTTGTAGCATTATGTGTATGTAAATTGAAAAAATCCATTAGTCGTGAAATTTCATAACTCCTGCTTTTATTGCTATATTCAAATCGTTTTCCAAAGGTACTTTTGGACAGGAAAACTTATGATTATAAGCACAATACGGATTGTATGATGTGTTGAAATCTATGCAAATCGAATCACCTTTTGGGATTCTTAAATCAATATATTTTCCGCCAATATAACTTTCTTTACCAGATGTTAAATCAGAAAAAGGTAAAAACAAATAGTCTTTGTACTCGTTATTTTTAGAAAGTTCAATGTTCCGATAAATATTTAATTTGAACTTTAAACCATCAATCATAAAATGAGCTTCGCCATATTTTACATACAGTGGTTTTCTATCTGTAGAGGTTTTCATCTCGAAAGGCTTTTCCTTTTTTGTCCTTACAAATTTAGCTGTAACAAAGAATTTTTCACTTATTGGATAAAAATCTAACGCTTTAAAAGTAGCCAAATCTTCTGGAGTCAAAGGACTTGATTTAGAATCTGCATATTCAGTATTCAATTCTTTTTGAAATTTTTCGACAACAGCAACATCAAATTTTTCTTGGCTAAAGCCAAAATTAAATAAGCCGAAAATTGCTAAAAACAGAATATTTTTCATTTTAAAATTTTATACAAAAATAGCTTAAAGTTATAACGTCACAAGGTACGGACCAATAAAATTTTTACCTTTGTACAAACATAATTACACTACATGTTCCAAACGGCACTTCGACGCTACATCAATAATTTTAGAGGGTTTAGGCGCGAAGTATGGATTCTGACTCTGATTACTTTTATCAATAGAGCAGGCACTATGGTTTTGCCATTTTTATCTAAATATTTAAAAGAAAATCTTCATTTTACATACACCCAAGTGGGTTGGATTATGGTTGCATTCGGAATTGGTTCCATGCTGGGTTCGTGGTTGGGTGGCAAATTATCCGATAAAATTGGATTTTATAGGATAATGGTTTTTAGCCTTTTTACTAGTGGAATTTTGTTTTTTGTGTTGCAATTTATCACCACTTTTTGGGGTTTATGTTTTGGAATGTTTTTACTAATGACCATTGCCGATATGTTCAGACCTGCAATGTTTGTTTCATTGAGCGTGTATGCAAAACCCGAGAATAGAGTTCGAGCATTGTCTTTAGTACGATTAGCAATAAATCTTGGATTCGCTGCAGGACCAATGCTTGGCGGATTAATTATATTGGGAATTGGCTACCAAGGCTTGTTTTGGGTCGATGGTAGTACGTGTATAATTGCCATTTTAATCTTTGCGTTTTTTGTAAAAGAAAAGAAAAAAATACCGGAACTTCTTGATGAACAAAATCTTGTCCTAGAAAAAAAATCGGTTTTTAAGGACAAATCTTTTTGGGTTTTCTTATTTATAAGTTTTACAACTGCCATGCTCTTTTTTCAAATTTTCACTACTTTACCCCTATTTCATCATGAACAATTTGGATTATCTGAATTTGAAACAGGATTGATAATCTCATTAAATGGACTTTTGATTTTTATGTTTGAGATGCCTATTGTAAGTTTATTCGAAAGAAAAAAAATCAACAGAATTAAAAGTATTCTTTTGGGAACGGTTCTTATGGCTATAAGTTTCTATATTTTATTGTTTGATGCTTGGGTAGGAATTTTAATAATTAGTATCATTATAATAACTTTTGGCGAAATTTTTATTTTTCCGTTTGCCAATGGATTTGCTATGAGTAGAGCTCCAAAAGATCAGGTTGGCAGATACATGGCTTTGTACACCATGAGTTTTAGCCTAGCACATATTATAAGTTCTAAACTAGGTCTCGAAATTATTTCCCGTTTTGGTTATACTACAAACTGGATTGTTATGGGAAGTTTTGGAATTGCAGCCATGCTTTTTTGTCTAAAACTAAAACAAATGATAAAAAATAATCCTAGTTAAACCAACTAATTTTATTTTAAAACTTAAATTTTAGTTAAATAACTGTTATTATAGTTTTATAACTACAAATATAGTTGTAAGTTTGTTCAACTCTTTATTGAGTTTACAAAATTTATACAACTATGCAAAAACTCACCAACAAAGAAGAAGAAATAATGCAAATTTTATGGAAGCTTAAAAAAGCTTTTGTAAAAGAAGTAATGGCAGAAATCACTGAAGATCAACCTCATTACAACACGCTTTCAACGATTATTAGAAACCTAGAAGAAAAAGGTTTTGTATCCTATAATGCGTATGGAAACACCCATCAATATTATCCAATTGTAAAAATAGAAGACTATAGAAAGCGTTTTATGACAACTGCAATTGATACTTATTTTGACAGTTCGTATAAAAATATGGTGTCCTTTTTTGCCAAAGAAGAAAAAATTTCTGCCGAAGAGTTACGTGAAATACTAGCCATGATTGAAAAAAAACAATAGTATGGAAACACTATTTATATACTTCATCAAATCCAGTGGATTAATAGCCCTATTTTATTTATCCTATTATTTTATGCTGCGAAAAGAAACATTTTTCAATAGCAATCGTTCGTTTTTAGTATCAGGATTACTAATTTCGGTAGTGTTACCGTTTGTGACATTTACCAAAACCATTTGGGTAAAACCAAGTACAGAAAATATAGATTGGTCAAAATTTCCTGCTTCAACTCCAATCGAAAACGAGGTTTTTGAAATCAATTGGTATTTGGTTTTTGGAATTATTTACGCCACAGGAATGGTTTTATTTCTAATGAAATTTGCTTTCGATTTTTTCAGTTTATCCAAAGTTTTAAAAGGCAAAACTATACAGCAACAAGCTGATTTTAAATTTGTTGATGTAACCGAAAACATTTCACCTTTCTCTTATTTTAATTATATAGTTTACAATTCTAGATTATACACCACAACCGAATTAGAAAACATCTTGGAACACGAAAAAGTCCACAGCGCTCAAAATCATACTATTGATGTGCTGATTTCCAGATTATTTTGCATTCTGTTTTGGTACAATCCCTTTGTTTGGTTGTACAAAAAAGCAATTATTCAAAACCTCGAATACATTGCTGACAACGAAGCATCAAAAAACATATCCGACAAAAAAGCTTATCAATTCACGCTTTTAAAAATAACAACACAGGAAAATTGTGTTGAAATTACCAATCATTTTTATCAATCATTAATCAAAAAACGAATCGTTATGTTAAACAAAAATCAATCAAACAAAAGAAATTCTTGGAAGTACGCAACAGTAATTCCTGCATTAATTGCCTTTGTCTTTTTATTTCAAGTAAAAATTGTTGCACAAGAGAAAGAAACAACAGTGATACAAGAAAAAAATTCAAATATTACAGCAGTTTTCATTGACAAAAATGCTACTGAAGCAGAAATGAAAAATGATGCAAAAACCTTAAAGGAACAGCACGGAATTACACTTAAATTTTCGAATGTAAAGAGAAACAATAGTGGAGAAATTACTGGAATTAAAGTCCAATATAAAGATAAAGAAGGAAACTCAGGTGTGAATCAATTTAATGGAAAAGATCCTATAAAACCAATACACTTTTATAAAACCAACACTACTATTGGATTTGGCGAACCAAATGAAGTTAGTATGATTTCGGTAAACAAAAATTCAAATGGTTCAAACGAATACTCCTATTCTATTCACAATGATAATGAAAATGGAGAAGAAATAAAGGTAGAAGTTAATGCACCTGAAGCTCCAGAACGTCCAGAATTTAATGAAAATCAAGAAGTTCCTGAAGCACCAGAATTTCCTGGTCATAAAATAGATAAAAAAATTATTGTTAAACGTATCACAAACGGTAACGCAAAACCCATAATTATACTCAATGGAAAAAGAGTTGACAGTGATGTTGACATTTCAGACATTGATCCAGAAGATATAAGTTCCGTAGATGTTTTGAAAGGAAATCATGCTATAAAAAGGTATGGCTCAAATGGTAAAAACGGAGCCATAGTAATTACTACGAAAGAAATCAATAAAATAAGAAATGAAGCGATGAAAAACGCTCATAAAGATATGGAAATGGCCCGAGTTGAAATGGAGAAAGCAAGACCTGAAATGGAATTAGCTAAAATCGAAATGGAGAAAGCGATGCAAAACATGCGCCCAGAAATGGAGAAAGCAAGAGCCGAAATGCTTCAAATGAAAGAGGAGATGATCAAGGCAAAAGCCGAGATGGAGAAAGCAAAAGCAGAATTAGAAAAAGAAAGAGCAAAGATCAAAAAAGAATAAAAAATCAATTAGTTTATAAAAAGACGGTTCCTAATCAAGACCGTCTTTTTTTATATCTTTGATAAAAAATAGAAATGTACAAAATTCTAGCCCAAATAAATAAACTTATTCTGCCGAGTTTCACAAAAAAAAGATTGGATTTGGCCAAAGCCAAGAAATGGCAAATGGCAATCATTGGTTATCGCTATTATGTAACTACAAGAGCACTAGATTGTTGATTTCAAATTTTTGATTGTAGTTCAGTAAGCTTTCGGGTAGATTTAAAAAAATGATTTAATTTTGATTTTCAGTTTGTAAGATTGTCAAAATAACCTATATTTGCACCCACAAAATAGGCCTTGTGGCGCAACTGAATAGCGCACTTGATTACGGCTCAAGAGGTTACTGGTTTGAATCCAGTCAAGGTCACGAATAAAAAGAAATAGTCTAAAAATAATCAAGCTCGCTTGAAATTATTTTTAGACTATTTCTTTTTTCAAAGCGGAGCTTTGTTGGATGTTGCGAAGCAAAATCCATTACAAGAACCATTATTAAGTCTACAATGCTCGCTTGAGCGTTTTTTTGTTAATAGTATTATCAAAGCGGAGTTTTGTTGGATGTTGCGAAGCAAAATCCTTTTCAAAAAAAGTTGTTATACCTTTTTATTTTAGTCCGGAAGCGTCGGGATTAATGGAATAACTTTGTCATTCTGACGCAGGAATAATCTCAACAAACTTGAGTATAAAGATGAGATTCTTCCTGCGTCAGAATGACAAAACGCCGACTAATTTTTGTCGGTAAATTCAAAATTAAGCTGGTATTAATCAACAAAACGCGCTGGAGCGTTTTGTTGTTAATAGCATTTTCAATCCCGATACTTTGGGCATGGTTTTTTAGATATTGCGAAGCAAAACCCTTTTAAAATAAATGAGATTGATTATTTTATTTTGAAGTTCTAAATTTAATGATTCTATTATTTGGATTAAATAAGTCTTTTCCAATAAATATAAATCATTCGCAATTTTACTATAATTTTACACCATCAAACAAAACTTATGCTACCTGATTACATCATCGACACCGAATTCAAAAATGTTATTTTTAATGAAAATGAAATTAAATTTAAAGATTTCGAAAACTGTACTTTCCTAAATTGTGATTTTAGAAACTGCGAATTTAAAACCGTTACTTTTATTGACAGTAATTTTGTTGATTGTAATTTTCAAGACACCAAAATAAATTATGTTTCTTTACGTGGCGTATTTTTTACGAAATGCAATTTCACAAGCGTTAATTTTGCCATGACAGATCAGGTAATTTATGAATTTAATTTTACGGATTGCTTATTGGATTATGCCCAGTTTTATGCATTAAAACTCAAAAAAATGCAGTTCATTAATTGCAGCATGATTGCTGTAGATTTTATGGCAAGCGATCTTACCGAAGTGGTTTTTGATAATTGCAACCTAAGAAGAGCCGTATTTATTGATACTATTGCAAACAAGGCTAACTTTACAACCAGTTACGATTATATTATTGATCCTGAAAAAAATAAATTAAAAAAAGCACAATTTTCTGTCGAAGGTTTAAAAGGACTTTTGATGAAATATGATATTGTAGTTCGCTAATTATTTAATTCCATTTACGAAATACATTTTCAACATTCCTCTGTTTTTTACTTCGATTTCTCCTCGATAATCACATTTAATAATATCCTTTACCAGATGATACGTGTTTTCGGAAATATTTATTTTACCAGGTTCAGAGTTGGATTCCATTCGTGATGCAATATTCACCGTATCGCCCCAAATGTCGTAGGCAAATTTCTTTGTACCTACTACTCCTGCTACAACTGGACCGGTATTTATCCCGATGCGTATGTTAAAACGGGTTTGGTTTTCGGTAGCATTATTTTTGGAATCCTGAACAAATTGAGCAATTTCAATAGCTGCAAGTGCCATTTTACTAGCATGATCTTCAGTCTCAAAAGGCAAACCTCCAGCACACATATAGGAATCACCCACTGTTTTAATTTTTTCTAAATCATATTTTTCAATTATTGAGTCAAATTTCGAAAAATAAAAATCCACACTTTCTACTAACTGTTCTGGAGATAACTTCTCGGCATAGTTAGTAAATCCTTCAAAATCTGTAAATAATACGGTAACTGATTCAAATTTTTTGGCTCGAACTTTACCACTTTGCTTTAATTCGCGAGCAGTTTCTTCAGGCAAAATATTTAGCAATAAACGGTCTGATCGATTTCTTTCTTCTTCAATAATGGCTTTGGTTTTTTGAATGAATTTGTTGCGTCTGTACAATCCAAAAGCTACTATTATGATAAATAAGAGTGTACTTATAGTGGCATATATTAGATTGCGTTGTCTTTTGACTTTGAGCTGTTGAATTTCTTTGTCTTTCTTTAATAAATTGACTTGAATTTGTTTTTGCGAAACTTCGTAATTGGTTCGTAAATCTGCAATTTGCTGAACAGATTTGAGGTTTGTAACACTATCTCTATACGCAATGTGATCTTTGTAATGTTGTAGAGATTTTGCTTGATTTCCCGCTTTTTCATACAATTGAAACAACTTGCGATTTGATCTGCTGGCTTGCTCTTTTAGACCATATTTTTCGGCTAGGTTCAAACTTCTTTTGGCATAACTCAAAGCGGTTTCCCAATCGTTTTGTTTCAAATAAATATCCGACATGTGAATGAGATAATCTGAAATGGCATAATAATCCTTTAGTTCTTCGAGAATGGCAACTGCTTTTTTAATATATTCCATTGCCAAAACATCTTTTTCTTGCTCGGCATAAACCATACCTATATTACCCAAATTATAAGCTGTACCAATTAAATAATTAGACTTCTTGAAAAGGATGCCTGATTCTTCAAAATATTTTAAAGCAATTCCGTATTTTTTATTTTTATAATATTCCTCACCTACATTTAATAATACAGAGGCCAAGCCAATAACATTATCCGTTTTTCTTAATATTGCGATTGCTTTATTATAATAAACTTCAGCGTTTTTTGAATTGCCCATGACAGAATAGACATCAGCAATAGACGAATAGGCTGTTCCTTGACCTACAAGATAGTGTCCGGTTATCGCTGCTTCTTCACTTTTGATAAAAGCGTCTAATGCTTTATCTAAATCTCCAGAAAGCCTGTGTTTATTCCCTTTTTGAAAGTATCCTCGGTGAAGATATAAATAGTTTTTTTCTAATTTTGAAAGCGCAATAAGCTCTTCGGCATATTGCAATCCTAATGCAGAATTGTTTACTTCATTAAAAGATAAATTTCTAAGCAATTCTAATTGCTCAGAACTGCTTAGAGTTTTACCATTTTTATAGATTTTTGCCAAACTATCTGCCACTTTTTGCTCTTGAGTAAAAGCGGTCGTATTCAGAAAAAACAAAAAACCTATAGTAGTAGAGACTTTAAAATAATATTTTAAAAATCTCAATTCCATTTATTGATTTATCGCTAGTTTTGGATCAATACTATAAGTTTTAAAATCTGTGCCAGAACTATAAACTCTGAAAAAAATAGTATACACATCATGCTGATTAAGCAAGTTATTATCATTTCTAACATTTGCGTTTACATTTCCAGATCTTCCGCCAGAACCGTTAAGTGTTTGCCAATCAAAAAAATTAACGTCCGTAGAATCTGGTTCATAAACAATACTTGTAATTGCAACAGTGTATCCGCTATCATTAGTAGCACCAACCCACTTAACATTATTATTGATATACACTATAGAAGTGAAACTTTCGATAGTTCCATTGGGAGAATTGCCATTATTGTCATCATTTAGCGAACAACAATTATCAACATCCGATTGAGTCGGATTTTGAATACCATAAAGCCTATTGGCTTGTACATTCAAAGTAATTACTACAGGTTTTGCCATAATTAAAATATTTAAAGGTTAATAAATACATATTTATAAAGACCATTTATATAATTTGGCGGGGCAACCAATGAGGTTAATTTACTTGTAATGAAATAATTGGGACATCAAATATAGATAATTTATTTACAATTAACAGAATTTATTTACTAAATTAGTACTTTATTGGACGTCTAAATCTAAATATACAATTATGCACACAAACCATAACTCTATAAATTGGAAAGAAATATTTCATCTAAAAAATGTTTTACTTAATCTAATAGGCGTTGCATTTATAACTCTAGCTTTGAAGGGTTTTATGCTACCAAATAATTTTCTAGATGGTGGAGTAATTGGAATTTCTATTCTAATTCATGAAATTACACATTTACCATTTGGCATTTTAGTTCTTGTTCTAAACCTTCCGTTTTTGTTTTTAGGAAATAAATTACTCGGTAAAACTTTTGCTTTGCAAAGCTTACTCACTTTTTTATTAATTGCTGCCAGTATGACTTTTATTCATATTGATGCTGTTACATCGGACCGGCTTTTAATTGCTTTATTTGGTGGTTGTCTCATTGGTATTGGAATGGGATTTTGCATTAGAAGTGGCGCTGCAGCAGATGGTTTCGAAATTTTGGCATTATTAACTACACGCAAAATTGGTCTCAATGTATCCGAAGTAATTTTTGCAATGAATACCTTACTGTTTCTTGCTGCTGCATGTTTTTTTGGAATATCGACTGCTTTATATTCAATTGTAACTTATTTTTCGGCAATTAAATCGCTAGATTATGTTGTTCATGGATTGGAACAGTACACCGCTTTACACATCATTTCCTCTCAAAGTGAATTGATTAAGGCATTGATTGTAAAAAAATTCAAAAAAGGAATAACAGTAATTAAAGGAGAACGTGGCTATTTACCAGATAATTTCGATTTAAAATCAGATTGTGACATCATTGTAACAGTGGTAACCAGACTCGAATTACTAAAAATTAAAGAGGCAATTAGTCTAATCGATCCCGATGCATTTACTTACATTCAATACATAAAGGAAGCTAAAGGTGGAATTTTAAGAAATAGAAGCAAACATTAGACTCGCATGAATTACAGCTTTTTCTCCATTTTATAATCATCCATTATATAACCCTTCCCAATTTCTATAACTTCGTCAGCTACAATTTCAAAACCATTTTTTTGATAAAAAGCGACTGCGTTATTGTATTTATTTACGTTCAAGGACAATGTTTTTAAGTTATTTTCGATAGCTAATGATGCCGCTTTATCCAATAATAATTTACCAACGCCTTTGCCTTGAGCTTCGGGCAAAATATAAATTTTATGAATTTTGGTCCATAATTCATTTTTATAATAATGCTCAATGGCTATAAATCCTAATGCATGAGTTCCTTCTGAAGCAATAAAAAATTGCTGTTGATTTTGAAACTGCTCTAACAATGCATTTTCGGAATACATTAACTTTAACATATAATCCAGTTGCTCTTGTGATATAATTTCTCCGTAAGCAACAGGCCAAGTTTGGTGTGCAATTTCTTGTATTATAGCAATATCCGTTGTTGTTGCTTGGGTAATTGTAATCATTTTGTGGTTAGAAGTTATTCGTTAAAAGTTAGAGGTTAGAAGTTAACACAGAACCGAGTATTCTGAACTGAACACTAAATAACTGAACACTGATCACTTAAATTATCCATGAATAGTTTCGCCTTTGCCATAATTAGCAATGACTGATTCTTCGAATTCTAACCATTCTCTCCACCGTTTTTCTACATCTATTCCTTGTCCATATTTTCGAGCATAGGTAATAAAAGTGGTGTAATGTCCAGCTTCGCTTTCCATTAATTCGCGATAAAATTGCGATAATTCTTCGTCTTGAATATTTTCTGAAAGGACTTTAAATCGTTCGCAACTTCTGGCTTCAATCATTGCTGAAAACAACAATCGTTCTACAAAACCAGAAACTCGACTTCCGGTATTGCTCCGCTTCATATATTGTGCTAATTCGCCAACATATTCGTCCTTGCGTTCTCTACCCAATGTCAAACCACGTTTTCTGATAATGTCATGCACCATCTGAAAATGTTCTATTTCTTCTTTGGCCAAAGCCAACATATCACTCACTAAATCAGGATATTCAGAATTGATGGTAATAATTGTAATCGCATTCGAAGCTGCTTTTTGTTCACACCAAGCGTGATCAGTCAAGATTTCTTCGATGTTTTTTTCTACAATATTTACCCAACGTGGATCAGTTGGTAATTTTAATCTGAATGTGGACATGAGTTGGGAGTTAGAAGTTGGGAGTTGGGAGTTGGGAGTTATAAGTTATGCGTTTAAACGTAAAACCCATAACCCATAACTCATAACATTTTTTTTAATAAACAAACATGGCGCGTTCGCTCATCATTTCGTTTACTTCATTGGCTACTTCTTCGATAATGGCTTCATCTGTGTGATTCATCAACACTTTATCGATTAAAGCAACAATAGTTTCCATATCTTCTTCGAGCAAACCACGAGTAGTAATTGCTGGTGTTCCTACACGAATTCCTGATGTTACAAATGGGGATTTATCATCAAATGGAACCATGTTTTTGTTTACAGTAATTTCTGCTTTTACCAAAGCGTTTTCGGCATCTTTACCCGAAATATTTTTGTTTCTCAAATCAATCAACATCATGTGATTGTCAGTTCCGCCAGAAATAATATTGTACCCTCTTTTTACAAAAGCATCAGCCATAGCGTTTGCGTTTTTTTGCAATTGCATCGCATACGTAAAAAATTCATCTTTTAATGCTTCACCAAAAGCGACTGCTTTGGCAGCAATAATATGCATCAAAGGTCCACCTTGATTTCCTGGAAAAACAGCTAAATCTAATAAGGAAGACATCATTCTAATTTCTCCTTTTGGAGTCGTTAATCCCCATGGATTTTCGAAATCTTTTCCCATCAAAATCAATCCACCACGCGGACCACGCAAGGTTTTGTGCGTAGTTGTTGAAACAATATGACAATGCGGAATTGGGTCATTCAACAAACCTTTAGCAATTAATCCTGCAGGATGTGAAATATCAGCAAATAAAATGGCACCAACTGAATCTGCAATGACTCTAAAACGCTCAAAATCCATATCTCGAGAATAAGCCGAAGCGCCAGCGATGATTAATTTTGGTTGTTCTCTTGTGGCAATTTCTTGAATTTGGTCGTAATCCAATCGTCCTGTTGCTGCGTCTACACCATAAAAAACTGGCGTATATAATTTACCCGAAAAGTTTACTGGTGAACCATGCGTTAAATGTCCGCCATGTGATAAATCAAAACCTAAAATTTTGTCTCCAGGTTTCAAACAAGCGTGATAAACCGCTGTATTTGCTTGTGAACCCGAGTGTGGTTGCACATTGGCGTATGCGGCACCAAATAATTCTTTGGCTCTATCAATAGCAATTTGCTCCACAACATCAACCACTTCGCAACCGCCATAATATCTTTTTCCAGGATATCCTTCAGCATATTTATTGGTCAAACACGAACCTGCAGCTTCCATGACTTCATCGCTTACAAAATTCTCCGAAGCTATAAGTTCTAATCCGTGTATTTGTCTGTCTTGTTCTTCTAAAATAAGGTCGAAAATTTGTGAGTCGCGTAGCATTTGTGTGTTTTTAGTTAATTTGTGGCAAAAATACAAAAAAACGTTTGGTAAATTGTCAGATTATAATATATTTGATGAGTAATTTTCAACAAAATAATTAACAAAAATATGCCAATATCTGCCAATAATACTAATAGAAAATCATGGTTAGAAGTTCCTGTTAACAGCGATTTTCCGATTCAGAATATTCCGTTTGGCGTTTTTTTAACCAAAGAAAATGTAGTAACAGTAGGAACTCGAATTGGTGATTTCGCCATCGATTTAGGCGCTTTGCAACAATTAAATTACTTTGAAGGTATCGAATTGACTGATGATATGTTCATGCAAGATACTTTGAATGATTTCATTTCTGATGGAAAAAAAACATGGCGATTGGTACGAAATAGAATTGCCGAAATTTTCGATGCTGTAAATCCACTTTTGCGGGATAATGCAAAAGATAAAGACATTGTAATCTTTAGAATGGAAGATGTAGAAATGCAATTGCCTGTTTTAATTGGTGATTACACTGATTTTTATTCCAGTAAAGAACATGCTACGAATGTAGGAAAAATGTTTCGTGATCCCGAAAATGCCTTGTTGCCCAATTGGCTACACATTCCGGTAGGCTATCATGGACGCAGTTCTACTATTGTTCCATCGGGAATTCCGGTGCATCGCCCAATGGGACAAACTTTGCCTAACGGCGAAACATCTCCTGTTTTTGGGCCATCACGATTAGTAGATTTCGAATTAGAAACCGCTTTTATCACAACCGATGTTAATATTATGGGCGAAAATATTCCTGTAAACGAAGCCGAAGATTATATTTTCGGGATGGTTTTATTGAATGATTGGAGCGCACGCGATATTCAAAAATGGGAATATGTGCCACTTGGACCTTTTTTGGCAAAAAACTTTGCTTCGTCAATTTCGCCTTGGATTGTTACCATGGATGCTTTGGAACCTTTTAGAACCAAAGGACCAAAACAAGAACCAACACCTTTACCCTATTTGCAACAAAAAGGAAAACATTCGTTTGACATTAATTTAGAAGTTGCCATT
Source organism: Flavobacterium sp. (assembly GCF_031409475.1). GTDB lineage: Bacteria > Bacteroidota > Bacteroidia > Flavobacteriales > Flavobacteriaceae > Flavobacterium. Next base: position 66,032 of record NZ_JANNXH010000008.1, on the reverse strand, counting down.
CAGCCCGAAAATGCGAATGCAACAGTAATTTCTCGTTCTAATTTTAAGTACATGTATTGGACAATGAGCCAGCAATTAGCGCACCACACTTCGAACGGTTGTCGAGTAAATTCTGGCGACATGATGGGTTCAGGTACTATTTCTGGACCAACAGCGGACAGCTTTGGATCTATGCTAGAATTAACTTGGGGCGGAAAAAATCCAATTGTATTAAATGATGGTTCAACCCGAAAATTTATCAATGATAATGATACGGTTATCATGAAAGGTTTTTGTCAAAACGGACAAGTTCGACTAGGTTTTGGCGAAGTTTCGAGTAAACTTTTACCCACTTTTGTAAGGAAATAAAAGAGCAAGTTATGAGAAAATTTTTCTTTTTTTTGAGTATGCTATTGGTGAGCAATTCCATTTTTGGACAAAAACCATGTGATAAAAACCCAAAATATGCTGAATTTGATTTCTGGGTTGGCGAGTGGGAAGTCTATGATTTAAAAGGAAAAATTGCTGGACACAGTACCATTACTAAAATCTTAGACAATTGTGTAATTCTCGAAGAATGGACATCAGCAAGTGTGCAACAAGGGCTAACTTATAGTGGCAAAAGTTATAATTCGTACAATGCCGCTACCCAACAATGGCAACAAAACTGGGTCGATAATACTGGCGGAAGCAACGAATATCTCACTGGGCGTTTTGAAAATGATGCCATGCAATTTTTGAGTAGACCTTTTGCGCTCGACAAAAATACAACTGCCATACGAAGACTTACTTTTTATAAACTGAAAGAGAATAAAGTACGCCAATTTGGAGAAATTTCTAAAGATGATGGCAAAACTTGGACAAGTGAATACGACTTAGAATACCGCCCAAAACAAAAATAATTAAAAACCAACATTAAACTAACTCGGGGCAGAACCCTAGAGGTTTTGAAGAAGTTAACACAAATTTACAAACAAAAAAATCTGTGAAAATCAGTGTAATCTGTGGAAAAAAACAAATCGAAGCAGAGCTTCAAGGAATTTAACCTAAAGTGATTCAATATTTACTATGAAAAAAATTATTCTTTTTTTGACTTTTATCGCTCTAAGTTCTTGCGGTGTAAAACAAACGCAAAATTTATTAAGCTCTGGAAACTATGACGAAGCTATTGCTAATGCCGTTGCTAATTTGCAAAACAACAAAGACAAAAAAGGGAAACAAGATTATATTTATCTCCTCGAAGAAGCGTTTACAAAAGCGAAGGAACGTGATTTAAATACTTTAAATCTTTTGGCCAAAGACGCTAATCCTGCACAATTAGAACAAATGTACAACACCTATCTGCAGTTGAACAACCGTCAAGAAAAAATAAAACCATTGCTTCCATTAAAACTATTAAACGAAAATCGCAATGCCCAGTTCCCTTTTGATGATTATAATGAGCAAATCGTATCAAGCAAAAACGCATTAGCAAGTTATTTATATACCAACACCAAAAATTTAATGCGCACTGCCAATAAAATGGATTTCCGAAAAGCGTATGATGATTTGACTTATCTCAATCAAATAAACCCCAATTATAAAGATGTTTTAAAGCTAATGGATGAAGCGCAATTCAAAGGAACCGATTTTGTAAACGTCTATACTAAAAACGAAACCCGAATGATTATTCCAGCTCGTTTACAAAATGATTTACTCGATTTCAGCACGTATGGATTGAATGACAAATGGACTGTTTATCACAGTTCTAAACAAAAAGATATCGATTATGAATATGGATTAATGGTTAATTTTAGAGAAATCTACATTTCGCCAGAGCAAATAAAAGAAAGAGAGTTTATAAAAGAGCGATTAGTAAAAGATGGGGTGAAAAAACTTATTGATGCCAACGGGAAAGTGGTTGTAGACGATAAAGGAAAAGAAGTTTATGTTGATAATCTCGTATCTGCAACTGTAAAGATTTATGAATTCAGACAGTTTAAATCCTGCCAAATTATAGCCAAAGTAGATTATGTAAATCTTAAAACCAATCAATTAATACAATCCTTTCCGGTAACAAGCGATTATATTTTCGAGAATATTTACGCCACTTATAAAGGTGATCGTCGTGCTTCTGACGATAATTATTATTCCTATTTTGATCGTAGAGCTGTTGCTTTTCCTTCAAGTGAGCAAATGATTTACGACACAGGCGAAGATTTAAAAAAGAAACTCAAAGACATCATCAGCCGAAATAGATTTAGAAATTAATCCAATTCATAACTCCTTGAAAATTTACTTTTAAGGAGTTTTTTTTTAATAATAAAAAAAACATTACGCTCCAATTTTGTTACAAATCAAAGAATTTCTTTTATGTTTCAAAATTTATTGTATTATTGCACCCATGAATAAATCAAGTTTACATATAACTTCAACCTCACGGACAAACCGACCTGTAACTTCTCCCGAAGTACGGATGCTATTAGTATAGTTTCCACAGCGAGTTTCGTTTTATTTTTATTCATTTTTCATTTTTACGTTTTGAAATTACCAACCCATTTTATTGGATTATCATATCCTAAAAACACTATTCTATTTTCATTGTTCTCAATTAATTTTTTTGAGATTTTAATGAAGAATAAAAACAGTATTGGCATTTCAAAACAAATACATTTCTCTTTTTTTAATTTAAAATTTAGCTTTTAAAATGAAGATTACTATAGTCATAACACAAGAAGAGCATTATAAATATTCGCAAGAAATATGCGACACAATTGAGTTGTCTGCCCAATTAAGAGGCACAGGAATTGCAAAAAGAACGCCTGCTTACATTCAGAAAAAAATGGAAAATAAAGATGCCGTTATCGCATTAGACAATGGCAAATTTGCAGGGTTTTGTTATATCGAAAGTTGGCAACACCATAAATTTGTAGCACATTCTGGTTTAATTGTTCATCCCGATTATAGAAATCACGGTTTAGCCAAAAAAATAAAATCATTTGTCTTTGATTATTCCTTAAAAAAATATCCAGATGCCAAAGTTTTCGGGATCACCACAGGATTAGCAGTAATGAAAATCAATTCGGATTTGGGCTACAAACCAGTTCCGTTTTCAGAGCTCACAACAGATCCAAGCTTTTGGTCAGGTTGCAAAACCTGCACCAATTATGAAATTCTAAAGAGCAAAGACAACAAGATGTGCCTTTGTACAGGAATGTTATACGACCCAAAAGAAAAACAAAAAGAACCACCAAAACATCCCTTTAATGTCCGGATTTGGAACAGATTGAAAGAAATAAAACAAGCACTGTTCTTAAAAAAATAAACAAAAATGAAAAAAGTAGTATTAGCATACAGCGGCGGATTAGACACATCGTATTGTCTAAAATATTTAAAAAACGAACAAGGATACGAAGTTCATACTGTATTAATCAACACAGGAGGATTTGACGATGCTGAACTAAAAGCTATCGAAGACAGAGCTTATGAATTAGGTTCTGCAAAACACGCAAACCTAACTATTGTTGATAAATATTACGACAAAGCCATCAAGTATTTGATTTTTGGAAATGTGTTAAAAAACAATACCTATCCATTATCAGTAAGTGCAGAGCGTGTTTTTCAAGCCATTGAAGCGATTAAATACGCCAAATCTGTTGGTGCAACTGCCATCGCTCACGGAAGTACTGGTGCAGGAAACGACCAAATTCGTTTTGATTTGATTTTCCAAACCATCGCTCCCGAAATCGAAATCATCACTCCTATTCGAGACTTGAAATTATCCCGTCAAGAAGAAGTCGATTATTTAGCTAAAAATGGCGTGAATTATTCTTGGGAAAAAGCGCAATATTCTATCAACAAAGGACTTTGGGGAACTAGTGTTGGAGGAAAAGAAACCTTGACTTCAAGCAAACCACTTCCTAGCGAAGCGTATCCTTCTCAATTGACAAAAGAAGGTGAAGAGAAAGTAACTTTAGAATTCTTGAAAGGAGAATTAGTTGCTGTAAATGGTGTAGCTGACAAACCTTCAAACAACATTGTAGTTCTTGAAAAACTGGCTAATGCTTATGCTATTGGTAGAGATATTCACGTTGGAGATACGATTATCGGAATCAAAGGAAGAGTTGGTTTTGAAGCTGCTGCACCTTTAATTATCATCAAAGCGCACCATTTGTTAGAGAAACATACTCTCGGCAAATGGCAACAATACTGGAAAGAACAACTAGGAAACTGGTACGGAATGTTGTTTCACGAAGGGCAGTTTTTGGATCCTGTGATGCGAAACATCGAAACTTTCCTGGAATCAACTCAAGAAACGGTAAATGGAACCGTAACCGTTTCTTTGAAACCGTATCACTTTTCGCTTGACGGAATCGAATCTAAAAATGATTTGATGAATACCGGTTTTGGACAATATGGCGAAATGAACAACGCTTGGACATCCGACGATGCCAAAGGATTTATCAAGATTTTAGGAAATGCGCAGAATATATTTTCATCGGTAAACGACTTGAAATACGATTAAAAATATTTTACCACAAAGTTCACAAAGAAGGCACAAAGTATACGAAGCTTTCTGAACTTCGCGCCTTCTTTGTGAACTTTGTGGTTAATTTTGAATTTACTATCTAAGGGAATTTCTAAAAAGTTTTTTAAAAAATTAAATTATGATTACTATCGGAATAATTGGCGGTTCAGGTTACACGGCTGGAGAACTCTTCAGAATATTGATGTTTCACCCCAACGCAAAATTGGATTTTGTTTACAGCACAACCAATGCAGGAAAACCTCTTGCTGTAGCGCACCACGATTTGCTGGGCGACATCGATATGAATTTTACCAACACCGTAAATCCTAATGTAGATGTCGTTTTCTTGTGTTTAGGACACGGAAAATCAATTTCTTTTTTAGAAAGCAATCAGTTTTCAAACCAAACCAAAATCATCGATTTAGGAAATGATTTCCGTTTAATAGAAGACAACAATTTCAATGGAAAATCTTTTGTTTACGGGTTACCTGAGTTGAACAAAACGGCTATCAAAAGTGCACAATATATCGCCAATCCGGGTTGTTTTGCAACAGCAATTCAATTAGCATTATTGCCATTAGCATCCCACGGATTATTGAATGATGATGTGCATATCAACGCCACAACCGGAAGTACCGGAGCAGGAGTTACACCTTCGGAAACGACGCATTTCAGTTGGAGAAACAACAATATGTCACATTACAAAGCGTTCAATCACCAACATTTGGGCGAAATAAACCAAAGCGTGAATCAATTGCAATCGGCTTATAAAAACGAATTGATTTTTGTTCCGAACAGAGGTGATTTTGCAAGAGGAATTTTTGCTACACTTTACACAACAATCGAAGAAAGTTTGGAAGATGTACTGGCAAAATATCAAGATTTTTATAAAGATCAACCCTTCGTAACCGTTACTACTACAGACATCAATATGAAACAAGTGGTGCAAACGAACAAATGCATCATCAGTTTAATGAAAAAAGGAAACCGGATTTTGATAACTTCGGTAATCGATAATTTAACAAAAGGCGCTTCGGGACAAGCCATTCAGAATATGAATTTAATGTTTGGTTTGGACGAAAGCACGGGATTACATTTGAAACCAAGCGGATTTTAGTTTCTCAACAACCCTTTCAGGGTTTAAAACCCTGAAAGGGTTAAATAATTTAAAATAAATATTATGAACTTATTTGACGTTTATCCATTATACAACATCACGCCTGTAAAAGCATTAGGTTGCAAAATTATAGACAACAACGGTGTGGAATACTTAGATTTATACTCTGGTCACGGCGTAATTTCTATTGGTCATACTCAACCGGATTATGTAACCAAATTAAAAAATCAATTGGACAACATTGGATTCTATTCTAATGCAATTCAAAACCCATTGCAGGTGGAATTAGCTGAAAAACTAGGTAAACTTTCTAGATATGAAGATTACACCTTATTCTTATGCAGTTCTGGTGCCGAAGCCAATGAAAATGCTTTGAAATTGGCCTCTTTTCACAACGGAAAATCTCGTGTTATTTCGTTTGAAAATGCATTTCACGGAAGAACATCAGCGGCAGTTGCAACAACCGATAACAAGAAAATTGTTGCGCCAATTAACGCCCAACAAATCGTTACTTTCTTGCCTTTGAATCAAATCGATTTGGTAGAAGCCGAATTAAAAAAAGGCGATGTTTGTACTGTAATTATCGAAGGAATTCAAGGTGTTGGCGGATTAGACGAAGGTACAACTGAATTTTTTCAGGCTTTAGAAATAGTTTGCAAACAATACGAAGTAGTTTTGATACTCGACGAAGTACAATCAGGTTATGGTAGAAGCGGAAAGTTTTTCGCTCATCAATATCATAACATTAAAGCCGATATCATTTGTCTTGCCAAAGGAATGGGGAATGGTTTCCCGATAGGTGGAATTATGATTTCACCAAAATTCAAAGCCAGTTACGGATTATTAGGCACCACTTTTGGCGGAAGCCATCTCGCTTGTGCCGCAGGAATTGCAGTTTTGGATGTTATTGAAGATCAAAAATTAATGGACAACGTGAATGACGTTTATACTTATTTCTTGGAAGCTATCAAACAAGTTCCCGAAGTGATTAAAGTAAAAGGTAAAGGATTGATGTTGGGGGTTGAATTTGATTTTGATGTCTCGGAATTGCGCAAAAAAATGATTATCGACAAACATATTTTTACAGGAAATGCCAATAATAAGAATTTGTTAAGAATCTTACCTCCATTGACTATTAAAAAGGCTGATATTGATACCTTTATAGTCGCTTTGAAAGAAACATTGACAGAATTAAAATTATAATTAAAACATTTACAATATAAGTTTTTTAACCATATAAGGTATTTAAGGACATATAAATTCTTATTCCAATTTGCTTAAATGAAATTATATACCTTACATGGTTGAAATTTTAAATTTATATTTTTACCCATAATTAAATCCTAAAAATGAACACATTATTATCCATAGAAAAAAGAAATGCTGTTTTAAGCCGAATGGCAGAACTTTTGGAACAGGAACGAGCCAATCTTAAAAGTATCAATCAACAGGATATGAGCAATTATTCTGGTGATGATTTGGCTATGGAAAAGCGTCTGTTAGTTGATGATTCCAAAATCGACGGAATGATTTTGTCAATGCATCAATTGGCAAGTCAGAATGATCCTGTTGGACAAGTTCGTTTTAATTTTACTCACGACAACGGAATGAAAGTCATCAATAAAACAGCAGCTTTTGGAACAATAATGATTATTTATGAATCACGTCCTGACGTAACGGTGGAGGCTGGAGGAATTGCTTTCAAGTCTGGAAACAAAATTTTGCTGAAAGGCGGAAAAGAATCTTTGCTGTCCAATTTGAAAATTGTTTCTCTTTGGCATCAATCCTTGGAAGAGAATAAAATTTCTAAAGATTGTGTTGAATATTTGAATTACAACCGCGAAGAAACGCAAGCTTTCCTGGAAAATCCAACACAAAAAGTTGATTTAATCGTACCTCGTGGTGGCGAACAATTGATTGCTTTTACCAAGAAACACGCGACTTGCCCAGTAATCGTTAGTGGTCGCGGGAATAATTTTGTGTATGTAAACCAAGAAGCCGATTTAAAAAAAGCCCTTGATATTATCATCAACGGAAAAACAACAAATATTGGCGTTTGTAATGCTTTGGATAAGGTTTTGATTGATTCAAAATTGCCAAATTGGGAAGTTTTTGCAAAACAATTAGTTGATGAATTGAAAAAATACAAGGTTGAAATTTTAGGCGATACTGCTTTCGCAAATGCAACTCAAGTGCCTACTATTACAAACGAGGAAATTTGGTACGAAGAGTTTTTGAATTACAAAATTGTTGTTGGAATCGTAAATTCGGATGAAGAAGCGATTGCTAAAATTAATCAATATTCCGGAGGACATTCGGCTTCGATTATTACAGAAAACAACGCTATCGCCCAACAATTTATGGAAAAAGTAGATTGCGCTGCGGTGTATCAAAATGCTTCAACACGTTTTACCGATGGCGGACAATTTGGTCTTGGAGGAGAATTGGCGATAAGCACAGATAAATTGCACCAACGCGGCCCAATAGGATTACAACATTTGGTTACTAATAAATGGTATATTTACGGAGAAGGACAGGTTAGATGACAGATTTTATATTACAGATTAACGATTTTTGATTTCAGATTGGAAAAATAAGTAAAACAAAACGCTTTGTGAACTTTGTGTTTTAAGCGTTTCAATTATAAAAAACTTTGTGCCCTTTGTGGTTAAAATTATGGCAAAAAAAAGAATCTTATTAAAACTCGGAAGCAACACACTTACCAAGGAAACTAATCATATTTCGAGAGGAAAGATTGAGGATATTGGTATGCAAATCGCGGCTTTGAAAGATGATTACGAGTTTATAATTGTAAGTTCAGGGGCAATTGCTGCAGCAAAACAATTTGTAAAACTAGACAATCAAGACGAAGATGTTTTTATGAAACAAGCTCTAGCTTCCATAGGTCAGCCGCATTTGATGCGAATTTACCAAGAAAATTTTAGTGATTTAGGATTATTCACTTCCCAATGTTTACTCTCTTATTCTGATTTCGAAAAAAAGCAAACCAAACTCAATATCGTAAACACAATAAATGTGTTGGTCAAAAACAATTACATTCCAATCATCAACGAAAATGACACGGTTGCCACGGACGAAATCCAGTTTGGCGATAATGATAAATTAGCTGCATTAACAGCTGTTTTGTTAAACGTTGATATTCTGATTATAGCTACTAATACCAATGGAATTTATACTAAAGCTTCAATCAAAGATGAATTTCCAAAGACTATCGAATTAGTTACTGATTTAGAGCTTTTACAAAAAGAAATTGGCGATTCAAAATCGTCTCACGGAACAGGTGGAATGCAGTCCAAAATTGATTCGGCGGCAATTGCCAAAGCGGCGAACATCGAAACCTGGATTATCAATGGTTTGGAAGACAACTTTATTTTGAAAGCCTTAAAAAAAGAAATTGCGTTTACGAAGATTGTATAAATTGAGACACGGATGACACGGATTCGCTATCGCGAAGACACAGATGAAAACGGATTTTTTAAAGTTATTAAAGAAATAAGATAATTTTAATGAAGTTATAAATGGAATTATTACACGAAGAATTAACAAACGCAATTATTAAAACTTTTTACGAAGTTTATAATGAGTTGGGTTATGGTTTTTTAGAAAAAGTGTATCAAAATTCTTTGTATTTAGAATTAAAAAATAAAGGTTACAAAGTTGAAGCCCAAAAGAAAATATCGGTTTATTATAAAGAAACTGAAGTTGGAGAATATTATGCAGATTTGCTAGTTGAAGATTTAATTATACTTGAATTGAAAGCCGCCGAATGTATTGTGAAAGATTTTGAAAATCAAATTCTAAATTATTTAAGAGGAACCGATTGTGAAGTGGGTTTACTACTCAACTTTGGGAAGAAACCCGAATTTAAAAGAAAAATATTTGAAAATTACAGAAAATAAAAAATTGAACGCAGATAATACTGATGCTTCGCAAACACAGATAAAAACTGATTTTTTTATTGATATTAAAATTAATTAGAAAAAATTCGCTTGTATAAGCGTACAAATAATAAAACAAAAAACACAAGTGAAAATCCGTTCTTATCCGTGTCTTCGCTTTAGCGAATCCGTTTAATCAGCGTACAAATAGCAAATAACAAAACAACAAAAATCCGCTCTTATCCGCGTTTTCGCTTTAGCGAATCCGTTTAATCAGTGTACAAATTATTTACAACTATGAACTTTATATCTATACAAAACATAGATTCACTCGATAAATGGGTGAAACAAGCGTTAAAAATCAAAAAAAATCCGCTCAAGAATAAAAAACTGGGGAAGAACAAAACCTTAGGAATGTTGTTTTTCAACTCTAGTTTAAGAACTCGTTTGAGTACGCAAAAAGCAGCCTTGAATTTGGGGATGAACGTCATAGTAATGAATTTTAACAGCGAAGGCTGGACACTCGAGTTCGAAGATGGAGCTATTATGAATCAAGGTGCTTCGGAACACATCAAAGAAGCGGCAGCAGTGGTTTCGCAATATTGCGATATCATTGCCATCAGAGCTTTTGCAGAATTAATTGATAAAGAAAAAGATAATGCCGAAACCGTAATTTCTGGCTTTTTGAAATATGCTACTGTTCCAATAGTGAATATGGAAAGTGCTACTGGACATCCAATGCAATCTCTTGCCGATGCGATTACAATAGAAGAACACAAAACTCCTCACAGAGCCAAAGTGGTGCTGACTTGGGCGCCACATCCAAGAGCTTTGCCTCAAGCAGTTCCCAATTCCTTCGTGGAAATGATGCAAAAACAACCAACTATGGACTTTGTGATTACACATCCAGAAGGTTACGAATTGAATCCTGAAATCACCAAAGATTCCAAAATCGAATACGATCAAAACAAGGCTTTCGAAAATGCCGATTTTATTTATGCCAAAAACTGGAGCAATTACAAGGAATACGGAAAAATTACGAATTCTGACCCGAATTGGACAGTAACTGCCGATAAAATGAAACTAACTAACAATGCCAAATTTATGCATTGCTTGCCTGTTCGTAGAAATATGATTGTAAGCGATGAGGTGATTGACAGCGAAAATTCAGTGGTTATCGAACAAGCCAATAACAGAACTTATTCAGCTCAATTAGTGTTGCAGAAGATTTTAGAAAATAGGAAATAGAAGATTTGACAACTTTCTAAAGAAGATTTGACAACTTTCTAAAAGTTGTCAAATCTAAACTTTTCAAAACTATCAAATCTAAAAAAATAAAAATGTCAAATAAGAAACCCTTATCCATCATAAAAATTGGTGGCAACATCATCGATAACCCAACGGAATTGTCGCAATTCTTGGAAGATTTTTCCAAGATTGAAGGCAACAAGATTCTCGTTCACGGTGGCGGAAAATCGGCTACCAGAATGGCACAAAGTATTGGCTTGATTCCTCAAATGATCGACGGAAGACGAATTACCGATAAACCAATGCTGGATGTAGTCGTGATGATTTATGCCGGCGAAATCAACAAAAATATCGTGGCCCAATTGCAAGCCAACAACACGAATGCAATGGGTTTTTCTGGTGCTGATGGAAATTTGATTCAATCCACCAAAAGAAACCATCCAACCATTGATTACGGTTTTGTGGGCGATGTTCAAAAAGTGAATACACCATTATTGGAAACTTTAATCAATAGCGGAATTGTCCCCGTTTTCTGTGCGATTACACACGATAAAAACGGGCAATTATTAAATACGAATGCGGATACAATCGCCAGTGAATTGGCCATTGCCGCATCGGAAGTTTATGAAGTAACCTTGAATTATTGCTTCGAAAAAGCGGGAGTTCTTACTGATGTTGATGACGAAAATTCGGTAATCGAACAAATCAATTCGGCTCTTTATTCTAAATTAAAAGAAGAAGGAGCGATTCATTCCGGAATGATTCCGAAATTGGACAACTGTTTCAATAGTTTGTCCAAAGGAGTCCAAAAAATAAAAATTGGTCATCATAACATGTTGAAAAACAACAAGACTATTTGTACGAGCATAGAATTATAAATACTAACAACTCTGACAGGGTTTTGAACCCTGTCAGAGTTAAATCGATAATTTTGAAAAACATAGAAACCCTTATACAAGAAGCCATTGCGCTATTAAAATCGCTAATTGAAACGCCTTCCTATTCGAGTGAAGAAGATCTAACAGCACTTTTAATCGAAAATTGGTTTACCCAGAACAACATTCCTTTCGAAAGAGAAAACAATAACATTTGGGCTTTCAATAAACATTTTGAGAAATCCAAACCCACGCTTTTACTCAATTCGCATCACGATACCGTAAAACCGAATCAAGGTTACACGAAAAATCCATTTGAGGCGATTGTCGAGGATGGCAAATTATTTGGTCTGGGAAGTAATGATGCAGGCGGATGTTTAGTTTCATTAATAGCAACATTTACTCATTTTTATGCCGTTGAAAACCTGCCATACAATATAGTAATCGTGGCTTCGGCAGAAGAAGAAAGCAGCGGGAAAAACGGATTAAACAGCGTTTTGAAACATCTTCCAGAATTGGATTGTGCCATCGTTGGCGAACCAACATTAATGCAATTGGCTGTAGCCGAAAAAGGATTATTGGTATTGGATATTGTGGTAAAAGGCACTGCAAGTCACGCTGCACATAACAATCCAGACAATCCAATTTACAATGCAATGGCCGTGATTGAATGGTTCAAAACCTATCAATTCGAGAAAATATCCGAGGTTTTAGGTCCGGTAAAAATGACCGTAACTCAAATTTCCGCAGGAAAACAACACAATGTAGTTCCAGCCGAATGCCATTTGGTTATTGATATTCGGGTGAATGATTGCTACAACAATACCGATATTTTGGAAACGGTAAGAGCAAACGTGAACGCGGAAGTAACGCCACGTTCGATGCACTTAAACGCATCGGCAATTCCTGTGAATCATGGATTAGTTCAAGCAGGAATCGCTTTGGGAAGAACGACTTACGGCTCGCCTACCCTTTCGGATCAATCAGTTTTGTATTGCAAATCTTTGAAGTTGGGACCAGGAGAAAGCTTGCGGTCACACTCGGCGGACGAATTTATATATATCAACGAAATAGAAGAAGGAATCGATTTATATATCAAAATACTGACTGATTTTTTCAAAATTAAATAGTACGGACAGGTCGCGAGCTGTCCCAACAAAATAAAAAATACGCTTATGAAACTTTGGGAAAAAGGAATACCAACAGATAAACAAATAGAACATTTCACCGTTGGAAACGACCGAGAATTAGATTTGATTTTGGCCAAATACGATGCTTTGGGTTCTATTGCTCACGCCAAAATGTTGTTCAAAATAGGACTTTTAACGGAAGAAGAAACGGATTCTTTGGTTTTGGCTTTAGAAGACATAATTATCGAAATTAAAAAAGGCGAATTCGAAATCGAAGACAGTTTTGAAGACGTACATTCCAAAATCGAATACCTTCTAACCATAAAATTAGGCGATGCCGGAAAGAAAATACACACGGCTCGTTCTCGTAACGATCAGGTTTTAGTTGACGTAAATTTGTATTTAAAAGATGTCGTAACCGAGTTCAAATCTCAAGTTAAAACGCTTTTTGACTTGTTAATGGAATCGGCAGAAAAACACCAAAACGTGTTGTTGCCGGGTTACACCCATTTGCAGATAGCGATGCCTTCCTCTTTCGGTCTGTGGTTTTCTGCTTATGCCGAAACCTTGATTGACGACATCACGATGTTGAATGCAGCCTTGAAAATCGTAGATCAAAATCCATTGGGTTCAGCTGCGGGTTACGGAAGTTCATTTCCTATCAATAGAACTTTCACAACCAAAGAATTAGGTTTTGAAACTTTGAAATACAACTCGATTGCCGCGCAAATGAGCAGAGGAAAATCAGAGAAAACCGTTGCTTTCGCAATGAGTAGCGTTGCTGCGACTTTGGCAAAATTCTCTATGGACGTTTGTTTGTATATGAGCCAAAATTTTGATTTTATCAGTTTGCCAGCTCATTTGACGACAGGTTCCAGTATTATGCCGCACAAGAAAAATCCAGATGTTTTCGAGTTGATTCGTGGAAAATGCAACAAGATTCAAGCCTTGCCTTATGAAATTACCTTAATCACCAACAACTTGCCAAGCGGTTATCACAGGGATTTACAATTGTTGAAAGAAGGGTTGTTTCCTGCGATTCAAAACTTGAAAGCCTGTTTGGATATTGCCATTTTCTCTATTAAGGACATCAAAGTGAAAGACAATATTCTTGCCGATAAAAAATACGATTACCTGTTCACCGTGGATACTTTAAACGAAATGGTAGTAGCAGGAATGCCATTTAGAGATGCCTATAAAGCCGTTGCGGAACAATTGGAAAATGGGACTTTTCAATCTCCAAAAGAAACCAAACACACCCACGAAGGAAGCATCAACAACCTTTGTTTAGAGGAGATTAAAAAGAAAATGAAATTGGCTTTTTAAGCTAGTTAAAAATAAATTAAAGCCACGAATTCACGAATTAAACTAATATAATTCGTGAATTCGTGGCTTTTTATAAATTCAAAAATCCGTTTGAATCCGAGGCCTAAAAATTTACAACTTCCCCTTCAATTCCTCAGCATCAATATCGCTGTGGGAAACATCATAAACCGATTTCCCTTCCTTGATCAACAACAATTGTGGCGATTGATGATGCACTCCAAAACGATTTGCAATTTCATTTGAAATATCTCGATGCTCTAATAAATCCAAAAAATACATAGAGACGTTGCAATCCAACGTCGCTACATCGAATTCGTTTTCAAATTGTTTCAACACCATTCTGCTCACACTGCAACGAGTACTGTGTTTAAAAATTACTACAGGCTTCTCGGCAGAACGTGATACCATTTCATCCAATTGTCCCAAATTTGTTAGCGAAATCCAATTGATTTTACTCACTATTTCATTTTGATTATCGGAACTCCCAAATATATTTTTTAAAAAACTCATTTTATCTTGTTTAAACTATTTTGAGGTATTTAATTCCGCTATAGAATCTTCTACAAAGTTAACTATTAAACGTAAAACTACCAACCATAAAAAACTCGAAAAATGAATCTATAAATGTATTGATATTCAAATTGTTACCTTAAAAAATATTAAAAACGCCCTATTCTTTTAGAAATTTAGAAATAGATTCTTTACCATCAATAATCGTTTTAACAATATAAACGCCTTTTTGAAGTCCGTTAGTTTGAAGAGTTGCCGTATTGCTACTTGGACTTTTTGTTAAAAATTCTTGACCTATCAGGTTGTAAATCGATACTTTTTGAATTACTCCTATTGCTTCAATCGACAATTGGTTTAATACAGGGTTTGGATACAAAGTAATCTCAGGTTTTGCAAAAGTTGGAGTTGATAAATTACCCGTAGAGAAAGCAATATCGTCAAAATAATACGTAGAATTCAAACCTCCATCACCTTGTGTACCGAAGTCGAAGAAAAAAA
This sequence comes from Flavobacterium sp., assembly GCF_031409475.1. GTDB lineage: Bacteria > Bacteroidota > Bacteroidia > Flavobacteriales > Flavobacteriaceae > Flavobacterium. The sequence goes on along the minus strand of NZ_JANNXH010000008.1, from coordinate 50,943 downwards.
CAATTTTATTATCATTATTATTTACTGGAGGAAATAAGGTAGGAGAATTATAATCGAAAGTTAATTCTTCCCATTCATTTGCTTTTGTAATGATTGCATCGGTTTCAAAAGCACCATAATCGTAATCAGTTGGACTTCCCTCAAATTTCAATAAAAGTTTCTTTCCTGCAACAGGCGACCAAACTTTTACTTTTACTATTTTATTTGTCGAAAAATCAATTGGACCAGCCATTTGAATAACACTACCACCATAGGTTTCACCTGGATTTTTTATCATCCTTACCACCTTAGAACTTGTGTTAATTCCAGATGGGAATGGGTTAGCTAATAATGTAGTTGCTCCACCAGCAAAATCAAGAAATGGATATGCCAAAGTGGTAGATTCGAAATTTAAAGGCAAAACGGGTAACTCTAAAATAGGTCCTGGTCCAACTGATAGCGATACATCGTCAAATAAATAGGTTGAATTTGGACCACCATCGCCTTGTGTACCATTATCAAAAATAAATACAATTTGATTGTTTAAATTATTTACAGCATCTGCCGAAAAATCAAAAGATAATTCCTCCCAAACATTTGCTGTTACTATAGGTACGGATAGTTTTTGAAAAGTAAAACCGGCACCTTCAAACTTTAACAAAAGCCTTTTTCCTGCTACTGGCGAAAATACTTTGACTTTAAATAACCTTTGAGTTGTTAAATTAATTGGGGAAGCCATTGTAATTTTACTTCCTGCCCAAACTGCTCCTGCTCCTTTAACCATTTGCATTACAGTAGCACTATTATTAATACCTGAGATTTGTTGATTTGCAATTTTTGTGGCAACACCACCATCAAAATTTATAAATGGGTAAGGTGTTGTTGTAGATTCAAAATCTAAAGGTAAACTTTGTGCAAACGAAAACGAATAAATAATCAAAAATGCAGTTGTAACACTATTTTTCATAAACTATTTTTTTCCAAATTTACTTCTGATTAATTTAAATAAAATAAAATGGAAGTATATAAAAACTATACATAATCGAGATTGATTAAACTATTTTGTGTTTTAAAAAGCCAAATTATTGAAATTCTTAATTAAATTTGAAATCAGAGTGAGTTGGCAAACCAAATATTTGATTATTTTTAGAGTACTAAAACAAAAACAAACACTATGAAGCCTAAATACTTTGGAGAAAAATAGTTCCAATAATAATCTGCACCCATTATAATATGAATTAAAAATATCCTATGTCAAAACAAGACGAACTACATCAATTGCCCTTGTATCAAAAGGCAGAACAAATTTTTAAAATCACACAAGGATTAGTCGAAATTATTCCTGTCGACAATGAATTTCTTCAAGAAACAACCGTTCGGTTTATGTTAGAAAATGCAATGATAATACCTGCTAAAATTTCAGGAGCCCAAGCAGTTGAGTTGTATGATTTAAAAATGGAAAATGCTACTATTATTAGGAAATCAGCCCGTGAACTTAGTGTTTATGCGGGCAGTTTGCGCTTTGAAGAAGAAATTAAAGACCATGATTACATCCTTTTATTGCGAAAAGAAATTGATGAATTCCGACTTTTATTTATTGATTGGGTCGCTGGTTTTGATGAGTGGAATTATATCAAAGATGATTGGGGATTGTTCAATCCTCCTGGTGTCAATGCTCACGATAAAGATCCCGATGACGACATTCCTTTCAATCCTGACGATTTTTTTGATTTTGAGAATGAAGATGAGGATTAATAATTTTATAAATAAAATTCAACCAAAAATTAGTAGATTCGCATTCATAAATAATCAAAAACTCGTTGATTCAATTTGGAAAATTAATTCTAAAATCAAACTAGTTCTAAAAAAATAAAAATGGCATCAGGTTTTTTCGCACTATTAGATGATATCGCAGCAATTATGGATGATGTTGCTGTAATGAGTAAAGTTGCTGCCAAAAAAACAGCTGGAATATTGGGTGATGATTTGGCGGTTAATGCCGAAAAAGCATCTGGATTCATTTCTTCAAGAGAACTCCCTGTTTTATGGGCTATTGCTAAAGGTTCTTTTATCAATAAAGTAATTATTTTACCAGTAGCGTTTTTGTTAAGTGCCCTTTATCCATTGGCAATTATTATCATATTGGTTCTTGGCGGACTTTTTTTAGCTTACGAAGGTGCAGAAAAAATTTACGAGTACTTCTTTCCTCATAAACACACTAAAACTGAAATTACCCTTCAAGAATTTTCCGAAGCCGAAATTTTGGCTTTTGAAAAAGACAAAATAAAATCAGCCATCGTAACCGACTTTATTCTATCGGTTGAGATTGTAATCATTGCACTAGGCACCGTAATTAAGGAGTCACTTACATCACAAATTATTGTTGTTTCTATAATTGCAATAATAGCTACAGTTGGAGTTTATGGAATTGTTGCCTTGATTGTACGAATGGACGAACTGGGTTACAAACTTATTGGGTTGAGTTCTAATGACAATAGTTTTTCCAAAACAGTTGGAAATATACTCGTAAAAGCTTTGCCAAAAGTGATCAAAAGTTTATCCGTTATTGGTACAATCGCTTTGATCCTTGTGGCTGGGGGAATTTTTGTACATAATATTAATTTTCTACATCATATATTACCACAATTGCCTTCTATTTTGAAAGAATTTTGTATTGGACTCATCATTGGATTATTGGTTTTAGGAATAGTTAACATATTCAAAAAGGGGATTAAAAAAAAGTAAATTTTTAATAAATACTTGCTATAAATCGTCTGAATCCAGCTGTGTGAAGTCTCCCAACTTTCATCTACTAAAATATGCCGTTAAAACCCAAATTTTAATTATTATAAATTCGCTAAAATTAAAAAAAAGTTTTTTCACACAATTCAAAACCAGACAACGGCATAAATAATTCATTATCTTTGAATTACAAATCAAAAAACTATAATTATGAAAAATAGTATCCTTAAAAACGGAATTTTTGGCGGAATAATCGTAAGCATTGTTATGATTGCGATGACCCTTTATATGAAAACTTACCCCGATCGTGAACCCAGTATGATCATTGGTTTTGGCAGTATGATTCTTGCTTTTATCTTTGTAATTCTTGGGATAAAACAAGAGCGTGAAACCCATATTGGCGTAATTACTTTTGGAAAAGCATTCCTAACTGGCTTGAGTATTTCATTAGTAATTTCAACCATTTACGTTATTGTTTGGCTTATTATTTATTATAATTTTTTTCCAAATTTTATGGAACAATACAGTGAAATGATACTTAAGAAAACCAATCCAGAAGAACTTGCTGCAAAAACTGCCGAAATGAATCAAATGAAGGAATGGTATAAAAATCCAATAATGATAATTTTACTCACACTTATGGAAGTTTTACCAATTGGGATTGTCGTTTCGTTGATTGGAGCATTAATTTTAAAGAAAAAATAGCCTTCTTTTCAAAGTTAAAAAGGGATAAATAACTATTTTTGCACTCTAAATTTTTGTTTTATGCCAAATAAGAAATACAAAATAGCGGTTATTCAATTGAATCTGAATGATGTTGCCGAAAACAACTTAAAAAAATGTTTGAGCTGGGTTCGTGATGCTGCCAATCAAGGTGCCGAAGTGATTTCGTTACCCGAATTATACAGCTGCCATTATTTTTGTCAGAGTGAAGATGTAGCTAATTTTGCTTTGGCAGAACCATTGTACAGCACTTCTTTTGTAGCTTTTAGCGCGTTGGCAAAAGAACTTGGAGTGGTAATTATCGTTCCTTTCTTCGAAAAAAGAATGACAGGAATTTACCATAACAGTGCTTACATTATTGACACCGATGGTTCCGAAGCAGGTTTATACCGCAAAATGCACATTCCGGATGATCCGCATTTTTACGAAAAATTCTATTTTACTCCTGGTGATTTAGGTTTCAAAACCATTCCGACTCAAAAAGGAAAAATAGGAACATTAATTTGTTGGGATCAATGGTTTCCAGAAGCAGCTCGTTTGACTGCTTTGCAAGGTGCGGAAGTTTTGTTTTATCCAACTGCAATTGGTTGGCATCCTCAAGAGAAAGAGCAATATGGCGAGAACCAACACAACGCTTGGATGAGCGTAATGAAAGGCCATGCAGTGGCAAATGGTGTTTATGTTGCAGCCGCAAACAGAATTGGATTAGAACAATATATTGAAGGAACTGCAGGAATTCAGTTTTGGGGATCTTCGTTTATTGCTGGACCACAAGGCGAAATTTTGGCGCAAGCCTCGCACGACAAAGAAGAAATTTTGATAGCCGATGTTGACCTTGATTTACAAGAAAATGTACGTCAAAACTGGCCTTTCTTCAGAGATAGAAGAATTGATGCTTTTGGTGGTATTACTAAAAGAGCAATAGATTAGTTTTTGTGAAATCAATTGTGAATTAAAGCTTAAATAAAAAATCTACCAATAGTATCAAATTACTTTTGGTAGATTTTTTTTCTTTAAAAAATAAAATTTTTAATTCAAATCCGGTTGAAATATTTTAACCGTTCCGTCTCCTTCGCTACTCACCACAACTAAACTTCTTTTTGTAGGACTTTTATATGCAGGTATAAATAGCAATCCTTCTGGCGCATCTCCAGTTTTTAAAATTTGCAAAAATTTTGGAGCCGATGGATTACTTACATCATATATCATTAAAGCATCTGCTCTTTCTAATCCAACAAATAGAATACTTTTATCGCCCATTTTAGCCACAACTACAGATTCAGGCTCTACGGATTTATCATCACTTCGATTGTCATCATATACTCCAAATTCTAGTGCCTTACTATCTAATTCATTTTTACTATCAAAAACGATTTGACCCGTATTTCCGTTCCATATAGAAAAAGATCTGGCTCCAAATGAAACTAATTCGTCAAAGTCACCATCGCCATCAGTATCTCCCATCTTTGTATTAATATTCAATCTTCCCATGCTGGTCTCTGCTTTTAAAATAGCAGCATTAGGAAATATTAGTGGATCAAGAATAACCGATGAACTACTTATCCTTTTTACATCCACAAAACCAGAATATTCTCTGGCATCACCTTCATTTGCGGTAACAAAATAAGGAATATTGTTTATTTTAAAATTACTGATTGCATCCGGTTGAAACATTCCTTTTAAGTTCCATGTATTCTTAGAAATTCCTCCATCTTTATCGCTGATATCAATAGCGTTTTCGGTTAGACTATAATCTTTAAATCCCAATGGAAAAAGATTGGTAATAGTTTTTGATGCCAAATCAATTTTAGCCACTCCATTATTTTCCTGTAATGTTACCCAAGCTGTTTTAGAATCCGAAGAAATTGTAATGTATTCTGGCTCTATATCTGCAGTAAAATTGTTTGTTGGACTTGCAATTCTAAATCCTTTGGCTCTTAAACCACTAATCTGATTACTAAACGCAGCAAAATTTATAGTCGAAACGGTATAGTCGCTATTAACATCAATAATCGAAACTGAACCATCGGGATCAATAGAATAATCATCGTTAGGTTCTCCTTCGTTTGCAGTTAATATATATTTTCCGTTTGGTGAAAAAGCAATCATATCCGGCAAAGCTCCAACGGTAATTTGCTTAATTACTTCATAATTTGAGGTGCTAAAAATCACTACTTTCCCAGCATCTTGTTTATTGGGTTTTGATTCTAAAGCAACAGCTAACTTACCATCATAAGTTGCTACACTATTTGAAGAACCATTAAATGGTGTTAAATCGATACTTGCAATTAGAACTGGAAGTGAAGGATTAGATAAATCAATAACATCAATCCTATTCGTACTGTTGTTATTAACGGTAAATAATTTTTTAGAAACTTCATCATAAGCACTTATTTCTGCAGCGCCAGTACCACCAATCTTGATAGTACTAATTTCTTTAAAAGAACTAGGGTTTTCGTTTTTACCGATTTTTGAATTTTCATCTTCTAAATTAATTTCATTTTCACAAGCTGATAGTAAAAATAAAACGCCTAACAATAAACCAAACTTTTTCATAATTTATATTTTTTTTCCAAAAATAATTATCAAAAAGTAAGATTGTATTAATTAAATATTATTTAATGTTTAAGATAACTATTAGTGCTGAGTTAAATATTTTATGAAAAATTGGACTAGTCTATACCATTTGTAAATCCACCTGAATGTTTATATTTGTACTTTTTCTAATTAGAAACGCTGAATGACTACAAATAATAGAAGATTTCCTGCCGAATGGGAAAAACAACAAGGAATTTTACTTTGTTTTCCGCATAATGGAAAAGATTGGCCCGGAAAATACGAAGCCATTCAATGGGCTTTTGTAGAATTTATAAAAAAAGTATCCGCTTTCGAAACTGTTTTTTTGATTGTTACCAATGATAAATTAAAGGAAAAAGTTACAGAAATGCTGGAAACTGGCGCGGTTCAAATGAATAATATTTCTTTCCTAATTTATAAAACCAACCGCAGTTGGATGCGTGATTCGGGTCCGATTATTGTTAAAAACGGAAATCAAAGAGAAGCTTTGAACTTCAATTTTAATGGCTGGGCAAAATATAAAAACATTCAACTCGACAAATTAGTTCCTGCAAAAGTGGGCGAATTTTTGAACATTCCAATAACCCAAGTTTTATACAAAGGAAAACCCGTAATTGTTGAAGGTGGAGCGATTGACACCAATGGCAAAGGCACTTTACTAACTTCCGAAGAATGTTTATTGCATCCTGACATTCAGGTTAGAAATCCAAATTTTACCAAATCAGATTATGAAGCGGTTTTTAAAGAATATCTCGGAATTACAAACGTAATTTGGTTAGGAAACGGAATCGAAGGCGACGATACGCACGGACATATTGATGATTTGTGCCGATTTGTAACCGAAGATACCATTGTTACCATTATTGAATCTGACTCAAAAGACAACAATTACAAACCGTTGCAAGACAATTTAAAACGATTGCAAAATGCAAAGCTTGAAAACGGAAAATCTCCCAAAATAATTACATTGCCAATGACTAAACGCATTGATTTTGATGGTGTCCGATTGCCAAGCAGTTATGCAAATTTCTTGATTTTGAATAAATGCGTTTTAGTTCCTACTTTTAACGATTCTAACGACAGAATTGCCCTGAATATTCTAGCAGATTGTTTCCCTGATAGAGAAATTATTGGAATTAGTGCGATAGATTTAATATGGGGTTTTGGTACTTTACACTGTTTGAGTCAACAAATTCCTGAATAAAATTTCGTTTTAAATTATTTAGTCGGTGTCCAAGTATTATTCGCTTCATTTGAATCTGGAAAGACATGATCCGGGTCCAAAGTAACACTTTCAATTTCTTCAATTGTATTTAATTTAAAAGTCCAATCAACATTTCTTTGCCAAATTTCTACCGGTAATTTAATTCTTGAAACTGTACCGCTTTTTGTTTTTACGTCTAAAATAACCGGCAAAACCATTTTTTCAAAGTTCTCAATTGTAATTAAAGCTCCTAATTTTGGATTATCATCTACATATTTAACTTTATTGATACCTTGATCTAATTTCCAATTATTTAATATCCAACCTCTCCAAAACCAATTTAAATTTTCGCCAGCAACATTCTCAATTGTTCTAAAAAAATCATCAGGTTCAGGATGCTTAAAAGCCCAGCGGTCAATGTAGGATTTGAATGCAAAATCAAACCTTTGTGGACCTAATATGTGTTCTCTTAAAATAATTAATGCTCTACTCGGTTTTGAATAATTTAATTTTCCTGTATTTCGCTCTTTCATATTATCCGAAGAACTCATTACAGGTTCAAGAATAGGATTTGTAAAAGAATCTACATTTTTATGAAGATCAACATCGGCTTTTTTAAATTCACCTTTATTAAATTCATTAGTACTCAAAGTGTTGATAAAAGTATTGAATCCTTCATCCATCCATGCAAAAAGACGCTCATTAGAACCAACTATCATCGGGAACCAATTATGACCAAACTCATGGTCAACAACATTCCATAAACGCAGTCCTTTGCTTTTGTAATTGCAAAAAACAATTCCAGGATATTCCATTCCGCCTACTATTCCTGCAACACTTGTTGCTGTAGCATACGGATATTCAAACCATTTATTTGAATAATTCTCGACACTAGCTTTTGTAAATTCTGTAGCCCGACTCCAAGCATCAATCCCTTCACTTTCAATTGGATATGCAGATAGAGCCATTGCTTTTTTTCCACTTGGCAAATTAATTTTTGCAGCATCTAAAATAAAGGCTGCAGAAGATGCCCAAGAAAAATCACGCGAATTCTTAATTTTAAAATGCCATGTTTTATTCGTTTTTGAAACAGCAGTTGCAGTTGCAGCAACTTCATTACTCGTTCTAATAAAAACTGTTTTATCACTCAGTTTTGCTTGAATTAAACGATTTTGTTGTTCTCTCGAATATACCTCAGCCGTATTAATTAATTCACCTGAACTCACTACAAAATGATTAGAAGGAACTGAAATACTTACATCAAAATCTCCGTACTCAAAATAAAATTCTGATGCGCCTAAATACGGAATGGTATTCCATCCGTTTAAATCATCGTAAACACACATCGTAGGATACCATTGGGCAATTGTGAAAATTTTTCCGTTTTTGGTTTCTAAAACTCCCATTCTATCAGATCCTTTTGTTGGAGATATGAATGAAAATTCAATCTTTACTTTCACTTTTCCGCCTTTTGATTTTAGAGTTTGTGGCAAAAAAACTTGCATTCTAGTATCATTAATTATGAATTTTACCTCAGTCGCAATAGATTTGGATTTTGATACCGAAATTACTTTTACTGATTTTATTTTATGTCCGCCATCAAAAACCTGACCTTGAGCACCATTTCTACTTCCAGTAATTGGAACAACAGCGTTACCTCTTGAATCTGATTTAAATAAATTTTGATCTAAATTCATCCATAAAAAACTCATTTGATCTGGACTATTATTAGTATAAGTTATAATTTCCGTTCCAGATATTTCGTTTGTTACATCGTTAAGTTTTAATTTTAATTTATAATCAGCTCTATTTTGCCAATATTCAGCACCAGGTTGACCACTAACTGAACGTGTACTTGAACTGTTTTTTTTGTAAAAAAATGGTGCAAAAGCATCGTGATAATCGTATTTCGATATTTGAGAAATTGGTGCAACAGTCTCATTATTTTGGGCACATAATGATGAAAACCCTATTAATAATGTGAAACGAAGCATGCATAGGAACTTAGTATTTTTCATTAATAAATTATTAAATTTTTGCAAATAAAATGTAAATAATCAACATAAAAATAAAACAAATGTTAAAAAAAAATCAAAACAAATTATTAAGTGATAGTGGCACAAAACAAATTTTATAAATACATTTACGTTTAAATCTAATTCATTAATAATCAGAACAATTTTGACAATAACAATTTCTAACGGCAATTTAACAGCACAAATAAATCCTGTAGGAGCTGAATTACAATCCTTGAAAAGCAACACGAATGTTGAATATATATGGGAAGGAAATCCTGAATTTTGGGGCAAACACAGTCCTGTTTTATTCCCAATTGTTGGCACTTTAAAAAAAAATACCTATCAATACAATGCAATTGATTATCATTTGACTCGCCATGGTTTTGCTCGAGATTTGAGTTTTGAAATTATGGAACTAAAGGAAGACTGTGTTATTTTTTCTTTACAAGCATCAAAAGAAACTTTAAAAAATTATCCGTTTGATTTTGAATTACAACTAATTTATACTCTTGTAGAAAATAGTTTAAACATTCAATACAAAGTTTTAAATAATGGAATAAATCAAATGCCCTTTTCTATTGGAGCACATCCTGCATTTGCTTTATCAAGGGATTTTGAAAATTATGCGATTGAATTTGAACAAGACGAAACGTTAAACTATTTTTTATTAGAAAATGATTTGATTTCTAACAAAACAAAGAATATAACTTTGGTAGACAAAAAAATTCCTTTGACTTATCGATTATTCGAAAACGACGCTTTGATTTTCAAAAAGTTGCAATCAAATACATTGACTATAATCCATAATTTAAAGCCTTTTTTAAGAGTAAATTTTCATGATTTTCCAAATCTAGGAATTTGGACAAAAATAAATGCTCCTTTTGTATGCATTGAACCATGGCATGGTTACTCTGATGTTTTAAATAGTAATGGGAACCTTTTTGAAAAAGAAGGAATGCAAATTTTAAATCCTAATGAAGTTTTTTTAACACAATATTCTATTGATGTTTTGTAATATTGTCCTAAATATTTTATAATGTTAAAAATCAATTTTGAACCCTTTCCAATACTCGAAACTACACGATTAATTTTACGTCGTATAACCATTGATGATGTAAATGAAGTTTTTGAATTACGCAGTAATCCAGAAACTATGAAATATATCCCAAGACCACTGGTAAAAAAAAATGAAGAAGCTCTCAACCATATTGCATTAATAGATTCTAAAATAGTAAATAACGAAGGAATAAACTGGGCAATTACCTTGAAAGGAAGCCCGAAATTTATAGGTATAATAGGGCATTATTGTATAAAACCAGAACATTTTAGAGCAGAAATAGGTTATATGATACTTCCTCAATATCACGGAAAAGGAATTGCTACTGAAGCAATTAAATGTGCTGTTGATTATGGTTTCAACCAAATGGGATTGCATTCGATTGAAGCAGTTATTGACCCGAGAAATTTTGCGTCAGAAAAAGTATTACAAAAAAATGGTTTTAGAAAGGAAGCCCATTTAATAGAAAACGAATATTATGAGGGTACTTTTTTAGACACTGCAATCTATTCGCTTTTAAAAATAAATTTTAAGAAATAAAAGTTATAATGAAATTTTTAATCACTGTATTGGTCCAATTTATATTTTTTTATGGTTTTTCTCAAACTCAAATTGATTCCACAAAATCAATAATTTTAGATGAAATAGTAGTAAGCTCACAACGATTTGCAAAATCTAAAAGAAAAATAACCCAACAAGTCGAAAGCATTTCTAAAAAAGAAATCGAGCTACAAAATTTTCAAAACAGTGCTGATGCGCTTGCAAACACAGGTACTTTATCCGTACAAAAATCACAACAAGGTGGCGGAAGTCCCGTAATTAGAGGGTTTGAGTCCAGTAGAATACTATTACTCGTAGATGGGATTAGAATGAATAATTTAATTTATAGATCCGGACATTTGCAAAATATTGTTACCGTTGATAAAAACATGCTTGAAAAAATAGATGTTCTTTTTGGTCCATCATCCACAATTTATGGAAGTGATGCGCTTGGAGGTGCTATTTATTTACAAACTAAAAATGCCAAATTACTTTCGGAAACAGAGAATAGGTTTCTTACTGGCAACATTATTTCAAATTACAATTCTATAAACAACGGCAAATCTACACATCTTGATTTTAATCTAGCAGGACAAAAATGGGCTTCGCTAACATCGATTTCGTTTAATGATTATGGTGATTTAAAAATGGGCAAACAAAAAAATGGTTCAAATGATTTTTTTGGTGAAAGACCATTTTATAGTGTAACTGTAAATGGAATTGATACTCGGGTTGCAAATGACAATAAATATATACAAAAATTTTCTGGATACAAGCAATATGATTTTATGCAAAAAATTGTTTATCAACAAAATAGTGATACCAAACACAGTTTAAATCTGCAGTATTCGACTTCCTCAGATATTCCTCGTTATGACAGATTAACTGACCTAAATTCTGATGGAGAATTAAAATCGGCAGTATGGAATTATGGTCCTCAAAAACGCTTGCTTACGGCTTATAAAGTATCAAAAGAAAAAGTATTTTTTGATAGTAATATGAACTTGGTTTTAAGTTATCAAAATATAGAGGAAAGTAGAATTACTCGAAATTTTGGAAGTAACAATCTAACTTCAAGAATCGAAAAAGTAACTATTTTTGGGATTAATACTGATTTTAAAACTAAAATAGGAAACGGTGATTTAATTTATGGTGCAGATATTTATTATGATAATCTAAACTCAACTGGAATCAAAAAAAACATACTTACAAATATAGAATCAACAACAGATTCACGATATCCAGACGGAAAAAATAATACTCTAAGAGCTGAAGGCTTTCTTGCTTTTAACAATAATTTAAGCAGGACAATTTCGTATAATGCTAGTGCAAGAGCTGGTTACACATCATTAAATAGTGAAATTGCTACTAATTTTTTAAGCTTACCCTATTCAACTGTCCAACAAAAAAACTTTACTTATAGTGGAGCAATTGGAATTGTAAATAATGCAAGCGAGAAAACAAAAGTTGCATTCAATTTAGCCTCTGCGTTTCGAGTACCTAACATTGATGATTTATCCAAAATATTTGAATCTGCAGCTGGAAGACTTATTGTTCCTAATAAAAATTTAAAACCAGAAAAATCATTAACTGCTGATGTAAGTATTATTTTTTGGGAAGGAAAACACTTTCAATTTGAAAATACTTTCTATTACACGAGACTTTTTGATGCCATTGTAACTAACACATTTACACTAAATGGACAATCAAGTATTATTTACGAAGGAGAAAACAGTCAAATTTTTGCGAATCAAAATCAAGGAAGCGCAAACATAATTGGTGTGTTTTCAAGTTTAAAAACATACCTAACAAAATCATTATTATTTTACGGTACATTCAATTTTACACATGGTCGAGTACAAAACACATCCGGAGAATTTCCTCTAGATCATATCGCACCAATTTACGGAAAAACAGGTTTTAAATATGAAAGCAAACTAATAAATCTTGATTTTAATATGCTTTATAACAGCAAAAAAGAATTACGAAATTACGCTCCAAGTGGTGAAGATAATTTGCAATATGCACCAAAAAATGGTTCGCCAGCTTGGAAAACTTATAATTTAAAAGGCTCATTGAGTGTGTTAAATTCCTTAACCGTTTTTATGGGTATTGAAAACATTCTTGATACACAATACAGAACATTTGCTTCTGGAATAAACGCAGGAGGAAGAAATTTTTATCTAGGCGGGAAATATAATTTTTAAGTCTAAAAGAGCTTGAAAAGGAATTGAAAAGCAATTTTTATTGTAATCTAGGAAGCGTTTTAAGATACAATTCTTCAACTTTTTTTCTTGCCCAATCTGTTTTTCTTAAAAAAATAAGGCTGGATTTTATACTCGGATTATCCGTAAAACATTTAATCTTAATTAACGCTCCTAAAGTATCAAATCCATAATAAGTCACGAGTTGTTCCATAATATTTTGAAGCGTTAATCCGTGAAGTGGGTCTTTTGATTTATTATTTTCCATACTGTAAAGATACAAAAACTGAAATTACTTATTTTTGAATAAATTAATACAAATGAAAAGCCACATAACACTATTCGTTCTCTTATTCACTCTTTTTTCATTTTCGCAAAATAAAATTACAACGTACTATTTTATAAGACATGCGGAAAAAGTAGATGATTCAAAAAACCCAGATTTATCTTCAAAAGGGTTAGAAAGAGCATTACTTTGGAGTAAAATATTTTCTGATATTAATTTTGATGCAATTTACAGTACTGATTTTAAAAGAACACTCCAAACTGCAACTCCAATTGCAGCAAATAGGAATTTAGAAATTATAAAATACGACCCTAAAATAGTTGATATTCAAGAATTTAAAACAAAAACTCTTGGACAAACGGTTTTAATTGTTGGGCATAGCAACACAACTCCAGAATTTGTAAATAAAATTATTGATAAAATAATTTATGCAAGTATAGAGGATTCCATTTTTGGAAATTTATACATTGTAACTCTGAATGGTACTTTAATTTCATACCAATTATTGAAATTACCATAGAGAGTTGCCTATTACTCAATTTGTACATACATTTGCAATCCAATGCTAAAAACAATCAACATACTTAATAAAAGAGCCCGTTTTGATTACGAAATCATCGAAAAATTTACGGCAGGTATTGTTTTGGCTGGAACCGAAATAAAATCCATCCGATTAGGGAAAGCAAATATTACCGAAAGTTTTTGCGAATTTAGTGGGACTGAGCTTTTTGCAATTAACACTTATATAGAAGAATATGCTTTTGGAAACCAATTCAACCATAAAGCAAGAAGCGAACGCAAACTTTTGTTGAACAAACGAGAATTAAAAGGTTTGGCAAAAAGTGTCCAAGCCAAAGGATTGACTATTGTCCCTTTAAAATTATTTACTAATGAAAAAGGAATGGCAAAACTTGAAATCGGACTGTGCAAAGGGAAAAAGACCTACGATAAGCGAGAATCTCTCAAAGAACAAGACACTAAGCGCGAACTTGACAGAATAAAAAAATCATTTTAATTTAAAAATATTCAAAAAGACAGAATAGTTTTTATTATTAAAAAATTATGACTAAATTTGTCAAGACAATTTAAAACATAAAAAGTTGAAAACACTACTTAAAAATGCAAGAGAACTAAAAGGGTTAAAAACCAGAGAAGTGGCACAAACTTTAGGAATCGATCAAGCCCTAATCAGTAAGTTCGAAAATGGATTAAGAAAACCCACCAAAGAGCAAGTTGCAAAACTAGCTTCATTATTAGAAATAGATTTTGAAACACTAATGGTTGCGTGGCTTAAAGAAAAAATTCTATATGAAATAGGTCAGGATGAATTTGCCATGAAAGCAATGAATATGGTACGTGAAGAAATGGAGAACAGCTATGTTACTCTCAAAAAATCACTTTCTAAAAACTTATTGTCTATTCTTAATGAAATTGATGGTTTGAAATCAAAACTAGATAAATTTCGCAAGTTTGATAGCTTTAGAATTGCTCAAGCATTAGAGCTCGAATATACATTTGAAAGCAACCGCATCGAAGGCAACACGCTCACTCTTCGCGAAACTGATTTAGTAATCAATGAAGGTTTGACTGTTTCGGGAAAAAGTATGCGAGAACATCTTGAAGCAATCAATCATCAAGAAGCCATTGGTTATATCAAGAATTTGATAGAGAAAAACACCTCCTTAAACGAGCGAGAAGTTTTATCCATTCACAACTTAATTTTGCGCGGAATTATTCCCGAAGATGCGGGTCGCTATCGTAGAGTTCAAGTAATGATAAAAGGCAGCTCACACATGCCACCGCAACCTTTTATGGTTAGTAAGGAAATGGAAGATTTTTTCATTTGGTATGAAACCAATAAAAATGCCATACACCCAATAGTTTTGGCAGCAGAGCTTCACGAACGTTTGGTTACTATCCATCCTTTTATAGATGGTAATGGTAGAACTTCTCGTTTGGTGATGAATCTAATTTTATTACAAAACGGTTATGTAATTGCTAACATAAAAGGTGATTATGATACACGAATGCAATATTACAATGCACTTGAAACTGCTCAAACAAAAAACAACAAAGAAGATTTTCTATTGTTTATTGCTCAAACCGAGAAAGAAAGTTTAGAGCGTTATCTTGAAATTATTGGACAATAAAAAATCCTGTCTAGTCAAAAAAGCTAGACGGGATTATAATTTAATTCTTATTTTCCAACAACGGCACGAATTTAAAATCACCAAACTCGTGTTTCTCAAACTGGGTTTCATTTTTTCGAATTAACAAAGTCATGATTTGATTTTCTTCTCCAAGCGGTATGACTAGCTTTCCCCCTATTTTTAGTTGTGCCATCAAAGCTTGTGGGATTATTGGCGCACCAGCTGTAACAATAATACTATCAAAAGGAGCGTGATTTGGCAATCCTTTGTAACCATCTCCAAACGATAAATGTTTTGGACGAATACCTAATTTTGGCAATAAAGCTGATGTTTGTTTGAAGAGCTCATTTTGCCTTTCGATACTATAAACTTTTGCTCCCATCAAACACAAAACTGCGGTTTGATAACCTGAACCAGTTCCTATTTCGAGAATTTTATCCTCTTTTTTTACTTCTAATAATTGTGTTTGAAAAGCCACCGTATAAGGTTGAGAGATAGTTTGTCCTGCACCTATTGGGAAAGCTTTGTCCTGATAAGCATAATCTGCAAAACTTGAATTCAAAAAAAGATGTCTTGGAATTTTCTTAATGGCTTCCAAAACATTCTTATCCGTAATTCCTTTATCTTTCAAAAGGGCAGCTAATTGATTGCGAAGTCCTTGATGTTTAGAAGTGTCTTTCAAAATTTGGGTAAATTTATTTTGGTAAAAATAAACTTTAAAATCCCAAAAATCAAATAACAATTTCCAAAACTTTAAACGCCATTCTTTAGACAATAAACAAATAAATTATACATTTGTTAAAAATCATTTTTATGTTAAAAGTAGGCGTTTTAGGTGCGGGTCATCTCGGAAAAATACATTTACGATTATTACAGCAATCAGAAAAATATGAATTGGTTGGTTTTTATGACGAAAACCAAGAAAACGGTGAGAAAGTTGCCAATGAATTTGGATACAAACAATTTCATACTATTGCAACACTCATTCATGCTGTAGATGTTATCGATATTGTAACGCCCACACTTTCGCATTATAAATGTGCTAAAGTTTCCATCAAATCCGGAAAACATGTTTTTATCGAAAAACCCATTTCTAATACTGTTGCCGAAGCCGAAGAAATCATCGCTTTAGCCAATGAATACAATGTAAAAGGACAAGTTGGCCATGTCGAAAGATTCAATCCTGCGTTCATCGCTACCAAAGATATGATTGAAAATCCTATGTTTATTGAAACCCATCGTTTGGCCGAATTCAATCCTCGTGGCACTGATGTTCCGGTGGTTCTTGACTTGATGATTCATGATATTGACGCAATTTTAAGCGTGGTGAATTCGAAAGTAAAATTGATTAATGCCAGTGGAGTTTCGGTGATTAGTGACACGCCAGATATTGCCAATGCTCGAATTGAGTTCGAAAATGGTTGTGTTGCTAATTTAACTGCTAGTAGAATTTCAATGAAAAATATGCGTAAATCTCGCTTTTTTCAGAAAGACGCTTATATCTCTGTTGACTTTTTGGAGAAAAAATGTGAGGTCGTAAAAATGAAAGATGCTCCAGAAATCCCTGGAGATTTTGATATTATTCTACAAAATGCCGAAGGCGTAAAAAAACAAATCTACTTTTCGAATCCTGATGTGGAGCAAAACAATGCCATCTTGGACGAATTAGAATCCTTTGCTGATGCTATTAACAACGACACAACTCCTGTTGTAACATTGGAACAAGCGACAGAAGCTTTAAGAGTGGCGTACCAAATTATTGATTGTTTTAAGAAGTAATTCCGTTAATGAAAAACAAATTAGAAATAAAATTAAAAAATCAAAAACAATCATTTGAGATTTTAGAAGATTCTTTATTCGTTTATTTGAATACATTAAAGCATCAATTAGAATATAAAATTCCATTTGAAGAAATTAAGAACGACATTTATACTATCCGAAGTAAAAGCGATAAGAAAGAAGCTTTTCTTTATGCTTCTATCTTTTTTAATATAGTTCTATCATTATTTATTCTTCTTGAAAATTATAAAATTGATTTGATTTATGTTTATTCATTAATATTTCCATTAACACTGGTTTTAACATTTGTCTTTAATGAAATCAACAAAGGATTTGAAGAAAAACATATTGAATCCAGCAAAATTTTATATTTTATTTGTACCAAGAAAAACACAAATGAGGTAGATGTTTTCATTAAATTTCTTTTTGAAAAAAGAAATGCTTATTTTAAAAATAAATACTTTTTGATTGATCCAGTCTTACCATACAATGTTCAATATGAAAGATATATTTGGCTTTATACCAACAAATATATCAGCGAAAATGAATATGAAGTAATAAAAGAAGATTTGGATAAATACTTCAATTTTAATCCAAACAATATAGTATGAAAACAATAGCCGTAATCGGAGCAGGAACAATGGGCAACGGGATTGCGCATACTTTTGCTCAAAGTGGTTTTACTGTAAAACTTATCGATGTTTCCGAAAAATCATTGGACAAAGGAATGGCGACTATTGCAGCAAATCTGGACCGAATGGTTGCAAAAGGAACCATTACAATCGAAGATAAAGCAAGAACAATTACCAACATTATCGCTTACACTGAAATTAAAGATGGAGTTGTTGGAGTTGATTTAGTTGTTGAAGCCGCCACTGAAAATGTAGATTTAAAACTCAATATTTTCAAGCAATTGAACGAAGCTTGTTCGCATAATACAATTTTAGCAACGAATACTTCTTCTATTTCTATTACGCAAATTGGTGCTGTTGTAGCTCATCCAGAACGAGTTATCGGAATGCACTTTATGAATCCGGTACCCATTATGAAATTGGTAGAAATCATTCGGGGTTACAATACGAGTGATGAAGTGACGAAAACCATTATGACTTTATCCGAAAAACTGGGTAAAACTCCCGTTGAAGTCAATGATTATCCTGGTTTTGTAGCTAATAGAATTTTGATGCCAATGATAAACGAAGCGATCGAAACGCTTTACAACAAAGTAGCTGGAGTTTATGAAATAGACACTGTGATGAAACTCGGAATGGGACATCCAATGGGACCTTTACAATTAGCTGATTTTATTGGACTTGATGTATGTTTAGCAATTCTTAACGTAATGTACGACGGTTTCAAAAATCCAAAATATGCACCTTGTCCATTATTAGTCAATATGGTCCGCGCCGGAAAACTAGGCGTGAAATCGGGCGAAGGCTTTTATGATTATAGCGAAAGTAAGAAAGCAGAAAAAATCTCGAAACAGTTTATTTAATAATTAAAAATAGATAATTGATAATTGATAATTTTTTTTAATTGTTAATTATCAATTGTTAATTATCAATTGAAATATGTCAATCTCACAAAACCTCCTCAAAATAAAATCATCATTACCTTCAACCGTAACCCTTGTTGCCGTTTCTAAAACCAAACCCATTCCTGATTTAATGAAAGCTTATGATGCGGGTCAACGCATTTTTGGCGAAAACAAAATCCAGGAAATGACCGAGAAATGGGAAGCAATGCCAAAAGATATCGAATGGCACATGATTGGTCATGTTCAAACGAACAAAGTCAAATTTATGGCGCCATTTGTGAGCTTGATTCACGGCGTAGACAGCTTGAAATTACTAGAAGAAATCAACAAACAGGCACAAAAAAACAATAGAATTATTGATTGTTTATTGCAAATGTATATCGCCGAAGAGGAAACCAAGTTTGGTCTTGATAAGAAAGAACTCAACAAGATTCTTCACTTCGTTCAGAATGACAAAGAAGGAATGAAAAACATTCGAATTGTTGGGTTAATGGGAATGGCTACTTTTACGGAGAAGCAAACCCAAATCAAGAAAGAATTCACGCATTTGAAATCCATTTTTGATAAACTACAACCTCTAAAAACTAAAAACTGCCAACTGAACACTATTTCTATGGGCATGTCTGGCGATTATCAACTCGCAATTGAATCAGGAAGTACCATGGTTCGAATAGGAAGTAGTATCTTTGGAGGACGATAAATACAAACTCGTCATTGCGAGGAACGAAGCAATCTCACTTGCTTGATTTGATTGCTTCGTTCCTCGCAATGACACTGAACACCGAACACTTATTTTGTACGCAATACTCGACATAGAAACTACCGGAGGACAATTCAACGAAGAAGGAATTACCGAAATTGCTATCTACAAATTTGACGGTCACGAAATCGTGGATCAATTCATCAGTTTAGTCAATCCCGAAATCCCAATTCAGCCTTTTGTAGTTAAACTTACTGGCATAAATAACGAAATGTTAAGAGCTGCGCCAAAATTTTTTGAAGTGGCTAAACGCATTATCGAAATGACAAATGATGCCGTTATTGTAGCACATAACGCCTCTTTCGATTATCGGATTTTGAGAACTGAATTTAGAAGATTAGGCTATGATTTTCAAGCAAAAACGCTTTGCACTGTCGAATTAGCTAAAAAACTGATGCCTGAACAACCTTCCCATAGTTTAGGAAAACTGGTTCGCGCACTAGGAATTCCCATGGCTGACAGACACAGAGCAAATGGAGATGCAATGGCCACAGTAAAGTTATTCAAAATGCTTTTGGATAAAGACTTAGAAAAAACAATTGTCAAAGATTTTATAAAACTTGAAGTCGAAAAAGGAATTGCTCCAAAATTACTAGGCATCATACAAAGTTTGCCCTCAAGAACGGGCGTTTATTACATTCATAACGAAAAAGGGAAACTCATTTATATTGGCAAAAGTAGAAACATAAAAAAACGACTCAATCAGCATTTTACAGGAACAACAAACAAATGCAAAAAAATTCAAACCGAAGTTTTTACGGTAACTTATGATGAAACTGGTAGCGAACTCGTTGCCTTACTAAAAGAAAGTGAGGCAATAAAAATCAACAAACCAATGTATAATCGTGCGCAAAGAAAAAGTATTTTTCAGTTTGCGCTGTATGATGAGAAAGATGAAAATGGCTATTTGAATTTAAAATTACAAAAAGCCGATGGTCGAAAAAAAGAAATTACTTCCTTTGCTTCCACCCAAGAGGCCAAAAATGCCTTGTTCAGAATCACTGCACACTATCAATTATGCCAAAAATATACGGGATTGTATCAGACAAAAAAAGAGTGCTTTCAATATAAAATAAAAGAATGTGATGGTGCTTGTATTGGCAAAATTTTACCGGAAGAATACAACAAAAGAGTTCACGAATTTATCACTAAAAACAGCTTCGAAAACCACAACATGATTCTTATTGACAGAGGCAGAAACAGCGGCGAACACAGTGCTGTTTTGATAGAAAACGGGATTTACAAAGGTTTCGCTTTTTATGATTTGAATTATCAAATTACCAATATCGAAATCCTAAAAAACATTCTTATTCCGATGCAAAACAATCGCGATACTCGAAATATTATTCAAGCTTATATCCGAAAAAGCAAAACGTTGAAAGTACTAAAATTTTGATTTTTTTGAAACAAAAAAAACTCATAGTAATTGTTGGTCCAACAGCCATAGGGAAAACTTCCTTGAGTATCGCATTGGCACAACACTTCAAATGTGATATTCTTTCTTGTGACAGCCGACAATTTTTTAAAGAAATGACTGTTGGAACTGCAGTTCCCAATCAAGAAGAATTAGCTCAAGCCACACATCATTTTATCCAAAACAAATCTATTTTTGAGAATTATACTGTGGGCGATTTCGAAAAAGAAGCCATTTCAAAACTCGATGAATTGTATTTGACAAATGATTTTGTGATTCTCGTTGGCGGTTCCGGTTTGTATGTAGATGCCATTCTAAAAGGCTTTGACGAATTTCCAGAAATTGATGCTTCGGTTCGTGAGGAAGTAAATTCTAATTATAAAAAATCAGGAATCGATTATTTGCAACGACAATTAGAAACCTTAGATTTAGAATATTATAACGAATTAACATTAAGAAATCCACAAACTTTGCAAAACCCGCAGCGCATGATGCGGTTTGTGGAAGTTTGCATTGGAACCAGAAAACCGTATTCTTCTTTTTTGAATTTAAAGAAAAACAACCGCAACTTCACTCCTATTCTCATTGGATTGGAAGCCGAAAGAAGCGTAATTTACGAACGAATAAACCAGCGGGTTGAGATCATGATAACCGAAGGTTTATTGGCAGAAGCCGCAGCATTGTTTCCTAATAAAAATTTAAACGCTTTGCAAACTGTGGGTTACAGAGAATTGTTTAGCTACTTTGATGGTGAGTTTACTTTAGCATTTGCTATTGAAGAAATCAAGAAAAACACAAGACGATTTGCCAAAAGACAACTCACTTGGTTCAAAAGAAACGAAGAAACAAAGTGGTTTGATTATTTGACGAATAGAAAAGAAATCATTAAAAATATCAATGGCAATGGCAATGGCAATATCATAATCTAAAAGTTAAAAGTAAAACTCATATAAATAATTCACAAGTATAACTTTTAACATCTAACTTATAACAACTAACTTCAACTATGCCAATATCTAAAGACTTCACATCAATATTCAGTAAAGATTGGGAAATCAATTTTACGCAGTGTATGCCAAACGGATTTTTAAAACACACGGATTTGTGCAATATTTTGCAATTGACTGCCGCATCTCACTCTGAAATTGGTGGAATCAGTTTTTCAGATATGCAGCAATTCCATCAAGCTTGGGTTTTGAGTAGAATGCGTGTCGAAATCTCTGAATTACCAAAATGGAAAGACATCGTAACAGTAAAAACTTGGATTAATACACTCGAAAATTCACGCTCAGTGCGCGCTTTGGAAATGTATGTCAACGGTAATAAAATAGTAGGTTGCGAGACTTTTTGGGCGGTTTTCAATACTAAAATTAGACGCCCAGAAGCCTTGGCTTTGCCGTTTGAACATTTTGAATTGTATCCAGAACATAAAGCAACCCAAACAACTTTTTCCAAAATTAACCTCAATCATGAAACCGAAATGGTCATAGAAAAAACGGTAGCTCTTTCGGATTTAGACATTGTAAATCACGTGAATAATGTGAAATACTTGGAATGGTGTTTAGATCTTGTGGATGAAGATTTGATTTTAAATCAAAAAATAGAAAGTTTTGAAATGAATTTTATGAAGGAATTATCACTAAAAGACAAAGTTGCAATTCACGAAAATTTGACTTCGGATGCAATGATATTTAGCATTACAAAAGAAGACAAAACCTGTTTTGCCTTGCAACTCAATTTAAAATAAAAAAGGTTCCAATTTCTTGGAACCTTTTCTTCTATACTAACACTTTACTTTTTACCACTAATCTAAATCCTTCTCCGTGAATGTTTAGTATTTCTACATTACTATCCGGTTTAAGGTATTTTCTTAATTTGGCAATATAAACATCCATACTTCTAGATGTAAAATAATTATCGTCCCTCCAAATTTTTGTCAAAGCTAATTCCCTTGGCATCAAATCATTTTCGTGAAGAATCAACATCTTTAATAATTCATTCTCCTTTGGAGATAATTTTACAGGTTCCTCTTTGTCAAAAGTCAAAAATCGAAGTTTTGAATTCAAATGGAATTTTCCAATATTAAATTCAAACTGAATAGGTTCCGCTTTTGTTGTTGAAGATTTTCTTAAAATAATAGCTCTAATTTTCATCAGTAAAACTTCTGAATCAAAGGGTTTATTAAGGTAATCATCAGCACCAGCTTTGTATCCTTTCAACACATCTTCTTTCATAGATTTTGCAGTTAGAAAAATAATTGGCACTTCTTGATTTTTCTCTCGAATCTCTTTGGCTAATGTATACCCATCTTTATAAGGCATCATTACATCAAGAATGCATAAGTCATAAGTGTCCTTTTTGAATTTTTCAAAACCCTCCATACCGTTTTTGGCTAAAGTAACATCGAAGTCATTTAGCATTAAATAATCTTTTAGCACTGCACCAAAATTCAGGTCGTCTTCTACTAAAAGGATTCTTTTGTTTACATTTTCCATATCTTAATTTATTAATGGTAATTTTATTATGAAGGTACTTCCTTTTCCCTTTTCACTTTCAACATATACTTGACCATTGTGGTCGTCAACGATTCTTTTTACATAGGCTAATCCTAAACCGTGCCCTTTTACATTATGCAAATCTCCTGTATGCTCTCTATAGAATTTTTCGAATACTCGCTTTTGAGCTACTTTACTCATTCCTATTCCGTTATCTTTAATTTTAATGATAATAATATCCTTAATATTTTCTGTAAAAACTTCAATTACAGGAATATCAGGCGAATATTTTATTGCATTCTCCAAAATATTTACAACTACATTAGTAAAATAAACTTCATTTAATAAAACCGATGTTCTGTTTGCTTGAAAGTGAGTTGTTATTGTTCCCTGTCTATCTTCTAAAATTAAATTTACATGTTCAATTGCATCGTTTATAATTCCCTGAACATCAGTAGATTCCTTACTAATGTTTAATTCTTTTTTTTCTAATTTAGAAATACGCAAAACGTTTTCTACTTGAGCGTGCATGCGTTTATTTTCGTCTTTAATCATTTGAAGATAACGAAATACTTTTTCTTTATCTTCTATAATTTTTGGGTTTTTTATGGCATCCAACGCTAAATTTATGGTAGCAATAGGTGTTTTAAACTCATGTGTCATATTGTTAATAAAATCTGTTTTTATTTCAGAAATATGACGTTGACGTATTAATTGATTCAATGCACTCGAATATGCTATAATAATTATCAGTGTAAAAATGATGGATAAAACTGTAATTCCAATAAGTTCTGACAATAAAAATTTCTTTTTATGAGGAAATGTAACTAACAATTGATATTTATTATTTCCGTCATTATCCGTAAATACAGGAATGGAATACGTTACGTTTTTATCGTATCTAAAACCATCCGATTTTATTTTTGTCGCCAATCCATTGCTATAAATACCAAACTCAAAACGTGTTTTTACACCGTATTCTTCTAATTCCTCTTTCAAAAATTTTCTTAATATTTCTACAGAAACTCTTTCGTCTAAAGGCATAGCAGATGAAATATCTTTGTAGAAAATTTCGAATTGTGCGTTATCTAAAACATCTAAATTTCCAGATTTTTCAATCTTAACATCAGGCATAGAACTTTGTTGTACACTCGAATTATCAATATTGTTATTGTTATAAACTTCGGTTACTCGTTTAGAATTAAAATTCTTAAACTTTACACTATCTAATTTTTTATCAAGGAACGTAGAAGATATATCGTAATCTTCGGATATTATGCTGTTAGAATATATTATTGTCTTATTAGTTCTAGCATTTTTTTGAACATAGTAAAATTCTAATAAATCATTTTTTTGAGGAATTTTACCGGTACTGTCTTTGATATGATTGTATTTATCATAAAAACCATACGCTTCTCGTTTCTGAAGTTTATCAGCCACATTGCCTATAACTTGTTTTACGTGAAACTTAAATTGCTCATCATTGTTTTTGAACGAAGTATTAAACCAATAAACTTGGACTAATATTATCCCTATTAAGGACAAACTCATAAGTAACACCAGCAATTTAAAAAACAATTTATTCATCGAAGCAAAATTAATATTTTAACACTATATTTGATAATACATTAACCAAATATTAACACCAACGACTCAAATTATTGAATCTATAATTTTTTAAGAATTTTATCGATTTCTAATTTTGCTTTTTCTACTGAACTATTCTCAATTATATAATCACTTAATGGGATGCGACGATTATCGTTCCATTGCATACTCATGCGCTGCAAAACAAGTTCTCTAGTGGTTTTGTCTCTTTGAATTACTCTTTGAATCCTATCTTCAATTGGCGCGGTTATGGTAATTATTTTATCACAATCTTTATAACTCCCACTTTCGAATAAAATTGCGGCTTCATAAATAATAAAGGGTGCGTTTTTAAGTTTTGAAATCCAAATCTTAAAATGATTTTTAACAGCCGGATGAATAATAGTATTCAATTGTTTCAGTTTATTTGAATCATTAAAAACAATTTTGGATAATCGTTCTCGATTCAGAATTTCATTATCAAATATTGCTTCGCCAAATGATTTTTTGATTTGAGCAATAATCTCTTCAGATTGCATTATTTTTTTTGCTGCTTCATCAGCTATATAAATGGGAATCCCTTTGGATTGAAAATAATTGGCAATTGTAGTTTTGCCGCTACCAATTCCGCCTGTTAATCCAATGATTTTTGTCATATTATTTTTTGAAAAATAATTCAGGAAAAGCTTCTTGTGGTTTTTGTTTTAAAATTGAAATTTTTATAAACGATTCTAAAAATCCAATTCCATACCCAAAAAACTGTTTCCAAACTGCTATTATTGAAAAATAGCCAATTTTTATACTTTTATTTTGGTAGCTAGACCACAAAAACAATACCAAAAAATAGACAAAATACAATTGCAGTAACAGATCAAAATTAAAAATTAACAATAATAACCCTAAACCAAATCCTATTATAAAAAAAGTGGGGAAAAAGAAAGTCAATTTATTGTGTTCAGGATACCAACAGTTAAGAATTGGTCGTGCTTTGCCAAATTTATTGACTTGCAAAGAAAACTTGTCCCAGTCAATTCTTCGTTTATGATATACAAAAGCATCCGGAAAAAGTTTCGTATCAAAACCCAAATTCCATAATCGTATTGACAAATCTGGATCTTCACCAGGATGAATGTTTCCAAAACCATTTGATGCTTCAAATGCTTTTCGAGATAATCCCATATTAAAACTTCGGGGTTGAAACTTACCTATTTTTTCAGAACCACCACGAATTCCTCCAGTAGTAAGAAACGAAGTCATTGCAAAATTGATGGCTTTCTGAATATCCGAAAAACTGTCTAGCGCTTTGTCTGGACCACCAAAACAATCTACATAATTTAGAGACAAGGCTTTTTTAACTTCTGACAAATAGCTTTTTGGAATAATACAATCCGAATCAAAAATGATAAAATAATCGCCTTTGGCTTTTTTCATTCCGTAATTTCTAGAATCTCCAGGTCCAGAATTTTCTTTAAAATAATAGGAAACACTTAATTTTCCTGCATATTTTTCAACTATCTCATCGCATTTTAATGTAGAACCGTCTTCTACAATTACGATTTCAAAAGTTTCGTTATAATCGGATTGGGACAAACTTTCTAAAAGTTCATCAATTTCATCTGGGCGATTGTAAACAGGTATAATTAAGGAAAATAGCATACTCGTAAATAAAATAGTAAGACATTATTTTTTTGCACAATAATTTTAACAAAGATAAACTTTATCTATAAAAGCAAAGCAACTAATACTATTGTAAAACATGCAATTTAAAAAAATTAAACCATTAAGAAATTAAGTGAATTAAGCATAAATCTTAATGAAACTTAATTCTTTAATGGTTTAAAAAATATTTAGTTTTAAAAAAAAACTAACTAATACTAGAAATTTGTACAAGTTCGTTTGTATCCAAATTGTAATCCACACCTTCAAATCCAAAACCAAAGAGGTTATAAAAATCTTTTCTATAGCCTTCTAAATCACCAATTTCAGATAAATTTTCGGTGGTAGCTTCAAGCCATAACTTAGCCACTTGCGCTTGAACATTGGCATCCATTTCCCAATCATCAACACGAATTCGTCCTTGCTCATCAACAGGAACTGCTCCATTTGTATACAATCGTTCTTGGAACAAACGCTGCATTTGCTCAATACAACCTTCGTGAGATCCTTCGGCTTTCATGATTTTATACAACAACGAAATGTATAAAGGGATTACAGGAATTGCAGAACTTGCTTGCGTTACCAATGCTTTATTTACTGAAACATAGGCTTTCCCGCTAATAGCTTTTAAACTATCTGTAATTTTGAAAGCCGTTGCTTCCATATCATCTTTGGCTCTACCAATTGTTCCTTTTCTGTAAACTGCTTCGGTTAATGAAGAACCAATGTAAGAATACGAAACCGTTGTTGCACCTGGCGCTAATAAATCTGCATTTTTCAAAGCAGTCATCCACATTTCCCAATCTTCGCCACCCATTACGATAACCGTATTTTCGATATCGTCGCCACTGCATGGTTCAATAGAAATTTCGGAAACTTTGCCTGAATGAAAATCTACCGTGTTGTTTGTGAAGGTTTTACCAATAGGTTTCAAAACCGAACGGTGTGTAATTCCTGTAACAGGATGTGTTCTAACTGGCGAAGCCAAACTGTAAATTACCAAATCAATTTGCCCCAAATCAGCTTTTATCAAGTCTAAAGTTTGTTGTTTGATTTCATTAGAGAAAGCATCTCCATTGATACTTTTTGCATATAAACCTGCTTTATTTGCTTCGTTTTCGAAAGCGGCAGAATTGTACCAACCCGGCGAAGCCGTTTTACCTTCGGATGGTGGTTTTTCGAAAAACACACCTATAGTTGCGGCATCGCATCCAAAAGCACTTGTGATTCTAGAAGCCAAACCAAATCCGGTCGATGCGCCAATGACTAAAACTTTTTTGGCACCTTCGATTTTGCCTTTTGATGTAACGTATGCTATTTGGTTTTTTACGTTTTGCTCACATCCTTTTGGGTGAGCTGTCGTACAAATAAATCCTCGCATTCTTGGTTCTATGATCATATTCGGTTATTATTATATTTAGTTATTTGGAGAATATTTTACTTTTTATAAGCAACAAATATAATTCAAAATATTAGTTCAGCAAGGCTTTTGCGTGGTTTAATGCGGAGTCAGAAACCACAATTCCGGACAGCATTTGAGCGATTTCGATTACTCGTTCTTCACTGTTTAATAATTTCAATTCGGATTGTGTATCGTTTCCATTAGTTGTTTTAAAGACTTTGAAATGAGCAGTTCCTCTTGCGGCAATTTGTGGTAAATGAGTGATGGCAAAAATTTGCATTTCTTGACTCATTTCTTTCATGATTTCACCCATTTTTATAGCAATTTCTCCTGAAACTCCGGTATCTATTTCATCAAAAATTAATGTTGGTAATTTTGAGTATTGTGCCAAAATTGCTTTAACGGCTAGCATTATCCTGGACATTTCGCCACCAGAAGCAACTTTTTTCAACAACCCAAAATCAGTTCCTTTGTTTGCGGAAAACAAAAACTGCAGCTCGTCTTTTCCGTTAGAGAAATAAGTTTCAGTTCCTGTAATATTTATTTTGAAACGTACATTTGGCATTCCTAAAGTTTCCAAAATAGATATCAGTTTTTGGGATAAAACTGGAATAGCTTCTATTCTTCGCTGGTGAATAGCATTTGAAAGTAGATCTAATTTTAAAGTTTTTTCTTGAATTGCATCGGTCAAAGCCAAAATCTCTTCCCCAAGATTTCCTATTTCTAAAACTCCCTGTTCTAATTTGGTTTGAATAGCTATTAATTCATCAACGGTCGAAACTTGGTGTTTCTTTTGCAAATTGTATATAACTTGCAGTTTCTGACTAATGAAATCCAATTGTTCTGGGTCATTAATTAGCTTTTCAGCACAACGGTTCAACTCATCGGAAATATCATCAAACTCAATTGTTAAGCTCGTAATTCTCTCAAATAAAGTGTGATAATCCAGTGAAAAGGAAATAATTTTTTGTAAAGACGCTTTGATTTCATTCAAATTATGTAAAACACCTATTTGTTCTTCATTGGCTACAGCCAAAGATTTATCTATCGCCTCTTTGATGACTTCAACATTATTTAAATTTTCAAAATCAGACTCTAAAGTTTCTTGCTCACCAGATTTTAATTGCGCATTGACTAATTCGTCTAATAAAAAAGTGTAGTAATCTTGCTCTTTTGCGGCTTCGCTTTGTTTATTTAGAAGTGAATTCAAGTTTGATTTGTCCTGTTTATAACTTTTCAAGAGTGCTTGATATTCCAGAATAGCGGCTTGATTGGTAGCAATGGCATCAATAATTTGAAACTGAACCTGCTCATCCGAAAGTTCTTGGGTCTGATGTTGCGAATGAATATCGATTAAATACAAACTCAATTCCTGCAATTCCTGAAGGTTTACTGGGCTATCGTTTATAAATGCTCTCGATTTTCCAGAAGGTAGAATTTCGCGACGAATTATGGTTTCGTCTTCGTAATCTAAATCATTTGTTTCGAAAAAAGGGCGTAATTTGTATTTTGATATTTCAAAATAAGCTTCGATTACACATTTTTCTTCCTTGTTTTTAAGCGAAGTCAAATCGGCTCTTTTTCCTAAAACCAAGCCCAAAGCACCTAAAATTATTGATTTTCCTGCACCTGTTTCTCCTGTAATTATTGAAAATCCTTTCGAGAAATCGATAGACAATTTTTCAATCAGTGCATAATTTTTTATTGTAAGTGAAGTAATCATTTATAATAGTTTTTATAAATAAAAATAATTAAGAATTGAAAATAGGATCAATTTTTAATCGAAGCCCATTTACTGGCGTTTAATGGGGAAATTTTATTCAAACTATCAACTAAATCTGAAATAGTAATACTTGGTCCACCCGAAAAAACAGAAACAATTTCATCAGATTTAGCATCAAAAAACACGCGTGCTAAAAAAGCATTTGGTCTGGAGGCACTTAATTTACTGAGATTTATTAATGCTGTTTTTACTTTCTCTTTTGATTTTTTTAAATCAACGTTCATAGTATCTAAACCTTCGTGGTAACTAAATAATGCTTGTCTCATATTTATAAAAATTGGCGAAAGTAAATCGTTAATTAAAAAGTACCTGTTTTGATTTCCATCTGCTTGTCCCCATCCTTTATTTCCACTTTGCTGGGCTAAATTAGCTATATTCTGTGCAGTTTGGTAGTAATCGTTACCCGATTCGTTCTCAAAACTATCGGCATCCATTCCTAAAATAATATAACTGTAAAATGAAATCACCGAAACTAAATTTGATTCAAAATTTGTTGGATTAAAATTCAAAGCTTCAAACTCTGTGTACGAAAAATTAAAATCCTTATCATTGAAATTTAAAACCGGTGAGGAATAGGAAGAGTTAAAAATAGGTCTTGAGGATTGCACTTGAATTGTAGCCGTAAATTGATTTGAATTATTTGCGGTAACATTTATAAACATGGAGCAATTTATTTTTTCGTTTTGCTTGTATACTTGCCCTGTCCAATCCGTTTTGTTTATGAACTCTGAAAGTGATGTTTCTAGTGTTTTGAATATTTGGAGGTTTGCATTACTTAATTGTTTTGCATTAACCGTTACTGTACAATTTAACTCTTGAGCTTGAGTAAAACTGAAAAATAAAACTAAAAATAAACTAAAGATGTTACGCATAATGTGCTACTATTTTGTTTAATATATCATCGGCAACGGCTTCTTTTGATTTTAATTCCATAGGTTCAACCTTGAAATTTTTATCAATAAAAGTAACTTTATTTGTTGGTTTTCCAAAACCTGCTCCTTCATCTTGCAAAGAATTTAGGACAATCAAATCTAGGTTTTTTTTCTGAATTTTCAGCTTAGCATTTTCAATTTCATTTTCGGTTTCTAAAGCAAAGCCAATTAAAAATTGGTTTTTTTTAATTTCTCCCAATGAGGCTAAGATATCTTTCGTTTTTTCGAGTTCAATTACAAAATTAGTTGCTGTTTTTTTTATTTTTTGAACTGCTATATTTGTAGGTTTATAATCTGCCACTGCTGCTGCTGCAATTGCAACATCAA
Source organism: Flavobacterium sp. (assembly GCF_031409475.1). Lineage (GTDB taxonomy): Bacteria > Bacteroidota > Bacteroidia > Flavobacteriales > Flavobacteriaceae > Flavobacterium. The sequence continues at coordinate 19,791 of NZ_JANNXH010000008.1, read as the reverse complement.
CATTGTCAAAATAATGATGACAAGCATCGTACATTTCTTGCGCCGAAATCACTCGAATCAGTTTGACCAAATTATTTTCGATAGAAAAATTTGTAGGTCCAGAAATTAAAATAACTGTAGCACCAAGATTTGCTGCGCATTTTGCAATATCAAACCCCATTTTCCCTGAGGAATGATTTCCTATAAAACGCACAGGATCTATAGATTCGTATGTTGGTCCTGCGGTAATTAATATTTTTTTTCCTTTGAGTGGCAATTTACTTTCTAAATCAGCTTCAAGAAAAGCTACAATATTCTCGGGTTCTGCCATTCTACCTTCGCCAGAAAGACCGCTTGCTAGTTCCCCGTTTTCAGCAGGAATTATACTATTTCCAAAATGATGTAATGCTTTAAAACTGGCTACTGTTGAATGATGTTGGTACATATCTAAATCCATTGCGGGTGCAAAATACACAGGACACTTAGCAGATAAATAAGCTGCAATAAGTAAGTTATCACAATTGCCGTTTACCATTTTTGACATCGTATTAGCAGTTGCGGGTGCAATAACCATTAAATCTGCCCAAAGTGCTAATTCGACATGATTATTCCATTTCTGGTTGACATCATCTTCGTTGAAAAATGAAGAATGAACAGGATTTTTAGATAAGGTAGATAAAGTAAGCGGAGTTATAAAATCCTTAGAAGCAGGTGTCATTATCACTTGGACATGTGCACCTGCTTTTATAAAGAGACGAACTAATGAAGCGGTTTTATAGGCTGCTATTCCACCAGATATTCCTAGCAAAATTTTTTTTCCGTTTAAAACTGACATTATAAAATATTATTTAGTTCCTTCGCTATGGTAGATTTTTCCATCTAGCCATTCTTGAACTGCTAATGCGTGTGGTTTAGGCAATTTTTCGTAAAATTTAGAAACCTCAATTTGCTCCTTATTTTCAAAAACCTCTTCAAGGCTATCGTTATATGTTGCAAATTCTTCAAGCTTTTCGGTCAATTCCTTTTTTATTTCAGAGTTGATTTGATTTGCTCTTTTAGCCATAATTGTTATCGCTTCATATACATTACCAGTTGGTTCTTCAATAATACTTTTGTTGTAAGTAATTGTGTTTACTGGTGCATTCGTCTTTTTTAAATCCATGACTTTTATTTATTTGGAAATTGTTCTAATTTTTTTTCTACTTCAGCATTCATTTCGTTTGCTTTTGTTTTGTATTGATTTTCAGCATTAAACTTAACTAAATTTGCATAAGCAACTTTAGCAATATTTAATCGCTCTTCCATTTTTGCAGGAATACTATTTATTGCCAATTTGTAGGCCGAATCAAATTTATAAAATAACGCATTTTCCTTGAAAGGTGTTCCAGGATAATCAGCGATAAAGTTATCAAAAGCAACTAAAGCTGATTTATAATCTGATATTGTATTATATCCTTTGGCGTTTTCATATACTTTCTTTTCGATTTTTTCACGTAACACTTTTACGGTTGAATTTGCTTCTGACAAATATTCAGAATTTGGATATGCATCAATAAAAGCTTGCAATTTATCGATTGCTTTGAAAGTATCTGTTTGATCTAAACTGAATGATGGCGAAAGCATTGAAAAACTTTTAGCCCCTAAATAGGCTGCTTCTTCTAATTTTTCGCTTTTTGGATACCCTGAAACAAAACTTTCAAACTGATATCCAGCGAGGTAATATTGTTTTGTTTTATAGTACGATTGAGCAAACATATAAAATAATTTTTCTGCTTGCGGTTTGCCTCTGTATGATGTTGCTATTTGTTCAAAAAGGCGAATTGATTTTGAATATTTTCCAGCATCATAGAGTTGAGTTGCCATATTAAATTTTATTGCAACATCTTCATTTTTTAATGCCTTTTGATATTCATTACAGGAATAAAAAAGAGTAACCACAAGTAATAGTAATGCTATTTTTTTAATCACAATTATTATGTTTTCTTTGAGTTAGTTAATCTTAAATTTGATTTTTTTGCTATTGTAACTGAAATATTATTATCAGGCGTTAAAAACCCAACAACATATAGTTGGCAAATTTAGTCATTAATTTAGGGAATACAAAATGTTTTTTTGTTAAAAAGAATCCTTGTTTTTTATGATAATTTATTGCTTTTTTTAACAAATTCATCGATTCTTAGTGCTAATGATTCGTCCACTTTTACTAGCGGTAAACGAACTGTATTTTGTGCTATTCCTAAGGAATGGAATACGTGTTTTATTCCAGCTGGATTTCCTTGCTCAAAAATCATTTCGATGCAATCCATAAAAAAATAATGAATTTTGTTTGCAGCATCTACTTTTCGATTTAGTCCAAGGCGAATCATTTCTGAAAATTCTTTGGGAAAACCTTGTCCAATTACAGAAATAACTCCAGAACCTCCAGCAAAAACCATTGGTAAAGCTATCATATCATCTCCTGAAATTACATGAAAATTTTTAGGTTTATCTTTTATTATTTTCATTGCTTGTTCTAAATCACCCGCTGCTTCTTTGATTGCAACTATATTATTGAATTCGTTAGCTAAACGCAAAACCGTTTTTGGCAATACATTGCTACCCGTTCGACTAGGAACGTTGTACAAAATTATAGGAATTGGAGATGCTAATGAAATTGCTTTAAAATGTTGGTAAATTCCTTCTTGTGTGGGTTTGTTGTAATAAGGTGAAATTGAAAGTATGGCAGCAAAATCTAACAAATTTCTGGTCTTTAACTCATTTACAACTTCTTGAGTGTTGTTTCCGCCCACACCAAGAACTAGTGGCAATCTACCGTTATTTGCACCAATTACGGTTTGTATGACTAATTCTTTTTCATCATGGGTCATCGTTGCATTCTCTGCGGTTGTACCAAGTATTACAAGATATTCAACTCCGCCATCTATCGAGAAATTCACCACCCGTATTAATGCTTCGATATCTACCGAAAGGTCATTTTTAAATGGGGTTGCAAGGGCAACTCCTGTTCCAATTAATGCTTGCATAGTTGATTATAATTTGTTTAATATTTTTAAATATCTGAATAATTCATGAATAAAAACTTTAAAATTTTCGGCATTTGTATTGATCATCAAATGGTTTAATCTCTTGTCAATGGAAGAAAAACCAACTTTAAAATGTGCTTTTGAATTGTGAGTAATCGTTAATAAAATAGCCTTTTCGGTATCGTAATAATTGATCAGTAAATCAAATTTTTCGTTAACAAAGTCTTCGACAATTGGACTCGTTATTTCTGCTCGCCAATTGAGATCTTTAGCACTAAAAGTGGGGTGAGAATAAAACTCATTTTTCTTTAATTTATCTCTGTAAACAATAATTTTTATATTATTTTGCAAAATTCCATTTGCAACTAATTCCTTTATTAATGGCTCTTTTTCAAAAAAATAACTTTCATCTATAAGCAAACCAACTGTTTGAATCGAATAAATTGAAGCACTACTCTTTACATTATGCAAACTGTTTTTTAAAATTTTTTTCGCAAAGAAATCCTTTATATAATTTAAAAACATTTTGATTTTACTTGATTACAAATTTAACTAATTAAGTCACATTAGCGATGGTAAATTTAAAAAAGTAAAATGACGTTTTAAAACTTTTTGTTATATCCTTAACACTTTTAGTGGTTTTGTTCTAAACAAAAAAACGAATGGTTTAAATATCCACTCGCTTTTTCTATTACTAATTTATATTTTATTTAATAAATCATTAAAATTCTTTATTGGTTTCTAATCCAAAAAGTTTTCCTTTTTGCCAAAGTTTCAAATCTTGTTTTAAACATTTAGAATTTCGCTTGGTTAATTCTTTTGAATCTATACTCTCAAGATTTGGTTTTCCTGCATTTACCCATGCGGTGTACCAAAAATTAGAGGTTGTTACAATTGCCTTTTTCATTTGGTTTTCAACCATACTATTCAAAGCTTCATGTAATTTTGCTTTATATTCTGATGAAAAAATTAAATCTCCGTACATACCTTTAGCAATAGTACCTTTTTCATCCATTACAAATATTTTATCTTGGGTAGATGATTCTCTTAATTTTTTATCGGTAGTTAATAAAGGCTGAACTAAACTGTGAGAATCTTGAATCATTGCCCATGTTGCCATTTCGATATTATCAACATATTGCGCTTGTGGTGTATAAAAATTATAATTTTTACCAAACATTTCTGGAATACTTGACTCCCATAAAGCATGAATTCCGGGTTGATTGGTAAGTTGACCTGCATGGTTTGCAGAAGTGTGCAAAGGCATGTTTGCATCAGCAATATAATGCCCCAAATCTGCGGCCAAAAACAAAATTTCTGCTTTGCGCTTTTCCTTAAAAGCCTTGGTTAACTTTGTCATCACATCTTGAATATACCAAGGTAATATTCCATTTTTATCTAAAAATTTGTCGTCGTATTTTTTCTTTGCAACATCAAAAGAACGCGGAATGGAGTCTAAAACTCCAAAATTTTCGACATCAATAAAATGACGTGGATGTTCTGCTTTATCTCGTAAAGCATATTTCCTGGTATCTGGAATAGTAGATTCTTGGGTAATAAAATCAATATGATTATAGAAAAAAACTTGCAAAGGTTTTGGAAGTGCCATAACGGCCGCATTATTAATATGGTTGTGTCCGAAAATCCCCCATGATAGGGTGAAAAAAGCAATACAAATTATAGAAAATGTAATAAATAGCGGTTTAATTTTTATGTTTCTCATTGATATTTTATTATTGAAGTACAAATGTATCTCAATAAATTAGAAATAAAAAATCTAAAATACGTTTTTGACAATGACTAATCAAAATCTCTAAATTGCAACTTTATCGTTGCTTAATTTTCAGAATTTTGAAGTTCTGTTTCAATTACAAATCTATAAAAAACATAGTAAACTGTTGCGTTCAACATCATAGCAATAGGTCGAAAGATAACTGGTGACAAATTGCCGAGATAATATTTTTCAATAAAAACAATAAAGTAAAGCATCACCGTAAGTAAACCAAATATTAGCAATAAGGTGTATTTTTTATTGTCATTCATTATATAATCTGACAAAGAAATTCCTCCAATAATAGACACTAATACATTTTGAAGGATTAAGATGTAAAAACTATTTTTAGGTATCTCAGAAGAAATTGTCATCAAATAGAAAAAAACAAATAGAAACGGAATCGTTGCAATTAATAAAGGAATATAATCCTTAAATTTCGTCAATTTGGCTATGTAATATATAATTAGAAATCTATGAATCAATAAGCTAAGAATTCCTAAAAACAGCATTTTTTCAGTATTGGGTATAAAAAACATATTAGTGAGTAGTGAAAAAAATATCGTTAGAAAAAAAAGCACATTTCTTTGATTTGAGGAATTCCAGTAAAGCACCATTAACACCACTGAAATTGAAGGTTTGAAAACAAATAAAAAGGGTTTATAAGCAAACAACTCTGCAGTAACCTCAACAATTGCAATAGCAAAGTAAAAAGTTGTAATTAGTTTTATTACATTTTTGTTATTGAAATCATTCATTCTTTAAATGTATTTAATTTACATTAATCAACTCCATAAAATCGCTTTCGGTAATAATTAAAATGTTTAGTTTAACCGCTTTTTCGAGTTTTGCTGGTCCCATATTTGCTCCTGCAACCACATAATCAGTTTTTGCAGAAATAGAACTACCCACTTTTCCGCCATTATCTTCGATGGCTTTCTTTAAATCATCTCTCGAAAACTGTTCAAAAACACCTGAAACCACGAAGGTTTTTCCCGAGAGTTTGTTAGTAGCATTTGGGTTTATTTTTTCGATAATTTCAAATTGAACTCCAAACCTTTTTAATCGATCAATTATAGTTTTATTTTCTTGACTTTCAAAAAATTCAATAACGCTATTTGCAATTCTATCTCCTATTTCGTCAACTAAAACTAAATCCAAAATTGATGCTTGACTTAATGCGTCGATGTTTTTGTAATGTTTGGCTAGTTTTTTCGCAACTGTTTCTCCTACAAACCGAATTCCAAGTGCAAATAGGACACTTTCGAAAGGGATGTTTTTAGAATTTTGAACGCCTTTTATTAAATTTTCGGCTGATTTTTGAGCCATTCGCTCCAGTGGTAAAATTTGTTCTACGCTTAACTCATACAAATCGGCATAATTATGTACCAATCCATTATTAAAAAGTAATGCTACCGTTTCGCCACCAAGACCTTCAATATCCATGGCTTTTCTGGAAATATAATGCTGAATTCTGCCAATAATTTGCGGCGGACAACCATAAAAATTAGGACAATAATGATTGGCTTCGCCTTCATTTCGAACCAACAAGGTTTGACATTCTGGACAATGTGAAATATAATGTGTTAGCAAAGTATTCGCTGGTCTTTTGCTCAAATCAACGGCAATGATTTTTGGGATAATTTCGCCTCCTTTTTCAACAAAAACGGTATCATTTATCCTAATATCTAATTTTTCTATTTGGTCCGCATTGTGCAAAGATGCTCTCTTTACAATAGTTCCAGCGAGTTGCACTGGTTCTAAATTAGCAACTGGCGTTATCGCTCCAGTTCGTCCTACTTGATAGGAAATCGAATTTAATAGTGTCGAAACTTGCTCTGATTTAAATTTATAAGCCATTGCCCATCGAGGAGATTTAGCAGTATAACCTAACTCTTCTTGATGGCGAAATGAGTTTACTTTTACCACAACACCATCGGTTTCATAAGGCAAATTGTGTCTGTGAACATCCCAATAATCTATAAACTCGAAAACTTTTTCTAAACTACGGGCTAACTTTGCTTCACTTGGCACTTTGAAACCCCAATCACGAGCAGTTTCTAAACCATTGAATTGCGAATCAAAAGGTAAAGAGTTTCCAATCAAAAAATACAACAAACAATCCAATGGTCTTTTAGCAACCTCGGCACTATCTTGCAATTTCAAACTTCCAGAAGCCGTATTTCTGGGGTTGGAATAGGGTGTTTCGCCAATTTCAATTAAATCTTGATTCATTTTTTCGAAACCCGCAAAAGGTAAAATAATTTCGCCACGAATATCAAATTTATCAGGAAAATTTCCTTTTAATTCAAGTGGAATGGATTTTATGGTTTTAATATTATTAGTCACATCATCTCCTTGAAAACCATCGCCACGAGTAACAGCGCGCTTTAATTTTCCGTTTTCGTAGGTTATAGAAATAGAGGCACCGTCGTATTTTAATTCGCACGAATATTCTAAAATCACATTGCCTAAAACTTTTTGAATTCGGTTTTCCCAATCCCTTAAATCGTCTTTGGAATAGGAATTATCCAGAGAATACATTCTGTAATCGTGAGCTACAGTCTTAAAGTTTTTAGTAATAGTTCCACCAACTCGTTGTGTTGGAGAATTTTCGTCAAAATATTCTGGATGATTGTTTTCTAAATCTTGAAGTTGCTTTAATTTCAAGTCAAATTCAAAATCAGAAATAGTAGCTTTATCCAATACATAATAATTATGATTGTGATTATTTAGTTCTTCTCTTAAATCTTGAATTGTATTATGAATATCCATATTAAATATATTGGCACTTGGAGCATTTTAAATCGTTTACTAAAATAACCTATTTAATGGAAATAGAAGTTAAATTAGGCCTCAATAATTGAATTAATTTGTTTGTATAATTGACCGTCGCTCAAAAATGCGCCTTGCTGAATTAATCCAAAAATGGAACTATTACGTTCCTCAGTAAATTCTTTTGTACCTGTTTTCATTTCTATAGTTTCTGTAAACATATTGTCACTGAGCCATTGCAATCCTTCTTTAGTCAGAAAATCGGTTTCAGTAACTAGTGATTTTAGAACTATGGATTGCACATGTGTATCAAAACACTGAAAAAGAAAAATATGATTTTTAGAAAAATGCTCTAAATATTCAGCTCTTGTGAGTACACCTTCCCAAACTAAATCAGAGAATATGTCTAATTCCTGTTCTGCAACTTCAGGTTTTTCGACTTTTATTGTATCCCATTCTGCTTTATCAATTGCTTGTGTGGCTAAAAATTTACTGAATTCTTGATTTAATTCTTCAAATTGTTCTTTGGTTAATCTGTTGTATTTCATTTTTATGCTAAATTTAAATTCTCTGAATTCATTACAGAGTTTTGGCATCTTGAAACTGCCAAGATGCTCTTATATTATACTTAATTTAAAGAATCTGAAACAAGTTCAGATAAAAAAAAAGCCTTCTCGAATGAGAAGGCTAATTTAAAACTTTTTGGGCAATTAGAAAATATATCTAATACCAAATTGTGCTTGCCATCTTGAAGCTAAACTTGCATCATAACTAAATGTTTTAGTTTGTGCGCCGGTAAAAGTATAAGTTGGTACATTACCAGCAACCGAAACACCAATAGGCTGAACGCTATTAGGAACTTGGACTAATCCCCAATCTGAATTCAATAAATTTCCAACATTTAAAACATCAATACTAAATTGGATTGTGTTAGTTTTATTTGAAGCCGATGATACTTTAAAGTTATAATCTTGCATGATTTTCACATCCCATTTTCCTCTCCAAGGTGATAATGCGCCATATCGCTCAGAATATTGTCCTCTAATATCGCTCAAATAATCATCTTGTTTGATGAACTCATTGTAAGCTGCTGCTTGACCTGGTCCTGAAAAATTCATTAAAAGAACTTGCGCTTCTGTAGGAACATAAATTAAATCATTCACGCCTGAACCATCATTGTTGATATCTCCACCATAAGTATAATTAAATCGTCCACCTTGTGCATACTCAAAGAAAGTAGAGAAAGTAGTTGCCCACTTGTCATTACCATATTTCCATTTTTTTGAAGCTACACCTATAAAACGGTGTTTGTCTCCATACTTAGAATTTGATAATTGATCATTATTTACATTACCTAAAGAAGGATTAAATGCAAATGCATCACCCGTTATTTCGGCTTCGATTGAATTTACATCTAACGATTCCAAATAGTTATAAGCTAAACTAGCGAATAATCCACTTTCAAAAGTTTTTTGCAATTTAACAGAGGAATTAAATGTACTTCCTTTACCAGAATTTGTCATTACATAAGCATTATTAGCTCCTTTATTTGAAGCTAAATAAATCACTCTTGAATCAGCACCGGCTAATGTTGCTGTTGGAGTTTTCAATCCCCAGTTTTGAACATGTACACCGTTTATGTCTTTATTGTAGGACATGTCAAATGTAAAAATATAATCACTTTTAAATTTATGATCAAAACCTAAACTTGTTCTAAATACTTGTGGCCATTTAAAATCTTTGTCCATAATTTGCAAAAATCCATCATCAGCACCACTTACTTGATTTCCTAACCATACAAAAGGAAGTCTTCCTGTAAAAATACCTGTACCACCACGAAGCTGAGAAATTTTAGCACCGTTTATATCCCAATTGAAACCAAATCTTGGCGACCAAAGTAAATCATTACTTGGAAGCGTAGTCGAAATTAATTGTGTGTTTCCGCCTGTTTTTGGATCAAAATATAATTTAGTTATGTCTCTACTGAAAAATGGATCACTTGCTTTATTGACATCAATGTATTTTTGAATTAAATCAGAAGTATTAAAATACAAAGGTTTATCTGCTCTTAATCCTAGCGTCCATTTAAAATTGTCATTTATACTAAATTCGTCCTGAATATAAAATGCTAATTGACCTACATTTAATTCCGATAATTTCCAACCTTTAGCTGCTCCTACTCCAAATGAATTATATCCATCAAACTTATTTTTAGCATTTAATAAATTTTGAGCTACTATACTTGTTGCAAATGGTTGTGCAGCATCAGCTAAAAAGGCTGCAACATTAGAATATGGTGAAAAAAACAATCCTGCATACCCATTAGGATTTCCGAAATTTTCATAAGCTGTTAAATTAAATGAATTTTTAAATTCAAATTTTTCGAATGAAGCTCCAAAAGTTAAATTGTGTTTTCCAACAATATAATTCAAGTTATTAGTAACCTGATACACTTTTTGGTCTAATTTGTTATGAATTGAAAAAGGCTCGTGTCCAGCTATAATGTATGGAGAACCATCTTTTAGAATATTAATTATTGGTGCTGGTGTAGAAAACGGGTTTCTAAAATCGTCAAAATGAGTATAACCAGCTTGCAATTTATTAGAAACTGATTCACTGAATTTTGAATTAATCTCCATCAAAAAGGAATCCAATTTATTATTAATTTCATAACCAGAATTTGCAAATTGTAAAGTATTAACATCTGGTCCACGACGACCTAGAGCTGTTGGGTGAGCTGGTTTTTGTTTTGATGCATCAAGAAAATTATAAATAAAAGCTAATTTATGATTGTCGCTAATATTCCAATCTAGTTTGATAATTCCTTTTCTAGAATCAGATTTATGAGTGTATCCTTGATAAGCACCCGTTTGATAACCTAATGTATTTAAAGCATTTGAAACTGCCATTAAATCCGTCTCTAAAACTCTAGATTCGTTTACACCTGTGGTTGCATTTCCGTCATTTGCAACAACACTAGATCCTAAATCACTTCTGTTGTCCATTTCATAATTACCAAAAAAGAACAATTTGTTTTTAATAATTGGACCTCCAATACTGAAACCAGCTTGTGTTTGTTCTAAAGCAGGAACGAATATTTTTTCTCCTTTTACTTTGCTACCTGTAAAGTCTTGATTTCTAAAAAATCCGTATGCTGTTCCATGAATTTCATTAGTTCCAGATTTTGTAACCGCATTTACTGAAGCACCGGTAAAACCAGAAAGTGTAACATCATAAGGCGCTGTTGCAACTTGAATTTGATCAATCGCATCAAGTGAAATAGGCTGTGCACTGGTTTGTCCTCCGGGAGTTGCAGCATCTAACCCAAAAGGGTTATTAAAAATCGCTCCGTTCAATGAGTAATTGTTGTATTGATCGTTTCTACCTCCAAAAGATCCTCCACTTGCAGATGGCTCTAATCTTGTAAAATCTTCGGCTGATCTAGAAATAGTTGGCAATGCAGATAATTCTCTTCGTCCTATAGTGGTTTCGGCACCGGTTCTTCCACTGCTAAAAACTTTACCTTTTGTAGCAACAACAGTTACTTCGGATAGTTTTTGACTTTCATCTATCAAAACGATGTCTTGACTAAAAACTTTACCTAAATCCAGATAAACATCATTAAATTCTTGAGTTTGATAGCCTACAAAAGTTACTGCAATTTTGTAAGGACCACCAATTCTCATGTTTAGAATACTAAATCTTCCGTCTTCGTTTGATAACGCAGAATATTTAGATCCAGTTGGAGTATGAACTGCCTGAATTGTTGCTCCAGGAAGCGTTTCAGCAGCAGCACTTTTTACAGTTCCTTTGATGCTGGAAGTTGTTGTTTGTCCGATCATGGTATACATACCAAAAACAAAAAACAACAATGTAATTGTCTTTTTCATTTTAAATTATTTTAAAGTTAGTTGTACAAATTTAGCCATAAAAAAAATCACTCCGAAGAGTGATTTATAAATTTTATAAACAAACAATTAACAAAATGTTACTTTTCTGCTATAATTTCATAAGGCAATTCAACTACTACATCTCTGTGTAATCTTATGCTTGCAGCATATTTACCGGTACGTTTTACAATTCCTGAAGTGATGAATTTTCTTTCGATTGCATTTCCAGATTTTTCCAAAGCTTCGGCAATATCAATATTAGTGATTGAACCAAAAAGTTTTTCTCCACCCGCTTTTGCAAAGATTTTAATTTCAAGTGCTTTTAATGTTTCAGCTAAAGCTGTTGCATCATTGACTACTTTTGCTTCTTTGTGCGCTCTTTGTTTAAGATTTTCGGCTAATACTTTCTTTGCAGAAGAAGTTGCTAATTGTCCGTGTCCTTGTGGGATTAAAAAGTTACGACCGTAACCGTTTTTTACAGATACGATATCATCTTTAAATCCTAGATTCTGAACGTCTTTTTTTAATATAATTTCCATGTTGTTGTCCTTAGTATAAAAGTTAGGTTCTCATTAGGAGAGAAACCAACAAATGTTTGTTTTTTATTATTTTAGTAAATCGGCCACGTAAGGCATTAACGCTAAATGTCTTGCTCTTTTAACGGCTACTGACACTTTTCGTTGGTACTTTAATGAAGTTCCTGTTAAACGACGAGGAAGAATTTTTCCTTGTTCGTTTACGAATTTCAATAAGAAATCAGCATCTTTATAATCAATATATTTGATACCTGATTTTTTGAAACGACAATACTTTTTAGTTTTGTTAGTTTCTATGTTCAAAGGCGTAAGATATCTAATATCACCGTCTTTTTTTCCTGAAGCAGATTGTTGTAATGTTGCCATAATGATTACGCTTTTGTAGATTTTAATTTAGTTCTTCTTCTTTCGGCCCAAGAGATAGCGTGTTTATCAAGACTTACAGTCAAGAAACGCATTACTCTTTCGTCACGTCTAAATTCTGTTTCAAAAGCAATAAGAACTTCTCCTGCTACTTTGAATTCGAATAAGTGGTAAAAACCAGATTTTTTGTTTTGGATTTCGTAAGCCATTTTTTTCAAGCCCCAATCCTCTTTCGATACCATTTCTGCTCCTCTAGATGTAAGAAAATCTTCAAATTTGCTTACTGTTTCCTTTACCTGAACTTCAGATAAAACGGGATTTAAAATGAAAACAGTTTCATAATGATTCATAAATATTTTATTTATTTGTTAATTTTTGCAAAAATAGTCTTTTAATTTAAATAAACTAGGAAAAAGTATTTTTATTCGTTTAAACGCAAAAAAAACCGATATAAATTAGTTTCATTAAAAAATAAGTGGTACTTTTACTATCCCGAATCTTAAATAATAATATTATGAAACTAAATTGTGTTGTAGTGGATGACAGTTCCATACAAAGAATGATAATTGCAAAGTTAGTAAATAATCACCCCAATCTACACTTAATTGGTGATTTTTCTAATGCAATTGAAGCAAAAGGTTGCATGTCTATACATAATGTAGACTTAATCTTTCTCGATATTGAGATGCCCGTTATAAGTGGATTTGATTTTCTTGATGGTTTAAAAACAAAACCGCAAATCATTTTTATAACTTCAAAGGCAGATTACGCTATGAAAGCGTTTGATTATGACGCTACGGATTACCTTCAAAAACCTATTGCCATTGATCGATTTAACGCTTCTGTAAAAAGAGCAGTTGATTTGCAATTACTCAGATCCGAAGTTCATGAAGAAGATGGCGAGCACATATTCATTAAGAGCAATCTTAAAAAACTAAAAGTATTTACCTCTAAAATTAAGTGGATTGAAGCTTTTGGTGATTATGTAAAAGTGGTTACCGAGGAGGATAGTAATTTAGTTCTATCTACGATGAAGTCTTTTGAAAAGGATTTATCGAAAGATAAATTCATAAGAGTTCACAAATCCTATATTATAAATATTGACAAAGTAGAACGTTTCAATAGTAGGTTTGCCGAAATAGGAATTACAAAAATTCCGTTGAGCAGACATAAAAAAGAAGATTTAGTTAGAGCATTGTCTTTGACCTAAGATTCAATAAAAATCTACATTCACTGTCACTTTTATTGCTCTAAATTGAGCAACTGCATCAAAACTATTCAGTATTTTCTGAATAGTTTTTTTTGTGCCTTTCAACGACTTGTCTAGCGGGATTTTTATCATTATAGTTCTAATGTATTCGTTTCTAATTCTAGAAATTGCAGGTTCTTCTGGACCAAGAACTGGCATAAATAAGTTTTGTTGCATGACTTGATACAACCAAAATGAGCCTTCTTTGAGTTTGTCAAAATCTTTGTGTTTTAAAGTCAGCTTTATGAGTTTAAAATAAGGCGGATATTTATAAATTTGCCTTTCATATAATTGCTCGATATACATTGCACTATAATTATTATTTATAACTTGCTGAATTGTGTTGTGATTTGGGTTATAGGTTTGTATGATTACCTTTCCTTGTTTTTTTGTTCGACCGGAACGACCTGAAACCTGAGTCATCATTTGGAAACTTCGTTCAAAAGCTCTGAAATCTGGATGATATAACATATTATCCGCATTCATAATTCCTACTAAGGTTACGTTTTCAAAGTCTAAGCCTTTAGCGAGCATTTGTGTTCCTACTAACACCTCTATTTCTTGGTTTTTAAAACTATCAATAATTTTCTCAAAGCCAAATTTTCCTCGTGTAGTGTCTTGATCCATTCGCCCTATTTTTGCATTGGGAAATAAATTTACTAATTCTAACTGTATTTGTTCGGTTCCAAAACCTTTTGTTGTCAAATGAACACTGGAGCAACTATGACAATTTGTAGGATTTGAAATAGCATATCCACAATAATGACAACGCAGCTGGTTTTTGTGTTTATGATAGGTCAAACTCACATCACATTGCTGGCATTGTGGAACATGACCACAAGTCATACATTCTACAACTGGCGAAAACCCCCTACGATTTTGAAATAAAATCACTTGCTCACCTAATGACAAAGCAGTTGCAACTTCCTCGATAAGTGTATCGCTAAAATGACCTGTCATTCTCTTTCGAAAGTATTTGTCTTTCAAATCCACTAATTCGATTTCGGGCATTTTGACATTGCCAAATCGTTCCGCAATTTCGACCAAACCATATTTATTAGATTGAGCATTAAAATAGGTTTCAATACTTGGCGTAGCCGAACCTAAAATCACTTTTGCTTTGTGGCTGTTTGCCAAAACTATTGCTGCATCTCGTGCATGATATCGCGGTGAAGGATCCGTTTGCTTGAAAGTTTGCTCGTGTTCTTCGTCTACAATTACCAATCCTAAATTTGAAAAAGGCAAAAACAAAGCGGACCTTGCTCCTATTACAATTTGTGATTTTGGAGATTGTTCGAGTACTTGTCTCCATACTTCTACTCGTTCGTTGTTGCTGTATTTTGAATGGAAAACGGCTACTTTATTACCAAAATAGTTGCGCAATCTTCCTACTAGCTGTGTTGTTAATGCAATTTCTGGTAATAAATACAATACTTGTTTTCCTGTAGCAATAAATTCTTCAATGAGTTTAGTATAAATTTCGGTTTTGCCACTAGAGGTTACGCCATGCAAAAGGCAAACCTCTTTTTTAAGAAAATTATGTTTTATTTCGTCAAACGCAGTTTGTTGAGCTGCGCTTAGTTGTAGTTTGAACTCTATTCCGTTTTCTTCATAATTTACTCTATCGTGCTGAACATAATATTCTTCGAAAATTTCTTTTTCGATTAAAGCTTTTATGATTGCTGTTGATGATCTTGCTGTTTCAACAAGTTTTTTTACGGTTATTGGATTTTTGTCAACTGCACTTAATTGAAAATAGGTTAGCAAAACTTCTTTTTGTTTGTGAGCGCTTTTGAGGGTTTCGAGTAATTCACTTAATCCTTCATCCGATTCATATTTAGAATTCAAACGAACGTAACGCACCAATTTAGGCTTATAACTGTCTTGTATTTCCTCTTGAAGTACAACTATGTTTTTGTCTATTAAAGTATTAATTATAGGGAAAATATTTTTCTTGTTGAGAATAGCCATTATGTCCTGCACTTTCAGCGAACTTTGCTGTTGTAAGGCTTGATATACTAGAAATTCTTCGTCTGTAAGCTTGTTTTCATCTACAAACGAACCTTGTTTTTGAGCAATCATGGTTTCGCTTTCCAGCAAAAGTGCACTTGGCATTGCCCCACGATACACATCACCAATGGCGCACATATAATAGGACGCAATCCAAAACCAATGGTCGATTTGAATTTGGTTTACAATAGGTTTTTCGTCAAGAATTTGTTCAATTTCTTTGGCTTCGTATAAACTGGGTTTGTTTTGATGTGTTTCTATTGCTAAAGCTGTGAATATTTTATTTTTACCAAAAGGCACTGCGAGACGCATTCCATTTTTGATGAAATCAAATTCACTTTCAGATACACTGTACGTGAACGTTTTTGATAATGATAAAGGTAAAATTACTTCGACGAAATGCATTTTTTGTTAGAAGTTAGGGGTTGGAAGTTAGAAGTTGGAAGTTAGAAGTTAGAAGTTTTGAATATTGCTATTGAAATTGTTATTGCTATTGTTATTGCTATTGTTATTTTACTTTACCCTGTACCAATATTGTGTTCGACCGAAAAGTGAAATTCCAATGTATCCGCGCACTTTTAATTTGTCTTTTGTTTCTAAAGTAATGTAACATTTGTATAGTTTGCCGTTTTTAGGATCTAATATTTTACCCGCACTGTATTCGGTTTTGTCTTTGATTAAGCCTTTGATAATTGTCATGCCCAGTATGGGTTTGTTTTTATCATCGCCAGAACAATTGCTACAGACTTTGTTTTTATGTTCTAGTTCGATTATTTCGATTACTTTCCCATAGATTTTACCTTTAATTTCGTAGATTTCTACTATTGATTTTGGTTGGTTGGTTTCGTCGTCAATGGTTTTCCATTTACCTATTACGGTTTGAGAATGTATTGTTATTGAGAACAATAAAAGTAGTATAAAAATGATAATCTTGTTCATAACTCTATTGTGTTTTAGCCCTGATGGCAGCGGCATCCCACGACATTGCGCGGCACGAAGCAATGTCGTGGATATAGCGTACAGCAGGAAATAGCTCCTGAAAAAATTAATTGACATTATTTATGCCGCAATTTATTGATTGTAGCGTTCAAATCAAATCCTAATAACAATACCATGCAGTTGATCCAGATGTAAAACATGAGTATCAAAAGCGTTCCAATGGAACCATAAAGCTCGTTGTATTTTGAAAATTTAATGACCCAAATTCCAAAAAAGTAGGACGAAATTATGATTAATATTGTAGTAAATACGGAACCTATAGTGATAAATGCTGGTTTATGAGCATGCTTGGTTCCAAACCTAAAAAGGATTGAGGTTGTAAATAATATCATTAAGATTATAAATGCATAACGACCTAATTGTATCAATGGAATACTGTCGCTTAATATGTCTTGTATTTTTGTTTTTTGCAAGAAAACCTCAAAAACTACGATGGTTGCTACGGTTATGATTAACAATAACGAAAGTACTAACGACATACCTAATGAGATGAAATATTGATGAAAAAATCCGCGTTTTATAAGGATGTGTTTTGAGTTCTCGAAGCCACCAAGTATTGCATTTACACCATTTGCCATCAAGAAAATAGACAATATAAATCCTGTTGAGAGCAACCCTGAGTGGCTGTTGTGTAAAATATCGTTTATGATGTTTGAAATGGCATCATAAGTATTTGGCGGCACTCCATCTCTAACAAATTGCAGAAAATCTTCCTGAAACCCATTGATAGGAATAAATGGAATAAGGTTTAAAATAAATAGTGCAAAGGGAAATAAAGCCATGAAAAAACTAAAAGCAATAGCTGCAGCTCGATAGGATAATGCGCCTTCGAATATACCTATGATGTATATTTCTAATAGGTCGTAAAATGATAACCCAGACAGCCATTTCCATTTGATGCTTTTTAAGAAACGTACAAATAGGTTGATTACTGGGATTTTTTCTAAAGAATTTTCTATTTCTGCTGACATTTTTTAAAAAGCTTTTAAACTCAAATCCATGTTGTGAATTGAATGTGTTAATGCCCCGGATGAGATGTAATTTACGCCACAGTTTGCATAGTGCAATAGGGTGTTTTCGTTGATGTTTCCCGAGGATTCTGTGAGGCATTTGTTTTTAATGATGGTCACTGCTTTTCTAGTAGTTTCATAATCAAAGTTATCTAATAAAATTCTATAAACACCTTCACTTTCTAGTATTTCTTTGACTTCGTCGAGGTTTCTGGCTTCGACTATGATTTTTAAGTCGAGGTTGTTTTCAATAAGATACGCTTTAGTTTTGGCTATTGCCAATGTGATTCCGCCAGCAAAATCATTGTGATTGTCCTTGAGCATAATCATGTCGTATAAGGCAAAACGGTGGTTTTCGCCACCACCTATTTTTACGGCCCATTTCTCACAAGCTCTAAAACCTGGCGTAGTTTTGCGAGTATCCAAAATTTTTGTGTTTGTTCCCGCTAATAATTGAACGTATTGATTCGTTTTGGTCGCTATTGCAGACATACGTTGCATGGAATTTAGGACCAATCTTTCGGCTTTTAGAATGGATTGTGAACTTCCTGAAACGTTAAAAACGACATCACCGTTTTTTACAGTTTCGCCATCGTTTATAACTATTTTTAGTTCTAAAGTTGGATCTACTTTTTCGAAAATCATTTTGGCAAAAGCCACACCAGCAATAATTCCGTTGTCTTTTACTAATAATTTTGCTTTTCCTTGAGCAGATTCAGGAATACAAGCTAAGGAACTATAATCACCTGGCCCAATGTCTTCTCGGATTCCGTTTTGTATAATGGTATCGAGTTCGATTAGGAATTGTTGTTCTGAAATCATAAATGCTCAATTTATTGAAGGCTAAAGTAGCATTTTATTTGATGATTTAAAAATTTTATAAAGTATCAATAAGGTTTAACGCTCTTGTTTCAAAAATAAAAAAACAGTCTCTTATCCATATAAAAAAAAATTAAAAAAATTCTAATCCGTTTGAATTAATTATGTAAAAGGGAAGTGTTATTTAGTTATATTAGTCCTACTAATACTCGAAAAAAAATGTTGTGGAACTCTAAAATTGTAAAACACCGAAAGGAAAGCCGAATTGCTGTTTATTTCGAAAAAGATCCCGAAATGATTGCTCGTATAAAAGTGATTGATGGGGCAAGATGGAGTCAATCACTCGTAGCTTGGCATTTGCCTGACACGTTTGAGAACCGAATCCGGTTTAGGATTGAAGCAACTTTGGTTAGAAAACCATCACAAGAAGGAATCTTACAAATAGAGCGGTTCAAACAATGGTTGAGATCCAAGCGCTATAGCGCTAGTACGATTATAACTTATTCTGATGCATTAAAATCATTTTTGGTTTTTTATAAAGAGAAACTGATCGCTGATATCACAAATGAAGATGTGATTGTTTACAATAACGAATACATATTGAAGCATAATTTATCGGCTTCGTATCAAAACCAAATTGTTAATGCTATTAAATTATTCTTTAAAACCATTCGAGAAACTAAAATTGAAATCGATAAAATACATCGGCCAAAACGTGCAAAAGTGCTACCGAATGTTTTGAGTAAAGAGGAAGTAAAAGCAATTTTAGAAGCTCATGGAAATGTGAAACACAAAGCTATGCTGTCTATGATTTATAGTTGCGGTTTGCGGCGTAGTGAACTTTTGCATTTAAAATTTTCAGACATTGATTCTAAGAGAGGTATTGTGATTATCAGGCAAAGTAAGGGAAAGAAAGACAGAATTGTTCCATTGTCATTAAAGATATTGACTATTTTGCGAGATTATTACACAGCCTTCAAGCCAAAAGTATGGCTTTTTGAAGGGCACTATTCTGGAGAGCAATATTCTGAAAAAAGTTTACAAAGTGTTTTAAAGCAAGCTTTGAAAAAGGCTGGGATTATCAAGCCCGTTTCATTACACTGGCTGCGACACAGTTATGCTACTCATTTACTTGAAAGCGGAACTGATTTGCGTTACATACAAGAACTTTTGGGCCATAGTAGTAGTAAGACAACCGAGATATACACACATGTAAGCACCAAAAGTTTGCAACAAATAAAAAGTCCTTTTGATGATTTGTAATAAAATATTTATATATTTGAAAAGTGATAAGACTGATTTTTATCAGACCAAGCCACCAAATTTGGTGTGATAGGGATGATTTTATCAGACCTATATACGAGTTG
>NZ_JANNXH010000007.1:0-2692 GCF_031409475.1 Flavobacterium sp. | reverse complement strand
AAAAAGTTTGCGTTGTGCGAGTTTTGGATTTGGAATTAATGGATTTGATGCTTGGTTTTCGTAGGTAAAAACTCTGCCCATTCCGCTCATCATATGATAGAGAATATGACAATGGAAAAACCAATCGCCCTCGACATTGGCATTAAATTCTAAAACATCGGTTTCCATTGGCATAATATCAATGATGTTTTTGAGTGGTGCGTAGTCGCCTTGTCCGTTTATAATTCTAAAATCGTGTCCGTGCAAGTGCATTGGGTGTCGCATCATTGAACCGTTGTAGATTGTTATGCGTACATTTTCGCCTTTTTTGATTAGAATTTTGTCGGTTTCGGAAACTACTTTGTTGTCTAAACTCCAAACATAGCGGTTCATATTTCCTGTAAGTTCAAATTTTAGTTCTCTTATTGGTGCATCTTTTGGGAGTGTTGTTTTGGTTGGCGATTTTAACATTGCGTAATTTAGGGTTACAATATCAGAAAGTTTGTTGCTGTTATAATCGTCTTCGGTCATTTTCATATCGCCCATTTTGTCGCTTTTGGGTTTTGCTTCGCCTGTAATTTCTGGATACATTACTACGTTCATATCCATTTGATTGTAAGACATACTCATTCCCATATCGTCTAAATTTCCGTTCATTTTCATCATATCGTTCATCATTTTCATACCTTCAAAATATTTTAATTTTGGTAGGGTAGAAGTGAGTTGTTTGATGCCATCGCCTAAATATAAAGATGCAGATTTTGTGCGGTCTTCGGAAGTTACCAAAAATTCGTAAGCGGTTTTATCGGCTGGAATGGTTACAATTATATCGTAGGTTTCGGAAACGGCAACGATTAATCTATCTACTTCAACAGGTTCTACATCGTTACCATCATTAGCCACTACGGTAATTTTTCCGCCTGCATAATTTAGCCAAAAGTAGGTTGATGCTCCGCCGTTTGAAATGCGTAAACGCACTTTGTCGCCACCTTTGAATTGCGAAAGTTGGCTTTCGTTTTTTCCGTTAATTAGAAACTTGTTATAATAAACATCGCTCACGTCCATTGCGTTCATTCGTTTCCATTCGTTGGTAACTTTGGTTTTGAAATGACCTTGTTGGATTGCTTCGGAATAACTTTGTGTTGTTCCTTTTTGAATAGCGAACCAATCGGTTGCGTTGTGCAACATTCGGTGTACGTTATCAGGATTTGCATCTGTCCATTCGCTTAAAACTATTGGAATACTTGGCAAATCGTCAATTCCTTTTCTATAAGTTGGGTCGTTTGCTTTTTTGAGCATTACAAAATTTCCATACATTCCGATTTGCTCTTGCAATCCCGAATGACTGTGATACCAATGTGTGCCGTGTTGTATGATTGGGAAAGAATATTTGTGTGTCGTTTTGGATTTTATTGGCATTTGTGTCAAATTTGGAACGCCATCTTCTTTGTTTGGTAAAAATAATCCGTGCCAATGCAATGATGTTTCTTCTTTTAACTCGTTATGTACATAAATTTCTGCAATGTCACCTTCGGTAAATGTGAGTGTTGGCATCGGAATTTGTCCGTTCACTGCAATGGCGTGTTTGGGTTTGTCGCCAAAAGTTACGATGGTATCACGCACATATAAATCGTAACGGACTATTTTTTGGGCGAAAATAGATTGAGATAGAATCAATATTATTATTGCCGTAGGCAATAATGATATGTTTTTTATTTTTTTATTTTTCATTTTGGTTTTCTTAAATCATTATAAATAGCATAATTCCACTCATAGCAATCATCAACGCATCTTCGATAATGGTAACTGTACTCATTGGCAAATTGAAAACTGCACCCAAACAAGCACATTGTATTTTCTTTTTGTTTAAGACAGATTGCAGAACTCCAATAATACTAATACTCATTACTATTACTGTAATTGAGTTTGTTAGTATTGGATTGAAATTGATTAAAAAAGCAACTCCTAAACCTAATTCGATAAATACATATAGATAAGCCCAAACTGGAATTTGTTTTGCTAAAACATCGTACATAACATAACTTTCTGCAAAACCTTTGATGTTTAATAATTTAAAAAAAGAGAAAATAAGAAAGAAACCTGACATAAAATGTCTCATTGCTTGCATAAAATCGAATTTTGAATTTTGTGTTTGCACTAATGTTGTTACTAATATAATGTAGAAAAATATTAGTAAAATGGGTTTGTAAGTTTCAAACCACGATTTTGTTTGTTCTGCAATTTCGCTATGATTGATTGCTGATATTTGGTATTTGTTGTCTAAAACTTTTTGTAAGTCGGACAATGCAATGTGTTTGTCCATTGTTATAGTTGCGGTTTCTAAATCTTTTGAAACGGCAACATTTGTAACGTTTTCAATAGTTATCAAAGCTGATTTTACTTTTGCTTCACAACTTGAACAAGTCATTCCTGTTAATTTATAGGTATGTGTCATTTTATACTATTTTAAAAAAAGACAAAGCCATTTATGACTTTGTCTTTAGATCTGTTCTGTTTTATTTTGCTTGCTCAACAACTAAATCTGTTAAAGGCATTCCACATTTTGAACATTTACTGTTTAATTTACCTTGAACTTCTGGGTGCATTGGACAAGAATAAATAGTTTTTGCAACTTTTTTATCGGTTGTTTTTTCTGTTAATTCCATACCACATTTAGAACATTTATCGCCTTTCACTCCCGTAATTTCTGGGT
>NZ_JANNXH010000006.1:0-19150 GCF_031409475.1 Flavobacterium sp. | reverse complement strand
GATGTGATTTTTGCTCTTACCTTGCTGGAGTAAAGTTTCAATTACAATCCTCTCTTTATAGGATAATCTTTTGTGTATTTTTTTCATAATTCAACAAAGATAAAATTTATCATTTGTTGCGTTAGGTTTTTGAATTCTCCTAACTTAAACAGAAAAGGAGTTTCACTTCACGAAGCTTTAGGATGTATCCTGACAGATTTTGGATATGATGAAAAAGAAGTAACCCAAGCAGTAAATAGTGCTTATGGAAATATTCACGAGTTTGGTAAAAATGAAAAACCCGTCATTGCGAGGAGGAACGACGAAGCAAACGCTGAATCAAAAAAGAATACAGTTTCTAACTCCCTCTCCTCTGGAGAGGGCTGGGCTGAGGAAGACGACGAAGACAAACCAAGACCAACCCAAATAGACCGTTTAGAGCTATTTTTATCAAACAAATATGTATTTCGACACAATATCGTTTCAGGTAAGTTGGAGTTCCAATATTTCGGTAAAAAGAAATGGAATGTAATGAATGACTTTATAGAAAATTCAATGCTTCGGGAGTGTCTAAAAGGAAGAATTAAAACCAATCTTTCGTCATTACGGAACTTATTGTATTCCGATTTTTGTGTGCTGTTCAATCCATTTGAAGATTACTTTTTCAATTTGCCTTCTTATGATGAAAAGACCGATTACATTACCGAATTAGCAAACACAATCACGACTACAAAACAAGACCTTTGGCAGCAATGTTTCAAAAAGTGGTTAGTGGCAATGGTAGGCTGTGTTCTCGATGATAAAGTAATAAATCATACAGTAATTGTATTTAGTGGCAAACAAGGATTAGGTAAAACAACTTGGGTTGAGAAGTTGGTTCCAAAACCATTAAAAGAATATCTATTTTCTGGAACCATAAACCCAAACAATAAAGACACGTTGGTTCAACTGGCAGAATGTATGTTAATCAACTTGGACGAGCTCGAAAACCTAAACCGTTCTGAAATTGGATCACTAAAAGAAATCATTACAAAAACTCAAATTAGAATGAGAAAAGCCTACGGTCACAACAACGAAACAATGCCCAGAAGGGCGTCATTTGCCGGTAGTGTCAATACAGCACAGTTCTTAAATGACAGTACAGGAAGCAGAAGATTTCTTTGTTTTGAGTTGGAAGGAATAAAATACCAGCACGATGTTGATATTAACCTAGCATTTTCACAAGCATTGTTCCTTTTCAAAAGTGGTTTTAGATTTTGGTTTGACCAGGAAGAAATTAAGAACATAACAGCCAATAACGAACAATACCAATTACACAGTCCAGAGGAAGAATTATTGTTAACTTGGTTTGAGACTTGCAAAAAAGAAGATGCAACAGTTTTTTTAAATGCTTCACAAATAGCTTCAAAATTAGCGGAGAGAGCAAAAATAAACATTAATGATGGAACTATAAATAAACTAGGTAAAGCGCTAAAGAAGCACAATTTTATAAGATTGAAAAAAGAAGGTATTTATGTTTATGCAATGCTTGAAAAAACTTATGAAGAAGTAGATAACAACAACAAAGTGGTATAGTATTGCATAATATATTCAATTTTTAAAAACTAGGGTAAGGTGGGTAAGCAAAAAGCGTTGAAACTTTTTTCATTTTTTTTCAAAAATTAAAATCAGGCAACATTAGTTGATAGTAAAGCAAATTAGTAAAACGTTAGTTTTGGTTTGCATTGTTTTTAGCCAATAAATCCATTAGTTAGAAAATAAAATAAATAATATTTCTTTCATTCAAAATTTGCTTACCCACCTTACCCTTTTTCAAATTGTTAATAGGATAAAATAAATTGTTAACAATTTGTTCAATATATTGCACTTAATTACGTCGATTTTATTATATTTGTTTCTTACAAAACTAACTAGTCTAATTATAAAGGATTAATTATGAAATCAATTGAAAAAGGAAATATTGTTAAGTTCCACACTCCGCTACCAGAAGAAAATCCAAATCAGTTGTATGTCGTTTTGGAAGTGATTGCAGATGATGAAAGATCTAGAGCAGATATTCAAGCTTTAAATACTGAATTATCTTTTCCGCCAATTAATACTGTCAGATTAGGTGATTTAGAAGTTGTAGAAGTAGATACTAATGATTTAATTGGTCATAAAGTAACAATCAACAAATCCGACTATTCTCAAGTGGAAGGAAGAGTGATAAAAGTAAGTGAACAAAAAATAGAAGTAAATCTTTCTAACGGAGTTAATGGTGTAGAAACTAATGTTTGGCTTACAGTGGTTGATAATGAAGGTGTAGAGCATTTAGGAACATTATTTGTAAATCCAGAGTAAATATTTAAAAGAACAAACGATTAAAACGGTAGTAATATGAGCACATACATAAGCGAAGACGAAAAATTAAAGCACCCATACTATAAACTGATGGAATTAAGAGGGGACGCTTTGGAAACAGAATTAAATTCTTGGTCTAGGTTAGATTTAATAGAATGGCTTTGTTGGAATGATCGGAACGGTGTTTATAAAGATGAAGAATCATTACAAGAATTTGGCAATACTGTAAGTAAAGAAGAAGCTATTGAAATTATTACAAGACAAATAACAGAAGCATAAATAATGGATAATATAGAAATTCAACAAGTAGAAGGCGCTTTGGAGAATTATCTTCATGATTGTCGCACAAAAATTGGGGAGACAATTCGTGAAATCCGTGAGAAAAGAGGATATAATCAAGAACAATTATCAGAAATAATGAAAGTTAGTAGGACAACTATTTCTAAAATTGAAAGCGGGAAATTTAATTGTAGTATAGATTATCTTTCTAAATTTTCATGGTTTTTAGAATTCGATATTTCTCTTTTAACAAGCAAACATAGAAATAAATAATACTTTAAGTTAAGTTTAAAAATGTCATTAAAATATATAGATTTATTTGCAGGAGCTGGTGGTTTATCCGAAGGTTTTATTAGATGTGGTTTTGAGCCAATTGCTCACGTCGAAATGAATAAAGATGCTTGTGATACACTTCGCACAAGAACTGCGTTTCATTACCTAAAGGAAGTTAACAGAATAGAAGAATATTATGACTATATAAAAGGGAAGATTTCTCGTGATGAATTATGGTTAAAAATTCCAGAGTGTTTAATTAAATCAGTAATTAACACTGAAATCTCTCCAGAAACATTACCGTCTATTTTTGAAAAAATTGACAAGCAAATTGGAAAACAAAAAGTGGATTTAGTAATTGGTGGTCCACCATGTCAAGCTTATTCCGTTGCTGGTAGAGCTAGAGATCCAAAAGGTATGACAGAAGATCCTAGAAACCATTTATACAAATACTACGTTGAATTTTTAAAACGATACAAACCAAAAATGTTTGTATTCGAAAATGTTCCTGGAATATTATCTGCAAATAATGGAGGTTATTTAGAATTAATTTTTGATGCAGTTAGAGAAGCCGGGTATGAACTAGACAAAAAAGTATTAAATGCTAAACATTTTGGTGTACTTCAAGATAGGAAGCGAGTAATCATTATTGGCTGGAAAAAGAATTTAAAATTTAAGTATCCTAATTTTGAAGAAAACGATCCTCAATATGAAATATTAAAAGATTTATTTTCTGACCTACCAAAAATTAAAAACGGAAAGGGAGCATGGGGTTTTGTAGAATATGCGAAAGAAACAAACGCCTATTTAGAAAAATCAGGTATAAGAAATGGAGTGAATTTTACATCACAACACATTGCAAGACCGAATAACCAAAATGATCTTGAAATTTATAAAATAGCAGTAAACAAGTGGGTGAAAGACAACAAAAGATTAAACTATGCTGAATTACCTGAAAGACTTATAAAACATAGCAATACAATATCTTTTACAAACAGATTTCAAGTTGTAAATCATGCTGGAGTATCACATACTGTTGTGGCTCATATTTGTGCCGATGGTCATTATTATATTCATCCGGACATTAAACAAAATAGATCAATTACTGTGAGAGAAGCAGCTAGAATACAATCGTTCCCGGATGATTACTTTTTTGAAAAAAGTAGAACAACTGCTTTTAAACAGATAGGGAATGCTGTTCCAGTTTTGATGGCTGTAGGTATTGCTAATCAAATAAAAGAAATGATTAAATGATAAATTGGCAATATTATCCAAAAAGGAAAGAAATACCTTCACACCTCAAAGATGTTATAGATATATTTATTTTGAACGAAAAATTAATTTCTTCCGATAAACTTACTTTACATAGTAATGAGGTTTTGGAAAAAGTTTCTTTAAATCTTTTAGAATTAAATTATCAAGTAGAAACCTCAAAAAAGGCAATTGATAAAATAAAAGTACCTGTGCTATTTGGTTTAAACGGTAAACTTGAAAAGTATTTTGATGCTGATGCTTATAATGAAGAATTAAAAACAGTTATAGAAGTTGAAGCAGGAAGAGCCGTAACGAATTACCAATTTTTGAAAGATTTATTTCAGGCATGTATGATGCATGAAGTAGATTTTTTAGTTATAGCAGTTAGAAAAACTTACGGAAAAAATCAAGATTTTCAAAGCGTAATCACTTTTTTTGAAACACTTTACGCTTCTGGTAGATTAATACTTCCATTGGAAGGAATATTAATTATTGGCTACTAAAATTATAACTATGCAACAATACAAAGCAGAAAACGCCAAGCCAAATCCAAAATCAACAATAAATTCATATCGTAGTTTTGGTTATAATCTTTCAACTGCAATAGCAGACATTATTGACAACAGTATTTCTGCTAACGCTAATACTATTGAAATTGATTTTCTTTGGAAAGGTAAAGATTCGGTTATTTCTATTTTGGATAATGGGAAGGGAATGAATTTAGAAGAGTTAATTATAGCTATGACTCCAGGAAGTAAAAATCCCGAAGACATAAGAGATGAAAAAGACTTGGGTAGGTTTGGTATGGGACTAAAAACGGCTTCATTTTCGCAATGTAAAAGACTTACAGTTATCACAAAGAAAGAGGGTTTTGCTACAATTAAACGTTGTTGGGATATTGATTTTATAAATAGTGAAGAAGAATGGACTTTGTTAGATTATGTTTCAGATGAATCTTATTTAGATAAAGTTGATAAATTAACAAGTGGTACTTTTATTGTTTGGGAATTGTTAGACAGAATCGTTGGTAATTCTAAAGTTGAAAATGAGGCTGTTAAAAATGCTTTCTATCAAGAAATGACAACCGTAAATGAGCATTTAAGTTTAGTTTTTCATCGTTTTATTGAAAGTAAAAAAATCAAACTTTTCACAAATACTTATGAAATTGAACCATGGAATCCTTTTCTTCTAAACCTTACTCCAAAGCCTGAAATGGGACAATTAGAAGTGTTAATCAACAATGTTGAAGTAACATATTTTATTCTGCCACATATGTCAAAAATCAGCAATGAAGATTATGAAAAATCTGGCGGACCTCTAGGATGGTATCAACAACAAGGTTTTTATATATATCGAGGAGATAGATTACTTGTGTCTGGTGACTGGTTAGGTATTGAAAAAAAGAGAGAATATTCAAAATTAGCTAGAATTGCTATTAACTTTCCTAATGCAAATGATTTTGATTGGAATCTTGATATAAAAAAATCAACTGCAACACCTCCAATCGAAATAAGAAAAGAATTAGCCAGAATTGCTAAAATTGCAGTTATGAAGTCGGCAAAAATTTATAATTGGAGAGGGCCAATTACAAGGTCTTCAGAGGGTAGTAGTCAACATTTTGAGACTTTGTGGAAAGATGAGACAAACAGAGAAGGAATAAAAAAATATAAAATAAATAAAAAGCATCATATTATAAAACAATTGCTTGATTCAGAAAAAGAAAATAAGCTTTTTTCAAAAGCTTTAAAACTTATTGAAGAAAATGTTCCTTTAGAGTTAATATTATATAATCAGAACGAGGATCCTTCTTTTCATGAGTTAGAAAGCATACCCGAAATTCCAAGCGATGATTTAATCCAATTAACCATTGAATTATATAGAATTTATATTCAACAAGGAGTTCCTCAAAATTTGGCTAAACAGCAAATAATGAATTCAACGCCATTCAATCAATTTCCATTAATAAATGACTATTTAATATGAACGATATAAAAAACTCGGCTAGGTTAATAGCACATACACTTTTGTCACATGCGAAACAAAATGGTGAAATTACAGACGAAATAATTTTAAATATTATCGACAGAGTTGAGACAACAATGGCATCTGTTGGTCAAGCAATTGACAAAAGAGAATTGTTTGAAATATTAGTAGCAGATTTTAGTATTGGAAAAGGTTCAATCACTGAAATGAATGGAGATATTACACCTTGGCTCTATTCAAGAAAGGATGAAATTAATTGGGAGTTGTGGAGTAGATATAAATCCTACATGCACGAAAAAGATCCTTCGTTTCCAATCAATGATTTAGATGATTTTACAGATAGAATATTAGATAAATGTTATAATCCTAAAGAATCTGGTTCTTGGGATAGAAGAGGTATGGTTGTAGGTCATGTACAATCAGGTAAAACTTCAAATTATGTTGGTTTAATTAATAAAGCAACTGATGCAGGATATAAAGTTATTATAGTCATTGCAGGTACAATAAGCTCATTAAGAAGACAAACACAAGAACGAATTGATGAAGGATATATTGGAAAAAGTAGTTCAGCATACATAAATAATTATGGTGAAAATAAAATAATTGGAGTTGGTAAATATAAAGTTGATACAGATATATATTCATTAACATCATCTTTTTACAGAACAGGTGATGAAGGTGATTTTAATCAAGGCATAGCTAATAGATTAAATATTCCTATCGGGAAAAATCCAGTTGTATTTGTAATTAAAAAAAATAAAAGTATTCTTGAAAATTTGATTGATTGGTTTTCAAAAGATTCTAATATTAGAGTTGTGAATGGACAACCAAAATTATTTGATGTTCCTGCATTGATAATAGATGATGAGGCTGATGCTGCTTCCGTTAATGCAACTAAAGACATAAATGACATCAAAGCCATAAATAAGTTAATTAGAACTTTATTAAATGTATTTGATCAAAACACATTTGTTGGATATACTGCGACACCTTATGCAAACTTATTTATTCCTCAAGATTTCAATGATGAATTAACTACTGTTGTAAAGGGTAAAACATACTTTATAGGTGAAGATTTATTTCCTAAAGATTTTATTATAAATATAATAGCACCAAAAAATTATATTGGAGCAGCTAAAATATTTGGTCTAGAGAATCCGATAACAGGAGAAAGTCATGAACCGCTTGATGTATTTAGAGTTATTGATGATTATGACCCTCCATTTTTCAGGACAATAAATAAAAACAATAAGGATGATTTACCCGAATATTTGCCTGAAAGTCTGGAAACAGCTTTAAAATCATTCATCCTTACTTGTGCTATTAGAAGATTAAGAGGACATGAGAAAAAACATAATTCTATGTTAGTTCATGTTGCTCTTTATGTTAAATGGATAGACAGGGTGGCATCTTTGGTCAACGAGAGAATGAAAGATTTTAAAAATTATATAAGTGCTAACGATGCACAATTTTTAAATGAATTAGAAGAAATATTCAATAATGATTTTTTACCAACAACCGAAAATGTAATTGAAAATATAGATTACAAAGACACTAGAATTGAATTACATGAATGGGAAAGTGTAAAAGCGGAATTAAAAAAAGCAGCTTCAAAAATTGATGTTCGTGCAGTTCATGGAACTCGCT
Organism: Flavobacterium sp.; assembly: GCF_031409475.1. Lineage (GTDB taxonomy): Bacteria > Bacteroidota > Bacteroidia > Flavobacteriales > Flavobacteriaceae > Flavobacterium. The sequence goes on along the minus strand of NZ_JANNXH010000006.1, from coordinate 11,395 downwards.
CTACAACTAATTTAGAATATCATAATATCGATGAGATTGATTACTCTAGGTACGAAGAGGGCTTGTCTGTAATAGCTGTTGGTGGTGGTAGATTAGCTAGAGGAATAACTTTAGAAGGTTTATCAACGAGTTATTATTTGAGAACAACAAGAATGTATGATTCGTTGATGCAAATGGGTAGATGGTTTGGTTATAGACCAGGATATGTTGATTTATGTAGATTATATACAACAGAAACCATTTATGAATGGTTTAACCATATAACCATGGCTACTGAAGAAATGAGATATGATTTTGATGAAATGACTACTCGTAATTTAAAACCCAAAGATTTTACACTAAAAGTTAGAAATCACCATGGATTATTAGCAATCACAAGTGTTGCTAAACTCTTCTGGGCTAAAGATATTACAATGTCTTTTTCTGGTTCAAATCCACAAACTTATTTATTGTTTAAAGACCAAAAATCAATTCAAAATAATTTTAACAATCTTAAAAATTTATTCGAAAGATTAGGTTTTCCTAAAGATGAAAATATAATTACAAAAAGGAAAAAAGTTAGATACCTTTTGTATAAAAAGGTTCAAATAGATGTATTAACCGACTTTATTGAGAATTATAAAATAAATATTCCTTCAATAAATAATCAAGTAATATCAGATTACATTAAAAATCAGAATACAAGTAATAATATAAGAGAGTGGAATATTTGTATAGTATCTAATACTGGTGAAAAGGCATTGTTATACGATGAAGGAGTGATTAAGAAGCCTGAAAACAGAACAGAGTACGACACTCAAAAATATAAATTATCAGCAAATGCACAAGAAATTGAATTAGTTTGTAGTGTCAGAAATCAAACGGAATATTCTGAATTATATAAAATAACTAAAAATCAAATTGATGATGTTGTAGATCGTCAAGTTGATTTGGTTGAAAATGGTTCAGGAAGCATTAAAGAGAGAAGAGCTAACGAAAGTAAAGGTTTGCTACTAATTTATGCTTTAGACGAAAGAGGAACCACAAATGTTGAAAACGGAATTCCAATCATTGGTTATAGTTTGCATTTTCCTAAAATTGAAAATGAAGTTCAAGTTTCTTATTCTGCAACGATAAAAGAAGAACTAGACTTAGAACCAATGGAAGATGATGATAATTCTGAAAACGAATAATTATGGTAAGTATTAAATCTATTTGGGAAAGTCATGTTCCTACTGATGAAATTATTATAAAAACTCAACTTGAACACGTTAAATCGTTCAAGTGTTTTGCTGCAACAAATCATATAACCGGCAATCATTTATACATATTTGAAACATCTAAAAACGCTAAATTTCCTGAATTTAAAAATTTTAAGTTCAAGGGTTTATTCATTGAAATATATGAATTTGAAGATTCAAAAGAGTTACATATATATCTTTTAGACAACCAGCTGAAAGATATTTTTAGTTTATTTATTGAAAATATTGTTGAAGAAATCTCGAAAAGTGTTACCGAAAATGAAGCATTAGTTGAAACTTCTAATGTCGTTTTAAAATGGAAAAAATTATTTGATAAAATAAATTTCCAAGGGCTTACAATTGAAAGACAAAAAGGATTAATTGGAGAACTTTTATTGTTCAATTCCTTGCTAGATGAAGAATATTCTATTGATGCTTTATTAGAAAGTTGGACTGGTCCTGATTTTAATGATAAAGATTTTCGGTTTGGTTCAGTTGGTGTCGAAGTAAAGTTAACTTCATCAAAAGTTCCAAAAGTTAAAATATCAAGTGAAAGACAGTTAGATAATGAAAATTTAACAAAACTATATTTAATCTTATATGTTGTTGAAGAGGTAAAAGACAAAGGGTTTTCACTAAATTCTATTATTAAGCAAATTAGAACGAAAATTAATAATAATCAGAATGCTTTAAAGTTTTTCAATGAAAGACTTTTATTGGTTGGCTATTTTGATGAAGATTTTGAAAATTACAAGCGCCAGTATGCTTTTAGAAAAAGAAATTTTTATGAAGTTACTAATGATTTTCCAAGATTGGTAGCTTCAGATTTACCTATTGGTTTGTTTGACACAAAATACAGTATTGAATTATCAGCGATAGAACAATTTTTAGTAAGTAATGAATCAATTCTTGAATTAATAAAATAATGGAGAGAGGATTAAAAAATTATATTGAAGCCATTCAGTCTGATATAGCAGCATTAGTATATTCAGATGGTGAAGGGGCCAGCTTTGAAGATAAATTTACAGAGCATTGTCTTGAGATTTTGGATGGCGCAGGAAAGTCTGAAGGTGCTAGTGTTTTATCATATATTCATCCAGATTCACAGGGAAGAATAGATTGGAAACTAAATGGTTATTGTTTAAAGGATGAATTCAAGGATGATGACAATAAGGTTTATTTTGAAACTTTAGATCTTTTTATAACACATTTTAATCATACCTCATATGATTTTAATATTCAAAAAAGTGATTTTGAAAAGAATATAAACCAAATCAAGAAATTTTTAAATGCAGCTTTAAAAGGGCACATAGATTATATTGATCCTGCACAGTCGGAATTAAATGCACTTTTAAAAATTATAGTTAAACAAAAAGCAAACTTCATCAGAATAAATGTTTTCTTTTTAATCAATGGAAATTCAAATCATAATCTTGATACTACTACTATTAAAGGATATGACGATTTGAAAATTTATATTCATGTTTGGGATATCCAAAGATTTTATAAATTAAATGAAAATTCTAGTAATCGGGAACCAATAGAAATTAAATTCAAAGATTTTTTGACAAATAATCTCTTAGGTATTCAATGTCTTAAAGTACCTGATTTAGATGAATTATATGAATGTTATTTAGCAATTGTTCCTGGTGATGTACTTTCAAAATTATATGATTTGCATTCTAATGAATTATTAGAAAGCAATGTACGTGCTTTTTTAGGGCAAGCAGGAAAATTTAACAAAGGAATTAGAGATACTATTAGAGATAAACCACAAATGTTTTTGCCTTATAATAATGGTATAACTGCAACTGCTGAAAATGTAGAAACTGAAATGATTGAAAATCAACTTTACTTAACAAAGATGAATGATTTTCAAATAGTAAATGGTGGACAAACTACTGCATCATTATTTCATACCCAAAAGAAATATAAAGATGCTGACGTAAGTAAGGTATTTGTTCAAATGAAATTGACAGTAATTAAAGATATTGATCAAAAAAATATAGAAGTACCTAATATTGCTCGATATGCAAATAGTCAAAACAAAGTTTCAGAATTGGATTTATCATCAAATAATCCATATTTTGTTCAAATTGAATCGATATCAAGAAAGAAATATGTTATTGATCCAGAGAACAGAAATCTATCAACAATCTGGTACTTTGAGCGTGTAAACGGTCAATACAAAGAATCTTTAAATAAATTAACAACGCCTGTTCAGCAAAGAAAATTCAAAGAGCAGAACCCCACAAATCAAAAGTTTGTCAAATCTGATGTTGCGAAATTTATAAATATTTGGGAATTAGAACCTCATTATGTATCACAAGGAGCCCAGAAAAATTTTATACATTATACTAAAAAAATAAATGAATTAGTTAAGAAGAATAAATTACCCGGTGAAAACTTTTATAAAAAGTTAATCGCTAATGCCATCCTTTTTAAAACAGTTGACAAACTATTTGGCAGAAAAAATATTGACGCTATTGGTGATACCAACTTGAAATCTTTCACTGTTGCCTATACAATATCTTATTTTTATTATTTAACAGATAATAGACTTGATTTATGGAAAATTTATGAGGAACAACGTGTTGATGCCAGAATCATAAACGATTTACAAAAACTAATTGTTTTTGTTTATAATAAATTAGTAAGTGCTTCAAATGGCTCATTGATTTCTGAATATGCAAAAAGAGAATCTAGTTGGAAACTATTAAAAGAAGAAAACTATAAAATTAACTTTCAAAATTACAACGATTGCTTTGTTACGGAAGAATTAGTTTTGTCAAGGGAAATTGAAACAGAAGAAATTGATAATAAATCTGAAAATAATTTGATGAATATTACCAAAATACTAGGTTTTGGTAATAAATTTTGGGACGGAATGTCTAAGTATATATCTAATATTGATTCCTTAAAAACGATGTCCACAGATATTTGGGAAATTGCAAATAAAATTAAAAGATCAAAGAATCTAAATGCAAGAGATATTTCAATAGGAAATAAAATATTAGTATACATAGAAGTGAATCAGATTGATATTGAAGAAATAAAGTTGCTTTCAAATGAAATTGATGTTGAAGTCGTTGATATAAAAGCTATTTATGACAGATTAAAACTGATTAATAAGAACGATTGGGCTAAAATATTTGATTTAGGGGAACAAACAAAAATATTTGATAATCTTGAACTAGCTAATTTAAAATCTGTTCAAAAGTCTATTACAAAAAGTGAAACGGTAAAAGAGGTTAATGTTGTAAATGCTTTAAAATCAATAAAAAAATTAGTGAAATTTGGGCTTAATTATTAGTTATAGATAATCTCATAATTTAGTAAATTCATATTTGTATTTATTCATTATCTTATTCAGCTGCACAAAAATCGCTCCTAGTCCAAGTATTCCTAGCATCAATTATTTGTTTGCTTCATTTCACTAATTTCATTTCTAATAACAAAAAGGTGCTTTATCACTTAATAGTAAAAAGATAATTAAGTGTAACACAATACTATTTTTGTCGCAAATCTTTACTATTTATGCGACAAAAACTAAACCTAAAAGCGATATAAAAATTTGATTATAAAGCAATTACTATAACAAAAAAAGTCAGGAGGGTTTTGCAAATAAAGCAAGTGCAATTTAGGGTATATTTTGTAACAAATTTAGCATATATTTGTTACAACTTTAAAAGCTAAAGCAATGAAAAGTGTAGAGTCCAAAATAGTAGAAGCAATCAAGAAAATTTCAAAAGGAGTTTTAATATTTCCAGAAGATTTTCAAGAGTTAGGAACTTCTGAAGCAGTTCGTTTAGCATTACATCGCTTGGAAAAAGAGACTAGTATAACACGAGTAGCTCAAGGAATATATGTTCGTCCAAAAAGCAATAAATATATTGGCAATCTCATACCTTCTGCCGAAGAAGTAGCAGAGGCTATTGCAAAAAGAGACAGAATAAGAACACTGCCCACAGGCTCTTATGCACTTAATGCACTTGGGTTGAGTACACAAATACCCATGAAAATTGTATTGCTTACGGATGGCTCACCAAGAGAAATTAAAGTAGGTAAACGAACGATTAAGTTTAAAAAAACCACACCAAAAAATCTTTCTGCAAAAGGTAAAATTAGTAAATTGGTAATTCAAGCACTTAAAGAAATAGGTATAAACAACCAAACGACAATAGAAGAAGAAAGAATAATAGAATTATTGAAGAAAGAAGATCCAAAACATATAATGCACGACATCAAATTAGCACCGGTTTGGATTCAAAAAATAATGAAAAAAGCACTGTAAATGGCAAAGACAAATTTCTATTCGATACCAGATTCTGATAAAGCTGAAATATACCAACAGTTAAGTGATGAATCAAAAATACCACCATTTGCCGTTGAAAAAGATTGGTGGGTAGTGCAAGTATTAGCAACTATTTTTGAAATGAGCGTAGGCAAACATTTAGTATTCAAAGGCGGAACATCATTAAGCAAAGCATGGAATCTAATAAGTCGTTTTTCCGAAGATGTAGATTTAGCAATAGAACCAAAATTTCTAGGTTTTGAAGGAGAGTTAAAAAAGAAAGACATTACCGCTTTAAGAAAAGCAGCCAATCAATACATATCAAATACATTCTATCCAGAACTAAAACAAAGAATGGCAGAAAAAGGATTTACCAATGTAAATTGGGAGATAATAAACACCCAAGAATCCGACCAAGACCCAAAAATAATGCTAATGTATTATCCAAACGTAATAGAATCAGTTGGGTACATACAGCCAAAAGTCCAAATCGAAATCGGTTGCCGTTCATTGAGAGAACCACTAAAAATAGCAGAATTCAATACATTAGTAGATGAATACTATCCTAATGCAAGTTTCGCAATGCCAGCAATAAAAGTTCCAACAGTAATACCAGAAAGAACATTTTTGGAGAAAATATTCCTATTGCATGAAGAATTCAGTAAGCCAACACAAGCAATCCGAGTAGAAAGATTGAGCAGACATTTATACGATGTGTACCAACTCTCAAAAACCGAAATAAAACAAAACGCATTAAACGATACCGAGTTATACGAAACCATTGTCAAACACAGATACAATTTCACCCGAATCAGCAAAGTAGATTACAACCTACACCAACCACAAACCATTAATCCAATTCCACCAAGCGAAGTTATAAAAGCATGGGAAGCAGATTACAACACCATGCTAACAGAAATGATTTATGGGGATGCACCAACATTTGAAGAATTAATCCAAGAACTAACACAACTTCGCACCGAAATCAATAAGCTAGATTGGAAAATGAATATTGAATTTGCAATGCCAAAACAGGATTAATCATAAATTCCGAAACACTAATTTAGATGACAGAAGAACAACTTGATGGTTTCAAAGAATTAGCAGAAAGTATAAATAAAATTACAGAAGATGCTTTCTTAATCTACGAAGAACAAGTAGATAGAATTTACCGTAACAAGATCAAAGACGAAAAAGAAATTGAACGAGTAATAGATGCTTTGCTTGATTACTGTTACGACGAAAAGATGCTATTACTTTTTAAAAGAATATGCAGATATTACTATAAAATCAACCCAGAGGTAACTTACGAATATGTAATGATCTACCGTGATTTATGGGATGATGAATATTTAGATAAAAAGGAAGAAGAAAACACCAAATAGTCATTACCTCATTCAGCTGCACAAAATCCTCGTTTAGTCCAAGTATTCCTAAACTCACATATTTTTTTGCTTCATTTCGCTAATAACTATATAAAGAAATAGGAACGCTATCGCTGACCTTTTTGCGCCCACCCAAGCCAACGCTCTGCCAACGCTCCTGTGTTTTTGGCTTTTGCCAACGCTATAACAGCACATTGCTTTTTTATTAGATTTTTATATTGATTTTTTGGTTTAATAGAAAAAGCAATAAGCTGTTTCCCAACGCTCGAAAGCCAAAAACACCCCCAAGCTATGTTACATAATGATAGCAACATTATAGGTCAAGCGCCCCGAACCCCGGGGCACTCGCACTATAATTTCATTATGTAAAATAGCCGCCACAGCCAACGCTCCCACCCGAAATAGGAACTATATTTGCATTGTTTTTTGAAGATGCCATAACAAATCCGAACAACAATTCCGGTAAATAGAAACTCTCCTTTTCACAAGAACAGTTAGGCATCCTCAAAAATCAAATTTCCCCACAAGAGTATCATTTTTTATTTGCCACCACCACCGCAGTAATTGCTTTCCCGAAAAGCCGATGCCTTATCAATATTAAACACCATTTACTGAAAACTGAACACTGCAAACTGAACACTATTTCAGGCATCAACTTTTCCAGGAAAGCAATCAGAAAAACCCCAATCAGCAAATAGAAAAACAACACACTTGTTTCGCTACTGCCAACGCACTCGGCAAGTTCAGTTGGGGCAATCTTCCATTTCCCCAAACCCCTATGGATGCAATTTTTTTTGAAAGAATGCCACAGCATCCCATTTCAAAAGAGAATACCCGAAAGGCATTCTCTCAAAAAAAACAGCTCCAATTCTTCCCTCATCCGAATGACCAGTCCCAAATTTGAAGTTTGGGGCTTCCTTGGAAAACTTTTCCCAATAAACCAACACGATTTTGATTGACAAATGAAAGCCATATAACCCCAACATAAGTGCAATATATTCCGCCCACTTAAATAAAACGGTAAAAAGTAAAGCAATTGATGTTTATTAACTACTAAAAACAAAAAAAGCTCCAATAAATGGAGCTTTCAAGGTGGTTATTAACCGTTTTTAAGGGTTTGTTTTCGATTCTTCATCCGATTTTACAGCAGTTTGAGAAACTACTGAAATGATACTTCCACCAAGAACCAAGTAACCAGCTGCCGAAACCAATCCAACAGGTAAGGCGATAGGCGAGGCGATGATAATTCCGCCAACACCTGCCAAAGCAATTCCAACTGTTCTCAAAATTTTAAACCATTTTGGAGTTGGTGCCAATGCTCTTTCAACGACATTCATATTTTTATTTTTCATAATCTTGATTTTTATAAATTGATAATTCTAAATTGTGTACTCTTTTTTCGATGTATTCTACTTTCTGGTTCAATAAATCATTACCACTTTTGAACTCTGTTTTGATGATTAAAGCCATCGTTTTAACTTCAATCAAATCTTTTTCCATACTCTTGAAATCGGTGTGTAATTGCTTGATAAAATAAGCCACAACCGAGAGTAACAAGGTGATAAGTGTTCCAAAAAGTACCGTGATGTTATTTATATTTTCCATTTTTTGGACTTTTTAGAATTGAAAATTATTTTCAATGATCATTGTATTGGTTTCAGCTTTTGCCAGTACAACCAACTTTGGATAAATCATTTTGTAAGCTGCAACACTTTGAGTAACTTGAAAATTACCATCAACAAATTGGAAACCAAAACCACAAAGCGGACATCCGGCAGTTTCTTTGATGGTATTTCCGGTATGGATATATACAAAACTGAAATTTGGCAAACCGGTAATTTCAATCATTCCTTCGTGCAGTTTTCCAAAAGCTTTTTTGTAATCCACATTTTTAGCTCCGAAAGTGTTTAATTTTAAACTAAAAACACCTTTTGGAATGGCAGTTTGTGAAGCTATTTTCACTTCTCTAATTTTATCCTCTAACAAATAGCATTGAAAAATTCCGTTGATATACAACTGGCTCAATGTGCTTTCTTTACCTTGTGCTACTCTTATTATTTTGCTTTCCATAGTTCTGATAGATTTGAGATTAAACAAAAAATCCCTCACTTTTGGCGAGGGATTTTCGGAAGGTTTTTCTAAAAAGCATCCTCAACTTTCAAGCAGTTACCACTGGAGAACAAGTAGTAATTTGGTCCCACTTGTTGGTAGAACTCAATTCCGATGCACTGTAAAACAGTTGTGTTTACCGTTGGAATTGCTCCGTTAGGTAAAGTTGCAACAATTGCAGTAGCAGGAACTGGAGCGTACAAGTCCAAGAAAGGACTATATTGAATATCGTTTACCTCATTCAAAGCTGCATCCATAGGATCGTAGCTGTTTGTGGTAGCGTTGTATTCAAAATCACTTACTACAGAAAGCGAAGTAATCAAACGAAAGTGAGTTGCACCAGATGGAGCATTAACCAAATTCGCTGGATTAAAAGCATCAACAACAAATTCGCCACTTTCTCTACCAACCGTGTGAGTTAATGAAAACGGAGCGTTGAAAATGCCATTGAAAGAAGAGTTTTTGTCAAACTCAAAACCTTTTAAGTAATTTCTTTGTGTTGTGATTTCAATTTTACGGTAACCTCTGGCTTCCGTTTGGTCTTCAAGGTTGATTTTCTTCATAATAGAAGTCAATCTTCCAGTTACTTGGCTGTCCGCCATTTGTTTCATCACTTGAGATAAACCAGTTCGAACAGATTTCCCGGCTTTGGCACAAGCGCCAAATTCGTTCATATTCTCACGAGTTCTCTCAAATTCAGGAGCAGTCAGCACTTGGTCGCCTGATGGTCCGCCAACCATACCAGCGAAGTAGCCTTCCTGTCCTTTAATTTTGAAGTGTCGGATATCTCCAAGAGTTCCAACATACTTGATAACACCTTTTTGTCTTGCCATTTTTTTAAGATTTAAAAAGTTAATAATTAGATAAAATTCATAAGACAAATTTCAATGTTTATCTTTGATTATCAATAACTTAAATAACTGTAAATCAATGCAATACAACGCAAAAGCACCGTACATAGTGGAAACTCATTGGCAAATTGAAGAAGTCCTTGATGGAGATAGCATAATCATTTGCAATCGTTTCACTCAAATGAAAAAAGAAATCCGACTTTATGGCTTGGATGCACCAGAAGTAAAGATTAATAGGAAGATGATAGAAGATGAAGAGAAAAGCAGTTTACCTGCCCAATTATTGCTCCAATTTGGTTTGCAATCCTTGCACTTCGTTTTGTCGGTTGCACCGCCTAAAACGGTTGTAACTATCATCACAGAACAGGAGAACTACTATGACTACTGGAACAGACAATTAGGATATATAATATTACCTGGAGGAGAATGTTTGAATGATTTACTTTTAATTAATGGGTATGCAAAAGCAACCCAAAACTATTACTGTGGACGATTAGCGGAATACCAAGCAATGAACCGCCAAGCGCAGCTTAACAGTACTGGTATTTATAGCTTTGTAAAAAGTTTTTGATTTGTTGTACTTATGTTGTACTAAAGGATTTTTAAATTTCGTGAGTACCAATAAAATATATACTTCACAAGCGTATTAAGACTAAACCGCTGTTGTGCGAGGTTTTTTTATAATGTTACCGATAGGTTTAATCTTCCACCAAGTCCAACTTCTATTATTCTTTGTAAAGTTGAAATTCTGACATCTTTCACATTATTTTCAACTTTTGAAATATAGGATTTGTTTGTTCCGCATTTAACAGCAAGTTGCTCTTGAGTTAATCCTTTTTCAATTCTTGCATCGTGAACTAAAGCACCTAATTTAAAGTTTTCGTACCCTTCTTCAAATTCAGTTCTTTCAATTGTTCCTACTTCTCCAAATTGTTCATTTAAAATTTGAGAAAGTGTTTTTATGTCCTTACTTGTTTTCATAATATTCAGTTTTAATTTTTAATGCTTTCGCAATTTCGTTTTTCGGTGTTTTTTGCGTTTTTTTCTGAAATCCATTTGCTAATACAATTAATTTTCCTTCATCGAAAAAACTAAAAACTCTAAAAATGTCATTTCCTTGTTGAATTCTAACTTCATAAAGTCCGTCGGTTTCTTCAATATGTTTTAAATACGTTTCTGGAACTTGTTGAATTTCTTCAATCAGTTTTAAAGTCCAAGCAATTTTGGCTTTCACTTTCGGATTTTGCTTTTTAAGGAAATCCTCAAAATATGATTTATACAAAATCACTGTTCTATATGTAATTCTGTTTTCCATTATGCAAATATACAAAAGTAGTCTTAATGAGCAACTTTTGTTATGCAAATTTTTCAGAAACTTTTATTCGGTTTTTTTCTTGTCATATCCTAAAATACGTTGACCTTTTTTTAGGTTAATAATTGATTCAAATTTAAACTTAATTGCCGGAACATTGATAAGTTTTTTAAAAAATTCCCTTCGGGTTTTAAAAACTTATCAACATTCCTACGATGCAAAAT
>NZ_JANNXH010000005.1:0-31222 GCF_031409475.1 Flavobacterium sp. | reverse complement strand
ATTGTGGTAATGCTACTGTAGCTTACACTGAAACAACTGTTGCTGGAACTTGTGCTGGTTCATCAATATTAACTAGAACTTGGATTGCAACTGATGCTTGTAACAATGCTACAACTCATGTTCAAACCGTAACCGTTCAGGATACAACTAATCCAACTTTTGTAGGTGCATTACCGTCAAGTGTTACAGTACAATGTTCAGCTATACCAACTGCAGCTATTTTAACTGCAACTGATAATTGTGGTAATGCTACTGTAGCTTACACTGAAACAACTGTTGCTGGAACTTGTGCTGGTTCATCAATATTAACTAGAACTTGGAAAGCTACTGATGCTTGTAAGAATGCTACAACTCACGTTCAAACAATAACTGTTCAGGATACGACTAATCCAACTTTTGTAGGCGCATTACCGTCAAGTGTTACAGTACAATGTTCAGCTATACCAACTGCAGCTATTTTAACTGCAACTGATAATTGTGGTAATGCTACTGTTGCTTATACTGAAACAACTGTTGCTGGTTCTTGTGCTGGTTCTTCTATACTAACTAGAACTTGGATTGCAACTGATGCTTGTAATAACACTACAACTCACGTTCAAACCGTAACCGTTCAAGATATAACAGGACCAACAACAACGACTGTATTTCCAGCCTCTGTTGATGTGAGATGTGATGCTATTCCTTTAAAACCTGTACTTGTATTTTTAGACAATTGTTCAACTGTTGGAACACCTGTATATACTGAAAACATAATAAACAGAACATTAACTTCTTATTCAATTGTTAGAGAATGGAATGTTGCTGATACCTGTGGAAATTCATCTAAATTTACACAAATTATAAATGTTACTATTGCAAATAGTGGAATTACAATTGCAAGTGCATCTTGTAATGCAAGCTCAGACAGCATTGATTTAAATAGTTTGTTACCATCTGGTACAGCTTTAAATGGAACATGGGTAGACACGAATAATACTGGAAAACTTGTGGGAAGTATTTATACACCATTAGATCTTTCAATAGGAAATTATAACTTTGAATATAAAATTAGTGGTGGTGATTGTCCAATAAGTATTAATGTAAATATGAATGTAAATAATGATTGTTTTGTATTGGATTGTGATAATATAATTATTCATAATGCATTCACACCAAATGGTGACGGTACAAATGAGACTTTCTCAATCGAAAATATAGAACAAGATTGTCACTTACCAAATACAGTTGAAATTTATAACCGTTGGGGTATATTAGTTTTTGAAACTAAGAACTATAATAACAATGGAAACTCATTCGATGGAAATTCAAATGGAAGAGCAACTGTGAGTCAATCTTCTGGTCTACCTACAGGAACATACTACTATATTATTAATTATAGTGCTGTAGACGGAACAGGTAAAACACAAATCATTAAAAATGACGGATATTTATATCTAAGTAAATAATTTTAAACCCAAACCTAACCCAACCTGAGGACTTACAATCCTCAGGTTAAAAAAAAGAAACTAATGAAGACAAGAATACTATTATTCGTTTTGATGTTTACAGGAGTTGTAAGTTATGCCCAACAAGATGCACAATTTACTCAATACATGTATAACACAATCAATATCAATCCCGCTTATGCAGGATCGAGAGGAGCTATGAGTATATTTGCTTTGCATCGTACCCAATGGGTAGGACTTGATGGAGCACCAGTCACCAATGCTGTATCTGTTAATACACCATTAAACAGTAGTAATTTAGGCTTGGGTGTTTCTGTAATCAATGATAAAATTGGGCCTACAAATGAAACTGCTATTTCGGCTGATTTATCATATACTATTCCTACATCTGAGACTTATAAACTATCTTTTGGTATTAAAGCAACCGCAAATTTATTCGATTTGAATGTGAATAAATTGAATCCTGAAAATCCGGTTGATCCAAGTTTACAAAATTTTAATAAATTTACACCAAACATTGGAGCTGGAGTTTATTTACATTCTGATAAAGCATATGTAGGTCTTTCTATACCTAATTTTATTGAGTCAAAAAGATACGATGATAATGAAATAGCTATTTTCAAAGAAAAAATAAATTACTATTTAATAGCTGGATATGTGTTTGATTTAAGCAGTACTGTGAAATTTAAACCAGCATTGCTAACTAAAATGGTTGAAGGTGCTCCACTTCAAATGGATATATCAGGAAATTTCATGTTTAATGAGAAAATCACGTTGGGAGTTGCTTACAGATGGAGTGCCGCTTTAAGTGCAATGGTAGGGTTTCAAGTATCTGATGGTTTATACATAGGTTACGGTTATGACAGAGAAACTACTAATTTAAAAAACTACAATACGGGTTCACATGAAATATTCTTGCGTTACGAAATATTCAAAAACAACGATAAAATAACAACACCTAGATTCTTCTAAAAGCAATTATTATGAAAAACTATATCCTACTTTACATAACTATAATAAGTGTTTTTTCATTTAGCGGTTATGCACAAAAAAACAAAGCGGTTGCAGCTGACAAAAAATACGACAGCTACGCTTATATAGATGCTATAAAAACATATGAAAGAGTAGCCGAAAAAGGGTACAAATCAGTTGATATGTTTCAAAAATTGGGTAATGCTTATTACTTCAATTCTGAATTTGAAAAAGCAGCCAAATGGTATACCGAATTATTTGCAATGAACTCTGATTTAGAACCAGAATACTATTATCGTTATGCACAATCATTAAAGTCTATTGGGCAAGATGACAAGTCAAATCAAATGCTCGAGAAATTTAATGAAAAATCTGGAAATGATAGTAGAGCTAAACTTTTTAGCAAAAACAGAAACTATTTAGAAGAAATAAAAGCCAATTCAGGTAGATACAAAATTGAAGATGCAGGAATCAATTCTAAATATTCTGATTATGGTAGTTCTTTTCATTTAAATAAACTTGTTTTTGCATCTGCCAGAGATACGGGAAGTTTAGGACAGAGAAAACATAAATGGACCAATCAATATTTTACTAATTTATATGAAGCTGAGTTAGGAGATGCAATGTCTGCAAGTGGAATTTCGAAATTTTCTAAAAGTGTAAATTCGAAATTTAACGAATCTACTCCTGTTTTTACTAAAGATGGAAAAACAATGTATTTCACCCGAAACAATTTTCTTGACGGTGTAAAAGGAAAAGATGTAAATAGAGTTACATTAATAAAAATATACAAAGCGAGTCTAGAAAACGAACAATGGGTAAAAATAACTGAATTACCTTTTGATAGTGATTTATACAGCGTAGCACATCCTGCTTTAAGTGCAGATGAAAAAACATTATATTTTGCTTCAGACATGCCAGGAACAATAGGTCAGTCTGATATTTTTAAAGTTACAATAAATGATGATGGGAGTTTTGGAACACCCGAAAATTTAGGAAACACAATTAATACAGAAGGTAAAGAAACTTTCCCTTTTGTAACTGATGAAAACGAAATTTATTTTGCTTCAGATGGTCATCCAGGTCTTGGTGGTTTAGATATATTTACTGCTAAAATAGAACCAAACGGTACATTTGATGAAGTTCAAAATATTGGAGCAGAAGCCAATTCATCTAAAGATGATTTTGCTTATTTAATCGACACTAAATCGAGAAAAGGGTTTTTAACCTCAAATAGAGATGGTGGTCAAGGCTTTGATGATATTTACAAATTTTTAGAAACTAAAAAATTAATTTGCGAACAAGAATTATTTGGTATTATAACCGATAAAGAAACTGGCATCCTACTTCCTGATACAAAATTAACTTTGTATGATAGCAAATTTACGCCTCTTGGAACTACTGTATCTGATAAAGAAGGTCGTTATACTTTTAAAGTAGAATGTAAAAAAACCTATAATGTTAGAGCTGAAAAAATCGGTTATACCACAAAAGAGCAAAACATTACCATATCAAAAGAAAATGGTAAAACTGAGCTGAATTTTGCTTTAGATAAAGAAGGATGTAAAGTAGCTGTTGGTGATGATTTAGGAAAATGTTTTGGTATCAAAATGATCTATTTTGATTTAGATAAATACAATATCCGAATTGAAGCTGCTATAGATTTAGAAAAAATATTAGATGTTTTAAATCAAAATCCAACTATGACACTTGATATTCGCTCTCATACAGATTGTAGACAAACAATAAAATACAATGAAATTTTATCTGACAGAAGAGCTAAATCTACAATAGACTGGTTGGTTAAAAACGGAGTACAAAAAGACAGACTTACCGGTAAAGGTTACGGAGAATCTCAATTAGTCAACGATTGCGGTTGTGAACCAACAAACAAGTCAAATTGTACCGAAGAACAACATCAGGCAAATAGACGAAGTGAATTTATAATTACTGCGTTATAAAACAGAAACATATATTTATAATAAACCTTCAAAAGTGTAAAGCTTTTGAAGGTTTTTTTATTGTTTAAATGCATTAAAAAAAGAATCCTTATGCAGTTAAAGTAAATACTATTGAAATATACTGTTAATGCTATTTTCGCATTCGATAAGTAACAAAAAAGGACTGCAGTAATTTTTAAACTTAAAATCAAACCAATATATCAGTCAACATAAAATCTCTAAACTAATTGTATTAGGTACTAAAATAACTGTATATAAAACTTCATCCACGGCTTATTAATACTTAAAATAAAAATCAATATCTAAAGTGAATAAATAATTTGAGACTATGATTGATTTAAAATAAACAATAAATCAAGATAAAAGAGTTGCAATTATATTCAAGCATTTATGATTAGAAATGTCGATTTACATACTTTGATGTTACAAATAAAACTATATAAATGTATATTTTTATTGCAAGTAATATATTTAATAATTGTACCTAATAAATAGTTTAATGGCATTTATCACATCGAGTGAGACATCCTGAGCGAAGCCAAAGGGAGCGGTGAAACAATAGTTTTCGACAAAGTCCGAACTGTCATTTGAATTCGTTAAAAATCAAATTGGTATAAGTTGAAAGAGAAATTGCAACATTTATTTAAACAAAAAAAGCTGCCCTCGGGCAGCTTTTTATCTAAAAACAAACAAACTCAAACTTATATTTTTGCAAAAATATTGGTATAATATTTTTTTCCATCAGCATTTAGACGTATTGCAATTCCAAAATGTGTGAAATCGCCTTCTATGTTTTCTTTATGTCCTGTACTTCTTAACCAAGCTTCAACAGCTGATTTTGGCGTATTGTAATTGTATGCTATATTTTCTGCTACTCTTTTAGCGCCTAAAACTTTAATAATATTTTCTGATCTGGCTACAAAATCATCATGGTTGACCACATTATTGGTAATCATATAATTATCGTGTTGTTCTGATTTGTATGAAATATGAGTTATTTGCTTCAACTCGGGTAATCCAATGCTAACTCGATAATTATTAATTAAAACCATTGCATCCGTTTCGGCCTGATTGTAGGTATAATCCATTATTTTTTGTGTTTGAGTTTCAGAAGTAGGTGTTTCTGAATCATCAGACGAACAAGAGTTCATAGTGTATACTATTGCAACTAGCAATAGTACACGAAGTAATTTTGCTTTCATAATATTAAGTAGTTTAAGTTTAAAGTAGATTGTGGGGCAAACTTCTTTAGGATTAAAATTTATTTGTTTCTTTATCTTTTTTAAATGTTGTTTTTAATTACATTTCAAACATACTTCTTTTATCGATTAAAATACAAATATAATCGATGAAATACACAAATAAATAATATACTTATATAAAATTCTTACATAATTTACAAAACCTTGCTTATATATAATTGATTAAATAAAAAAACCACGCTATTTGCGTGGTTTTAATTAAAACATTTAAATTGAAAAAAATTTATACCTTAATCAACTGTATTACTTTATTAAATTGTTCTAGTTTAGAAATAGAAGAGTTATCAAACTCAATAGCATCATTAGCTTTCATAAGGGGTGAATCGGCTCTATGTGTATCAATATAATCACGTTCTTCAACATTTTTTAAAACTTCATCAAATGTTACTATATCTCCTTTTTGCTTTAATTCTTTAAATCGTCTTTCTGCACGGGTATTAGAACTTGCAGTCATAAATATTTTTAACTCTGCATCAGGAAAAACTACCGTTCCAATATCTCTCCCATCCATAACAATCCCTTTATCTTTACCCATTTGCTTTTGTTGTTCAACTAGCATTGAACGAACTTCGGAAATTTCAGCAACAATACTAACATAATTTGAAACTTCTAAAGTCCTAATTTCAGTCTCAACATTTACTTCGTTTAAATACATTTCTGCAAAACCCAAATCGGGATTAAATTTAAAAACTAACTTAACCAGAGGCAAATTATTTATCAATGCTTGTTTGTCAAAAAAATCTTTAGAAACGTATCCTTTCTGCATGGCAAATAAAGCTACCGCACGATACATTGCACCAGTATCAACATAAATATAACCCAAATGTTTGGCTAGTTCTTTGGCTAAAGTACTTTTACCCGTTGATGAAAACCCATCTATCGCTATTGTAATTTTCTTGTTCAAAATGTATTATTGTAAGTTAATTGTTAATCCAAAAAGACTTGTATTTCCTGCTAATGTATATCTTGAATACGAATAATTGAATTTTAATTTATTCATTTTCAACCCAAAACCCATTGATATTCCTGAAAAATTACGTTGTTCAAGAATTCTCAACTCTTCGGCTCTTCTAAAATTATATCCTAAACGAATGTTAAATGATCTTTTTGGAAAAAGTTCCACCCCAAAAACCATATGTCGTATTGCATTTCCAAATAGAGATACTTTTTTATCGCTTGAAGATCCATCTAAACCTGTTTCGGCTTGATTTGGATTCGAAAAAGCGATATTCCATTGTTGCATATTCTCTAAAGTTAGATGCCAGCGTATGGGTACATTTTCTAATTCTTGAGAAACACCAATCATAATTTCCAAAGGTAATTTTTCTTTTGTTCCAGAATAGGTAGTGAATTGTGTTCCAATATTCCTAATCACTAAACCCCAATTTACGTCATTGGCTTCGTCTATATAAATTGCACCCAAATCTATTGCTCCGCCAATTGAATTATAGCTTTCAAGAGTTGATGAAATCAATTTTGCGTTAGCTCCAATATATAAATTAGAAAACGGAACATTATAGGCATAACCAAAAGATAGTGCTATTTCACTACCTGTAAATTGACTTGTGACTTCACCATTTTCGTCAAAACCATCAAATTTACCATAATTCACATAATTAATTCCTGCTTGAAAGGTTTGCAAATGTCGGTCATATGTATAAGCATAAGATGCCGTTCCATAAGTAACTTCGCCAAAATAGCTTCCATAATTTAAAGCTAAATGGTTGTCCATTTCAGCATTAATTGTAGCTGGATTGAAATGAGCCTGATTCACATCATTATCATAAATTGTAATTGTTTTTCCACCTAACGCGGATTGTCGTGGAGAAGTAACTAAATTTAAAAACTGATATACAGACTTACCTCCTATTTGACCGTGCAAAACAGTACAAACCGAAAATAAAAAAAGTAATACAAGTTTTTTATGCATATTTAAAATGACTGTTCTATGTAGTAAAACGCAATTGCGAAGATATTATTTTTAAGGCACACCATAAAAGCAAAAAAGGCAAAAGTTCAATTAACTGAAAATTAATTTAACTTTTGCCTTTTGGATATTCAAGCTTTAGTAATTTATAAATTTTTTGCGTTTTTAACCTTTTGATTGGTAATGGCTATTTGCAATACTTCACTCATTTCCTTAACATAATGAAACGTTAAACCTTCTAAATACTCTTGTTTTATTTCATCAATATCTCTTTTATTCTCGTTACACAAAATGATTTCTTTGATGTTTGCTCTTTTTGCAGCCAAAATCTTTTCTTTTAATCCACCCACAGGCAAAACTTTTCCCCTTAAAGTAATTTCACCAGTCATCGCTAATCCTTTCTTCACTTTCTTTTGAGTAAGCACTGATACCAATGAAGTTAACATTGCGATTCCAGCACTTGGTCCATCTTTTGGGGTTGCTCCTTCTGGAACGTGTAAATGAATGTTATATTTAAGTAATAACTCAGGATTTAAACCTAAAATTTCCGCATTGGCTTTAATATATTCTAAAGCTATAGTTGCCGATTCTTTCATTACTGTTCCTAAATTTCCGGTGATTGTCATAGCGCCTTTTCCTGGAGAAATTAAGGATTCAATGAAAAGAATATCACCACCAACACTTGTCCAAGCTAAACCTGTTACAACACCAGCAACATCATTAGATTCGTATTTATCTCTTTCTAATCTTGGAACTCCAAGAACTTTTACAATATCTTCATCGGTAACTTTCTTGTTGTATTCTTCCTCCATAGCAATAGATTTTGCCGCATTTCGAATAACTTGTGCCACTTTTGCTTCTAATCCACGAACACCAGATTCACGAGTATATCCTTCAACAATTTTTTCAAATTGCTTTTTCCCAATCGTTAAATCTTTAGTTGTTAAACCGTGCTCTTTCAATTGTCTTGGAAACAAATGTTGACGTGCAATTTCTACTTTTTCTTCAATAGTATAACCAGACATTTTTATGATTTCCATTCGGTCTCTCAATGCCGGTTGAATTTCAGCCATATTATTTGACGTGGCAATAAACATGACTTTGGACAAATCGTACCCCATTTCTAGGAAATTATCATAAAAAGAGTTGTTTTGTTCCGGATCTAAAACTTCTAGTAATGCTGATGATGGATCACCTTGATGGCTATTAGATAATTTGTCAATTTCGTCCAATACAAAAACAGGATTTGATGTTCCTGCTTTTTTCAAACTTTGAATAATTCTGCCTGGCATGGCACCAATATACGTTTTTCTATGACCACGAATTTCGGCTTCATCACGCAATCCGCCAAGTGAAATTCGAACATATTCTCTTCCCAATGCTTCGGCAACTGATTTTCCAATGGAAGTTTTTCCAACACCCGGTGGACCAGTTAAGCAAATTATTGGTGATTTCATATCATTTCGCAATTTCAGAACTGCAAGATGTTCAATCATTCTTTTCTTAACATCCTCCAGACCAAAATGATCTCTATCTAGAATTTTTTGTGCTCTTTTTAAATCAAAGCTGTCTTTTGAATAATTGCCCCAAGGCAAATCTAAAAACAAATCTAAATAATTTCGTTGAATTCCAAAGTCTGGCGCTTGTGGATTCATTCTTCGCATTTTGGACAATTCTTTTTCAAAATGTTTTTGGGTTTTTTCGTCCCATTTTTTGGTCTTAGCTTTTAGACTCATTTCGTCGATTTCCTCTTCTTGAGATGCACCACCTAATTCTTCTTGTATGGTTTTCATTTGTTGATGAAGGAAATATTCTCGTTGCTGTTGGTCTAAATCAAAACGAACTTTAGATTGAATATCATTTTTTAATTCCAATTTTTGCAACTCTACATTCATATAACGTAGTGTTTCAAGTGCTCGTTGCTTTAAAGCATTAATGGATAGTAAATCTTGTTTCTCTTTAACTAATAAATTCATGTTTGAGGAAACAAAATTTACCAGAAATGATTGGCTCTCAATGTTTTTTATTGCAAAAGTAGCTTCGCTGGGAATATTAGGACTTTCCTTAATTATTTCTATAGCCAACTCTTTTATAGACTCAATAATAGCAGTAAATTCGGTGTCGTGTTTTCCGGGTCTTTTCTCGGGAACTTCTTTAATTTTTGCTGTAATGTATGGGCTTTCAGAAAGTACAGACTCAATTTCGAATCGTTTTTTTCCTTGCAAAATAACAGTAATATTTCCGTCTGGCATTTTGAGTACACGCAAAATTCGAGCTACTGTACCTATTTTATGAATATCGTTTTTAGTAGGATCTTCGTCTTCTTCATTGATTTGAGAAACAACTCCAATAATTTTTCCTGCTGCATTAGCATCATTAATTAATTTTATCGATTTATCTCTTCCCGCAGATATTGGAATAACTACACCGGGAAATAAAACAGT
Source organism: Flavobacterium sp. (assembly GCF_031409475.1). GTDB lineage: Bacteria > Bacteroidota > Bacteroidia > Flavobacteriales > Flavobacteriaceae > Flavobacterium. The sequence continues at coordinate 21,211 of NZ_JANNXH010000005.1, read as the reverse complement.
ATTACGCAAGGGCAATATTGGCAAGGAATCTGGCAACAATTCATTATTCATTTCCTCCTCATCTTCTGGAGTCAATAACGGTATTAATTCAGCTTCTGAATCAAATTCTTGAAGTGACAAATTGTCAATAGTAAGTATTTTGTGATTTGACATATAATTATTTAAGCCTTTTTGTCATTAAATGTATTAAACATTCAATCAAAGTTATTGTATATAATAGAGCTATTTCATTGAAAATCAATTATTAAACAAATTAAACAGCTGATTTCTTTCTATTAAAAACAATCATTATGCCAAACGGAAGTATAAAATCACTTAATAGAATGCTATTTTTCTATGCTTCTGAGGTAAGTCGAATTTATCTAAAAAATTATTTTAAAACTTGTTTGTTAGGCACTCTTCGTAATAAAATAACAGCAATAATAAAAAAGATTGCTAAAAACACAATTGCAAATCTAGGACTTCCCGTGATTTGATCTATGGTTCCGTAGATGCACATCCCAATAACGATTCCCACTTTTTCGGCAACATCATAAAAACTAAAAAAGGAAGTTGTGTCCTCTGTTTCTGGCAATAATTTAGAATAAGTAGAACGTGATAACGATTGAATTCCTCCCATAACAAGTCCAACTAAACTGGCCATAATATAAAAATGAATAGGAAGTCTAATAAAATAAGCGGCCGCGCAAAGTAGAACCCAAAAACAACTTATAGTAATTAAAGTGGGGATGTTTCCATATTTAGTTGAAGCTTTTGAAGTCAAAAACGCACCTAAAATGGCCACTAATTGTATTAATAAAATACAAATAATTAATCCTGTTGTACCATCACTTTTAGATTCCCAAGCAATTTCTTGAGCTCCAAAATAAGTCGCTACAAGCATTACGGTTTGAACAGCCATACTCGAAACAAAAAAACTTTCTAAATAACGTTTTAAAGGGAGGTTTTGCTTTAACAATTCCCAAACCTTTCTCAATTCTTTAAATCCGTTAAAAATAACAGCTTTAGTAACTTTTTCACTATTTTTATTTCCTTTTGGCAAATAATAATAAGTATATTGACTGAATACAATCCACCAAATTCCGACCATAATAAAAGAATACCGCATCGCTTTCATTGCTGCTTCACCTTCGGTTCCTGTAATTCCAAAAAAATCAGGTTTCATTATCATAGCTAAATTAACTATCAATAACAAAACGCTTCCAACGTAACCAAATGAAAAACCTTTGGCACTAATACTGTCTTGTTGCTCTGGAAAAGCGATATCTGGCAAGTACGAATTGTAAAAAACCAAACTACCCCAATATCCAATAAGCCCAAGTAAATAAAATAACAACCCTATGTAAATATCTTCAAGATTAAACCAATACAATCCCATACAGGAAATCGATCCTAGATAACAAAAAAACTTCAAGAATGATTTTTTATTGCCCACATAATCTGCTATTCCAGATAATAATGGTGATATAAATGCAATTACTAAAAAAGCAAAAGCTGTAACAAAACTAATCAATGCCGAATTTTTAAGATTTAAACCAAAAACACTTATGTAATGTTCTCCTTCAGAAAATAAGGCTTCATAAAAAATAGGAAAAACTGCCGAAGCGATTGTTAATGTATAAACTGAATTTGCCCAATCATAAAAGGCCCAGGCATTTAATAATTTTGGACTGCCTTTAGGTAATGCTTTCATAAAATGCTCTTTTCAAAGATAAATTTATTATTTCTAACTATTTAATTTACTGTTTTTACGGCTGAAACCAAAATAGATTGTTAATCCAATCAAGAGCCAAATTCCAAAATAAATCCAGTTCCATACACTCAATTCAGCCATCATGTACAAACAACAAATAAGGCCTAAAAGCGGAATCAACGATAAATTTTCTTTGAAAGACCAAAATGATAATCCTACTAAAACAAGCAAGAAAATCCACATTGGGATTTTGTGTTTGAATAACCCAAAACCACTTTCGTATTTAATAGAATCTGCAACAGGTAAACCTGCAATTACTTTTTGATACGCAAGATCATCTTGCTGGTATTGGCTCAATAAATGCTCTAAATCAGGTATTTCGTTTGTGCCTTTTTTTGAATCTATACTTACTAAATAGTCGTATACTTTCTGGGTTTCTTCTTTATTTAAGGAAGTAATAATTGCAGCAGCATCGTTTATTTGAGTTTCATTGGTAATAAAATCCATTGTTGCCTTCTTATTATATCCAAAAGCAAATACTAATCCAATACCAATTAAAACAGGCAATATAAATTTTGAATTTACATAAGGTGTTTTAAATTTCCCTCGAGGAATATCAGTTCTATTTTGCAAAGCCAAAACTCCAGCACAAACCAGTACAAAAGCAAATAAAGTTCCAATACTACATAAATCGGTAACCATTGTCAAGTTCAAAAACAATGCAGGAACTGCCACCACAAAACCAGTTACAATGGTAGCATACGAAGGTGTTTTGTATTTTGGATGTACTTTAGAAAAACGTTTTGGCAATAATCCATCACGACTCATACTCATCCAAATACGAGGTTGACCCATTTGAAAAACTAATAAAACACTCGCCATTGCTACTACTGCACTAACCGCAATAATTCCTGACATCCATTTTAAATCTAATTTTTCGAATACAAATGCTAATGGATCACCAACATTTAATTCAGTATAACTAACCATTCCGGTAAGTACAAGCGCAATTGCAATATATAAAATAGTACAAATAATAATTGCCCACATCATTCCTTTTGGTAAATCACGTTGTGGATCTTTACATTCTTCGGCAGTCGTCGAAATGGCATCAAAACCAATGTAAGCGAAGAAAACTGCCGAAACACCTTTTAAAACTCCCGACACACCATTTGGTGCAAATGGATCCCAATTGGCAGTATCAACATAAAAAATACCAACAGCAATTACTAAAAGTACGATACATAATTTAACTACAACCATGATATTACTTGCATTTCTAGACTCTTTCATCCCACGATAAATCAATGCTGTAATCAAAATAATAATTAATAAAGCCGGTAAATCAGCCACAAAATGAAAAGAGCCAATTACTGGAGATGTGGTCCAAGCTATATATGATGATTGTAAAGCAGTGCTCAAATTTTCGAAAGATTTTCCGCCTTGCATCAAAGCTGTAGCATCATTAAATCCATTTGAAGCGGTTAAGTAATCCATTTGCACCCATTTGGGCAAATGCAAGCCACCACTTTCTAGCAAACCAGTGAAATAATCACTCCATGATATGGCAACCGTAATGTTTCCAACCGAATATTCCATTATCAATGCCCAGCCAATAATCCAAGCAATTAATTCCCCAAAAGCAACATAGGAATAGGTATAAGCACTCCCTGAAACTGGCACCATTGAAGCAAATTCTGCGTAAGCAAAAGCAGCAAAACTACAGGCGATGGCTGTAAATAAAAAAAGAAAAATAACAGCTGGTCCACCATCAGCACTGGCTTTACCAATAGTACTAAAAATACCAGCACCAACAATTGCAGCTATTCCAAATGCTGTCAAATCTCTTGCCGTTAAGTGTTTCCCTAATGCATTATGCCCATCGATATTGTTTTTCTCGACTTGCTTTAAAATGTCTTGAACGGTCTTTTTTCTAAATAAACTTTTGGATGCCATATTGTAAATTTTATCATTAAAAATAAATATATTGTAAATAATGCACTTCTTAATTGTGAAAAATGTATATTTTATTCAGATTCCAAATATATAAAACAATTTTAATTTACGAAGTTTTGCTTGAACAATTAAATAAAAATAATTGAACTAATATTCATTTGAATATTTTATACTTATTTCAAAAACGATTTCAAAATGGTAACGGGATGCAACGCTTTTCTATTTGTTCCATCAAAAATTTGATGACGACAACTCGTTCCAGCCGCAGCAATTGTAGTTGATTCAGTTGTGGTTCTGATTTTTGAAAACAAAGTATCTTCGCCCATTTGCATGCTAATATCGTAATGCTCTTTTTCGTATCCAAAACTTCCTGCCATTCCGCAGCAACCTGAATTATAAATGGTAACGTTGCTGTTTTTTGGTAAATTCAACATTGCAAAAGTCGCTTCAATCGAACTCAATGCTTTTTGATGACAATGCCCGTGAATTTTTATATTTTTTGCAACATCAGAAAATGAGTCGGAATTAATTTTGCTTGAAGTGATTTCTCTTTTAAAAAATTCTTCAATCGTAAATACATTTTTAGCAATTTTTTCAGCACTTTCTTTGTCTTTTGCGAGTCGAAGGTATTCATCCCTAAAAGTTAATATTGCCGAAGGTTCTATTCCTATTAAAGGTGTGTTTTCAGAAATTAAATCTTTAAAAATTGCCACATTTTTATTGGCTACAACTTGTGCTTCCTCCAGAAAACCTTTAGAAATAAGAGCTCTACCGCTTTCTTCGTGGTCAATTACCAAAACTTCATAGCCTAATTTTGTCAACAATTCATAAGTATCAATTCCTACCGAAACATCGTAATAATTCGTAAATTCATCGCAAAACAAATAGACTTTAGTATTCTTATTTTCATTGAAATTGCCATTGAAACTACCATTGATATTGCCATTACTTTTAACCCACTTTCTAAAAGTAGTTTTCGCCAAATACGGAACTTCCCTTTTCACGGCAATTCCCATACTTTTTTTAACCAAAAATTGGTTCAAAATAAAATTGGTTGCACTCGGAAAAATACTGCCCAATTGATTCAGTTTTGCATTATTGGCAAAAATTTTATTCCGAATAGAAAACCCATTCGCTTTTTGATATTGATACAAAAACTCTGATTTCAAAGCCGAAACATCCACATTACTCGGACATTCACTCGCACAAGCTTTGCAACTCACACACAATTCGAACACTTCGTATAATTCTTTATGATTGAATTTATTGTCTTTTTCAGAATTGGTCAAATATTCTCGAAGTGCATTTGCTCTGGCTCGCGTGGTATCTTTTTCGTTTTTGGTGGCGCGATAACTCGGACACATTGTGCCGCCAGCCGAAGGTAATTTTCTACAATCGCCAGAACCATTGCATTTTTCGGCAGCACGCAAAATCCCTAAACTATCAGAAAAATCTTGAATAGTTTGAATCTCTGGCTCCACTCTACCCGAAATTACCCGATGATTTTCGTCCATTTTTGGCGCATTCACAATTTTTCCAATATTCAAAACCGAGTTTGGGTCGAAACCCAATTTTATTCTTTTAAGTAATTCGTAATTTTTATCGCCAATCATAAACGGAATAAATTCGCCACGAACGATTCCGTCGCCATGTTCTCCGCTCAACGAACCTTTGTATTTTTTTACCAAATGTGCCACTTCGGTTGCGATGGTTCTAAAAAGTTTTAAATCTTCGGTTTTCTTTAAATTCAAAACTGGACGCAAATGAATTTCTCCAGCTCCAGCGTGTGCGTAATAAATTGCATCTTGCCCGTATTTTTTCATCATCGTAGCAAATTCGGCAATATAATTGGGCAAATCGCTCAATTCTACTGCGGTATCTTCGATAGAATCGGCGGCTTTGTTGTCGCCAACAATACTTCCTAAAAGTCCTAAACCTGCTTTGCGGAGTTCGATAATTTTATCAATATCGTCGCCGTATAATTTTATTAAAGCATAACCAAAATTATTTTTTTGCAAATCTGCAACCAAAGCATTGGCTTGAATTTCAGCATCGTCTGTAGAATCCGAAGCGACTTCAAACATCATAATTGCCTTGGGATTTCCTTCTATAAAAAGTCTGTTTTTGGCTTGTTCTCGATTGTTTTTGGTGCAATCGAGAATCGTGTCATCCATCATTTCGCAGGTGTACAAATGATGTTTCATTGCCACAAGAACCGATTCTAAACTTTCTTGAATCGTTTGAAAATGAGCCACAATCATAATATTATTTACGGGTGGCAAGTCATCAACTTGGAGTGTAACTTTGGTCGTAAAAGCTAAAGTTCCTTCGCTTCCGCAAAGTAATTTTCCTAAATTTATTGTGGGTTCATTTCCCGAAAATAAGTCCGACTTTAATAATAAATCAACTGCATAACCCGTGTTTCTGCGGTGTATTTCTGGTTTTGGAAATTCCTTTACTATTTCTTTTTGGTTTTCTATATTCGAAAGTTCGTCATAAATCGTTTTGTAAATCGAATTTTCGAGCGAATCGCCTTTGGTTTTTTCTATAAAATCAGCAGACGAAAGTTCATTAAAAACTACTGTTGAACCATCGCTCAAAATGGCTTTGATTTCGACAATTTTATCTCTTGTAACTCCGTAACGAATTGATGTTGTGCCTGATGAGTTGTTCCCAACCATTCCTCCTATCATGCACCTATTTGAGGTAGAAGTGTTGGGACCAAAAAATAATCCGTGTGGTTTTAGGAATAAATTCAACTCATCCCGAATTACTCCAGGTTGAACCGTTACCGTTTTTTTATTGGCATCGAACGAAACAATATTGGTAAAATATTTAGAAACATCGACAATAATTCCGTTTCCCACAGTTTGTCCCGCCAGCGAAGTTCCCGCAGTTCTTGGCGTTAACGAGATTTTATTTTCGGTAGCAAAGCGAATTAGTTTGCTTATATCGTGTTCTGTTTTTGGCAAAGCAATAGCAATTGGTCTAAATTTATACACCGATGCATCCGTAGAATAAATGGTTTTATGAAGCTCATCATATAAAAATTCTCCATCTAATGATTGAGATAATTGCTGCAATTGCGTTTGGGTTGGCATAACTAAAAAATATTATTGACAAATATAAAAGATAGTGTTGCGTTATTTACGAAATCAAATATTTTTTTTGCCACAGATTCACAAATTTTTAAAAATCTATTTTAATCTGTGAATCTGTGGCAAAAAAATCGACGCAGAGCATCGAGGAATTAAACCTAAAGAGATTAATTACGGATTATCACAAACCCAAAACTGATTTGGAACGCATTTTGTATTGAAAAATAACAGTATAAAAAATAATATTTTTACGAATATACTTCACTAAAAAACCTATTTTTGAATTCTTTATAATTACACAATATGAAACAATATAAGTACTGGATAGTTACGCTTCTCTTTTTTTTAATACCGATTTGTGATGCAAATTCACAACAAAATGAATTCTATCCTAAAAATGAATTTAGAGCCGTTTGGATTGCAACAGTAGTCAATATTGACTGGCCAAAAAGTAGTTCCGACAATTTAGAAAAAGAAAAAACTGATTTCATAGAGATTTTAGACAACTATAAAAAATTAAATTATAATGCTGTAATTGTTCAAATTCGTAGTATTGGCGATGCTTTTTACCCAACGAAATTGGCGCCTTGGTCTCGTTATTTGACCGGGAAAGAAGGTCAAGCACCAAAAGATAACTTTGACATTTTAGAATGGATGATTACCGAGACTCATAACCGAGGTTTTGAATTTCATGCTTGGCTAAATCCTTACAGAGCGACTTTCGATACTAAAATTGAAACTTTAAGTCCCAATCACGATTTTTTTAAGCATCGCAATTGGATGATTAAATATGGTGAAAAGGGCAAAGAAAAATACTATTACAATCCCGGCTTACCCGAAGTTCAAAACCATTTGACAACCATAGTCGAAGAAGTTGTCAAAAATTATGACATCGATGCCATCCATTTTGACGATTATTTTTATCCTTATAAAGTAAAAGGAAAAGAGTTTAATGATGTTGTTTCTTTCAAAAAATATGGAAATGGACTTTCGTTAGCAGACTGGAGACGATCAAATGTGAATTCGTTTGTAAAAAATATTTATTTTTCGATAAAAAACATCAAACCTTGGGTGCAATTTGGGATTAGCCCGTTTGGCGTTTGGCGCAATAAATCGGTAGATCCAAAAGGTTCTGACACCGAATCTGGTCAAACCAATTATGATGATTTATACGCCGATCCATTGGCTTGGATGGAAGGAAAGTACATTGATTATATGTTGCCACAATTGTATTGGAGCATCGAACATCCCAAAGCTTCTTACTCAAAATTACTAAAATGGTGGTCCGAAAACACTACAAATACCAATCTTTATATTGGCAATAGCACCTATAAAATCAGAACGGATTCAGACAAAAAATGGAATAATCCGCTGGAAATTCCAAACCAAATTGACTTAACAAGAACCTACAGAAACGTTCAGGGAAATGCTTTTTTCAGTGCCAAAGGATTTGTAAACACTAACCAAGATGTGACACAAATACTACTTGAAAATCAATATAAATATCCCGCACTTCCTTATCCGGTTCCTAGTTCAATGCAAATTGTGGTTGACAATCCTACGATTGTTTCTTTTATAAAAGACGCTACAAACTATCGATTTAAACTTAATTTTCCTTTGAATAGCAAAATACGTTATGTTGTGATTTATGGTGCCAAAAATAAAGCTAAACTTGATGTGAATAATCCAAGCCTAATTATGGAAAAAATCGCTTTTCAAGAGAAAAAAGATTCTATTATTATTAGTATTCCAACCAATAAATTCCAAGGAATTGGGGCATCAGCCATCACATTTATCGATTTTTATGGCAACGAAAGCAACGCAACTATTTTAGACTTAACGAAAGAAATTAAATAATGAAAACAGACAATCAACCTTGGTATTGGATTCCCGTTTTGAACTTTGCTTCGGGTTTGCCATATGCAATTATCATTTCGGTTTCGGTAATTATGTATAAAAGCTTAGGAATCAGCAATGAAGATATTGGAATTTATACAAGTTTATTGTATTTGCCTTGGGTTATTAAACCCTTGTGGAGTCCATTTATTGATTTATATGCTACCAAGAGAAAGTGGTTTCTGGCAATGCAATTGGTAATTTCGATTGCATTTTTAATCGTAGGATTAACGATTCCTATGAGTAATTTCTTTGTGTTGAGTTTGGCTGTTTTTTGGGTTGCGGCATTTGCATCAGCTTCAAATGATGTGGCCAGCGACGGGTTTTATATGTTGGCTTTAGCCAAAGAACAGCAATCTTTTTTCCTTGGAATTAGAAGTACTTTTTACCGCCTTTCGATGCTTACCGGAAATGGATTAATTGTTATTATTGCTGGTTTTTTAGAAGAAAAATATGGAGACAAGACCAAAGCGTGGTCCTATACTATGGTAATTGTTGCTTTTATTATGGCTTTGATTACAATTTATAATTATTTTTCTACTCCAAAAACAGAATCAAAAAATATTGAAAACAAAGCTGAATTGACTCCAAAAGTAAGTTTCGGAACAGTTTTCGCAACCTTTTTTCAGAAGAAACAAATCGGTTTAGTGTTGGCTTTTATTTTATTATTTCGGTTGGGCGAATCCCAATTATTAAAAATGCTCACTCCTTTTTTAATAGACAGTAAAGACGTTGGCGGAATGGGTTTAACCACCGAAGATGTTGGTATTATTTACGGAACTTTTGGAGTTTTGGCACTAGTCATTGGGGGAATTTTAGGCGGTATTGCCATCTCAAAACACGGACTTGGCAAATGGATGTTGCCTATGATTTTGATGATGCATTTACCCATAATTGGATTTGTTTTATTATCCCATTTTCACCCAACCTCTATTTTCTATGTTTATGCGACCGTAATTTGTGAGCAATTTGGCTATGGTTTTGGTTTCGCTGCTTTTATGATGTTTTTAATTTATGTAGCCGATGGTGAATCAAAAACTTCCCATTACTCTATCGCTACAGGTTTTATGGCTTTAGGAATGATGCTTCCCGGAATGGCGAGTGGTTACATTCAAGACTATTTGGGTTATGGTAATTTCTTTATTTGGGTGTTTTTGGCCACAATACCAGGATTGATTTTGTCTCGATTTTTGATTTTTCCAAAAGATTTTGGAAAGAAGTCAGCATAAGATTGAAACAATATTAGTTTTATTTAAACCATATAAGAAATATAAGAGCATATAAGTTGAAATAAAAATCTAAAAAAAACCACTCCCTTAAATGTCCTTATATTTCTTATATGGTTTTAAAAAACAACGTGAATGAATCTATAAATTTAAAGATATTAATGATTTTAAAATGACACAAGCACAAAAAATAGGACAATTCTTTTTTCCTGCTGTTTTTATCAACGACACGGAAGAAAATATTATAGAAACCGAGCGTTTAATTCGGGAGTATAACATTGGTGGCTTGACATTTTTTCATAGCAGAGCAAGTGCGGCAACTAACTATGAATCTAAAAAGACTGTCGAACACAACGACCACAGCTATGAACGATTAAAAGAACTGGTTGTCCGTTTTCAAAAATGTGCCACTACTCCACTATTGATGTGCATTGATGCCGAATGGGGATTGGCAATGCGGGTCGAAAAAACGCCACAATATCCTTATGCCATTACACTTGGTGCTTTGCCCGAAAGCGAAATTAATTTGGTTTATGAAGTTGGTAAACAAATTGGATTGGACTTAAAAGCGGCAGGAATTCATTACAATTTAGCGCCATTGGCGGATATTAATAACAACCCGAATAATCCCGTAATTGGGTATAGATCTTTTGGAGAAAACAAAGAAAAAGTAGCTCGTTTTGCTTTAGAATACTTGCGAGGAATGAATGATGTTGGGGTTTTGGGTTGCTTAAAACATTTTCCTGGTCACGGAAATACCAACGTCGATTCACATTTAGGCTTGCCTGTTTTAGAAGAAACTTTGGAAGAATTACTCGAAAACGAATTGTTTCCTTTTATAAAAGGAATTGAACAAAATGTCGATTCGATTATGATTGGACATCTTGCAGTTCCCGCTTTGAATGATGGTAAAAATACTTCGGCAACCTTGTCGAAACCAATCATAGAAAACCTTTTGCGCAAACAATTGGGCTATGATGGTTTAGTAATTTCAGATGCGTTGAATATGCGCAGTGTTTCAAGTTTGTATTACAAAAAAGGGCAACTGGAATGGGAAGCCTTCAACGCAGGGAATGATGTGTTGTGCTTTGCAGAAAACGTAGCTGAGGGAATTCAAGAAATCCTCAAAAACGCTTTGCCAGAACGAATCGAAGCTAGCTTTAACCGATTAATGAAATGCAAACAAAAAGCAGATATCATAACTGGAATTACCAAACCAGAAGGCAATTTAAATTTTGAAACTGCAACCGTTTTGAATAGAAAAATAGCCGAAAATAGCATTACTAAAATTAAAAACAATCAAAATAGTGTACTGATTTTTGAAGCTAAAAACGATGAGAAACTCGCCAAAGTTAGCCTTTTTAAAAATACAGAAAACGTCTTTTTTAAAACCTTAACTGATTTGCTTCCCTCGCCTGAGTTTGCATTAGAAACAGTTGACGAAAATTCAATATTGAAACTGGAAAAAGATTTGGCTGATTTTGATGTCCTACTTATTTCCCTTTTTGTTCCAAAAGCAAAACCATTTAATAATTTTGATATTGATGACGCGATTTTGGCATTTTTAGGAAAATTATTTACTACTAAAAAATGTGTTTTATACGTTTTTGGAAACCCTTATGTTTTACAGGTAATTCCGAATCTCGATAAAGCGGAAGGTGTAATCCAAGTGTATCAAGATTTTAAAGAGTTTCAAGAAATCGCTGCAAATCAATTGCTCAAAAATTCAGAATGTAAAGGAATATTACCTGTTGAAATTGAAGGTTTTTAGAGTATAAAAAAAACAAACTATTTCTAGTTTGCCCTTTATAATAATTTCTCCATCTATTAATATTACCAAAAGAAAAACTTGCCACAGATTTCACAGATTCACACAGATTTTTTTAATTTTCAATTTTCTGACTGAAATCTGTGTGAATCTGTGAAATCTGTGGCAAAAATAAATCATTGGTAAAAATCAATTCAAATCAAAACGATCCAAATTCATTACTTTATTCCAAGCTGCAATAAAGTCTTTTACAAATTTTTCCTTTGAATCGCTAGAGCCATAAACTTCAGCGATTGCTCTCAATTCAGTATTCGAACCAAAAATAAGGTCAACACGCGTTCCAAACCATTTGATGGAACCAGAATTTCTATCTGTTCCAATAAAAGCATCAACAGCTTCTGAAACGGCTTTCCAAGTTGTTGATAAATCTAATAAATTTACAAAAAAATCATTTGTTAGTGATTCAGGACGTTTTGTAAAAATACCATTTTGTGATTGGTCGAAATTTGTATTCAATACTCGCATTCCCCCAATAAGAACGGTCATTTCTGGAGCTGTTAATGTTAACAAATGTGCTTTGTCAAGCAACATTTCTTCGGCAGAAACCGTGTATTTAGTTTTTGAATAATTACGGAAACCATCGGCTAAAGGTTCTAAAAATTGAAACGAGTGTACTTCAGTTTGTTCTTGTGCAGCATCAGTTCTTCCTGCAGTGAAAGGCACATTTACAGTAAATCCAGCAGTTGCAGCAGCTTTTTCTACTCCCACATTTCCAGCTAAAACAATTAAATCAGCAATAGAAACTTTTTTATCGGATTGAGCGTTGAAAGCAGTTTGAATACTTTCTAAAGTCCCTAAAACAGTAGACAATTGTGTTGGATTATTTACTTTCCAATCTTTTTGTGGTGCTAATCGGATTCGGCCACCATTTGCTCCGCCACGTTTATCGGTACCACGAAAAGTAGAAGCCGAAGCCCAAGCAGTTGACACTAATTGAGAAACAGACAAACCTGATGCTTGTATTTTTTCTTTTAACAAATTAATATCATTGCTATCAATAGATTGATCGGACGCTGTAGGAATTGGATCTTGCCAAATTAACTCTTCGGCTGGAACTTCCGAACCTAAATACAGTACTTTTGGTCCCATATCACGGTGCGTTAATTTGAACCAAGCTCTAGCAAAGGCATCATCAAATTCAGCTGGATTTGCAAGGAAATGTCTAGATATCTTTTCATAAACAGGATCAAATCGCAACGCTAAATCTGTTGTCAACATTACTGGAGTATGACTTTTAGATTCATCAAAAGCGTCCGGTACGATTCCAGTTCCAGCACCATTAGTTGGTTTCCATTGGTGAGCACCGGCTGGGCTTTTGAATAATTCCCATTCAAAACCAAAAAGATTTTCAAAATAATTATTGCTCCATTTAGTTGGTGTTGTAGTCCAAGCACCTTCTAATCCACTCGTTATAGTATCGCCTGCATTTCCTGTTCCAAAAGAGTTTTTCCAACCCTTGCTTTGTTCCTCGATACCTGCAGCGGCTGGTTCTACACCAACATATTTATTTGGATCGGCTGCTCCGTGTGTTTTCCCTAAAGTATGCCCACCAGCTATAAGCGCAACGGTTTCTTCATCATTCATTGCCATTCGAGCAAAAGTTTCTCGAATATCACGAGCAGACAAAAGTGGGTCTGGATTCCCGTTTGGTCCTTCTGGATTCACATAAATCAAGCCCATTTGCACAGCTGCCAGCGGATTTTCTAATTCTCTGTCACCCGTATATCTTTTATCATCTAACCATTCTTTCTCTGAACCCCAATAAATATCTTCTTCTGGTTCCCATACATCTGTTCTTCCACCAGCGAAACCAAAAGTTTTAAAACCCGATGATTCTAAACCACAGTTTCCGGCAAGAATCATTAAATCCGCCCAAGAAATTTTATTGCCATATTTTTGTTTTATTGGCCATAGTAACAACCGTGCTTTGTCTAGATTTCCATTATCTGGCCAACTGTTTAATGGTGCAAACCGCTGTGTTCCTGAACCTGCTCCACCTCGACCATCAGCAGTTCTATATGTTCCTGCACTGTGCCAAGCCAATCGAATAAAAAAGCCTGCATAACTTCCGTAATCAGCTGGCCACCAATCTTGTGAAGTGGTCATTAAATCAAGAATATCTTTCTTTAAAGCAGCTAAATCAAGCGACTTGAATTCTTCAGTATAATTAAAAGAATCATCCATTGGATTTGAAAGAGACGAATTTTGACGAAGAATATTCAGTTTTAACTGATTTGGCCACCAATCTCGGTTTGATGTTCCATTTCCAGCACTTTTCTTTGAATTTGTACCTCCAGAAAAGGGACATTTACTTTCTTCATTAATATTGTAAGATGTCTTACTTGAGTTTGTGTTATTTTCCATATTTAAATTAATTATATAATTACTTTATGCAAATTTACCAAAAAGCCTTCTTGGTAAATTTGTTTTTTGATAGATAAAAACTATAGTTTTACTACTATATTTTATACAAACAACTCCTTTTATATTTGATTAAAAAATTAAATAGAATGCTATTGTGATTGTTCTAAAATCTTAAATAATTTTCATACTTTTGAAATTCATTTAAAACAAATAAAATGGCTTCAATAACATTAGGAGGAAATCCAATTCACACATCAGGAGAATTACCAAAAGTAGGTTCTAAAATCACTGATTTTAAATTAGTTGCAACCGATTTATCAATAGCTTCTTTAAGCGATTTTGCTGGAAAAAAATTAGTCTTGAATATTTTTCCAAGTATCGACACAGGAACTTGTGCTGCATCTGTAAGACGATTTAATCAAAGTGCTAGTGCGTTAGCAAACACAACTGTTTTGTGTATTTCAAGAGATTTGCCATTTGCTCAAAAACGTTTTTGTGGAGCAGAAGGTCTTGAAAATGTTGTTAATTTATCAGATTTTAATGATGGTAGTTTTGGAAAAACGAATGGGTTAGAAATTGTTGATAGCGTATTAGCTGGTTTACATTCTAGAGCAATTATTGTAGTTGATGAAAACGGAACCATTATTCATACTGAACAAGTTCCTGAAATTGCTGATGAACCTAATTATGATGCTGCTCTGGCGGTACTTTAAACAATCTTGATGGAATTTCAAAAAGACAATACTTTTTTTACCGGAAGATTAAAAAGCATCACTTTCGCTTTCAAAGGAGCTATAAAATTGATTTCTACAGAGCATAGTATAATGGTCCAATTTTCTACAGCGTTACTATTGATTGCAGCAGGTTTTTATTTTAAAATTTCGACTACTGAATGGCTTTTTCAAACCCTAGCAATAGGTTTAGTATTGAGTATCGAAGGTTTGAATACTGCGGTAGAAAAAGTAGCTGATTTTATTCATCCAGAATACCACGAAAGAATTGGTTTTATAAAAGATATCGCTGCTGGCGCTGTTTTTTTTGCTGCTCTGACTGCAATCGCAATTGGATTAATTATTTATCTTCCAAAAATTTTATAGGTTTTATACAATCACGAATGGCGAAAACGACAAAAAAATTACTTTTAGATACAAAACCTGATACGAAACTCGAAGCAACTAAATCATGGGAAATGTCGAAACAACACAAGCTTGTTTTGGGTTCTGTATTAGTCTTGTTTTCTATCGCTTTATTACTGGCATTTATTTCCTTTTACATCTACGGACAGGAAGATCAAAGCGCTTTATCTGAATTATCTAATCGAAAGGAAACAGTTCAAAATTGGTTGGGGAAATTTGGCGCATATTTGGCAGATTTATTTGTTTATAAAGGATTTGGGCTTGCCTCATTTTTATTTGTGCGCTTGTTTTTCTTATCGGGTATTTTTTTGGTACTCAATATTTCTCTAAAAAAACTAAAGAATATTTGGTTTTGGGACTTATTTGTAATCCTAGTTTTATCGGTTTCATTAGGGTTTTTTGCCACCACATTACCGGAATTGGGTGGGACAATTGGTTATGAATTGAATTTATTTTCGCAAGATTATATTGGTAAAACAGGAACCGCATTGGTTTTAATCTTCGGGTTGATTCTCTATTTAGTATTTAAAATTAAAGTTTCACCTGAAAAAATCCATTCCTTTTTTGAAAGAACCAAAAAAGAAATCAAAGCAGATTTGGGTTCAAAAACTGCCCTGTCAGGAGAAAATACTTATAATTTAGAAGAATTTGCAGTTGTGGATGAAGAAGAACTCGATGGGATTCATCTTAAAACTCAGGGTTCACAATTCGAGATCAACAAAGAAGCCTTAAAACCTACCATTAGTAATGCTTCGGAAATTAGTTTGAAAACAACTCCACTCGAAATTACACCACCGCCATTTATTGCCCCAGAAATTATTACTACACATGACGATGCTTTTGTAATCGAAAAAGCAATAGAAGAAGATATTATCGAAGACAATTTAGCGTCGAGATTGGTTTCTGATTTTGGTTTATTTGATCCAACTTTGGATTTATCCAATTATAAATACCCAACAATCGATTTATTAAAAGAATATTCAACTGGCGGAATTACGATCAACCAAGAAGAATTAGAAGAAAATAAAAATAGAATTGTAGATACGCTTCGCAATTATAAAATCGAAATTGCCCAGATAAAAGCTACCGTTGGACCATCAGTAACGTTGTACGAGATTGTCCCAGAAGCTGGAATTCGAATTTCGAAAATCAAGAGTTTAGAGGACGATATTGCACTATCACTTTCGGCCTTAGGTATTCGAATCATTGCTCCTATTCCTGGGAAAGGAACGATAGGAATCGAAGTTCCGAATAAGAATCCTACGATGGTTTCTATGAAAAGTGTTATTGGCTCTGCTAAATTTCAGGAAGCCGAAATGGAATTGCCCATTGCTCTTGGAAAAACGATTTCGAATGAAACCTTTGTTGTCGATTTGGCAAAAATGCCTCACTTATTGATGGCCGGAGCAACAGGACAAGGAAAATCTGTTGGATTAAATGCAGTACTAACTTCGCTTTTGTACAAAAAACATCCAGCCGAAGTCAAATTTGTATTGGTTGACCCTAAAAAAGTAGAGTTGACCCTTTTTAATAAAATAGAACGGCATTATCTCGCTAAACTTCCTGATACTGATGATGCCATTATTACCGATAATGCAAAAGTAGTAAATACTTTGAATTCGCTTTGTGTAGAAATGGACAACCGCTATTCGTTATTGAAAGATGCGATGGTAAGAAACATCAAGGAATACAACGATAAATTTAAGGCTCGAAAATTAAATCCAGAAAACGGACACCGATTTTTACCCTATATAGTATTAGTAGTTGATGAGTTTGCGGATTTGATTATGACTGCAGGAAAAGAAGTCGAAGTTCCCATTGCACGACTTGCACAACTCGCTCGAGCCATAGGAATTCACTTAATTATTGCGACACAAAGACCATCTGTAAATGTAATTACAGGTTTGATAAAAGCGAATTTTCCTGCTAGAATAGCCTTTAGAGTAACCTCAAAAATTGACTCAAGAACCATTTTAGACACTCAAGGTGCAGACCAATTAATAGGTCGTGGCGATATGCTTTATACCAATGGAAACGACGTAGTGCGGGTACAATGCGCATTTATAGACACACCCGAAGTAGAAAAAATAACAGAATTTATTGGTTCTCAAAAAGCGTATGCAACAGCTTATTTGCTTCCAGAATTTGTTGGTGAGGAAAGTGGCATTAATCTTGATATGGATATTTCCGATAGAGATACTTTGTTTAGAGAAGCTGCAGAAGTTATTGTAAATGCACAGCAAGGTTCGGCTTCGTTGCTACAAAGAAAACTAAAATTAGGCTACAACAGAGCTGGGCGATTGATAGACCAACTCGAAGCTGCAGGAATAGTTGGCCCTTTTGAAGGAAGCAAAGCCCGAAGTGTAAACATTTTAGACATGAGTTCTCTAGATCAATTTTTCAATAATGAACAATCATAGTACGTGTTCATTGATTTAAATAAATCAACACCAATTACAAATAATAAACTAATGATACTTCAACATAAAATCATCAAACTCAAATTTGCGGCTTTAACATTATTATTGCTTTTTAGTTTTACGATCCAGGCACAAGATAAAAAGGCCAAAGAATTGCTTGATCAAGTAACAACAAAAATAAAAAGCTATGATAATATTGTCATTGACTTTAAATATTCATTGAATAATACTAAAGAAAATATCAATCAAGATAGTAAAGGCAATGTAATCATGAAAGGAAATCAATACATATTAAATTTCATGGGTGTAACCAAAATTTATGATGGAAAAAAAAGCTATACTGTTGTACCGGAAGATGAAGAAATAACTATATCATCCGTAAATGAAAAAGATAACAATGCCATCACACCATCAAAAATGATGACATTTTTTAACATAGGATATAAATACGAAATGTCTGATTTAAAAGACATAAAAGGAAGAAAAATTCAATATGTAAAACTCATTCCAACAAATTTCAAAGACAAAAGGAAAGAAGTACTGCTGGGTATTGACATTCAAACCAAACATATTTATAATGTAATTGAAATAGATAAAAAAGGAACAAAAACTACATTGACAGTTAATTCTTTTAAAACCAACCAACCTTTGTCAAAAAATCAATTTATCTTTGCCGAGAGTAAATATCCAAATTACTACATCAATAAAATAGATTGATTTTAAGTGAAAATTCTTGACAAATACTTATTAAAAACATTTCTGACTACAATTACGATGGTATTTGTAATCCTATTTTTTATTTTTATACTACAAACTGTTTGGTTATTCATTGCAGAATTAGCAGGTAAAGATTTAGATTTAATAATGATTGTTAAATTTTTATTATTTGCAATGCCTCGAATAATTCCTTTAGTATTGCCACTTTCCGTTTTATTAGCTTCTATCATGACTTTTGGTAATTTAGCCGAAAATTATGAATTTGCAGCAATGAAATCTTCCGGTATTTCATTACAGAGAACCATGAAAAGTTTAACGGTTTTTATCTTACTACTAAGCATCGTGGCCTTCTTTTTTGCAAATAACATTATACCTTTTGCCGAATATAAATTTATAAACTTTAGAAAAAATATTGCACAAGTCAAGCCTGCACTAGCCATAGCTGAAGGTCAATTTAGTGATGTAGGATTTTATAATATTAAAGTAAATAAAAAATCAGGTGAGAACGGGAATACACTTACTGGAATAACTATCCACAAAAAATCAAATGTTGGCGATGGTGGAAAAACTGTCATTATTGCTAAAAATGGAGAACTAATAAGTAGTGAGGAATCCAGTATTCTGAAACTAGTTTTGAATGACGGTTATTATTATGAAGATCTTGTTCCAAAAAATTATTTAGACCGAAACAAAGTTCCTTTTGCAAAAAGTTCCTTCAAGAAATATATTATAAATCTTGATTTATCAAAGCTGAATATGGCAAATCAAGATGAAGAAAATATATCCAATACCAATACAATGCTCAATGTAAATGAATTAAATTACACTCTTGATTCATTGCATAAAAGTTTGAAAACTGATATTATTTCATTTTCCGAAACAAGTAATCAGCGTATTGCGATTATCAATAATAAAATAGAAACCAAAAAAAGTAAGCCTTTGCCCAACAATTTATTATCAATTTACACTAATTTTCAAAAATCAGAACTGTTAAAAATGTCCATAAGTAACTTAGCCAGTTCAGCCTTATCGATAGATGCTACAAATGCTGATTTTACAATTAAACAAAAAAACATTAACAATCATTTATTAGCATTTTATGATAAGTTTGTAATTGCATTTGCGTGTGTTTTGATGTTTTTTATAGGTGCTCCATTAGGTGCAATTATAAGAAAAGGCGGATTAGGTTTGCCAATAGTTTTTGCTGTATTAATTTTCATAACATTTCATTTTATAAATACTTTTGGTAAAAGGATTTCACAAGAAGATGGCTTGGCTCCTTTTCTTGGAGCTTGGATGTCCTCAATTATATTGACGCCTGTGGCAATTCTGCTAACTTATAGAGCAACAAACGATATTGGATTGATAAACATGGATGTGATCTTGGCACCATTCCAAAAAATAATAAAAAAAATATTCCCTTCTCAAAATTAATTCCAATATATGGTAACTACAAAAATAAAACTCAACACAATTGAAGAAGCCATTGAAGACATTCGAAATGGAAAAATTATAATTGTTGTTGATGATGAAGATAGAGAAAACGAAGGCGATTTTCTGGCAGCAGCAGAGAAAGTAACTCCAGAAATGATCAATTTTATGGCTACTCACGGTCGAGGCTTAATCTGTGCCCCGTTGACTGAAAATCGATGCAAAGAATTAGGATTGAGTGCTATGGTTAACAACAATACCGATCCATTAGAAACTGCATTTACAGTTTCAGTAGATTTAAGAGGTAATGGTGTAACCACTGGTATTTCGGCATCAGATAGATCTAGAACCATATTAGCGCTAGTAAATCCTGAGACTAAACCCTATGAATTAGCAAGGCCAGGACATATATTTCCACTCATTGCAAAACAAGGTGGTGTTTTAAGACGAACTGGACATACGGAGGCAGCTATAGATTTTGCTCGATTAGCTGGCTTTAAATCAGCTGGTGTAATCGTCGAAATTATGAATGATGATGGATCTATGGCTCGATTGCCTCAATTAGTCAAAGTAGCAAAAAAATTCGATTTAAAACTCGTTTCAATCGAAGATCTAGTAGCCTATAGAATGCAACACGACAGTTTGATTGTAAAAAAGGAAGATTTTAATATTGAAACACGTTTTGGAACCTTTCGACTTCGCTCCTATTTGCAAACTACAAATAATCAAGTACATTTAGCCTTAACAAAAGGTAATTGGAATTTAGGTGAGTCTATTTTAACAAGAATAAATTCAACACTAGTCAATAATGATATTTTAGGAACATTAACAAATGATGCTAATAAAAAATTAGACGATATGTTCCAATTAATAAATGAAGAAGGCAAAGGTGCTATGTTATTTATAAATCAAGAATCGCGGTCATCCGATTTATTAAATCGAATTATAGAGTTAAAGGATTTACAAGCAAAAGGGATTTTCAAAGCTCCACAAATTAAGATGGACAATAAAGATTTTGGAATTGGCGCTCAAATTTTACATGACATTGATATTTCAAAAATTAGATTATTATCAAATACCGAACAAACTAAGCGTGTTGGAATGATTGGATATGGTCTAGAAATTAAAGAATATGTAAAATATTAGATAAGCATTCAATAAACAATTAATTGTTCAGAATTGATTAAAGTCAAGATTATTAAACAATTAAAAAATAGCTATTAAAATTATTGTTATTTTTATTATAATAGTTTTTTTAAAACCAAAAAGGTCTTATATTTGCACTCGCAATCAACTATTTTGATTGACGCTCACTGGAGAAATGGCAGAGCGGTCGAATGCGGCAGTCTTGAAAACTGTTGACTGTCACAGGTCCGGGGGTTCGAATCCCTCTTTCTCCGCTGGTTGTTAAACAAAGGCAATCAAAACCTCGTAAATCTTATGATT
>NZ_JANNXH010000004.1:0-73291 GCF_031409475.1 Flavobacterium sp. | reverse complement strand
CAAATGCAATTTGAGAAATATCCTTAAAATAAGTAAGCAATATCGCTTGTTTATATTTTTCTGACAGTTTGTTAATTTTCTGATTTATACAATTGCTTAATGAAAGATAAAGCGATTCTTCATTTTCTTGTTCGGCAAAGTCGAGACCGTCAATCTGAACCTCAAAATTAGTTTTACGGTAATGTTCAGCCACTGCGTTTCTTGTTATTTGATATACCCAAGAAGTAAGTTTAGAACAGTCTGAAAGTTTATGAATATTAAGGTGAATTTTCAAGAAAACGTCTTGCAGAATGTCTTCACTTGTATCAATATCCCTTACCTTACTGAAAATAAATTTTTTCAATTCTTGGTGTAAGTCAATCCATATTTCTTGAATTTGGTTGTCCATAATTTATAAAGTATTTTCAAAAGTACAAAAATGGGATTTAAGTTGTGAGTTTTGGTTTTTTTTGTAAAATGTTAGCCAAATCTGTTTTTTTGTGAATTAGTGATTTGGTATTTGTTATTTACAAAGTTATGCTTATATTTGCACTCACAATTTTGCGGATATGGTGAAATTGGTAGACATGCCAGACTTAGGATCTGGTGCCGCAAGGCGTGTAGGTTCGAGTCCTATTATCCGCACAAAAGGCTTCTCCATTCGAGAAGCTTTTTTTATTTATAAAATTCATGGTTTGTAGGTTCTCCCGAAGGATCGGGACTATTATCCGCACAAAAGGCTTCTCCATTCGAGAAGCTTTTTTTATTTATAAAATTCAGGATTTGTAGGTTCTCCCGTCCCGAAAATTCGAGATCGAGGACTATTATCCGCATAAACCCCAAACTCTGGTTTTTGAGGTTATTATATTTTATTTGGTTGATAAGATGTTTACATAAAATTAATATTTGAGTAAATGGATTGTAAATTTATTTTATTTTTATAAAAAAATTCAAGTGCCTAAATTCTTGTTTTTTAAACTACTACAATCCATTTTGTAATGAAAAAGAGAAGGCGTATGATACTATTTGCAATGGCATTTTTGGGATGTGTTTTGATAGGACTTTCTATCTATTTTTTTAGGCAGGGAAATTTAAATTCTGACGATGCCACAAAATTAGAACTAGATACTGCAAATAAAAAAATAGAAATTTTAAATCAAGAATTAGCTTCAAAAAACGATAGTTTACTTGAATCTGAAAAAAAAATAAAAAAATTTAAATCTGAGTCTTTTATACAAATTGCTGGACAAAACTTGCCTATTTTAGAAATAACTAGTGTTGATTTAGGCGAAGGTGGAACTGTTGAAGCTAACAAAAAGAAAATTCATAGATTATTATACAGTCATCAAGTTCGTTTTTCGATTTTAAACATCGGCAAAAGCGCTTTAAAAGATGTGATTTTCTCAATAAAAGATATTTACAACGACCCTAAAATTAAAAGAAAAAACAACAAAACCACGGGTCAATATGAATATGTAAGTAAATCTTTCGAAACAGATGAGATAGGTTCGTATGATAATATTGAGGTTAATACCTTGAATCTTAAGTCTAAGAAAATGTTGTATTCTAGTAATCTTCCCAGCAGTTTTGGGGTTGGAGATTATTCGTACTATGTTATTGTCGAATGGAGTAACGGATTTTATCAAACATTAGTAAATATTGAAGAAATCGACGGAAAATTAAAATTTAAATATGAATATTATGACGTCAATGGTTCTGTTTTAGATTTTAAAAGTTTAGAAAAAAGTATTGTAAATTAAAAAAAGCTACTATCTTTTAACAGAGAGAAGCTTTTAATAAAAATTAATAAAGTGCTATTATTTTAATAAAAATTCTTTTGTAAGATTTGCAATTTGGATTTTGAATGTTCCTTTTTCCGAAATCCATTTTAAATCGTTGTTTACAAATTGCAAGTCTTTTTGATTCAATATAAA
This sequence comes from Flavobacterium sp., assembly GCF_031409475.1. Lineage (GTDB taxonomy): Bacteria > Bacteroidota > Bacteroidia > Flavobacteriales > Flavobacteriaceae > Flavobacterium. The sequence continues at coordinate 71,378 of NZ_JANNXH010000004.1, read as the reverse complement.
AGTTACTGTTTTGCTTTCGTTTGGTTCTAAAGTGATTTTTTCAAATCTCTTCAACACTTTTACTTCGGGCGTAATACTTGCTACTTTATCCGAAAGGTAGAGTAATACTGCTTCCTTTCCGATTGCCTTTCCTGTGTTTTTGACATCAACGGTAACGGTTAAATCATCTGTGTTGCTTATTTCTGAGTTATCGATTTTTAAGTTCGAATAAGTAAAAGTGGTGTAAGATAAGCCCGTTCCAAACTCAAATTGTGGCGAATAGCTTTTTTCATATTTAGCATCATTAGCTCGTTCTTCATCGCTTACACTTTCGGAATGTTTTCGATTGTATTTTTCTAATGAATTTGGATATCTAGGATAGTTGTAAGGCAATCGACCGCTTGGATTTACATCTCCATTTAAAATAGCTACTAATGCTCTCCCGCCTTCGTTTCCTGGTAAATAACATTGTACTATTGCACTCATGTTTTCTTCAAAATCACTAATTAATCTTGGTCTACCTTCGTTCAAGACTAATATTATGGGTTTGTTTAATTTTGATAAGGCTATTGCTAATTTTGATTGTGAAGCAGTTATAAATAAATTGTTAATATCGCCTGGAGTTTCGGTATAGTTTTTTTCACCCAAACATAAAATTATTTTTGTTGCATTTTTAGCTAATTCAACTGTTTTTTCAATTTCGGAATCATCAAAATTAATTAGATCAGCGCCTTTGGAATAGAGCACATTTTCTTTTCCAATTTTGTTTTGCAACGCTTCTAGAATAGTCATTTTATCAATAGCTATTTCGTCAGCGTTTTCGCCTTGCCAAGTGTATGTCCATCCGCCGTTTAGTGATTTCATACTGTTTGCTGTTGGACCTGTTATTAAAACTTTATCGGCTTTATTCAGCGGTAAAACTGCATTATTGTTTTTTAATAAAGTGATGGATTCAGCAGCTGCTTTATAAGATTCGTCAATAAACTCTTGAGAACCAAACTTTGGATAATCGTTTAAATTAGCCACTGTGCTTTGGAACAAATTTAATTCAAATTTCATCTTTAAAATTCTCGAAACGGCATCGTCAATTCGAGATATTGGCACTTCACCTTTGGCAACTAGATCTAATAAATCAGTATAAAACGAATATTCTTCCGGAACCATGCTCATGTCTATTCCGGCGAGTACAGAAATCCGAACGGCATCTCTATTACTTTCGGCCACTTTATCTCTGGTGTAAAGATTTATTATATCCTTCCAATCTGTAACAACAACACCTTGAAAATTGAGTTCTTTTTTCAAAATATCGGTAATTAATTGTTTGCTAGCATGAACAGGAGTTCCGTTTATTTCGCCAGAGTTTATCATAATACTCTTTGAACCTGCTTTGATTGCTGCTTCGTAAATTGTTAAATCATATTGTCTTAATATGCGTTCTGGAATTATACTGGGCGTTCTGTCTTTTCCTGTTGTAGCACTTCCGTAGCCAATATAATGTTTCATGCACGAAGCAACATTGTATTTTGAGCCTACATCGTTTCCTTCGAAGCCTTCAACCATTGCTACACCCATTTGGGTTGATAAATAAACGTCTTCTCCAAAGGATTCCCATAATCTGGACCAAGCAGGGTTTCTAGGCAAGTCTAAATCTGGTGAAAAAACCCAAGGAATGGAGGAAGCGCGAGTTTCATAAGCAGAAATTTCGGAACACTTTTTTGCAATTGCTGTGTTGAATGTAGCTGCCATTCCTATTTGTTGTGGAAATAATGTTGCGCCAGATGTGTAGCTTGAGCCATGTATCGCATCTATACCATACAAAATGGGAATTTTTAATCGAGTAGAATTTGATTCGTTACTTATTTTAGTTAGTAGTTCGTTCCATTTAGTTATTGTTGGTGCACCCGGATTTGGAACATTTAATATGGAGCCAATATGATAATTCTGTATCCCTTCTTTAAGTTTTGCGAGAACCAAAACACCTGGATTTTCTTTGTTTTCAAAATGGGTAACCGTAATTTGAGTCATTTGACCAATTTTTTCTTCGATACTCATTTTTGCAAGTAGCGATGACACTTTTTGGTCTATTTCTGTTTTATTATTTTGAGACTGAATAGTGTGAGATGAAATAGTAATTACAAATAGGAGTAAAAGGAGTTTTTTCATAATTATTGAATTTTTCGTTATTAAGGCTTAAATTTAATCAACAGTTTCTCTTTTTTCGCACTATTTTTTCACAATTTAATAAATTTAAGGGTTTTGTCTAAATTCAATCGTTATAGTTAATAAGTTATAAAACGTTTAAAATATTATTATAAAAAAAATTCCGTTCATTTTGAATGAACGGAATTTTAATTTAGAGTTTAGCAAACTATTTTAAACTTAAGTTTCGCTTTTAAAACGTAAATCTCTTTTTTTTTAAATTTTTTAAAATGTAGTTAAAAATTTAGTTATTTCAATTAAGTCCTGCTCTTCTTTAAAGGAGTAGTTTTTGTTTTTGAAAAAAACTGCTATTTTATCTTTTTGATCTGGGAAAAGAGCTTCAAGTTCTTTTTTGTTTTTAGGGACTAGAACTATTGTTTTGTCTTTTTTTTCTAAATAATATTCATTTTTGGCTTTAACAAATTTGGGCGGATAAGAAGTTTCGAAGGTTGTTTTTGCTACTTTTTCGCCTACTAATATTATTTTATCTTTACGTAATAAGGTAAAAGTGTCTGAATTAAATAGTTCAACGAGATAGCCATAAACTCCTTCACTTTTATAGTTTCTATAATTTAAAAGGCGTAGTTTGTATTTTCCAAAATTCATCAATATAGTATTAAACTGATTGTCTTTTAGTAGTGTAACATTATTGTTTTCAGTTTTTTGAATTTCAACTTCGTCTGTTACTGCATTATAACGCATCATCAATTGTTGATTGTCGTTTAAAATTTCTCCAAGCATAAATGTTTCAAATATATAAGGAGTTCCTTCAATGTCGCTATAATTTTTTACAATTGAGTTATTGTCTGTTCTTTTTTCGAACATATTTGCGTCAAATTTCGTATTGTAATTTCGGATAGCTGGATTATTTACTAATGGGCCAAAATCTTTATAGACTTGTTCTTGAGAGGTTGCATTAAAAAAAGCAATAAAAATAAATACCGTTGTTGTAATTAGTTTTTTCATGATTTTTCAAGTTTTAATTAGTTTGACTTATTTAATTATTAATGTTGTAATAAATTTTGCGATTTCGATTAAATCTTGCTCTTTTTTAAAAGAGTAATTATTATTTTTTAAAAAAATCTCAATTTCTTGTTTATGATTTGGAAATATTGCCTCAAGCTCTTTTTTGTTTTTGACCATTTGCAGCGCAGTTTCATTTTTAAAACTAATATAGTATTCTACATTTTCTTTAACATACATCGTTTCAGTGGCTACTTGGTATGAATTACTAGCTTCTTTTCCTTTTTTGAGTGTAATGCGGTCTCTTCGATATAATGCAAGATTTTCTTGATTGTATATTTCGAATAAATATCCAAAAAATGCATTTCCTTTAGCCAAATAATTTATAAGTTTAATTTTATTAGGGATTAAAACAATTTCGATATTATTAAATGGATTGGATTTTGTAAGCGAAAACAGTTCTTTATTTTCATTTTGCACTTCAATTATATCAGTAAATGCATTGTATCGAATCATTAGTTTTTGAGCAATTCCTGAAATACTTGCAGATCTAAATTCTTCAATGAGATAGGGTGAGCCTTCTATTTTATTTAAAGCTGTTTTGTTTTGGTTACTGTTTTTAAATAAAGTGGTATTCGAAGAAAAAGGATCAACGATATCACTAATTCTTTGTGAGTTACTATTATAACTCACAAAGAACAACAATGATATATAAAATAAGTTGATTTTCATTTTATTATTTAGTTTCCTCTATCCAAAGATTAATCTTGTTTTCAAGTAACGCTAGTGGCATAACTCCGGATTCTAATACTTTTTCGTGAAATTTTTTGATATCGAATTGAGCACCCATTTTAGTTTCTGCTTTTTTACGCAACTCTTTAATTTTAAGCTGTCCTATTTTATAAGATAATGCTTGTCCAGGATAGGACATATAACGTTCAATCTCGGCAATAATGCTTGCTTCGCTATTGGCTTCATTTTCTAAAGAATATTTTATAGCTTGTTCTCTCGTCCATCCTTTTGAATGTATTCCAGTGTCCACAACCAGTCGAATTGCGCGGTGCATTTCTTTACCTAACATTCCAAAATATTGATAGGGATCAGTATAAACGCCAAGTTCTTTTCCTAAACTTTCTGTGTACAAAGCCCAGCCTTCGCCATAAGCGCCAAACCAGTTGTATTTTCTAAAATCTGGTAATGTTGTGCTTTCTTGCTGTAACGAAACTTGAAAATGATGACCAGGAACTGCTTCATGTAGAAATAAAGCTTCGTCTCCATAAGTGTTGTATGAAGTTACATCTGGGATAGGAACATAAAAAACACCTGGTCGTGAACCATCGGCTGTGCCTTGTAAATATTCGGCACTTGCTGATTTTTCTCTAAAAGCCTCGGTTCTTCTAACCTCAAATTTTGTTTTAGGTTGTAGCGAGAATAATTTGTCAACATTAGGTTTTACAACACTGTAAATGCGTTCAAAATTTGCAATTACTTCCTCTGGTTTTTTGAATGGTATTAATTCTGGTTTGCTTCTAACTTCTGTAAAAAATTCCTTCAATGTTCCTTTAAATCCTACTTGCGCTTTTACTTTTTCCATTTCGCTAGTTATTCTGGACACTTCACTTAATCCTAAATTATGGATTTCCTCTGGAGTCATTTCTGTAGTGGTCCATTGTTTTGCATAAACGGCATACAACTCTTTTCCAAATTTAAAACTGCCAATTCCACTTGTTGATCTTGATGCAGGAAGGTATTCGTTTTTCAAAAAAGTTGCCATTTTAATAAACTGTGGATTCAATTTATCGTTTATAATAGCAGTATATTTTGCAGTTAAATCTTTTTTAACTTCGTCAGAAAATGTAGATGGCATTAATTTTATAGCCGAATAATAAAGATTGTCTTCTATTTTTGATGTTGGAATTTCAGCAAATTGAGGAATAAGTTTTTCAGTTAATGCTTTTGGTAAAACCACTTCTTCTTTAATTCCTTTTTTCATATAAACAATTGTAGAATCGACCCAAACTGAATATTTTTCTAATCTAATTAAAAAATTGGCATAGTCTTTTTCTGTTTTAAATGGTTGAGCACTAGATCCACTAGCAAATTGTCCCATGGTTAAATGCACTCCATTAAATTGGTTAATAGGCATTAGATTTGTTGGTATTTTTAAGAGTGATTTACCTTCTTCAATTTCCCATTTGATGATTTCGTAGCTGTTTTTTTCTTCTTCGGTTAGTTGTTTTTCATTGATTTCGGCTAGTGCTTTTTCAAATTTTTTATAAAAATCCGCTTGAGATTTTCTAAACTCATCAGTCATTTCAAATGGCAACTGATCGTTATATTCATTTTGTCCGTTTTGAGTTGCTGCTAATGGGTTCAATACATTTTTTGCATTAAAATAATTTTTTGTTAAAGCAGTAAAATCTTGTTTTTTCTCTTCGGACTTGCAGTTTACCAATACAATTGATGTAATGATGACAATCAATAAAGACGCTATTTTTCTCATGTTTAAAAAGTTAAATTTTTAGTAAATCTAATTTATTACGGGTGGTTTTTTGTTAAATATTTTATAAAATTTATCCGTGATACACTCTCGAAAATACAATTTTTTCTTCTTTTATTTCTAAAACTTCGGCAACTAACATATCGGGTTCATCCGCTGCGGTACGAATGTATTCCATAAAAACACGATCTGAATTTGCGGTTAGCGAAGTTACTTTATAATTTAAAGTTGGTAGTCTATCAAAAGCATCTTGCCACCATACGCGCAACCCTTGTTTTCCAGTTATTAAACCATTAGTTTCCGGTTTTCTGATTTTTAATTTTGGGCTAAAATGTTCGGCATCATCATCATATAATGATAAAAGTTGTTCTAAATTATGATTGTTGAAAGCTTCGAACCATTTGAAAGCTATAGACTGTAATTTTTCAGGTGACATATAAATTAGTTTTTTTTTGATTAAAAAAATCCCATTTGCCTAAACGAATGGGATTGAATATGTATTTAAAAGAATTGTTATACGTTCTTTAAATTGATAATTTCTTGATCTGTAAGCAGTCTCCAGTTGCCACGAGGTAAATTCTTTTTGGTCAAACCTGCAAATGCAACTCGGTCAATTCTCAAAACGTCATAACTAAAATGTTCAAAAATAGAACGTACAACCTTCACATTTGCAGAGCGAAGTTGGATCCCAATTTCACTTTTTGCTTCGCCTTCAACATAGCTTACATCTTCTACAAATACGCGATGTCCGTCAAGAACAAGTCCTTTGTTGATTTTTTCTAAATCCTCGAATTTGAGGTTTTTATCTAATGAAACTTGGTATATTTTTGATGATTTGTTTGTTGGTAAAGTAAATTTACGAATCATATCGGTATCATTAGTAAACAACAATAATCCTGTTGTGTTCTTATCCATACGACCAACAGCGCCAATTTTTGAGGTAGTTGAACCTTTTACTAATTCTAAAACATTACGATATTCCTGACCTTCGTCAAGTGCTGTAGTAAAATTTTTAGGTTTATTCAATAAGATATACACTTTTTTCTCAGGAGTTAAAGTCGCACCATCAAAATTCACGACATCACCGGGTTTTACCATATATCCCATTTCGGTAACTGGAATTCCGTTTACCTTAACTGTTCCGGATTGTATGTAAATATCGGCATCACGACGGGAACAAGCGCCAGAGTTGGCGATGTATTTATTTAGACGAATTTCGTCTTTTACTTTTGGTCTTTTTGGAGCTTGATTTGGTTTTTTCTCTACTTTGTCAGTAACCGCGGCTTCAATTTTTTTTCCGCTAGTTCGGGTTGGTTTTTCTTTTTTTGGACCTTGGGCACGCTTTGCCATGGCAGGTTTTGGCTTATTCGAGCTTGGTCTAGAACTGTTTGCTCTGCCGCCGCTTTTATTGTTATTGCCTTCCTTGTTATTCATATTTTGATATTATTTTTTTATTGGAAATATGGAATTGCTTCGCCCGTTCGTATACTCGGGTCGCAAAAGCTCATTTCATAATATTCTATAATTTACTTCGTCAGTTTGGTCTTTAATGATCTCGTGCGTGCAAAGATAGTTTATTATTGGTTAACAGCACTTTGATTTTTAGCCCCGATAGTAGCGGCATCCTCTTGTGGCGGTGTTCGCCACAAGAGATATAGCGAATAGCGGGAAATAGCTCCAAAAAAACTATATGCGCTGCAATAATCTTTCGCCATGTAGCAACACACTTGGATTGATGAGGACAATGCAGAAAACGCCTGCGACGATTAGTAATTTCAATACGTTATGAAGATTTACAAATTGCTCTTTTGTAGTTGATTTCCAGAGGTAGAGCAAGAAGAAAATGAGGATTATAAAGCAACTGTAGAAATAAATATCCATATAACCCACATCGTAAATTTCGATTAAAACATATACCGGTACGATTGTAAGTAGGGTTAATGTGGTAATTATTTTTTTGGAAATCGCTTCTCCGTAGACAATAGGAATGGTTTTGTAATCGTTTGCCAAATCGCCTTTTAGGTTTTCTAGATCCTTTATCATTTCGCGAATGAGTAGTAATAAAAATAAAAAAGTGGCGTGAAAAAAGATCACTTCATAGAGGTTTTTATAATACAGTAGAATTCCAAAAAAAGGTAAAACTGCCAGAAAAGCCGCCATGAGATTGCCTATAATGGGATATTTTTTTATTTTATGGGAATAAAACCAAATCATGAAAATATACACCGAAAAGAATAAAACGGCACGAAATGAAACGAAAAATGCAATCAATGCTACAAAAAAATTGATGCCAAAATAGACTTGAAGTTTTGTTTTTTGGCTGACTAATCTATCGAGTTTTGTTTTGTTGGGTCGGTTGATTAAGTCTTTCTTACTGTCGTAAAAATTATTGATAATATAACCCGAAGCTATGGTTAAACTCGAAGCAAGTACTAGTATAAATAGATTGAAATCGAGTAGGATTGATAAAGCTCTTTTTTCGGGAGCGAGAATAAATATTGCCGAAAGATATTGGGCTAAAGCAATAATAGGAATATTATACCCTCGAACAACAGAGAACAAACTAACAAATTTCATTACTAAAATTTTGTTTTCTCTGCTTAACATTTTAAAATTGGTAAACTACTTCGAGTTTGTAATCTTTTAAGGAAATTTTTGCTTTTTCTAGGTCTTGAGTAAAACCTAGAATGTAACCTCCACCGCCAGAACCACAGAGTTTGAGGTAATAATCGTTAGTGTCAATACCACGTTGCCAAATGCTGTGAAATTGTTCCGGAATCATTGGTTTGAAATTATTCAAAACTACTTTTGATAATTTTTTAGTATTGGCAAACAATGCTTTCATGTCGCCACCAAGAAAATTCTCGACGCAAGCATCGGTGTGTTTTATAAATTGTGTTTTGAGCATGGTACGAAATCCTTTGTCTTTAAGGTTTTCCATAAATAGGGTTACCATTGGAGCGGTTTCACCTACAATTCCTGAATCTAATAAAAACACAGCGCCTTTACCGTCAAAACTTTGAGTAGGAATTCCGGTTGCTTCAATATTATCTTTAGAATTTATTAAAATAGGAATGCTCAAATAGCTGTTCAAAGGATCTAATCCTGAACTTTTTCCGTGAAAAAAACTTTCCATTTGAGCGAAAATAGTTTTTAATTGGAGTAATTTTTTACGCGTTAAATTCTCAAGTACCGTGATTTTATTTTGGGCATATTTATCGTAAATAGCTGCAACTAGTGCGCCACTACTTCCTACACCATAGCCTTGAGGAATACTGGAATCAAAGTACATTCCGGTTGCAACATCGTTTTTTAAAGTAGCTAAATCGAAAGTTACTAATTCCGGTTGTTCGTTTTGTAAAGTTTCTAAATGAGAAACAAAACGCTGTAAATTCCCGTTTGACTTTATTGCTTCTGGAGATGGGTTTGCTTCTCTTTTCAAAGCACCATTGTAAAAATTATACGGAATAGACAAACCTTTCGAGTCACGAATAATTCCGTATTCTCCAAAGAGTAATATTTTTGAGTAAAATAAAGGTCCTTTCATAAAGTTGAACTTATTTTATTTTGTTGATTTTTAATGGGTTTTGTCTGGTGTCGAAAAGCGATAAAATTTGAATTTCTGTTGAATTAAATCGGTAAAAAATCGTAATTTGTTTAATTAAAACACATTTAAAAATATTTTTATCAGATTTTGGAAAAGCTTCAGGATTTGTTGCAATTAAATTAATGTTCTCTTTTAGTTTGTTTTTAAAATTTTCATAAATTCTTTCAGCCCACTTAGAAATCAAATAAAACTTTATATCCTCCAGATTTTTAACTGCTGTTTCAGAAAAATTTACTTTACGCATTTTATAAATAATTCTTCATTACTTCTTCGTAAGAATGAATTCGTCCCTTATCAAAATCTTCAATTCCTTTATTTATTTCAGCTCTTTGTTCTTCTGATAATTCATCCCAAAAATCTGTTTTTTCAGATTTAAAAATCTGTTTTATTGACGAGATTATAGTTGAGTCATTGGTTTCAACCAACATTTTTATTAATTCTAATTTTTCTAATTGAATGTTCATCTTAAATAAATTATAAAATTTCAACACTTCCTCTTCCAATTTCATCACAAATGTACTGACCATTTTGACAATAGCCAACTAATTCAGCTTTAATAAATTGTATTACTTTTTCTTTTACACTTTCTGGGTATAAAACATGAACATTTGCTCCAGCATCAAGTGTGAAACAAACTGGAATTTTTGTCTCGTTTCGGAACTTCCAAATCGCATTTATAATTTGCAACGTGTTAGGTTTCATCAAAATAAAATACGGAATCGAAGTCATCATCATGGCATGCAAAGTCAAGGCTTCGCTTTCTACAATGGTTATGAATTCGTTTAAATTTCCGCTTTCGAAAACGGTAATTAATTTGTCCAAGTTTTCGTGTGCTTGTGCAAATCGCCTTTCGGCAAAAGGATGATTGTGCATTAAATCATGACCCACAGAACTCGAAACTTGTTTTTCACCTTTGTCAACTAATAAAATGGTGTCTTGATAATTCTTAAAATTCTCGTGAATTGCATTTGGAAATTCCACTCCAAACAAATCCGAACTTCCTTTAATGTTTTCTTGATTGCCCCAAACGACCACTTTTCCTTTTACACTTCGGCAGGCACTTCCGGAACCTAATCGGGCCAGAAAAGAAGCTTTTTGGTAAAAGTAATCTTCGGTCATTTCTGTCCCTAAGTTTCGGGATAATGCTTTTTCTAAACTCATTAGATTCATTGCCAATGCTGCCATTCCAGAAGCCGAAGAAGCAATTCCAGAACTGTGAGGAAACGTATTTTGAGTGTCAATTGTAAAGTGATATTCTTTTAGAAAAGGCAAATAACTTTCGATTCGTTCTAAGAATTTTTGAATTTTAGGTTTGAAATCTTCTTTGGATTTTCCTTCAAAAAGCAAGTCGAAGGAAAAAACATCTTGGTTTTGCTTTTTGGCGAAAGCCAATTTGGTAATAGTTTTACAATTATTCAAAGTAAAACTCACCGAAGGATTTGCGGGAATTTGGTCTTCTTTTTTCCCCCAATATTTCACTAAAGCAATGTTACTTGGCGCACTCCATTGAAAACTTCCCTTTTCTATAGAATGTGAATAGGGTTGCGGAATAAAATCAGTTGCTGAAAACATCAATAAATAAATTTATGCAAAGATACTTTTTTTGGTTTATACATAGATTTCTTTATTTGTTGAATCTTGATAAAGTTTTGTTTAAATTTGAAAAAAGTAAATTATGAATAAGATTACGAAAATTTTGGTAGTTGTAGTTACGTGTTTAGCAATTGGATATTTTTCTGGGATAGTTACTCGATCTGCAATTACATCTTGGTATCCTACGTTGGTCAAGCCGAGTTTTAATCCTCCTAATTGGATTTTTGCGCCTGTTTGGAGCATGCTCTATATTATGATGGGAGTTGCGGCTGGACTGGTTTGGAGCCAAATTGAGATTGAAAAAGAGGCAGTTAAAAAAGCCTTGATTTTCTTTGCAATTCAATTGGCATTAAATGCGCTTTGGTCGTATTTGTTTTTTGGACTAAAAAACCCAATGTTAGCAGGTTTAGAAATCGTCATTTTGTGGTTGATGATTTTTGAAACTTATATTCAGTTTGGAAAAATTAATAAAATAGCAGGTTATCTTTTTATTCCTTATTTGCTTTGGGTAAGTTTTGCTGCTGTTTTGAATGCTAGTATTTGGTGGTTAAATAGTTAATTAAAATTTAAATCTAACCCGTTGGGTGTAATTATTAAAAACGTCACTTCGAGTGTTTTTTGTGAAGTACTTCTCGCTACTTTTCAAAATTTACAATTTTAAAAAACTCGAAGTGATGTGTATCGAGAACCGTTTTTAATGAAATTTTCCTTATTCTCGGTACGATTTTCTATGGAAAATCACTCGTCCCGAAACTTCGGGAGACGAAAAATTATGATCAAAATTAATTATAAATTTGTCTAAAATTTTAGGTGCAGTCTAAAATAAGAGTCATTTTTAATTTAACGAGCAATAAATACCCAGCCTGTTTTTACCGTTCCACCTTCAATTTCTGCAACATAAAAATAGGTTCCATCAGGTAACTCTTCACCATTGCTATTTATTCCATCCCATTGATCTTTGTAATCAATGTAGCTATTAACTTTTCTTCCATATCTATTAAAAATTTCCAATTTATTAATTTTACATCCATTAAGATCAAAAGTATCATTAAATGAATCTCTGTTTGGAGAAATGGCATTTGGGAATACACAATCAGAATCTATTGTAACAATCTTATTGAATTCACATCCATTTACATCTCGAACAGTTATTGTATAATTTCCAGGCAATAAATTTGTAAATATTTTATTTGAAGTAAACCCACTATTGTTTATACTATATAAATAAGGACTCACACCGCTTGTAACACTTAAAATTTCAATGATTCCATCAGGACCTTGATTTATAACATTTGTTGTGGCAAATAAAATATCAGTAGGAGATGTATTTACAGTTATAATCAATGTTGTAGTTGTGCCACATTGGCCCACATTAGGAGTAAAAGTGTAGGTTGCAGAAGCTGTATTACTAACCGTTGCTGGGTTCCAACTTCCTGCTATTAAATTATTTGATATTAAAGGCAAAACTGGTCTAGTTGAGCCAGAACAAATTGATGCAACAGCTGTAAAAGTTGGTGTAATTTTAGGATTAACGGTAATGGTTAAGGTAGCCGTTGTAGCACATTGACCGCCATCAGGAGTAAACATATAAGTTGTAGTATTGGTATTGTTCAATGGCGGCGACCAAGAACCAGTAACTCCGTTCGTAGAAGTAGTCGGTAGAGCTGCCAATGAATCTCCAGAACAAATGGCAGGAACTGGATTAAAAATTGCAACTAATGGATTTACAATAATTTGCAATGAGGTTGTTAAAAGGCATAAGCTTGGAACAGGATCAGGCGTAAAAACATAGACTCCAGAATTCGTATTACTTACTACAGACGGATTCCAAGTTCCCGCATAACCATTGTTTGAAGTTAAGGGTAAAATTGGACTTGTAGTACCAGCACATATTGAGACAATTGGTGTAAAAGTTGGAGTTATAACTGGATTTACAACAACAGTCAAACTTGTAGATGCTGTAGCACATTGTCCAGAAGTTGGAGTAAAGGTATAGGTTGTAGTAGCGGTATTATTCACTGCAGGCGACCAAGTTCCAGTAATTCCATTGGTAGAAGTAGTCGGTAAAGCAGCTAAAGAATCACCAGAACATATTGCAGGAACAGCATTAAAAGTAGCTAAAAACTGATTTACCACAATTGTTAAATTGACAGTTGCTGTAGCACATTGTCCAGAAGTTGGAGTAAAGGTATAAGTTGTAGTAGCGGTATTATTCACTGCAGGCGACCAAGTTCCAGTAATTCCATTGGTAGAAGTAGTCGGTAAAGCAGCTAAAGCATCGCCAGAGCAAATCGGCGGAATTGCAGGGAGAAAAATAGCCACTAAAGGATTTACAACTATAGTTTTCGAAAATGCTGTTGCACATTGCAAAGTGCTAGGGGTGAAATTATAAGTACCGGTAGCGGTATTACTCACAGTTGATGGACTCCAAAAACCTACTATACCATTATTAGCAATATTTGATAAAACTGGTGGAGTTGCTCCTGAGCAAATTGAATTTGGTAATGTAAAAACAGGAGTAACATTATTAACAACAAAAATAGTGAATGACAAGGTGTTGGCACATTGTCCTGCTGTAGGTGTAAATAAATAGGTTGTTGTTGTCGTATTGCTCACAATTGGAGGATTCCATGTTCCTGTTATACCATTGGTTGATGTTGTTGATAATAGAGGAGCAATACCATTTCTACATATTGCGGGTAATGTTGCATCAAACTCAGGGTCTATTTTTGGATTTACTAAAACTGCTGCTGTACTTTGTGTGACTGTAACTACTCCACATGCATCAGTTGCAATAACAGAATAGGTACCTGAATTTGATATAGTTGTATTAGTTATTACCGGATTTTCATCGGTTGAAGTATATCCATTTGGTCCAGTCCAACTGAAAGTATACGGAAGAACTCCTCCACTAGGATTTGAAGTTAATGTTAGACTATCGCCTTCACAGATTGACGTTGATGATGCTGATGGGCTTGTTGTTGGTTTTGAAATTGTAAACGACGCTTTGAAATTTGCACCCGAATTACTAATATACTTTGTTGTCTCACAAGTCGAAGTACTTACATCAGAACCTGTGAAAGAATAATAAATTTCAAGAATGTAATTTTCAGGTAATAAAGAATTTACAAAATCTATATTTAAACCGTAATCTTTCCATTTTTGATCACCATTTGCGCATGCACCAAGTCCGTCATTAAAAACACTTGTTCCTGTATTACAATTAGTTACAGTATTTAATGAAATTGTATTGAAGATTCCTGACGGAGAACCGCTTGCTAAATAGACACGCCAATTTATAGTTGCGCTACATACGTTAGCCGAAGCATTTTTGAAAGTTTTAATTTCACCAGCGGTAATTTCACCACAACTTGAATTTTGTCCATAAACACCTAAACTTACTCCATCGAAAGTTAACGCACCAGGATCTGAATTTATTAAATTAGGAGAAATTCCAGAAGTGTTATAAATTGTATTATTAATTCTTATACCCGAAGCAAACTCTCCAAAAATTTGACCATAAGAAAAAATTGACAATGTTAAGAAGCAAAATAAGTAGATTTTTTTCATAGTTGTATAAGTTAGTCGAAGAGGAAACTCAAAAAAGCTATTAATTTTTAAAAAGTTTAGTTTACCTTTCTATGATTCAAAAGTATGGAAAATTATTATTAAAAGTACATTAAATTTATTAAAGTAAAGCTATAAAGCATTTGCTAAAATAAATCCGCTTGTCCAGGCATTCTGAAAATTGAAACCACCTGTTACAGCATCAATATTTACAATTTCACCTGCAAAAAATAGGTTTAAATGCAGTTTGCTTTCCATGGTTTTGAAGTTAATTTCTTTTAAATCAATACCTCCAGCAGTTACAAATTCTTCTTTAAAGGTGCTTTTTCCATTTACCTGGAATTGCCCAGCAGTAAGCTGATTTGTTAAATTTTGTAATTGATTTTTATTTAAATCGGCCCATTTTGTTTCAGCATCAATTTCAGAAGCTAATACTAAACTTTCCCACAATCGGTTAGGAAATTCAAAAGGAGATTTCTTGGAAACGGCCTTTTTCGCCTGCTCCTGTTTTAAATTTTTAAGTATTTTTTCGCAATCTTCAGCATCAATATCGTTCAACCAATTAACATAAATAATAAATTGGTAATTTTTATCGTGTAAAATTCTTGCACCCCAAGCCGAAAGTTTTAAAATCGCTGGACCACTCATTCCCCAATGAGTAATTAATAAAGGCCCTGTAGAAACGAGTTTGGTTTCTTTTACTTTAACAGTAACTTGCGCTGCAACGCCAGGAAGTTCTTTTATACGAGCATCTTTAATGTTAAATGTAAACAAAGAAGGAACTGGAGAAACAACTGCATGACCAAAGGTTTGCAGCATTTCCCAAATTTTTGGATTACTTCCCGTTGCTAGAATTAGTTTTTCGCAAATATAATTTTCTGATTGAGTTTCAATTTTCCAAAATTTTTCTCCCGAGACTTCAGTATTGAAAATAGACTGGACACTTTGCCCAGTAAGAACCGCAATTCCAAGTTTTTGCGTTGCATTCAAAAAACAATCAATAATGGTTTGTGATGAATTTGAAACGGGGAACATGCGGCCATCATCTTCGATTTTCAATTCTACATCGTGCTTGTTAAACCATTCAATTGTATCGCCAGAGCAAAATTGATGAAAAGGTCCACGTAATTCTTTTTCGCCACGAGGATAAAATTTCACCAATTCGTTGGGTTCAAAACAAGCATGTGTAACATTACATCTTCCACCACCAGAAATCCGCACTTTTTCTAAAACGTGTTTGCCACGTTCAAGAATTGCAACTTTTAATTTTGGGTTTCTCTCGACAATGTTTATTGCTGTAAAAAACCCTGCTGCACCTCCACCAACAATTATGATGTCAAAATTTTGATTCATATTTTATATTCTGGGTTTTCGCTCCAAATTTACAACAAAGATAATCAAGAAAAATTTTATTTAAAAAACGGTTCTCGATACCTGCCTGTGGCAGACAGGCATTTTTTGTTCCGTTTTACTCCCGATTTTTCGGAACATAAAACACTTGAACAGACGTGATAAATAATTAGACTAACGGATTAAAACCATATCATTTTTCTAATAAAACGATATCAAATTCGGTATCAATATTAATCTTGCCATTTATAACAACCGCAGTTTTTCCGGAATAAGCATCTATCAGTTTTGTTCCATTTTCGAAAATTGTCCCTACTGAAATTTCTTTTTTTCCGATGGACAAATCCAATCCTACCACAACACTATCAGTATAATTATCTTTAATAAATACTCTACTAAAAACATAAGGTTTTGCCGAAATCTGTTTGTGAATTCCAGCACCAATTGAAGTATGATTTCTTCTAAACTGACCTAATTTTTGCCAGTGTAAAAGTGTTTTTTGGATTTCGGGATTTGATTTTAGTTCGTCCCAATTCATATTCGAACGCAAAGTGGCATCGCCTTGTGTCCCATCAATTACAAGTGAACGACCCGTTTCATCACCATAATACACTTGTGAAATTCCTGGAGAAAGCAATAGTTTTGTGCCGCTTTCGATACTTTTAGTTCGTTTAGCATCAAACGGACTTCCGTCATCGTGAGACGATAAATAGTTCAAAACGCTGAATCCTTTTAGATCTGTATTTAGCTTTTCGGAATATTTAGAAAAAATACTTTCATAGTCGTTTTTTGCATCCCATTTGAACTCAAAATTAATCATATTATTGAATCCATTCTGGTAATAATTTACTTTTTTATCAGGAAAATTAAAATTTTGACCGGTACTAATTCCATAATTATAGACTTCGGCAATGGTATAAAACGGGTTGTTGTCCAATACTTTTTCAGGGTTGTTGTTTTTCCAAATTTCAAAAGCATATTCACTCTGTATTTTAAAAGCAGCCCAAACATCCTCTTCGGCATGCTTCACAGTGTCAACTCTATAGCCATCAACTCCAAACTCAGTTATGTAATCGGTGAGCCATTTTATAATGTAATATTTGGGTGCTCTTGGATAACCTGTTCTTTTGAAAAAAGCGTTTAATGAGGCAACCTCTTTATCATAACGACCTTCTGATTTCCATTTTTCGATTAAAAAAGGGGGAAGATCTACAGCTTGATTGCTATCTGTTTTTATATCAGGAAGATTTTTAACCAGTGTACAAGCTGTAGTGTTTTCATAACTTTTATAATCACATTGTGGACTCGTTCTAACCCAGTCATTTGGCCATACAGAATCAATTTCAGTTACTGGACCAGTATGATTTATAACACCATCGAGCATAATTCTGATTCCTTTTGCATGGGCTTTGGTAACTAAATTGGCTAAATCTTCTTTGGTTCCAAAATTAGGATCCAATGCGGTCCAATCTCTAGTCCAATATCCATGAAAACCATAAGACAAACCCGTTCCTTCATCAACACCATCGTGAATTTGTTCAACAATGGGCGTCAGCCAAATGGCATTTATACCTAGATTTTCGAAATAACCGTCATCGATTTTTTGGATAATTCCTTTGATATTTCCCCCTTCGAATCCACGAAGCTTTCCTGCAGTTTTGATTCGATTTAAATAAATTTCTTTCGATGAATTTCCATTTTTAAAACGGTCGGTCAATAAAAAATATAAATTTGCGCCTTCCCAGACGAAGGGAGTTTTTGATGCTGTTTGAGTTGTTTTTGTTGAGGAACAACTGGTAAGAACTAGAGCAAATACAAATAATAATATTAATTTTTTCATTTTCATTTTTTTTGAACCAATACGAAATTAAGATTCAGTTAGTTGTTCTTAATTATCTAATGGTTTTGGGTTTAATTATAATTGAATTTTAATTTCAACTTCTGTTCCTTTTTCCCATTTGACAGAGATTTCTATAGGTTCATTAAAAGTTTTATAAAGTATTTCATTTCCGTCAACGAAAATTCTTTTTGCTTTAATATTATGAATTAATAGCGTTACATTTTTGTTCGAAATTTGATAATTTTTACCCATTTCAGTTGTTAATTTTAGGGTTAAAAATTGGTCTTTATTGATGCTTTTGAAATGTAAAATTTCATAACTGCCATTTTCAAAATTATTGGGCGTTAAGCCATCGTCGTTGTAGATTTTTCCTGTTGATTTTTCTATATTTTGATCAAAATAATAATGTAAATCAAAGTTTTCTAATGAATATTTCGAAGTGTTTTGTATGGTTTTTATCATTGGAATAAAAGCGCCACCACGAACAAAAACAGGAATATGATCTGCTGTTACTTCAATATTAGAACTTGTTCCTGCCAAATATTTAGCATTTGAATAAAAATCAAACCAATTATTATTTTTTGGAAAATAGATAGAAGTTGAAGTCACTCCAGCTTTTGTGATTGGAGTAACCAAAAAATCATTACCCCAAAGATAGGTTTCGCAAACGGTTTGTAATTTGTTATTATAGGGTTCTTCAAAAAATAACGGACGCATTAATGGTGTTCCGTATTGGTTGTTTTCGAATGCCAATGTGTAATTATAGGGTAACATTTGGTAACGCAATTCGACTAATTTTTTGGCTTTGGTTTTGGTTACAATATCTTTATAAACGGGTTCGGCAGCAACATCTTCGTGTGCATGAGGACGAAATATTGGGTTAAAAACGCCGTATTGCAGCCAACGCAAATACAATTCGTTATCGAAATAATCGCCAGCAAAACCGCCCAAATCGGAGTGCATATACCCCATTCCTTGCATTCCCATTTGGAGCGAAATCTCCATTTGCGATTGTAATCCACCCCAAGAACGACTCACATCGCCAGACCAAGGAATCATCCCAAAACGCTGTGAACCGGAATATCCAGCGCGCATCAAGATAAACGGACGTTGATTAGGGAAATCATTTTTGTAACCTTCAGCGATTAATTTTGCCCAGTTGTGTCCGTAAATATTATGCACTTCATCAGCTTTGCCTCCAGCAGTTAGTGCTTGTGAAGGAAAAACTTCGGGTTCGCCCAAATCACCCCAAAGTCCGCCAACGCCTTGATTTATTAAATTTTTATAAATATTCCAAAACCAAGTCTTTCCTTCGGATTTGAAAATATCCACGATTCCGGTGTTTCCAAAATAAAAATCATACGTAAAAGGGTTTCCCGATTTATCTGTCGCTAAGATTTTTTTATCCATAGCTTCTTTCCATTTTGAAGAAGTTGTTAGAACAAAAGGTTCGGTGATGAGAACCGTTTTTATACCTTTTGCACTCAAATCAGTAATCATTTTATCTGGATTTGGGAAGGTATCTTTGTTCCAATCCAAATTGCCCATCGTACCTTTCATTTCTTTGCCAAACCAATACAAATCCAGTATTATTGCATCAACAGGAATTTTATCGGCTTCGAATTTCTTGATGGTTTTTTCGACTTCTTCTTGTGAATGGTAGCCAAAACGGCTGGAGAAATTCCCCAAAGTCCATCGAGCAGGCAAAGGTTGTTTTCCTGTTAAATCGGTGTAATTCGAAATCAAATCGTTCCAAGAGTCACCCACAATTACTTGATACGTTTTGCGACCTGAAATGGTCTCGTATGCCAGAGTATTGTCTTTTTTGCTGTCTAAATCCAAGTAGCCAATTGCGGAATTATCAAAATGAACCGCATAGATTTTCGAAGATAAAACCATTGGAATACAAAAGTTCATCAACTCGGCGTGGGTTTCATAACCATAACTCGCACGATTGTATAATTGCAAACGATTGCCACGACGGTTCATCCCCAAAGCTCTTGCGCCACCGCCATATAAAACTTCGTCTGATGAAATATTGAAATCCAATACTTCGGTAGAATCTTTCTTTGTATACCTGTTTTTTTCTGAAAGAAATTCTTTTCCATTTTTATCCAAATAGACAATCTTGAAAGGCGCGAAATTTATTTTTACTTTTATTCTGGTTGTACTTAAATCTAATGATGTTTTGGATTTAGAAAATTTTACATTAATTTTTTCAGGAATTTTTATAATGGCATGTGAATTTAGATTATAAATTTCACCTTTTGGAATAAATGAAGTTTCAATAATTTTATTAGAAAAAGGTTGTATCAAATAATTTCCATCGGATGTTTTTACTGTTAAAATGTTATTTTTCCAAGCATGCGAAAGGTATTTTCTATTTGCATTTTGCGCATAGGAAAGTGAAGTTATCAATAATATAACAAGTATTTTTTTCATGGTTGTTTTTTTTGAACCATATAAGGCATATAAGTTCATTTAAGTTTTTCTTTTAAGGTTTAACTTAGTGTAATTCCAATATCAAAACCGATTTTGGCTCCAGAGAAATTTCTTTAGAGATGTCAAATTTTTGGTCTGTAACAACTTCTTTTCCAGTTTTATAGTCGCCAATATTTTCTTGAAATCTATTGGTTGGTATTGTTCTAGTTTCGTTGCTGTTGTTTATTAAAACCATCACGATTTGGGAAGCATCGTATCTAAAATAGACATAAATATTATTTTCAGGAATGTAATGTGTCATTTTCCCGTAATGGACAGCAGTAGTTTTTTTTCTCCAATTGAATAATTTAGATGTAAAATCAAAATATTCGTTTTGTATTTGTGTTCTTCCTTCTTTGGTAAACGCATTATTAGTATCTCCTTCCCAACCGCCAGGAAAATCTTGACGAATATCAGCATCACCTTTATCTTTGTTTCCTGCCATTCCTATTTCGGATCCATAATACAACTGTGGTGTTCCACGAACTGTTGCCAGAATTGCCATTGCCATTTTATACTTTCGAATGTCGTTATTATAAACATGATTTATTCTGTGAGTATCATGATTTTCGGCAAAAGTCAGCAAGTTGTTTGCATTTGGATAGAGAAAATCATTGGCAAAATTATCGTAGATTTTCATCATTCCTCGTTCCCAATTGCCTTCGTCTTCGTTAAAAATTGTCAGAAGCGCATCGGATAAAATAAAATCCATAACGCTTGGTAAATGCGAATTAAAGTTTTGGATTTTACCTATTGGACTGTCCTTTTGCCAATACGAAAGTTGGGATTGATCACGCATGGAGATTTCACCTACGATGTTGAAATTAGGATATTCATCAGTGATGGCTTTGGTCCATTTTGCAATAGCGCTTGGCTCTGCATAATTGTACGTGTCCACTCTTAACCCATCTAAATTTGCGTATTCAATCCACCAAATGGCGTTTTGTATAAGGTATTTTAGTACCAAAGGATTTCGTTGATTCAAATCGGGCATCGAGGGAACAAACCACCCATCGAAACAGGCTTTTGTATCAATTTTTGAAGCGTAATTGTCGTGAACGAGCGTCCTTTTATGATTGGTTTGCGTATAATTTTCGAATTGATTAATCCAATCGTGAGTTGGTAAATCTCTGATCATCCAATGTTCTAAACCCCAATGATTCGTGACATAATCCAAAACTAATTTCATTTTTCGTTTATGTAATTCCGAGGCTAAATGCACATAATCCACATTGGTTCCATAACGTGGGTCAATTTTATAAACGTCAGATTGAGCGTAAGTGTGATAGGAATATTTGGCGTCATTGTCCTCACACAATGGTGTGCTCCAAATGGTTGTTACGCCTAATTCTTGAATGTAATCTAAATGGTTTATGATTCCTTGTATATCTCCACCATGTCTTCCGCCTGGCAATTCACGATTGTATTTCTCGGTTGTTGAATTATCAGAGTCGTTGTTTGATTTTCCATTCGAAAATCGATCGGGCATTATTAAATACATCATATCCGATGCGTCATAACTTTTGCGTTGTGCTGAATTTTTATTTCGTAGTTTTAAGGAATAATTTTGCGTAAATGTTGTTTTGTTTTTGTCTTTGAAAGTGAAAACAAAATTGGTGACTGGAATATTTTTGGTGTTAATAGTAACAAAAAGGTAATTGGTATTTTCAGGTTTTTTTACATCAGTAATTTTAATATTATTAGAAACTGTAACTTGTAATTGTGCAATATTTTTGCCGTAAAACATGATTTGCAATTCGGGGTTTTGCATTCCTGCATACCAAAATGGAGGTTCTACTTTTTCGATTTGTGCAAACATATTATAAGTTGTAAAAAGGATGAGTAAAATTATCTTTTTCATTTGATAAATAATTAATTTTAATTCAACTTTATTATTAAACCATATAAGGCATGTAAGTTCATTTAAGTTTTCTTATTTGTCCTTAATGCCTTATATGGTTTTAATTTTTTAGCTAGACTACAACAAGACTATTTGGTTCTACCAAAACCGCTTTTTGATTAACATAAACGGTTATTCCTTTATTTCCTTCTAATGAAAACTGGATGTCGTTATGAGTTACAGAAATTGTTACTATTTGATTTCTAAAATTAATTTTAAACGAATAGCCTTTCCATTCTTTTGGAATTTTAGGGGAGAAATGGAGCGCATCATTTTTTACTCTCATTCCACCAAAACCTTCTACAATACTCATCCAAGTTCCAGCCATAGAGGTGATATGACAACCTTCTTCTACCTCTTTATTGTAGTCGTCAAGATCCAATCGAGATGTTCTTAAATAAAAGGTATAAGCCATGTCCATCTTGTCCAACTTTGCTGCTTGAATTGAATGGACGCATGGTGAAAGCGAACTTTCATGAACGGTGAATGCTTCGTAAAATTCGAAATTGCGTTGTAATTCTTCTTTTGTGAAATGCTCTTCAAAGAAATAAAAGCATTGTAATACATCGGCTTGTTTGATGTATGGGGAACGTAAAACTCTGTCCCAAGACCATTTTTGATTTATGGGTCTTTGGCTTTTATCAAGATCTTTTACCAATACTAAATCTTTGTCTAAGAAGCCGTCTTGTTGTAAATAGATTCCAAGTTCATCAGATTTTGGAAAATACATATTGCCCGAAACTTTTTTCCATTCTTTTAGTTCAACAACGGATAAATTAACTTTTTCTACGATTCGTTTATGATCTAAAGGATATTCGAGAGCAACTTTTTGAATTTGTTCATAGGTATAATCGATACACCATTTCGCTATAAAATTGGTATAAAAATTATTATTTATATTGTTCTCGTATTCATTTGGTCCGGTAACTCCTAGAATCACAAATTGGTTTTTGTCTTTCGAAAAGTTAGCTCTTTGATGCCAAAAACGCGCAATCCCTATCAAAACTTCCAAGCCTTTTTCAGGAATATAGCTGTAATCACCGGTAAAACGATTGTAGTTGAAAATAGCAAAAGCGATTGCGCCATTTCTATGGATTTCTTCGTGCGTGATTTCCCATTCGTTATGGCATTCTTCGCCGTTCATGGTCACCATTGGATACAAAGCGGCTCCATTTGTAAAGCAAAGATTTTTTTGTGCGTTTTCAATGGCTTTGTCCAATTGATTGTAACGATAGGTCAAGAGGTTTCTCGCTACTTGCTGGTCTTTTGTAGCCATGTAAAACGGAATGCAATACGCTTCGGTGTCCCAATACGTGGAGCCACCATATTTTTCGCCGGTGAATCCTTTTGGGCCAATATTTAATCTAGAATCTTTGCCAAGATAGGTTTGATTTAATTGAAAAATATTAAAACGAATGCCTTGTTGTGCTTTAACATCACCGTCAATAGTGATGTCTGACATTTCCCAAATTTTTGCCCAAGCTTCGATTTGGTTTTCCAGCAATTGGCCGAAGCCTATTGTTAAAGCTTGTTTTATTGCATTTTCTGCACCTAATAGTGTGTTTTCATGGTTTAATGAAACAGTATAACCACCTATTTTTTGAATGGATGATTTTTCCCCTTTTGCAACGATTACATCATAACTTACGGTTATTTTTTCGGTAGTTGTTTCTGAATTTATTGGTGATAAGTTGAGGTTTTTACCATTAGAAAAAACACTGTTATGCATAAATGTGGTAACTTTAAAATGCGTTTTATAAGTTTGAGCCGTTACAAATGCTTCATTACCAGTTCTTTTTACTTCTAATGGTTCCCAAAATTTTTCGTCCCAGTTTGCATCTTCATTGGTTACACCAGCATCAATATAGGGTTTGTAAACAATTTTTGCATCTTTGTTTAAAGGTGTAATTTCGTAATTTATAAGCCCAACTTCATCTAAATCTAATGATAGAAAACGGCGCACATTTACGGCAACTTGAGTTCCGTTTTTCATCGAAGCTTCGAACGATCTGTTGTACCAACCTTCTTTCATATTCAACTCCCGACGGTAATTTTTTATTTCGGTGCATTGATTTAAATCCAGGTTTTCACCATTTATTATAATATCAATTCCTATCCAGTTTGGGGCATTGAGTACTTTGGCAAAATATTCAGGATAACCGTTTTTCCACCAACCCACTTTGGTTTTATCCGGATAATAAATACCTGCAATATAACTGCCTTGAAAGGTTTCTCCAGAATAGGTCTCCTCAAAGTTTGCTCTTTGTCCCATAGCACCATTGCCAATACTGAAAAGGCTTTCTGATGATTTTACGCTTTCTTTATCAAATCCTTCTTCAATGATGGACCAATTGTCTGGTTTTATATAATTTTGATTCATTTTTATTCTAGTTTAAAAACTTAAAAATTTTAAGTTTAGAAAGTCTAACCTTAAAACTAATAAGGGTTTTTAATTTTTAATTAAAGCATCAATAAAATGCTCGTCTATAAAGGTAAAGTCTTTGAAAATAAATTGTGATTCACAAAGAATTTCTTCCTCGCCAATTCCTACACTTATCATATTTGCAGTATTTGCAGCTTGAATTCCCGCAACAGAATCTTCAAAAACTATTGAATTTTCTGGGTTCACGCCTAATAATTTAGCGGCATTCAAGAAAACTTCTGGATCTGGCTTTGCATTTGAAACATCATTACCATCAACAATTGCATCAAAATAACTGATGATTCCAGTTTTCTCTAATATTGGCCTAGCATTTTTACTGGCGGATCCTAAAGCAATGGCTTGACCGTTTTCTTTCAAATATTTTAAAACAGGATAAACTCCAGGTAAAATTTCACTTTGATCGATGTCTACTAGATAAGATAAATAGTCTTCATTTTTTTGAAAAAGCCATTTGTTTTTATCTTCTTGCGAAGCTTCGATTTTGCCTAATTCTAATATAATATCTAGAGATCGCACTCGGCTTACGCCTTTTAATTCCTCGTTGTGTTCTGGTGTAAATTCGATTCCGAGTTCTTGAGCTAATTTTTGCCAAGCCAAGTAGTGGTATTTTGCGGTGTCAACAATAACTCCGTCAAGATCGAATATGAAAGCTTTTTTATTCATTTATATAATTCTAAATTTTAATTTTTTTCTTCGTCATTATCATTGACTTTATAAACCAAAAGGGCTGCAATTATAAAACTTACGCCACTTGTTATCAGTGCATAAATTGCATTTCCGTTATAAAAATATTCTACAATTGGACCTCCAATTAAAGCATTGATAATTTGTGGAATCACAATAAAAAAATTAAAAATACCCATATAAACACCCATTTTCTTTGGTGCTATTGCCCCAGCAAGAATGGCGTATGGCATGGCTAGAATACTTGCCCAAGCAAATCCAACGCATATCATAGAAAGGACTATCCAGTTTTCATTTGGCATAAAATAAATGGAGATTAAACCGATGCCACCAACAATTAACGAAAGGGAATGGGTTTTTTTTCTTCCAAATATTTTAGCTAATCTGGGTAATAAAAAGAGCGCTACAAGCGCGGATACTAAATTGTAAACTCCAAATAATATCCCAACCCAGTCACCAGCATCTTGATATTGTTTGCTTGTATGATCTTCAATAGCAAGTCCATAAGTATGATGTGCAATTGCAGGAGTTGTGAAAACCCACATTCCAAAGAGTCCAAACCAAGAGAAAAACTGTACCCAACTTAATTGACGCATTGTAGTTGGCATTTTCTTAAAATCTGTAAAAATATCGGATAATTTAGATTCGGTTTCAATGGCTTCATTTTCTAGGGCTTTTGAATGCGCTTTTTCATCGTCAAATTGTGCCATTTCTTGGGGCGAATACTCTTTGGTTGTGAAAAGGGTAACCATTATAGAAGCAATTAAAATGACAGCGCCAAAAATAAATGATAATGTTAAATTAAAAGGGACTTCGCCTAGTGGCGCTTCATTTGAAATTCCAAACCATTTCGTAAAAACATAAGGCAATGCGGAACCGATAACAGCTCCAAAACCTATTAATGCAGTTTGAATACTAAAACCCGAAGTGCGTTGATCGTTTCTTAAATTATCTCCTACAAGTGCACGGAAAGGTTCCATGGCAATATTAAACGAAGCATCCATAATCATAAGCATTCCTGCTCCAACCCAAAGTGCTGGTAGAATTGCTGTAAAAATATTTGCTTGAGGCATCAAAACTAATCCTATTGATGCTAAAACGGCACCGATTAGGAAAAATGGTTTCCTTCTTCCAAATCTTCCCCAGGTGTTGTCACTGTAATGACCTATGATGGGTTGAACTATTAATCCCATAAGAGGTGCAATCATCCAAAACCACGAAAGTTCGTGAACATCGGCACCAAAGATTTGAAGAATTCTGCTAGCGTTAGCATTTTGTAGGGCAAACCCCATTTGTATTCCTAAGAAACCGAAACTCATATTCCAGATTTCCCAGAAACTTAATCTACGCTTTTCCATTATCGTAATTTTTAAATGATGGTACGATAAGCGCGATGCTTATCAAAACTTGACTTATTGTTCGAAGTAAAAGTAAAAGCTTTGATTGGGGAGTAAATATATAAATTTATTTTACTTGTTTGTTTTTTTTAAGTAAAGTTGGAATAGAATTATTAACTATAACGTAATAGTTTAATAAATATGTTTTTAATAGGCTAATTAGTTGATTCTCTTTCTATCAAATGGGTTTCTATTAATACTGTTTTGTAATCCTCTTCGTCTTCAATTTCTTCTTCAATTTCCAATCGATTGATAAGGATTCTCGCTGCAGTATTTCCCATTTCTATACCATTTTGAGAGACTGTAGTAATTGTTGGTGTAGAGTATTTTGAAATTATTCCATCAGTAAATGCAATTACGGCTAGATCCTGAGGCACTTTTAACCCCAATTTATTTGCGGTTTTAATAATGGTTACTGCAAATAATTCGTTTACTGCAAAAACGGCGTCAACTACTTTTTCTTCGAGTAATTTACCTATAATTATTTCACAAGTATCTACGTTTTCGATTTTAATAATTAAACTTTCGTCAAACGGCAATCCGTTATCTAGCAATGCTTTGATGTAGCCATCTGTTCTTAATTTTCCGACGCTTACATAATCAACGGTTGTTACAAGCGCGATTTTTTTCTTGCCTTTGTTGATTAAACTTTGAACGGCGTTGTATGCCGCTAATTTATCATCAATGATAACTTTATCGCAAAGAATTACATCGGTTACTCGATCGAACATAACTACTGGCATTCCTTGTTGAATAACTTCGGTGATATGATGAAAATCTCCTTTAAACTGGGTCTCTTTGGATAATGACATGATAAAACCATCAATGCTTCCATTGGCTAATAATTCCATATTAAGTACTTCCTTATCGAAGGAATCGTCAGAGAGGCAAATGATAACGCTATAGCCATTTTCATTCGCAATTTGTTCAATTCCATTGATTACAGTGGAGAAAAAATGGTGTACAATTTCTGGAATAATAAGTCCTATCGTTTTGGTCTTTCTGTTTTTTAGGCTCAGCGCAATATTGTTGGGTTTGTAGTGATAAAATTTAGCAAATGCTTGTACTTTTAGGCGAGTATCTTCGCTAATTTCCATACTGTTTCTTAACGATTTAGAAACTGTTGATATGGAAACTCCGAGTTCTTTAGCAATTTGTTTGAGGGTTACTTTTCGTTTCATATTGTAAATTTGATAAAAATCATTTTCGTAATAAAAGTAAAATTAATTTTCATTTATGGCAAATTTATTCCTAAATATTGTGAATAATAAAGAAAGTTTTCAACACTATCACGTTTTCGTAAATTAATAGAAACTGCCAGATGTCGAAGCATGTTAATAATTATTTAGTTTTGACGTTCGAAGTAAAAGTAAAACAAATTTTTTTAACTAAACTCAAAATTAACCTAAACAAAAAGTATGAAAACAATTTACAAAAAGTTGTTATTTTTATTGCTGCTACTTCCTTTTGGTCTTCTGGCTCAGAATACACTAAAAGGAACTGTTCTTGATAAAGCATCAGGACAACCCATTCCGGGAGTAAATATAAATGTACAAGGCGGTACAAATAGTACAGCATCAGATTTTGACGGAAAATTTCAATTATCTAATGTTAAAAGTGGCGATAAAATCGTTTTTTCTTTCATTGGATACTCAGATCAAACCGTTGTGTACAGTAATCAAACAACAATATCAGTATCGCTTGAAGAATCTGCTAATGAACTAAAAGAAGTAGTAGTTCAAGTAGGTTATGGTTCTGTTAGGAAGAAAGACGCAACAGGTGCAGTTACTGTAATTACTACAAAAGATTTTAATAAAGGTGCCAATGTTACTGCTGAGAATCTCTTAAGCGGTCGTGTTGCAGGTTTGACCGTAAATACTAGTGGCGCACCAGGTTCTGGATCTCAAATTAGAATTCGTGGAGGTTCATCCTTATCTGCTTCAAATGATCCTTTGATTGTAATTGACGGTCTACCAATCTCGAGCAAAACAAATACGGGTTCTACATCAGTTTTAGCTTCTTTGAACCCAAATGACATTGAGAGTTTTTCAGTTCTTAAAGATGCCTCTGCAACCGCTATTTATGGTTCTAGAGCATCAAATGGGGTGATTATTATTACCACTAAAAAAGGAGGAAAAAAATTATCTGTTGACTATAATTTTCAATATGGTTCAGGTCAATTAGTAGATAAAGTAAAAGTCTTTAATGCAGATGATTATAGAATTTTAATCGAAAACAGATATCCAGCTCAAGTTTCAAAATTAGGAACTTCAAGAACGGATTGGCAAGATGAAATCTATAGAAAGACTGACTTTATTGACAATAACTTATCCTTGAAAGGAAATTTGTTCAAAGCCATTCCGGCACGTTTGTCTTTTGGTAACACGTATCAACAAGGGTTAAGATTGACCAATGTTTTTAATAGAAATACGATTTCAACAACATTAAGTCCATCTCTTTTTAAAGATCATTTAAAATTTAGAATCAATGCAAATTATGCTAATGAAAAAAACAGATTTGCTGATGGTGTTGAAGGTTCTGCTATAGGGTTTGACCCTACGCAACCTGTAACTACAGGAAACGCAGCTTATGAAGGGTTTTTTGAATATTATACGCCAAGCGCAACAAATCCTCTAGTTCTTGGACCAAGAAATCCAGTGGCACAATTATTACAAACCAATGATACGGGTGTTAATAATAGAATTTTTGGTAATGTAGAAATGGAATATAAATTTCACTTTTTGCCTAGTTTAAAAGCAGTAGCTAACGTAGGTTATGATGAAGCAAATGGAGTAAGAAACACTTTGGTTTCTAGATTTGCTGCTTCAGGACCAAGTAACAATAATATTCCTTATGGTAAAAACGAACATTCGGAAAAAACAGTAAAAAACAAATTGTTTGACGGCTATTTGAATTACAATAAAAAACTAGGAAAAATAAATATTGATGCTACTGCAGGTTACTCGTATCAAAAATTTCAAGCCCAAAATTATTATACGAGAAACATACTTCAACCTGATAATATAGGTGAAGAAACCGACATAGATACCGATGTTGTTTTGATTGGTTTCTTTGGTAGAACTAATTTTAGTTTTAACGACAAATATTTATTAACCTTCTCTTACAGACGAGATGGTTCATCAAGATTTAGTGAAGACAATAGATGGGGTAACTTTCCAGCAGCAGCTTTTGCATGGAAATTAAAAGAAGATTTGTTTAAAAACTCTAAAGTAATCTCAGATTTTAAACTTCGTTTAGGATATGGAATTACTGGGCAACAGGATATTTCTTCAGGAGATGACCCAAATGCAAATGTATATCTACAAAAATATATTAATGGTGATGGAAATTCACAATATACTATAGGAACAATACCATTATCAGTTGGATTTTCTACCGCCTATAATCCATTAATTAAATGGGAAGAAACTACCACTTATAATGTGGGTATTGATTACGGATTGTTTGATAATAGAATAAGCGGAAGTTTAGAGGCCTTTTACAAAGTTACTAATGATTTATTGGTAAAATCAGCAATTCCAGATGGAAGTAATTTTTCTAATCGAGGATATCAAAACATAGGTAGTTTTACAACAAAAGGGTTAGAATTTACATTAAATGCAGAATTGTTTAAAACAGAGGATTTTACTTGGAATGTAAACTTTAATGCGACTAAATTTGAAAGAAGAATAGACAAGTTAGCCTTAAATTCTGATATCCTTTTAGGAGGAACAGGAGCTGGAACTGGTGGAACAGTTCAAATTTTTAGAGAAGGATTCACTCCTTATGCATTTTATGTTCGCAAACAATTGTACGATACATCAAACAATCCTATCGAAGGTGCTTTTGCCGATTTGAATGGAGATGGTGCTATCAATGATAAAGACCGATACATTTATAAAAATCCAGATCCAGACGCAACTTTTGGATTTGCTTCTAACATGAATTACAAGAACCTTGATTTTTCATTTAATATGAGAGCAAGTATTGGAAATAGAATTTATAATGGTGTAAATGCGGCTAACGCTCAATACGACAACGTTTTAAATGGTGTAATCAGAAACATTCCATCGGCTGTAACTCAAACTAATTTCAACACTACTTCAAATGTAGTTTTGTCTGACCTTTATATTGAGAATGCTTCGTTTTTAAAATTGGACAATGTTTCTTTGGGATACACTTTCCCTAAATGGTTAGAAGGTAAAGCATCGTTGCGATTGTTTACAGGAGTTCAAAATGCTTTTGTACTTACAAAATATTCTGGACTTGACCCCGAAATTACAAATGATGGTCGCGACCAAACCATTTATCCAAGACAACGATCCGTCTTATTTGGAGCAAACGTAAAATTTTAATATAAAAAATCATGAAAAAAATTAAATTAAATCTATTGTGCCTTTTAGGACTAACATTAGTACTTAATTCTTGTACGAGTGACCTAGAAGTAGTGCCTAAAGATGATGATATTTTTACATCTGAAGCCTTTTTTGCACAACCTGGAGCTTACAAAAAAGCATTGGCAGGAGTTTATAGCAACTTCTCCTTAACAGGAACTGGTGGAGCAGGTTCTTCTTCATTAGAAGGAATCGATGCAGGAACAAGTCAATATGGTAGATGCTTATGGTATTTACAAGACCTAACTTCGGATGAAATTATCTGGAGTTATGAAAATGATCCTGGAACAAGAGAATTACAAAGAAACATTTGGACTGCAGAGAATCCTGTAATTTTAGGAATGTTTAGTAGAGCAATGGTTGGTGTAGCAATTGTAAATGAGTTTTTAAAACAAACCACACCAGAAAAATTAAGCACAAGAGGTGTAACTGAAACGGCTTTACTTAACGATATTGCATTGTATCGAAAAGAAGCTAGAGTTGCCAGAGCATTAGCATACTATAATATGATGGATTTATTTGGTAAAGCACCTTTTATAACCGAGTCTGACCCAGTGAACTTTGCTGGAATTCAATACGACAGACAACAGTTATTTACTTTTATAGAAAGTGAATTAATAGCTTTAGTACCTGACTTAAAAGCGCCAAGAACGAATGAATATGGTAGAGTAGATCAGGCTGTAGCTCGAATGATTTTGGCCAAAATGTATTTAAATGCACAAGTTTTTATTGGAGCTCCAAAATACAGTGAATGTGTAACACAATGTAATGCAATAATTGCGGGTGGTTATGCATTAAACGAAAACTATATGAACAATTTCAAAGCCGATAATAATTTATCTTCAGAATTGATTTTTTCATTTCAAGCCGATGGTGTAGTTACACAAAATTACGGACCTACAACCGTTATGGTTAATGGATCAGTAGGTTCATTAGAACAAAACGGCACTTCACTAGGTGTTGGTTCTGGAGGTTGGGGTGGAGCAATACGATTGCGTAAACAATTTGTTCAAAAATTTGACGGATTAGATTTTGACTATGATTCAAGAAAAACAATTACAGGTGGTGGACCTCGATCATTGGAAATTTTAGATATAGCAAACAGAAATCAAGGTTATATTTTGACAAAATATTCTAATGTTAGTTCAACAGGAGTTCCTGGTGGGAATTCAACTTTTGTAAACACGGATTTTCCACTTTTTCGTTTGGCAGATGTTTATTTAATGTATGCTGAATGTGCATTAAGAGGAGCAACAGGAGCAACAACATCTCAAGGTCTTACATACGTAAACGCACTTAGAGAAAGAGCAAACGGAGGCAATTTTGCCAATGTAACAACAGGACAAGTTACTCTTGATTTTATACTAGACGAAAGAGCTAGAGAATTATATTTAGAAGGTCATAGAAGACAAGATCTAATTCGATTTGGCAAATATACTGGTGGAGTTTACAATTGGGCTTGGAAAGGAAATGGCACAAATGGAATTGCTATTTCTAATAATTTAAAAGTATTTCCAATACCATCAGCGTCATTAGCAGCAAATCCAAATTTAACTCAAAATACAGGTTACTAATTTTAAAAAACTAATAAAATGAAAAATATAATAAAATCTATTTTAGCAATTGCCCTAATGACAGGGTTTGTATCTTGTGAAGACGAACAAGAATTATTGTTAACTAACCCAGAAGGATCATTTTCAATCACAACTCCCATTACTGGCGAAGCAATTGTACTTAATGAAACTACGCCAACAAATCCAGGGATTTCATTAACATGGTCTCCAATGGATTATACAACACAGTCTGTAGTAACTTATACCGTTGAATTAGCCGCAAATGGTTCTAATTTTGCAAGCATTCAAGAATTAGGAACAACTACAAATCAGTTTATTACAATCCAATCTGCACAATTAAATCTTGCTGCATTAACAGCAGGAGCAACACCTTTTGCACAAAGTCCGGTAGATATTAGAATTAAAGCAACATCAGGAACAACGGGTACACAACCTGTTTATTCAAGTACTCTAACGTATTTAATTACAGCTTATGGATGTTTAGGACAATATGCAGTAGGCGCAGGTATTCCTAGTGCTGGTTGGAACTGGAACACTCCATTGAGTTTAATTTGTGACAATAAAATTTTAACGGTAACAGCAACATTAGCAAATGATACTTTTAGATTTTTTACTACAAAAGGCGACTGGAATACAGGTAGAAATTACCTTTATTATGCCAATGCGGGTTATAAAATAAGTTCGACTTTAGAAAATGCTAATGACGGAGATAAAAACTTTAGATTTACAGGAACTCCTGGAGCGTATCGATTGAAAATCAATGAAAATGACAAAACAGTTACTGTAGCACAAGGTACAACTGCTGCAAATTCTCAATGGTTAGTTGGAGCAGCAACACCTGGTGGTTGGTCTTGGTCAGGAAGCAATGAAACCGAATTTGCATTAGTATCAAACGGAATTTATGAAGTACCACTTAAATTAAACAATGGAGAAACTTTTAGAGTTTTTCTTGGAAACAATGGTGGAGATAGTTGGGGATTAGGAGATAGAAATTACTTGTATTATTCAGGTAATGGTTATACAATTGATTCCGAATTAATTAACGCGAATGATGGCGATAAAAATTTTAGATATACTGGGCCAACGGCTTTAAGATTATTAACTATTAATTCTGTTACAAAAACAATAACAGTAGATTAATAATCAAATAATTATCATAAAAAGGATTGAGTTGAGACTCAATCCTTTTTTTAAATAAATAAACTATGAAAAAAATTGTTTTACTAATTTTAGTACT
Source organism: Flavobacterium sp. (assembly GCF_031409475.1). GTDB lineage: Bacteria > Bacteroidota > Bacteroidia > Flavobacteriales > Flavobacteriaceae > Flavobacterium. The sequence continues at coordinate 37,670 of NZ_JANNXH010000004.1, read as the reverse complement.
CTTTAGTTTTGGTTTAAAAGCACAGATTACAACTGCACCTTCACCAGTTCTTGCCGAACAATCGGCAACGATTACTTTTGATAAAACAGGAACGTCTTTGGCTGCATATTCTGGAACAATTTATGCCTATATAGGAGTTACAGTCAATGGTGTGCAATGGCAAAATATAAAAGGAAGTCCAGTTTGGGGAAATAATACGCAACCAGCAATGACACAAGTAGGTACTTCTAATATTTATACTTTAAACATTACACCAGATTTATTTACTTATTTTGGGGTGTTAAATACAAATTCAATAACTCAAATTTGTATCATTTTTAGAAGTGCTGATGCAAGCATTCAGGATACAAATGGAACATTTCTTCCCGTTGGAGCTTTTCAATATAATTTAACCGCACCAGTTCAAAACAGTTATACTTTTTTGGCTTCAGGGAATAATTTTACAATTGCTGCTAATAATACTAATGGCAATGCAACGTATAATTTATTAGCAAATGGGACCAGTATAAATTCACAAACAACTTCTTTATATTCATATATTCATACAGGAATTACCACAAATCAAATTTATAAATTACAAATAACGCAAGGCGTTACAACTTTTACCGCAAATTTTGCTGTAATTATAAATCCAGGTAGCACAACACAAACGATTCCCGTAGGGCTTGAAGATGGAATTAATTATAACACCAGTGATCCAACTAGAGCTACACTTGTATTGAATGCTCCGTTTAAAGATTTTGTATATGTAGCCGGAAGTTTCAATAATTGGCAACCTACTTCTACTTATGCAATGCGAAGAGATTCAAGTACAGGGAAATATTGGTTAGAATTAACAGGACTCACAGCTGGGCAAGTATACACTTATCAGTATTGGGTTTGTGATCAAACAAATAGACCTACAAATTCTCCGGCTTTAGTAAAAACTGCCGACCCATTCTCAACATTAGTATTATCGCCATTTGATGATCCTGAAATTGCAGCCTTGGGAGTTTATCCAAATTTACCAGCGTATCCAGTTGGTCAAGAACGAGAAGTTTCGGTTTTGCAAACAGCAAAAACTGCCTATGCATGGAGTGCAGCAACCACTAATTTTGTAAAACCAAAGAAAAAAGATTTAGTTATTTATGAGCTTTTGGTGCGTGATTTCGATACAAATAAAAGCTATCAAGATTTAATTAATAGAATAGATTATTTCAAAAATCTTAAAATAAATGCCATTCAATTAATGCCAGTAATGGAGTTTGAAGGCAATGAAAGTTGGGGTTACAATACCGTATTTCATTTGGCTCCAGACAAAAGATATGGTCCACCCGAAAAATTAAAGGAGTTTATAGATTTATGTCATCAAAACGGAATCGCAGTTATTTTAGACATTGCTCTTAACCATGTATTTGGTCGTTCTCCACTCGAAAGAATGTGGATGCTTGATACCAATGGAGATGGTTGGGGAAATGGGACAACTACCGAAAATCCATACATTAACCAGACCGCTAAACATTCCTATAGTGTAGGTAGTGATTTAAACCATTTTAGAGAATCTGGTCCAGGATTGAACATGACCAATACTTATGTATTGAGAACTATAAAAAATTGGATTCAAGACTATAAGATTGATGGTTTTCGTTGGGATTTAACCAAAGGATTTACAAATCAATGCACAGCAAGTGATCAATCTTGTACTAATGGTTACCGAACAGACAGAGTAGCAAAACTAAAATACTATGCGGATAAACAATGGGAATTAGACCCTAACTTCTTGATCATATTCGAACATTTAGGCACGCCTGACGGTTCTTCGGCAGAAGAATTAGAATGGGCTGATTATTTGCGCTCTGGAGACACTAAAGGAATAATGCAGTGGAAAATCATGACCAGTAGTTATGCAGATATTCTTAAAGGGAATTCTGCTGATTTATCAGCAGTAGCAAATTCATCAGACCGTTATATAGGTTATGCAGAAAGTCATGATGAGGAGCGCGTGGTTTACAAAGCACTCACTGATGCTGGAGCAAATCAAACATTAAATAATTTGCCAAAAGTTTTAGAAAGATTACCCGCAATGGGAGCAATTCATCTCTTAGTTCCAGGTCCAAAAATGATTTGGCATTTTGGCGAACTTGGTTGGGATAGTTCTTTGTGGACTTGCAACAACGGAAACGTTTCTTTTTCAAATCCGGATTGTAAATTAGATACTAAACCACAACCGCAATGGACAAACAATTGGTTAAGCGATTTAGCAAGAAGTAAAATTTATGATAATTGGGCAAAAATGATTAATTTGAAAAAAACAGAAGATGTTTTTGAGAACGGTCAATATGCATGGAATTTTGGTCAAACTGGCAGTCCACGTATTGATATTTGGACAAATACGAATCCTTCGGCTGCATTGAGTTATACTTTTGTACGAACAAATTTTTCAGACAATACACTTAATACAGCTGCCGGTTTTCCTTACACAGGAACATGGTATAACTTGATGGATAATTCTACGGTCAATGTAACAAGTACGAATATGAATCTTGCAATTGAGCCTGGAGGATTTAGAGTTTACGGCAACAAGCCATCAACTTTAGGAACATCTAATTTTGATTTGACTGAACAAATAGAGTTGTATCCAAATCCATCGTCAACCTATTTCACTTTAAATGTGAATACTTCGAAAGTTCAGGTTTACACTATTACAGGACAATTAGTCAAAAATTTTACTGCAGTTCAGTCTAAAGAGCATCAATTCGCAATCAGTGATTTAGATAAAGGAATTTATATTGTGAAAGCTTATGATGAAAACAATGAAGTAAAAATCATGAAGTTTTTAAAGGAATAATATTTTTTTAAAATGTAAAAAGGTCTCGAGAAATCGAGACCTTTTTTATTGAATAAAATCAAAAATTTACAACTTGCCTTCTTTTATTTCGTCTACAATTTCTGGATTTAATAAAGTGGATGTATCTCCAAAATTAGAAAAATCACCTTCGGCTATCTTACGTAATATTCTTCTCATAATTTTACCAGATCGTGTTTTTGGTAAACCAGAAACAAACTGAATTTTATCCAGTTTAGCAATGGGTCCAATTTGCCCAGAAATAAGCTGATTGATTTCTATGGCAAGATTATCTCTATCTCTACTTTCGCCAGTTTCTTTTAGAATAACATATCCGTACAATGCATTTCCTTTTATATCGTGCGGAAAACCTACAATAGCACTTTCGGCAACTGCAGGATGTTCATTTATCGCATCTTCTATAGGTGCAGTTCCTAGATTATGACCCGATACAATCACCACATCATCTACACGACCTGTGATTCTATAATAACCGACTTCATCACGCAAAGCACCATCGCCAGTGAAATATTTTCCAGGGAAAGTCGAGAAATAAGTGTCTTTGTACCGCTGATGATCACCCCAAATGGTTCGTGCAATTCCCGGCCACGGAAATTTAATGCACAAACTACCAGTAACTTGATTGCCTTCGATTTCGTTGCGTTTTTCATCCATTAAAACGGGTTGAATTCCAGGTAATGGCAACGAAGCATATGTTGGTTTTGTTGGTGTTACAAAAGCAATTGGAGAAATCATAATTCCTCCGGTTTCGGTTTGCCACCAAGTATCTACAAGGGGACAACGTTTTCCGCCAACATGATCGTTGTACCAGTGCCATGCTTCTTCGTTGATAGGTTCACCAACCGAGCCAATTACTTTCAAGGATTTCAAAGGAAATCGTTGAACATAATCTAAACTTTCTTTTGCCAAAGCACGAATCGCTGTTGGCGCAGTATAAAATTGGGTTACTTTATGTTTTTCGATAACTTCCCAGAAACGACTAGAATCTGGAAAAGTTGGAATGCCTTCAAAAATTACTGTCGTTCCACCATTCAATAATGGACCATAAAGAATATACGAATGTCCGGTTATCCAACCAATATCGGCAGTACACCAAAAAATATCATTCTCCTCGTGATTAAAAACATTTTTGAAAGTATACGCCGTATAAACCATGTAACCCGCGGTTGTATGCACCATTCCTTTTGGTTTTCCGGTTGAACCCGACGTATAAAGTATGAATAACGGATCTTCGGCATCCATGATTTCGGCCACGTTATTGTCTGATGCTGCGTCGAGAAGTGGTTGCAACCACTGGTCACGATCAGGATTCATGTTAACTGTTGTGTTGGTTCTTTTGGTAACCAAAACTTTTTCGACACATGGACAATTTACTAATGATTCATCGATAATTCCTTTTAGATCAATGGTTTTATTACCACGAAATCCTCCGTCAGAGGTAATAACCATTTTACATTCGCTATCATTTATTCTTGTAGCAACTGCTGTTGCCGAAAACCCGGCAAAAACCACCGAATGTATTGCGCCAATTCTAGCACAAGCTAAAACCGATACGGCTAATTCAGGAATCATGGGCAAATAAATACAAACTCTATCGCCTTTGCTTATGCCTTGTTCTCTGAGCACATTTGCCATTTTGCAAACCCTTTGGTGCAGTTCATTATAGGTAATATGTTGCGCTTCTTCGTCAGGATTATTAGGTTCAAAAATAATTGCCGTTTTGGTTCCACGACGTGCTAAATGTCGGTCGATACAGTTTTTAATAATATTTACTTTGGCTTCAGTAAACCATTTTACTTCGGCTTCGGCCATGTTAAAGTCTACCACTTTGTCCCACTGCTGGTACCATGTAAAATTTTCCTCAGCAATTTTTCCCCAAAATTTTCTTGGTTCTCGAATGGATTTATTGTAATGCTTAAAATACTGTTCTAGATTGTCAATTTTGTAGTAACTCATGATGATTTAATTTATGATAGTTGCTGTTTTGTAGTTAGTATACAAAAATAGGGATTAACCATTTATTTCAAAGTATTATCTATTCAAAAAACAATTATAATTTGTCTTTGTTATATTCTCCTTTTATTGCAAAATATCCAAAAGTCCCAAGTCCTACTACTATCAAAGGTGTTAGTACAAATAATATTATAATGCCAAAAACCAAATCTTCTTGTTTTCCGGAATTTAATTTGGGTAAACCAAAGACAAAAACGCAAAAATAGGCTGATGCCAAAGCTAAAAACAACCATACAATTCCTAAAATTCGTTTAATAAAATCCATATTAAAATAGTTTAATCGTTAATAGTTTCGTTTTTCCAACTCAAATAAATCATTCCAATCACAAAACAAACCGATGCAATTGCTATTGGATACCATAATCCGGCTAAATAAAACTCAGGATCTGCATTGTTTTTTGCATTGGTTACAAAATAGGTTGATACAGCCGGAAGCAGACCTCCAAAAATTCCATTTCCAACATGGTAAGGCAATGACATTGATGTGTAGCGAATTTTTGTTGGAAACATCTCAACAAGAAAAGCCGCAATTGGACCATAAACCATTGTTACAAAAATAACCTGAATCCAGACCATAAAAATCAATACCCATTTGTCGTTTGTATTAATAGTGAGGGTTGATATTGTCGTATCCGATTTTATTTCTCCACTGCCTAATTGAGTTGTAAAAGTTTTATGCGAGACGGTTCCATCTTTATATTCAGTTGTGGTACTAAAATAAGCCTCTCCTTTTTTAAAATCAGCTTTTTTTGGAATGTTTTCTTCCATTTTCAAAACTATTTTATTTTTGACATCGACCGTTTCATACATCGTTTTGTATATCGGGCGATACAATAAAATTGCCAGCAACATTCCAGTCATCATGATGCTTTTGCGACCTATTTTATCACTCAACCATCCAAAAACAATAAAGAAAGGAGTTCCGAGCAGTAAAGCAATTCCAAGTAAAGTATCTACTTGCGAACTGTCAATATTCAGCACCGTTTTCATGAAACTCATTGCGTAGAATTGTCCTGTGTACCAGACCACTCCTTGTCCCATCGTAGCTCCAAACAAAGCCAGTAAGACAAATTTGAGATTGTAACGATTTCCGAAACTTTCTTTCAACGGATTTGTACTTGTTTTTCCTTCGGCTTTAGCTTTGGCAAAAACTGGGGATTCGTCCATGTTTTTTCTAATCATATACGAAACAACTACCATAATAATCGATACCCAAAAAGGAACTCTCCAACCCCAAGCATCAAATTGTTCTGGAGTTAGTATGTTTTTTGTTGCAAGAATAACCATCAATGAAATAAACAACCCTACAGTTGCCGTAGTTTGTATCCACGAAGTCCAATAACCGCGCTGTCCTTTTGGGGCATGTTCAGCTACATAAGTTGCTGCGCCACCGTATTCACCACCAAGTGCTAAACCTTGAAGAAGTCTTAATATTAAAACTAAAAAAGGAGCTAAATAACCAATAGTTTCGTAACTCGGAATACATCCTATCAAAAAAGTAGCACCACCCATCAACATTAAGGTTACCATAAAAGTATATTTTCTACCAATTAAATCACCTAGTCTTCCAAAAAAAAGTGCTCCAAAAGGTCTTACTACAAATCCAGCTGCAAAAGTGGCCAATGTTGATAAAAAGGCTGCCGTAGGATTATCCGAAGGAAAGAATTTTGTTGAGATTACAACGGCTAAACTACCAAAAATATAAAAATCATACCATTCAATCATTGTGCCCATCGAGGACGCAGAAATTACTTTCCAGATTCCTTTTGTTGATTTATTACTCATAAGATAGTATTTTAATTTTTTTTGAGATATATAACGATATAGTTAAGTTTTGCGAATATAGAATGTTAAAAGTTATTTATATCATTATTTTTTTAACAAAAATAAAAAACTTTGTTAGTCCTTTAATATTTTAGGATTTGAAATTATCTTTTGAATGAAAATTTTGCTTTTCATTTTCTTAATAAATTTTTCAAGAAAAAGGGCTTTTGTTCTATCCTCACTATGATGTAATAAGACTAATTCCCAATCATTAGCAATTTTTGTAAAGGAATTAGAATACAAATGCTGATTGTGTTTTAATATTCTTTCTTCAATATTATGAGTTTCGCCCACATAATATTTTATATTAGATCTAGAATATAAAATGTAAAGTGAATGGGATGCCATAAAAAATGTTTGAAAAAAAAATCCACTCATAATAAGTGGGTTTTGTGGTACCTCCAGTCTCGTCCCGAAACGTTCCGCCGCTTCTGGTCAGTTGCGAACTTCGGAACTTTTTATTTTCTGTTAAAGATAAAAATTCTTGCTAAACGTGAACGTGGATTTAAAACAAAATTCGCAATTGCGCCAAGTGGCTCTTGTGCAATCACTTTTTTTTTATTTTAATCGTTAATTCTATTTTTAATATCCATTTTTTCATGCAAAATTCTCACTACTTCCATTTCAGTATTTTCAACTCGTTTGCAAAATATTAAATGCGATTTCACTTTTGAAAATCGATAATCTTTTCGAATACTTCCAAAATCTTTGCTTGTTTCAAAATTTTCTGCAACAAATTCTATTTCGTCCATTATCAAATTATAATATCGGTTTGCTTGTTCAAGCGACCAATTTTCCGCTGTGTAAATCCAAATAGTATTCAAATCGTCAAGTGCTTTTTCACTTATGATATATTCCGCCATTACTTTTGGAAATTTTCGTTTAACCGTTTTAAATTTTCAGTTCGGTTAAAATTTCGGATTTTTTCACTTTTTTCTCCAAGTTCTAATTCTGCAATTAGAGATTTAGTTTTCATTTCTTCCTGTTCAAAATATCTCAAAGCAGTTCTAACAACTTCGCTTACAGAATTATATTTTCCTGTAGCAATTTGTCTGTTTATAAAATTTTCGTAATATTCTCCAATTAAAATTGATGTATTTCGTGCCATAATTTTATATTTTTTATAAATATACCAATTTATGGTATTCTGCAACAAATTTTCTATTGTTTTTTCGATTTTCTTTCGCTCGAAAGTTTCCCGAAACTTCGCAATCGGGAGAACTAGGGTCAAATGGATTAAATATTATTTTTTAAAATAATTTCATTTAATATTTTAGGATTTGAAATTATCTTTTGAATGAAAACTTTGCTTTTCATTTTCTTAATAAATTTTTCAAGAAAAAGGGCTTTTGTTCTATTCTCACAATGATGTAATAAGACTTATTCCCAATCATTAGCAATTTTTGTAAAGGAATTAGAATACAAATGTTGATTGTGTTTTAATATTCTTTCTTCAATATTATGAGTTTCGCCCACATAATATTTTATATTAGATCTAGAATATAAAATGTAAAGAGAATGGGATGCCATAAAAAATGTTTGAAAAAAAAAACCCACTCATTAAAAGTGGGTTTTGTGGTACCTCCAGGGATCGAACCAGGGACACATGGATTTTCAGTCCATTGCTCTACCATCTGAGCTAAGGTACCGTGCTTAACGCGGGTGCAAATATAGCAGGATTTTTAATTTATACAAAACAATTATTAAAAAAAATCTATTCGTACATTTGCTTCATCAAATATAAATTATGATTCTAGTTGTAGATGTTGGGAATACCAGGATTAAAGGTGCTGTTTTTGAGGAAGATATCCTACTCGAGCAGTTTGTTTTCTTAAAAACAGATCTCCACAAAAGCATTCAAAATATTTTAGAAAAATATAAAAAAACATCCTATTTAATTGTTGCATCGGTTGGAGATGTTGATAAACTGGTCTTTTTTAATTTTAGTACTATTATAAATGTACATTTTATTTCTCATAATGACCCATTTCCATTTAAAAACACCTACGAAACACCGCATACTTTAGGCATTGATAGATTAGTAAACTCGGCTGGAGCGACATTATTGTTTCCTAACCAGAACCGACTAGTTATTGATGCAGGAACTTGCGTAACCTATGATTTTATTGATGAAAATAATAATTATCTTGGTGGCGCTATTTCGCCTGGATTGCGATTGAGGTATGAAGCATTGCATAATTACACCGCAAAATTACCCTTATTGACTTTAGAAAACCCCAAAAATTTTATTGGAAAATCGACTGTTGAATCCATTCATTCTGGAGTGGTAAATGGTTTGACAAACGAAATAGATGGATTTATCAATCATTATAAGACACATTATTCAAACTTTATAATAATTTTAACGGGTGGAGACGCAGAATTTTTGGCTAAACGATTAAAAAATACCATATTTGCCAATTCAAATTTTCTTTTAGAAAGTATGAACCAAACATTTCAATATAAAATCAAAAATGATTAAAAAAATTATAGTAAGCACTTGTTTGCTTTTAACTTTAGTGTCTTTTGCACAAGATGGAACAGCATCACCTTATTCTTTTTATGGAATTGGCGATGTGCGATTCAAAGGTACTGTTGAAAGCCGTTCGATGGCAGGTATAGCAATTGAACCGGATAGTATCCATATTAATTTGCAAAATCCTGCAGGGTTTTCTAACTTAAAATTGACCACTTTTACCATTGGAGGAACATACAAAACCACTAAACTTAAAACCAATAGTCAAAATGCAAGCGCACGTAGAACTACCTTGGATTATTTAGCGATAGGATTACCCTTAGGGAAATTAGGCTTTGGTTTTGGATTAATACCGTTTACTTCTGTTGGGTATAAAATACAAGTTGTTGCTACTGATGTTACCCAAAACAGCAAACGATTTAATGGCACCGGCGGTTTAAACAAAGCTTTTTTAGGGTTTGGGTATCAATTGGCAAAAAACCTTAGTGTTGGAATAGATGCGCAATATAATTTTGGAAAAATAGAAACTAATAATCTTGAGTTTAGACCCTTTGTTCCAATAGGTTCAAGAGAACTGAATACTGCGGAATTGTCTGGAATAAATTTTGATTTAGGGTTGATGTACCAATCAAAAATAAATAAAAAAACAACATTTTATAGCAGTTTAACCTATTCTCCAGAGAGTACTTTAGTATCTCAAAACACAAGAAACATCTCTACAGTGAGTTACAATTCGTCTTTTGACATACAGGTTGTCGATGAGTTAGAAAATCAACAAAACAGTACAAATTTAAAATTGCCGAGCAAACTTTCTATTGGTGCTGGATTTGGCGAAAATAAGAAATGGCTTTTGGGTGCCGAAATCACTTTGCAAGACAAAGGTGGATTAGCAAATAACTATAACGCCATTGCAAACGCAACCTACGAAAAAGCCACAAAATTTAGTCTTGGCGGTTATTACTTGCCTAACTACAATTCATTTACAAGTTATGCTAAACGAATTGTTTATAGAGGTGGTCTAAGATATGAAAAAACAGGATTAATCATCAATTCAGAATCGATTAATGATATTGGCCTAACTCTAGGAGTTGGTTTGCCTTTAACAGGTTCTTTTTCTAACGTAAATATTGGATTTGAACTTGGCAAAAAAGGGACGACAGCCGCTAATTTAGTACAAGAGAATTATGCTAATTTAAGTTTTAGTTTTTCACTTAACGATAAATGGTTTGTAAAAAGAAAATTCTATTAATTGTTGAAAATAGTTAAGTACAATAACTATAATTTTGTCAAATAGAGCAAATGACTTTACTAAAAAAATATCAAACTCTAACCGTTGTCACAGTTTTTGCTGTGACACTGTTTTTTGGATGTGAAAGTAATTTTAAAGAAGTTCAAAAAATAAATTTTTCAGAGTTTATTCCCAGTGGTGATGCAGACAAAGTAAATCTTAAATACACAGATTCAGGTCGGATAAGTGCGATTTTAGTCAGTCCAAAAATGTTAGATTTTTCGAGTATAAATTTTCCTTTCACGGAATTTCCAAAAGGCATTGATGTCACACTTTATGATATTAAAGGTAAAAAAACTTTTATAAAATCAAACTACGCCGTTTCCTATAAAGTAACAAGCATTATTGATTTGCAAGGAAATGTAAAAATCACCTCTCAAGACGGACAAATACTAGAAACCGAGCAATTATTTTACGACCAAAAAAACGAATGGTTTTTTACCGAAAAAAGCTTTAAATTTACAGATCCAAAAGGAGTTTCGAACGGACAAGGAATAGATTTTAGCAAAGATTTTAAAATCATAAATTCACAAAAAATTGCTGGCGAAGTGATTTCGGCAGATTAATTTAATTAATAAAAATCATGAATTATTTAAAATACACTCAATACGTATATCTTGTTTTCGCCCTCTTTTTTATTTACGATGCAATTAGTAAAATGAATGCTGGAGAATCAACTCCGTGGTTAACATTCATAATCGCAGCTGTGGCACTATTCATGTTTTTCTTTAGACGAAAATTTGCAAAAAAATTTGACGACCATAATAGTAAATCCTAAACTATGGAAATCAGCATTATATTACTTTGTTTAATACTATGCGCCTTTTTTTCGGGAATGGAAATTGCCTACCTATCTTCGAATAAAATTTACCTTGAAATAGAAAAAAAACAAGATAATTTTATTTCAAACATTCTTACAAAACTTACTGAGAAGCCTTCAAAATTTATAGCCGCAATGCTCATAGGCAATACTATTGCACTTGTGGTTTACGGGTTTTTTATGGGAAAATTGATACTGCAGTGGATCGAAACATTAGGATATGATTTTTCGGAATCAACAAATTTATTTCTGCAAACACTACTATCTACACTAATAATTTTGATTACAGCGGAGTTTTTGCCAAAAGTATTTTTCAAAATATACGCAAACACGCTCATTAAATTTTTTGCTATTCCAGCTTATATTTTTTACAAGTTGTTTTATTTTACCGCAACATTTTTTATTTGGGTTTCTGATTTTGTTTTAAAAAAATTCTTTAAAACTCAAGGCGATCAAGTGCAACTTTATTTTAGTAAAACAGAACTCGGAAATTATATTACCGAGCAAATGAGCACCGTTGAGGATAACGAAGATGTAGATTCTGAAATACAAATGTTTCAAAATGCATTAGAATTTTCAGGGGTAAAAGCCAGAGATGTTATGACTCCAAGAACCGAAATTGTGGCAATTGAATTGTTTGATTCGGTTATAGAATTAAAGGAATTGTTTATCGAAACGGGTTATTCTAAAATTGTTGTTTATCAAAATTCTCTAGACGACATTATAGGTTACATTCACTCGTTCGATCTATTCAAAAAACCCAAAAACCTCAAATCGATTCTTATTCCAATTGAATTCATTCCAGAAACCATTTATATTAAAGATGCAATGAATTTGCTAACCAAAAAACGTAAAAGTCTTGCAGTCGTTCTAGATGAATACGGTGGAACTTCGGGAATTATTACAATTGAAGATATAGTGGAAGAGTTGTTTGGAGAAATCGAAGACGAACACGATTCAGACGAAGAACTAATAGAAAAAGTAGTAGCAGTAGATAGTTTTTTATTCTCCACACGATTTGATGTTGAGTATTTAAACCAAACTTATAAACTTGCAATTCCAGAAAGTGATTCTTACGGAACTCTAGGAGGTTTTATTGTTGATTTTACCAAAGAAATTCCTGAAAAAGGCGACGAAATAACCATTGGAAATTATCATTTTGTAATTGAAGCAGCCACCAATAAGAAAATAGAATTGGTTAAAATGACCGTAAAAGATTAATTTTTTTTACTATTTCAATATTTCTTGTAAAATAAAATGCTACAAGTATAATTATTAACGAGATAATTGTATTTTCGCAAACTGAATATAAAAATTAACAACAATAAAAATGGCAGTTTTAGCAAAAATTAGACAACGTTCCACTATAATGATGCTCGTTATAGCATTCGCATTATTCGCATTTATAGCAGGAGATTTTTTCAGTAACGGAAGTTTTGGTAAAAGTTCAAAGGACGTAGGAAGTGTAGATGGAAAAGATATTTCATTCGAAGAGTTTAGAGTAAAAGTAAGCAATGTTGAAAAAAGTCAACAAGGTATGACTTCTACAGCAGCTTCTAATAGAGTATGGGAACAAGAAGTTTCTATCGCTTTACTAACTACTGAATTTGAGAAATTGGGATTAAGAGTTGGTGAAAAACACATCATGGAAGTTTTGAAAGCAGATCAAAACATTGGAAAAAACCCTATGTTTTTAAATGAGGCAGGAGTTTTTGACTCAGCAAAATTCAAAGAATATTTCAAATCAAATCCAGAACAAGCACAGTATTTAAAGGATAGAGAAAAAGATGCAGAGCTTAATGCAAAATATCAAATCTACAATACCTTAGTAAAAGCAGGTATTTACACTACAGAAAGTGAAGGAAAATTAAAATACGAAATGGAAGCTAACAAAGTGAATTTTGCTTATGTTGCTGGATTGTATTCTACAATTAAAGACAGTCAAGTAAAAGTGACTGATGAAGAGATTGTAGCTTTCATGAAAAAGAATGAAAAAAAATATAAAGCAGACGAATCTCGGGAGTTAGAATACGTACTTATCGAAGATAAAGCTTCAAAAGAAGACGAAGCGGAAGTTAAATCAAAAATCAGTGGATTGTTATCAGGAAGCGTTGTTTACAACCAAGCGACAGGAAAAAACGATACAGTATCAGGATTTAGATCAACTTCAAACAACATCGAATTTGTAAACTCAAATTCAGATGTGCCATACGATTCAACTTATGTTGCTAAAAAAGATTTACCGGCTACTGATGCGGAACAATTGTATAATTTAGCTCCAGGTTCAGTTTACGGACCCTATATGTTTGGCAAATACTATTGTATTTCTAAATCATTGGGTAGAAAAGTAGGTGTAAATGCAAAAGCAAGTCACATACTTATTGGTTACGAAGGTTCGCAAGCACAAAACCAAAAAGAACGAAGAACTAAAGAAGAAGCCAAAGCAAAAGCAGAAGCATTGCTTGCACAAATTTCTGCAAGTCCAGACAGTTTCATGATGTTAGCTTTTACAGCCTCAGAAGATTCATCAGCTCAACAAGGTGGAGATTTAGGATTTTTTGGTCCAAACCAAATGGTAAAACCATTTAACGATTTTGTTTTCAATAATGCTATTGGCAAACTAGGAATTGTAGAAACACAATTTGGTTTTCATATTATCAAAGTTACTGATAAACAAGACGGAGTTCGACTTGCAACTGTAGCTCAAAAAGTAGAAGCCTCAGAAGCAACATCGGACAAAGTGTTTGCAGAAGCTACAAAATTTGAAATCGATGCAACCGAAAAAGATTTTACAAAAACAGCCGCAGCCATGAAACTTACAATTGCTCCAACTGTTACTGTAAAAGTTATGGACGAAGCATTTGGATCTTTGGGAAACCAAAGAAATATTATACAATGGGCTTATGAAACCGGAACTGATTTAGGCGCTGTAAAAAGATTTGAAGTAGCCAATCTTGGACATATAATCGCTAGAGTTAAAAAAGTAAATGAAGCGGGACTAATGGCAGTTGATTTAGTAAAAGGATATATAGAACCTATTCTAAAAAACCAGAAAAAAGCGGAACTTATCAAAGCAAAAATGACAGGAACTTCATTAGAAGCAATTGCAAAAGCTACTGCTTCAACGGTACAACAAGCTGCAGATGTTACTATGGAAAATCCGGTATTGCCAGGAGGAGTTGGTCAAGAACCTAAAGTCGTTGGAAATGCATTTGCATTGGCAGCAAACAAATTATCTGCGCCTATTGAAGGAAATACAGGAGTTTATGTGGTGCTAAATAAAAGTGTAATTAAAGCACCGGTATTAAAAAGTCACGCTGCTTATGTAACTAAATTAAAAGCGCAAAGCGCCTCGGATTCTAACCGAATTGTTCCAGCTCTAAAAGCTATTGCTAAAATAGAGGATAATAGAACACAATTTAATTACTAGATTAAATTTCAAATTATAAATCAATCCCGTTTTTAAGTAGACGGGATTTTTTTAGGTTTAATTTTCCCAAAAAATTCATGTCAATTTTATTAGAATAGTTTTGGACGAAAGGTCAAACAGCCAGCGTTTTTCTGTTAAATTCAAAGACTTATTGAAATTATAAAATCATTTCTTTATACGGAATTAGTGTAGAAAACCCTTTTTCCTTGAAATAATTGCTCGGATTTTCTTTCGAAATCACCATAACAAAATCGCCTCCCCAAGCTCCAAGACTTTTTACGACACCTTTAAAATCAGGAAATAAATTTTCTTTTACGGTTTGTATTTCTAGAACAACACTCAGTTGAGCTTCATGTTTATGAATCCATCCAGAAAATTCTTGCACTGTTTTTGAATTTAAAACTGCCAAAGTGATTTTATTATTTTCGATAATGATTTTCTCTAGTTTTTTATTTTTGTACTTGTGATAAGCAGCGATAGCGGTTTTGCTACTTTGCTTTTTATTGAGATAAACAAAATATAAATTTTCAGAAAATTTAGGTTCAAAACTTACTTTTTCAACAACAGGTTTTTCGTTTTCTAAATGATATACTATAGGAACATCATTTTGAGCACAAGCAATATCATAACCGCTGCCTCCAAAACTATTTTTAAGCAATTCAAAAGCATCGATTTGTGTCCATTGAGCAATATTATTCAATAAAGTAGACGAAGTTCCTAAACCCCAATTTCTAGGGAATGTAAGTTGTGTCGTAACATTATATCCATTAGAATGATTTAAATAGTCTGGATTTAAAACATAAGCTTCGTGAAGAATTTTTATCAAAGTGTTTTTTACGGACTCTTTTTCTGGTATTAGTTGATGCTTTATTTCTTCAAACGTTATAGAATCTTCAAACCAAACGCTTCCGTCTGAGTCAAAACTGCGCCAACTTATTTCTTGATTATTGGCTACTTCAACGGTTAGTTTTTGACCATATTTTGTAGGCAAAGCCAATGCTATTCCGCCATCAAGAACCAGATATTCTCCCGTGATTAAAAGTTTTCCGTTGCTATAAAATTCTTTTTTCATTCGATAGTTAACCCTTTCAGGGTTTTAAACCCTGTAAGGGTTAGGTTGATGGATTAAATAGGTTTTCTTAAATTCTCAATAAAATCAACAACTGCACTGTGAGAAACTACATTTTCTTTAAAATGTTTTTTTATCAAAACCCGTTCTTCCTCGTTGGCTTCAAACTGATTTAGAATATTATTCAAATGCATTTTCATGTGTCCGTCTTGAATTCCTGTTGTAGTCAACGAACGCAAAGCAGCAAAATTTTGTGCTAATCCTGCAACTGCCACAAATTGCATCAACTCTTTTGCCGATGGGTTTTCTAACATTTCTAGCGACAGTTTCACTAATGGATGCAAAGAAGTCAATCCGCCAACTGTTCCTAAAGCCAAAGGAACTTCTAGCCAAAAAGTAAAAATCCCATTTTCGATTTTAGCATGAGACAAACTCGAATAGGTTCCGTTTCTCGAAGCATACGCATGAATTCCTGCTTCGACTGCACGAAAATCATTTCCTGTAGCAAGCACAACGGCATCAATACCATTCATGATTCCTTTGTTGTGGGTTACGGCACGAAAGGGTTCTACTTCGGCAATTTGAACCGCTCGAACAAACCGTTCGGCAAACGCTTTTGGATCTATAATATGTTTCTCGGACAAAGCTTCAATTGGACAGGAAACTTCGGCACGAACGATGCAATTTGGAACATAATTTGAGAGAATACTCATTACAACCTCAATGCCTTTTTCTTCATCCGAAAATAAATCATAAGTCAATGCTTCTTCTTTTAAAGTTTTGGCAAATTGTTCTAAACAGGAATTGATGAAATTAGCTCCCATCGAATCTTTAGTTTCAAACGTAGCGTGTAATTGAAAATAATGGGGTAATAAAAAGGTTTTGTCATGTAAGACAATATCTAGAATTCCACCACCACGCTTTTGCATATTTTTAGTAATGCTTTCGGTTTGGGTAAAAAATTTTGTTTTAGTCTGGGCAAAGAAAAGGGCTAGTTTTGATTCGTCGCCTTTGAAAATAAAATGGACTTGTCCTATTTTTTCGGTATTGATAACGGTAGTTTTAAATCCGCCACGTGTGGACCAGAATTTGGCAGACTTTGCTGCTGCAGCAACTACAGAGCTTTCTTCAATTGCCATGGGAATAGTGCTGAATTTCCCGTTGATTAAAAAATTTGGAGCAACGCCAAGCGGAATATAAAAATTGGATATCGTATTTTCGATGAATTCGTCGTGGAGTTTTTGGATTTTATCATTGGTATTCCAATAATTTTTGATAATTGCAATCGCGCCTTCTGTATTTGAAAAATATTCCTTGGCAATCCAATTGATTTTTTCATCTTTAGATAATTTCGAAAATCCGGCAACAGCGTTGTTCATGTTCAATTGATTATAAAATGATTTGAGGCAAAGATACAATTTTGGACTTATTTACAGCCAGATTACATTTTTTGATAGGTTTGAATTTGTGATTATTTTTAACATTTAACACATAAAACGTGAAATATGTGTAATTTTTTCACTAAAATTGACAGTTCTTAGTCAAGAACTTTTTCTTTTAATAATAATTTAAATTCATAACGATTAACATGAGTGAAACGGCAGTAAAAACAGGACATCCAAAAGGGCTTTGGTTTCTATTCGGAACAGAAATGTGGGAAAGATTTGGCTATTATTTAATGTTAGGGATTTTTTCTCTATATATGATTGACGGTTGGAACAATGGAGGAATGGGATTTGATGCCGCCAAAAAATCCGATATATATGGAACCTATTTGGGATTGGTTTATTTAACTCCTTTTATTGGAGGATTATTAGCCGATAGAATTTTAGGCTACCGAAGATCTATTATTATTGGAGGATTGATGATGTCTGCCGGATATTTTTTAATGTCCATTCATAGTGTAACTACTTTTTATATTGCGTTGTTGCTTATTATTGTGGGTAACGGTTTCTTCAAGCCAAACATTTCAACACTTGTTGGGAATTTGTACAGCAGCGACGACATGAAGGACAAGAAAGATGCGGGCTATAATATTTTCTATATGGGGATAAATGTTGGCGCTTTCATCTGTAATTTTGTGGCTGCATACATGAGAATTAATTATGGTTGGGGACATGCATTTGCTGCAGCTGGAGTAGGAATGTTAATAGGTATTGTCGTATTTCTTATAGGAACTAAACATATTAAACATATTGATATCGTAAAACCGGTTCAAGAAGGCGATATGTCAACCTCAAAAATTTTAGGATTAACCGTATTGCCTATGTTTATTTTTGGGGTTATTGGATATTTAATTCCTGGAAATTTTTTAGGATCAGATACTAATGATGCCTTTATTATAGGTTGTTTACCCGTAATTGCGTTCTTTATTTATCTTGCTTTTAAAGCCGAAGCTAAAGAGAGTAGAGCTATTAAAGCATTGCTTGCAGTGTTTACCTGTGTGATTTTATTTTTTGCCATTTTTCATCAGAACGGTGATGCTTTAACCGTTTGGGCCGAAGATCATACGGATAGAAACATGCCAGTTGCTGTTTCGAATGTGGCTGATAAAGTAGGCATGGCACAAGTGGTTGTTAATAATGATATTGTGTCTGCGGATCAAGTTACTTTTGATAAAACCATAGCGGATATGCGTGCAAAAGAAGAAGCAATGCCTGCAGTTTCTGCCGAAGAATTAAAGGCAAAAGGCGATTATGGCAGCGAAATAGGACAACTAGAAAAATCAAGAAAATATTTTGCCACATTACCAGGCGATCAAATTCCTGCTAAAGGAGAAAATTTAAAATTGTACTCCACAGAATTGTACCAATCTATGAACCCGTTTTGGGTTGTTGTTTTAACCCCATTAATTATTGGAATTTTTGGATTCATGAAACGTAAAAAGAAAGAACCAAGCACGCCAACAAAAATATTCATTGGATTGGTGATTACAGCTTTATCGGCTTTAGTAATGGTAGGAGCTGTTTTTGCAACCAATGACTTGTCAATCAAAGCGAGTTCTTTATGGTTATTAGCATCGTATGGTGTGATTACTATTGGGGAATTGTGTCTTTCTCCAATGGGATTATCATTAGTGTCAAAACTATCGCCACCACGAATAACAGCATTAATGATGGGTGGTTTTTTCTTGGCGATATCTGTAGGAAATAAATTATCGGGCATCTTATCCTCACTTTGGGAAGAAACTCCAGAGAAACAAAATTTCTTTTACTTAAACTTTGGATTAGTATTAGCAGCAGCAGTGCTATTATTTGTGATGCTAAAATGGCTCAATGGAGTAATGAAAGAAAATAATGTACATTAATAATTTCGAATAATTCTTAAAACCTCTGTTTTTCAGAGGTTTTTATATTTGTTGACCAATCAAACTCTAAATGGAAAAAGAAATCACACGAGAGCAAATACAAAATTTTCAAGGAAAATACCCAAAACAATTATGGAGTCTTTTTTTCTCCGAAATGTGGGAGCGATTTAGTTTCTACGGCATGCGTGGCATGTTGGCTGTTTTTATGGTTAGTCAACTCAATATGGATGAAACCACAGCAAACTTGCAATATGGAGCAACACAAGCATGGGTTTATGCCTTTACCTTCATAGGAGGTTTGTTTGCGGATAAAATTCTTGGATTACGGAAATCCCTTTTTTGGGGAGGCATTTTAATGATAATTGGGAGTATAATATTAGCCATTAGTCCAAAAGAGTTGTTCTTTACTGGAATTGGGTTTTCAATTGTAGGAACAGGTTTTTTTAAGCCCAATATTTCGTCTATGGTTGGACAATTGTATAAAGAAGGCGATGTGCGTCGTGATGCCGGATTCTCGTTGTTTTATGCAGGAATAAATCTCGGGGCGTTGATTGGAGGCTATATTTGTATTGCCGTAGCAAATGGTACACTCTGGGCGGGTTTTGTTCCAGAAAATCTTCGCTGGAATTATGCTTTTGGTTTTGCCGCTGTGGTGATGGTGATTAGTTTATTGACATTTATACAAACCCAAAAAAGTTTAGGTGAAATAGGATTATCCCCTTTGTTAAGGTTAGAAAAATCGAAGCGAAAAATCTATGAAATCAGTACCTATATTGGTTCATTAGTTTTAATACCTGTCATTATTTTAATGGTTGCTAATACGGTTTATACCGATTATTTTATGATGGTAATAGGTCCAGCTTCGATACTTTATTTGTTTTATGAAATGCGTAATTTCTCTAAAGTTGAGAATAAGAAATTATTGGCAGCATTAGTATTTATCATTTTTTCTATTTTCTTTTGGGCATTTTATGAGCAAAGTGGTGGTTCGTTGAGTTTATTTGCAGCCAATAATTTAGACAACAAATTGCTTGGAATGGAGTTGGATCCAAACGGAGTAAACAATTCATCAGGAGCATTATTCGTTATTATTTTTGCGGCTTTGTTGGGGATTATTTGGATTTGGATGGCGAAAAAGAAAATAGAACCTAATACGGTGGTTAAGTTTGGGTTAGGGTTTTTATTCCTTGCAGGTGGTTTTTGGATTTTTTATTACACTAAATTTTTTGCCAATCCTGACGGAAAAACATCATTGAATTTATTCACTTTTGGTTGGTTTGTTATTACTTTTGGAGAATTGTGTTTATCGCCCATTGGGATGTCCGCCATGACCAAATTATCTCCCCAAAAAATGCAAGCTGTAATCATGGGAATGTGGTTTTTGGCCAGTGCATACGGTCAGTATTTTGCAGGTTTGCTTGGCGCCAATATTGCTGAAGCTTCGGCAAATTCCTCAAACATTGATAAGCTAAATGTATATGCAAACGGTTATCAACAACTTGCAATTTATGCATTAATAGCCGGAGTTGTTTTAATTGCGATTTCACCATTTATCAAAAAATTAATGCAAGATGTAAAATAGCCGACTTTTTTTGGTATTGTTTTTGTTTACATTTGTAAAAAATTAATAAAATCATGAATAAAAAAATAGTTTTAATCGTATTATTTGTCTTGGGCTCATTTGCTGTTCAAGCACAAGAATTAAATTGGCAAACCGATGTCAATAAAGCAATTGCAATGTCTAATAAAACCAAAAAACCAATGTTGTTGTTTTTTACAGGTAGCGATTGGTGTGGTTGGTGTATTCGTTTGCAAAACGAGGTGTTTAAAAAACCAGAATTTGCAAAATGGGCTAAAGAAAATGTAATTCTAGTTGAATTAGATTACCCGAGACGAGTACCACAAACGGATCAAATCAAAAAACAAAATGCAGACTTGCAACAAGCTTTCGCAATACAAGGCTATCCTACAATTTGGTTTGCAAATGCAACCGTAAAAGATGGGAAACCTAATTTTAAAGGACTAGGAAGTACGGGTTATGTTGCTGGTGGACCAGCAGCTTGGTTGGCTGCTGCCAATGGAATTATTAAAACAAAATAATTTTCTTAATCTAATCTATAAAATCCCTTTTCACTTGTTGCGTGAAAAGGGATTTTTGTTTTAAACAGGTTGCGCTCTTAAATCAATCAATTATAAAGCCATAAATATTTAGATTTTGAATATAATACACATTTCATTTTTTTGTATGTTTGTATGTAAATTAAACTAAAATGGTAACAATCAAAATTAATGAGCGAACTAAAAACGGTAAGACATTGTTAGCACTAGCAAAAAAACTTTCACTCGAAAATAAATCAATTATTATTCAGGAAAATCAAGAATTGTTGTCAATTGATGAAATAGTTTTAGAGTGTAGAAAGGCAAGAAAAACAATCGCTAAAACGTACAATGCAGAATAATAGTTTTGTACTTGACACCAATATTTGGGTAAGTGCCATTATTACTAATTCCGAAAAGACGCTTTTGAATTATATAGAAGAAAAAAAACTGCAAATTTACATTTGCCCCGAAATGGTAAATGAGATTGAAGATGTTTTGGGGAGAAAAAAAATTAAAAAACATTTAATTCTTCCAGGAATTGAATATGTTGATTTAATAAAAAATAATTGCGAAAACATTCAAATAATGCAGCGATATAAAGAAGCTCCAGACGAAGACGACAATTATTTGTACGACCTTTGTATTGAAACAAAAAGTATATTGGTAACTGGAGACAAACTATTATTAAGTCATATTTCAATTCCTCCAATAATTACAATTTCAAGATTTGAATTTTTAAGTTTGTAACAATAGACCATAATTTTCTTAATCTAATCTATAAAATCCCTTTTCACTTGTGGAGTGAAAAGGGATTTTTTGTTTCAAGCAAGTGGCTTTCCAAAGCTTTTGAATCGTTTTATAATTTGAGGCATCCGCAACAATCATTTTTGGTTTTGCAGTTTGTAAAAAGCGTTCTAAATTTATTTTTGGAGACTGAGTAAGTACGACAATATCGGGATGAATTCCGTTTAGATAAACCCCAGAACTGTCTATAATCAGAATTTTATTTTCTTTAAAATAAATCACATTTTCAAGTTTTTTTCGAGCCGTCAAACGACTAAAATTTCCCATTAAATATGCCGATACAAATTGATTATTGCAGGCTGTTTTCATAAGACTGTCATTAGCATATAACAGCACATTTTCGCCAATGCGTTCAGCAATCAGCGTATTTTTCTTTGAATTGAATACTACTAATTCTCTTTGGTTTTGTATCCTCCAATGCGTTTCAAAACAGGAAATTTGGAAAATAATTACGGCAACCAAAGCAAAAATAAGCCTATTGAAACCAGGTTTTTTAAACCAAAGAATGGTCGCAATAATAACCAAATTAACACTCAACAACAACTGCCAATTGAACGGAATATCCCGAATGATAAATTGCTCTAACGAGGCGATCGCATTGATGATTTTGTTCAAAATAAAAATACTCCATTCTAATGCTTTGGAGAGAAAAAGCGGAACATAATCAAACGCTGCCAAAACCATGACCACAACTCCCAACGCCATGATCAAACTCAAAAACGGAATAATAACTAAATTTGTCACAAAAAATAATCCCGGAAACTGATGAAAATAATAAATACTCAAAGGAAAAGCACCCATTTGTGCCGCAAACGAAACCGTGAGAATGTCCCAAAAATAAATCGCAATTTTATTTTTTGGCGTCCAAAGTTGGGCTAATAATGGTTGCAACCAAAGAATAAAAAACAAAGCAACATAACTCAACTGGAAACCCACATCAAACAAAAACGACGGTTCAAAAAGTAAAATGAGCAACATCGAAACTAGTAAAGTATGATAAATATTCGTGCTTCGGCGCAAATACATTCCAACAGCGACAAACGAAAACATCGTAACCGAGCGCAATACAGATGGTGCCAAACCCGCTATTAACCCAAACGAAAACAACGACAGGAGAATAACAATCAATTTGATAAACGAACCACGCTTTGTGTTAGGAAAAGGTTGGAGCAAGAACGTTACAAACAGCAAGATAAATCCAATATGCAATCCCGAAACCGACAATATATGAACCGCACCAGCATATTGATAATCCTTGATAATTTCGGGCGAAATTTCCTGTTGTTGCCCTAGAATTAAGGCAATGGCAACGTTGAGTTCTGCTTTATTGAAATTGCTTTTTTCTAAATTCTCAATGATTCTTGTTCGCAATCTCGAGGTGTAATACCAAACGTTTTTTTCAACACCCGAACCTATTTTGAGTTCACTAGCATCGGCATAAAGCTGTGCATAAATTTGTTTGCTTCGGAGGTATTTGCTGTAATCAAATTGGTTGGGGTTTTTTGCTGGTGTATTTTTAACAAAATCACCATAAAATTGAACATGAGAACCTATTGTTAATGGACGATTCAGGCTGTCTTTTTTGATGTTCAAAAGAACTCTACCCGAACGATTTTCGCTATCAATGCTTTTTATTAAAACAATATAACGGTCGCTATACGATGAACTTCGGAGTTTTTCTCTAATGGTTGCAGAGATCAAATGAGGTTGTTCATAAATTTTTTTATGATGCGTATAATTTTTTTTTTGAAAAGAATGAGTATGAATAATTTGCGTGCTTGCGCCAATGCCAAAAGCAAGAAAATAGGTGGTTAAACCAAAGTAAATCGGGTTTGTAAAAGTCTTTTTGGAAGTGAAATAAGAAGTTACAAAAACACAAACAGCAACAAAAAGCAACACAAATACATGATTCGGTTTGGGCTGAAAATAATGCGTAAGAAGAATGCCTAATATGAACCCAATAGTAATCCGCGCCAAAGGGAATTGTAGTACTTTCATGTAACTAAAGTACAGTTTATTAATGAAATAAAACAATTATTTTTTAATAGCAATTGGTCTTAAAAGGAACCAGTTTAATATAACAAAAAGAATAGGATAACAACTAAAAAATAACAAAGTAAGAAATGCCTTATTATAAATATAATTTTTTTTGCGGCATCACATTTTTGACTTTATCCTACAAGGCTTACAAAAAAGAAGAAATAACAGTTTTGTGTCGTTTTTATCGAACTTATTTGCACTTTACCGATATAATTTTACTTGCCTTAAAAACAATAAGTTATAAGTATGTTTTGTTAATAATTTCATAATCCAAAAATTTTGAAATGTACGTATCTTGATTGTATTTTAGCCTTCCCAATACTACCAAATATATACTTGACCTAATTACGCATGGAAAAAAATTAGAACACACTTTATGAAAATAAAATTACTATTTATTGCGATTGCTTTGTTTGTGGGTTTTGGAAGTTCGTATGGGCAGGGTTCAGAAAACTTTTTAAATATTCCAACAGCTTCTCCGACGAACTATCTTACAAGAAGTTGGACAGGTACAAATGGAGTTACTTGGAGTGCAACATTAGCAAGAACTGATGAAACTTTAACTGGGAAAGCAATTTGTACAAGTGGTCTTGGCACTGTAACATCTCCTACTTACGCTGGTGGTATCGGAACACTTACTTTTAATTATGTGAGAGCATTTACAGGAACAAGTACGAGAAGTATTGAAGTTTGGGTTAATGGAGTTCAAATTGGTTCAACAATAACGGTCTCAACTACATCGGATGTAGTTGTAAGTTATTCTCAAGCAATAAATATTTCAGGCAATATAGTTTTAGAATTAAGAACTTCTGGAGCTCAAATAAAAATCGATGATATTTCTTGGACAGGGTTTGTCAATACACCCACCCAATTAGCTTTAGTAAGCGTGCCAACTACAGGCACAACTGGAACACCAGTATCAAGTTTCACGGTCGAGGGTAGAAATGCTGGGAATGTGCTTGTTCCTTCATTTACAGGAACAGTTACACTGACCAAAGCAAGTGGAACTGGCACAATGAGCGGAACACTTTCCGCCAATGCAGTTGCGGGTGTTGCCACTTTTAACAATGTCGCTTTTAATCAGGCAGATACGTATACAATAACTGCTGCATCAGCACCTTTAACTTCCGCGACAACGGGTAATGTGGTTGTCACTAATCCTAGTACAAATATTTTTGGCGGTGATGGAGTAAACTTTGTAGGTCAAATAAATAGTTATTCTCAGCCTATCAATTGTACCTATGGAGATTATCGGGTACTCAAATACAGAAAAGTAAACACAACAGCATCAACTCCAACAGATGGACGTGGGCAATGGGTAAATACGGTAAACGTTCAAGCTTCAGGTGGTGATCTAACACCGCTTAATATGAGCGGCGGTGGCAGTTCAGGATTTTTGTTCACTTCAGGCGGAGGTTGTGGCTCAACGGGAACTTATGCAAACAAATGGGCATTTGGCGGAGTTGGTCAGGGTACAGTTGATGCAATAAATGGCACGGCTTATAATGGCTCAACAGATATGGGATTCAATATGGGAACAGCTGGTCATTACACATTTATATTGAAAGACAATGGTTACAGTGGCACGGGTTATTATACTGGCTTTACAACCAATGCACCTGTTACAATGACTCATAATACAGGTACACAAAGAACTTTAAATAACGATGGCACTACTACTATAACAGCAACTATTAGTACTACCAATTCATCCCAGGAAAATTTTTATGTTAGGTATAAAACAGCTTCCAATGATTTTTCAACGGGAGGTTCAACCATATCAGCAGTTGGTAGTGTTGCAGGAACTACAGTTACTTTTACAATTCCTGTCCAAGCAGATGGAGCTGTTGTTTATTATTATATTTTTAGTTCAACTATGAGCCAAGCTGCATTGACTGCACTTAGTGAAGGAGATAAATCGTATGCTTTATTAAATTATGCAGATAACAGTGGTTCAAACTATACCTACACGGCACTTTCTTTAACACCAACGGTTACTTCTATAGTTCCAACTGCTGTTACTGGCGTTACAGTGCAAGCTAACAATACAGGATTTAAAGGACAAACCATTACTATTAATGGTACTAATTTTCAGTCTAATTCAACGGTAACAATTAATGGTGTTGCGTCAACAGTTACTTTTATTAGTGCTTCTCAATTAACTGCTGTTGTTGCAAACACAGGAATTAATTTTACAGGAAATGTTGTGGTGGCTAACCCAACTCCTGTTACGTCTGTAACGGTTCCATCCTTTAACTTTTTGGGGTATATAACTTCAAGTGCGGGTGATATAAATAACGTTTTAAGATGGTTAGGAGGTTCTGTGCCGCTGGCAAACAGTACGGTTACGCTCGCACACAATCAAACACTTGCAGCAGTAACAACTAATACACCTTTTGCCACTATGACCATATTGACGGGAATCACTATGAATATTAATGGAGCATCAGGAGCATTGACAGTTACTGGAGCTATCACAACGGTTGGTACTGGTATATTAACATTCTCTGCAGGAGGTTCAGCAACATCTGGAAGTATTGTAAATGCAGGGACTATTTCATTTGTCACAGGAGCTTCTAATGCAAACCTTATAACAGGCAGCATTAACAATAGCGGCACGATGTCTTGGACTACAGCAGGCACACTAACCATCAACGCAGGTGGTTCGTTAACTAATACAGGAACAGTAACTTCAAGTACTGTTGGTAACGTAGTTTTTGCAGGAGCAGGAACGATAAATGGCGCTACCGCAATTACTTTTAATAATCTAACTATCAATGGCACGACTACTTTGACAACCATACCCACTATTAATGGAACCTTGCAGCTCAATAGTGGTAGTAGTGTAAGCGCTACGCCAACTTATGGTGGTTCATCAACATTAATTTACAATACAACGGGTACTTACGGAGTTTCTAATGAATGGACAGGCAATAGCACAGCTGCTGGTTCTGGAGTTCCTAATAACGTAACAATTCAAAATAGCACTACGCTTTCAATGCCAAATAGCAACCGTGGTATGGCAGGAAGTTTAAATATTAGTAGCGGAAATCTAACATTGAATGCAACGAGTGGAGATTTGTATCTCGCAGGAAACTGGACGAGAGTATCAACAGCTTCATTTACTCAAAATAATAGAGCGGTGATTTTTAATAGAAGCACGAGTACTTCACAAATCGTTACAGTAACTGGAGGAACTTTGGAAACCTTTAATTATTTAACAGTTGCAGGAAGCGGAACTTTAAGTCCCGCAACTGGAACAGCTATTAATGTAACGTCAAGTTCTGGATTGTCGTTGTCATCAACTCATGCATCAAGTACAATAGATTTAAACGGACAAACACTTACTCTTTCTGGTGGAGGGAATCTGAATTTGAACGGAGGAAATCGCTTTATTACAAGTTCAGCCACAAACGGTAAATTTGCAATAACTTCAAACACAATTACCGTTACCAACGGCGGAACTTTGACTACATCGGCAACCAACACTACTACTGTCGATTTGCAAAATGGTTTAAATTGTGGTACGGGTTCATTGGTTACTATAAACGGAAAGCTACAAATTAATGCAAATGGATTTTGTATTGGCAACTCTCCAAAATACGGAGCAAGTTCTACGCTACAATATAATTCGAATACAATATACAACCGTCAGTTAGAGTGGACTGCTGATATTGCAGCTGTTGGAACAATAGGATTGCCAACAAATGTTCAAATAAGTAATACTACTACTTTAAATTATATAAATGCTGGAAATTCTGGACCAAAAGGGATTGCTGGGAATTTAACTATAGATACTGGCTCTATATTTTATATGGATTATGGTAGTGTTTCATCTGCTGGAGCATTGACAGTTTCTGGCAACCTAATTTCCGCTGGGAATATGACTTTAGGTTTTGCAAATGGCGATGATTTAAAAATTGGAGGAAATATAACTTTTACTTCAGGTTATTCTTTTGATACAAAAAATAGGGCTATATTTTTTACAAAAACCGGAACTCAAATAATAACAGCATCGAGCACACCAACATTTAATAAAATATTATTTACCCCAGCAAGCGGAACAACTACAGTACAATTAGCATCATCTCCAGCAACTAGTTTAAATATTACAACCCCAACAGCTGGAGGAGATTCTATTGATTTTGGAACAGCAGCTAATGTTTTTGATATTAATGGAAGTGCAGGAAATACATTAACATTAGGAACTGCTGGGCGAACAAATACAGTTACAGGAACAAATGGAACTTTTAAAGGAAGCACAACTTCAAATCTAACTTTATATGGAACAGGAAGTTTAGGAACTTTAAAATTTGCGACTGATTTTAATTTAGGAACATTTACTATGAATCGTGAGGCTATATTAGTAGGCTGTACGATGGGTTCTGCAGTTACAATAAATACGGCTTTAACATTAACGAATGGATTGATTGATTTAGCTGCAAATACAATGACTCTAGCATCAACGTGTAGCAATACTTTTGGAGATTCAGCAAATAGTTTTGTAATTTCTGATGTAACAGCAACCGGAAATTTAAGAAAAAATATTACTGCAACTGGTATAACGTATCGTTTCCCAGTTGGAGATAAAACAGGTACAATAGAATATTCTCCTGCAACAGTGAATTTTACCGCAGGAACTTTTTCATCAGCTTATTTAGGTATAGCAGTTGAGGATTATGCACTATCTACTGGTCAACATTCTAGTTTATTTGCTACCACCGATTATATTTCTAGATCTTGGAAATTAACTACATCTGGAACTTTAACCTCTCCAACTTATACTGTAACGGCTGACTATTTTAATACGGATGTGAACGGTACAGAAACAAATTGTGTTGCAACCCAATGGAATGGAACTACTTGGACTGATGGCGGTGCAACTGGAGTTAATACGTTAACTTTTACAGGAATTACCACAACGCCATCTACAAATTACATTACTAAAGGCAGAAGAGATAGAGAAATTAATGTCAGAGGTATTGTAGGTTCAAACCCATCTATTTCTGATGGAGATACTACGCCTCAAGGAACAGATAATACTTTATTTGCTGCAACAACTATTGGGTCTTCACAAGCCAAAGATTTTAGAATTGAAAATTTAGGAACTGATTCTTTAACAATTACTTCAATTTCAATGATTGGAGGAACAGCTTCAAGTGATTTTGTGGTTTCTGGGATTACTTTTCCGGTTACAGTAAATGGTGGAAGTAGTATCGATTTTACAGTTACTTTTAGTCCAAGTGCTTCGGGAACAAGAAATACAACTTTAACGATTGCTAATAATGATTCTGACGAATCAACGTATGATTTTGTAATTCAAGGAACAGGAATTTGCCCTACAACAACAAACACCATTACTCCAACTTCTGGACCTGTAGGAACAGAAATAACAATTAATGCAACAGCAAACAACTTAACAGGCGCAACTGTTACTTTTAATGGAGTTGCCGCAACTCCTGTAACGTATGTGTCAGCTACACAAATTAAAGTTTTTGTTCCATCCGGAGCATCGTCTGGAAATTTAGTTACCACTATTGCAACAGGTTGTCAAGCAACAAATGCTTTCACAGTTATAGATAATAAGGCAAATACCTGCGAAGGTGGCAATGTAGCATCTGATTTATTTATCAGCGAAGTTACAGATTCAAATTATGGTGGTTTGACTTATGTGGAAATTTATAACGGAACCGGCGTTTCTAAATCTTTAAGTAACTATTCTATAAACACAGCCTCGAATGGTGGTGCCTATTCTGGATCTCCACTAAATTTAAGTAATGTAACTCTAGCTGCTGGTTCAACATATACTGTGGCTTTAGGGGATGATGATTTGTGTACAACTCCCTATGGTAACGGTTCATTGGCAGCTCAAATTATATCTGGTTTAGGAATTAATTTTGATGCTTATCAACTTTCTCCTTCGAAAGGGAATGACCATATCGCTTTGTTTAATGGTGCTACAAAAATAGACAGCTGGGGAACTTTTGGAGATCCTAGTTGGGCTACATCTTCTTTACCAATGTTTGCTACACAAACAGATGGAGCTACTTTTAGAAGAAAAAATACAGCCCCGTCGCTTCCATCGACAACTTATTCTAATGCTGATTGGAATATTATTGATTATATTGGAACAACTAGTGCAGATTGTGCTAATAACGATTATTCCGATATTGGTGTTTACAATTTCATTTCAGGAACACCACCAACAGTTACAACGCATCCATCTTACACACCAACTTGTAAAGCAACAAGCTTAACTGTAGCCGGAACAGAAGGTTACGACTTGCCGGGTGATATAATAAATTTAACGTACCAATGGTATGTTTCGGCTCCAAACGCTGTAGGTTGGACACAGATAATAACAACCACAGATGGGTCAATTTACACTAATTTCACCTCTGCTATATTATCAATATCTAATATTTCTGGAGTGCTCAATTACCAGTATTATTGCCAAATTAGAGAAAATACAAACACTTGTTACACAGCAACAAATGCCGTAAAAATTACAGACGGCGGAACAGCAACTTGGAACGGTGCATGGACAAATGGTCCACCAACACTAGATAAATTAGTAATAATCAACGCAAATTACGATACCTCATTAAATGGTGGCGATATAAATGCGTGTAGTATTGTTGTTAATAGTCCAGCAACTTTAACTGTTACTTCACGAAAATTTGCCACAATTAAAAATGACTTAACCGTAAGTCTTGGCGGAAATTTAGCAGTATTAGACAACGGTTCTCTGGTAATGATAAATGATGCTGGCGTTGTTACAAATTCCGGTGCAACAGATATTTACAGAAAAACATCTTCTTATGAACTGTATGATTATGTATATTGGTCAACACCTGTAACTTCTACTGCAATAAATAATACCGTAGGGTCAACTTTTGAAGATTGGCGTACAGACTTTGCGTATGAATTTTTACCTGCAAACTTTCTGGACGCAAATGATGATGGTTTTGATGATGACCGCAACGATTGGGGAACAGCCACGACTATGGTTCCGGGAAAAGGGTATATTATTAGAGCACCAGAACCAGTACCTTTTGTGCCTGGAAGCAGACCCGAAGTTGATTTTTCTGGACAGGTTAACAACGGTGTTGTAACGACACCTATTGCTTTGACTCCAGGATTACCAGCCGATGATGATTGGAATTTAGTGGGTAATCCGTATCCATCGGCGATATCGGCAAATGAATTTATAAATACTAATTTCCCAAACATTTCTGGAACATTGTATTTTTGGACCCATAAAGACGACTTAGGCGGAGGAGCAAATTTAGGACCAGACGCACAGAATTACGCTCAAGACGATTATGCCATTTATAATTTATCTGGAGGTGTTGCTACGGTGGCTACATCAGGTATTGCTAGTGTATCGAACAGCACAGTGCCGTTGGGCTATATAGCATCAGGTCAAGGATTTTTCATCGAAGCCGATACAAATGGATCATTAATTTTTAACAACGCCATGAGAGTTGGTTTACCAGATACTGCAAATTCACAATTTTATAAGACAACTTCAAAAATCGAAAAATTGGAAGTAAAAGATAGAATATGGTTGAATATGGAGAATTCTCTTGGGATGTTCAGTCAGCAACTGTTAGGATACTTTAATAATACCACTCTGGGATATGATAAAGGGTATGATGGTTTGTTGAGTGATGGCGGTAATTACATTAATTTTTATTCGTTTATTGATGAAGCTACCTATAAAATTCAAGGAAGACCAGCCTTTAAAAAGAACGATGCAGTTAGGATGGGTTACTCCAGTGCAATTGCAGGCACTTTTAATATCAACATAGATCATATGGATGGTGTTTTTTTGAAGAAAAGCACTCAAATTTTACTCGAAGATAGATTACTCAATGTTATTTATGACCTCAGGAAAGCACCGTATAGTTTTACTACCGAGAAAGGAACTTTTAACGATCGGTTTGTGTTGCGTTATGTAAATAATTTTATAAAAAAAGAAACCAACTTTACTACAGCAAACCATGTACTCGTTTCCAATAAAAATAAGCAAATAAAAGTAAATTCTACCCTAGAAAATATCAATAAAATAATAGTTTACGATTTACTAGGAAGGCAAATTTACACTAAAGAGAAAATCAACAATAAAGAGTTTGTACTCAGTAATTTTGCATCAAGTGAACAAACATTATTAGTAAAAGTAGTTCTTGAAAACGGAGAAATCACCACCCAAAAAGTGGTTAATTAAGGTTTAATAGTCAAAAATAGTTGGTAAAAAGACTGTGAACTATAATAAAACATGATGTTAACAAAAGTTTATTGAAATTTGTTTCAATAAACTTTTTTACTTTAAACATAAAACGGCTTACTCCAAAACACGATTAACCTGTACAAAAGTTCTTTTGTAATATCCTTCATTAGTAGAGGAAATAATCACGCCACTCGAAGTAGAGGAGTGAATAAATTTGATGTCGTCATTCGTAATTTCAACAACCATTCCCACATGGCTTATTTGCCTACCGTTGGTTTTAAAGAAAATTAAATCTCCTTTTTTGGCATTTTCAAGCGCGACAACTTGACCTAGTTTGGCTTGATCACTCGAGCTGTGTGGCAGTTTTATATGGTACAAATCAAAAATGTTATACATCAATCCCGAGCAATCAAAGCCTTCGGGAGTTATGCCGCCACTTCTATAGCGTACGCCAATATTTTCTTTTGCGGCAAGAATCAATTGTTCTACCAGATAGCTTGTACTGTCGGTGTTTAATTCATAATCTGTTGCTTCAGTATCTGAAATTTTAGTTTTTTTAGTAGGTGTTTTTTTGCTGTCAGTTTGAACTAATTTTTCTTTTTTGACACTGCTTTTTTTAGTAACTGGCGCAACATAAACGCCTTTGTTCTGAGCTGTTTTTTTAGATGTAATTATAACCGATGTGGGTTTACAGGCTGTAAAAAGTAGAAAAATCAGAAAAAGTGTGAGTATAGGTTTCAAAAGTGGAGGTTTTTGGCAAATTTAGGAATTTTAACTGGATAGTTAATTACAAAATTACAGCCACAATCAATTTTGCTGTTTTTTCGCTTGCGCCAATTCCGCCTAGCTTTTCTTCGAGTATTTCATATTTTTTAAGAAGAATTGCGCGATGTTTGGGCTCTAAAATTTTATGCAGCTCAATTTTTAGGTGTTTTTTGGAGCATTTTTCTTGAATCAATTCGGTTACCACTTCTTCATCCATAATCAAGTTGACAAGCGAGATGTATTTTAGGGTTACAATGCGTTTTGCAATTTGGTACGAAGCCCAACTGCCTTTGTAGCACACCACTTCGGGGACTTTAAAAAGTGCCGTTTCTAGCGTTGCAGTTCCCGATGTAACGAGTGCTGCACTGGAGTTTTGGAGTAAATCATACGTTTTATTGGAGACGAACTTGATGTTTTCTTGTGTAATGAACTTTTTATAAAACGAAAATTCTTGACTTGGCGCGCCAGCAATCACGAACTGATACTCCGGAAAATCATTCACTACGCTTAACATTACGGATAACATTTTAGTAATTTCTTGTTTTCGACTTCCAGGAAGAATAGCAATGATGGGTTTTTCGTTGAGGTGGTTTGTTTTTCTAAAGGTTGCACCATCCAGATTGGGATGATTGTGTATGGCGTCAATCAAAGGATGTCCTACAAATTCAACAGGATAGTGATGTTTTTTTTCGTAGAAATCTTTTTCGAATGGCAGAATCACATACATTTTATCGACATCACGTTTGATATCAGTAATTCGGTTCTCTTTCCAAGCCCAAATTTGGGGCGAAATATAATAATGAGTTTTAAATCCTTGTGTTTTTGCCCATTTAGCAATACGTAAATTAAATCCAGGATAGTCTATAAACACAATCACATCTGGTTGAAATTCTGTAATATCCTCTTTGCATATTTTAATGTTATTCAAAATAGTTTTTAAATGAAATAATACTTCTGCAAAGCCCATAAAAGCCAATTGACGATAATGTTTTACGAGAGTTCCGCCTACTTTTTGCATCAAATCGCCACCCCAAAACCGAATATCAGCTTTGGCATCTTGATTATATAAGGCTTTCATCAGGTTAGCACCGTGTAAATCTCCAGAAGCTTCTCCGGCTATGATGTAATATTTCATTTTAAAAGTTTGTAAAATAAAATTAGGAAAATAAAGTGAAAATCGCAATTATTATCACTGCCAAAACAACACCTCGTGCCATTAACTCTTTATTCCATTTTAATAAAACTGCAAATAAAATCAAGTCTAAAATGGAACCTAAAGTTATTAATTTTCCTAATTTCCCTTCTGATTTCATAGATTGAATTCCAGTTATAAAATCAAAGTGGGTAAAAAAAGTAATAAAAATAAAACAACCTAAACCAGAAGCTACAATTCCTAAAATAAAACCGAGTAGTAAATCTTTTCTTTTATTCATTCCAATTCCAAGTATTAAGTTGTTGAATTGTATGATGTGCAGTCAAATCAAATTGAACCGGAACAACCGAAACATAACCGTTTGCAAGTGCCCATTCATCCGTATCTTCGCCTTGATCTTGATTTACAAACTCACCCGTGAGCCAGAAATAATCTTTGCCAAAAGGAGTTTGTCGTTTGTCAAATTTTTCCATCCAAATGGCTTTCGCTTGACGACAAATTTTTATTCCTTTGATTTCATCTTTTTTTAATTTTGGAAAATTGACATTCAAAACTACACCTTCGGGTAAGCCATTTTCTAAAACTTCTAATGTAATTTTTCGGATATGAGATTTTATTTGTTCAAAATCAGCATTCCAATCATAATCCAATAATGAAAATCCGATGGCCGGAATTCCTTCGATTCCTGCTTCAACTGCAGCACTCATTGTGCCAGAATAAATCACATTAATCGAAGAATTTGAACCGTGATTCACGCCAGAAACACATAAATCAGGTTTTTGTTTTAGGATTTCGTTTACCGCGAGTTTCACACAATCTACAGGAGTTCCAGAGCAACTGTACTCTGAAATAGCATCATTTTCTTTAGAAATTTTATTCAAATACAAAGTGCTATTTATAGTAATAGCATGACCCATAGCGCTTTGTGGTTTGTCTGGAGCGACAACTACAACTGTGCCTATTTCTGCCATAACAGCAATTAAGGCTCTGATTCCTGGAGCAGAAACACCATCATCGTTAGTAATTAAAATTAAAGGAAGCTTTGGCTTTATGTCTGGTGTTTTCAAAAAATTGTAATTTTAAATGTAAATAAGCAAATGTAGTCACACCAATTGACATTTCGCAAACAAGAAGATAAAATTTTGTTATAATAAAGGGCAATCACAAATTAAAATAAACATTTTTATATCTTTAACAAAATTTTAAAAAACGCCAATACGTGTTGGCATAGTTTTTACTGTAATTTAGATTAAAAATTTGATGAATATTATTATTAGCTATATGAAACGAAATTATAAAATCCTTCTTGTCGTAGTTTTACTTTCGGCATCACTATTTGCATTTACTAACTACAAATCTACCAGTACAGATCCTGAAAAGGATAAGTTGCTATTAGAACTTTTGGCTTTTGTAATCGAAAAAGGACATTACAATCCTGCAGAAATGGACGATACTTTTTCTAAAGGAATTTACAAAGACTATATTCAAGCTTTGGATCCGTCGAAACGATTTTTCTTGCAATCGGATATCGATGAGTTTTCACAATATGAAACGCAACTCGACGACGATTTTATCAACAAAGATTTATCGTTTTTTAATTTAACATACGATCGTTTGATGTTAAGAATGGCAGAAAGCAAAAAAATCTATAAAGATGTTTTGAGTACACCATTTGATTACACTGTTGAGGAATCATTCAATTCTGATTACGAAAAGGCTCCTTATTCTAAAAATGCTCAAGAACTAAACGAAAAATGGCGCAAACAAATTAAATTATCAACTTTGTCCTCGTTAACGGATCGTCTAAAAGTACAAGAAAATAAAAGCAAAGGAATTACTGATAAGGATGCTGTTAAAACGGATGCTGTTTTAATTCCCGGAGAGTTTAACGATAATATTGTCAAAGATAATAGTGATAAATCATTAGCCGATGCAAAGCCAAAAACTTTTGTAGAATTAGAAAAAATCACTCGAGAAAGTACAATGAAGTCTTTTGATGAATATTTTAATTTTATTGAAGAGCTAGAAAAAAAGGATTGGTTCTCCGTATATATCAATTCTATTACTTCCCGCTTTGATCCACACACCAATTATTTTGCGCCAGAAGAAAAAGAGAAATTTGATGTAGATATAAGTGGAAAATTTGAAGGAATTGGAGCGCGACTCCAAAAGAAAAATGATTTTACAGAGATTTCGGAGCTTATTTCTGGTGGCCCAGCATGGAGAGGAAAACAACTCGAAGCTGGTGATATTGTCATGAAAGTTGCTCAAGGAAATGCTGAGCCTGTTGATATTGTGGGAATGCGCTTGGATGAAGTAGTCAAAAAAATTAAAGGAACAAAAGGTTCTGAAGTTCGACTTACAGTCAAAAAAGTTGACGGTACAATCAAAATAATTTCAATCATTAGAGATATTGTCGAAATTGAGGAAACCTATGCAAAATCGAGTGTCGTTATTAAAAACGGTATAAAATATGGTGTAATCTATTTACCAAAATTCTATATCGATATGGAAAATAGAGACGGTCGTGACTCCGCAAAAGATATTGCCAAAGAAGTTGAAAGGCTTAAATCAGCTGGTGTAAGCGGGATTGCATTAGACGTAAGGAATGACGGAGGCGGATCACTTACTGCTGTTGTTGATATTGCAGGATTGTTTATTGAGCAAGGACCAATTGTACAAATCAAATCGTCTACTCGAAAAAAAGAAGTATTGTATGACAGAGATAAAAAAATAGAGTGGAGTGGACCACTTGTTATAATGGTTAATAGTTTTTCAGCATCGGCTTCTGAGATTTTGGCGGCTGCAATTCAAGATTACAAGCGTGGAATTATCATTGGTAGTAAGCAAACTTATGGCAAAGGAACGGTTCAAAATGTGATTGATTTAAATCAGTTTGTTCGCAATAGCGATGTAGGCGATTTAGGCGCTTTAAAAACAACCATCCAAAAATTTTATAGAATAAATGGGGGTTCAACTCAGTTAGAAGGTGTAAGTAGCGATGTTGTTATGCCGGATCGTTATGCCTATCTAAAAATGGGAGAACGTGATGTTGAAAACGCAATGCCATGGGATAAGATTGATCCAGCAGAATATAGTCTTTGGAATAACAATGCTAATTTTGATGCTGCTCTAAAAAACAGTAGAAGCCGAATTGCACAAAACTCCCAATTTAAGTTGATTGAAGATAATGCAAAATGGATTGATAACAGAAGTGAAGACAACACTTACAGTTTGAATATAGATAAATTCAAAATTTCACAAAACGCTATCGAAGAACAGGCCAAAAAATACAAGCCAATTCAAGATTATAAAAACACTTTAAAATTTAACTCATTGCCTTATGAAGAGTTAGAAATGAGCAAAGACCTTTCGTTAAAAGAAAAAAGAGAAAGATGGCACGAGAGTTTATCAAAAGATATTTATGTTGAAGAAGCTCTCAATATACTCGATGATTTACAGCCAAAAGTTATTGTAAAAAAAGGGCTGTCCAGTAAGTTAAA
>NZ_JANNXH010000003.1:0-23804 GCF_031409475.1 Flavobacterium sp. | reverse complement strand
TACTTTTGGCTTTGAAAAAGTATAAAAAAATATATCTCGAAAATTACACCAATGCAGATACCATAAATTACAAATGGTTGTTACAAATGACACTCGTTTTTTTAACTGCTCACTTGTTTGTAGTCTCAAAGATGATTTTAACCCTGACTCAAAATAAGGATGTTATTATACTATCCAACATTGTGGTAAGTATTTCTGCACTGGCGGTTACTTCATGGATTGTAATGAAAGCATTATATCAGCCACAACTTTTTAGAGGTATTGAAATAAAACTTGAACCTGTTGAAACAATTTTACAGGAAGAAAATAAAATAGATAACATTGAAATCAATGCTGAGATTTCGCAAAAAATTGAAACGATAAAGAAATTTATGAGAGAAAAGGAGCCGTTTTTAGTGCCGACTTTAACCATTCAGGAACTTGCCTCACAAATCGATCTTCCACAAAAAGAACTATCCGTTCTGATTAATCACCATATAGGACAACATTTCTTTGATTTTGTAAATGAATATCGTATTCAAAAGGCAATGAAAATTTTACAAACCCCCACTAAAAAAGAGTTCACGGTTTTAGAAATCCTTTACGAAGTAGGTTTTAACTCAAAATCTTCCTTTAATACTGCGTTTAAAAAATACACTAACCAAACCCCAACAGAATTCAGAAAACGCTCATTATCAACAAAATAAAAAAGTAAAACGCAATAACATAAAAAGTCGAACCAATTATATCTCAACTAATTGGTTCGACTTTTTTTATTCGGTCGCTTTATAAAAGCTGTTCATATAATTTTGTGTCAAATTGTAAAACAAAGATTATGACAACAAAGAACTCCCTATTTTTCATCTTATTTCTCTTTCAAGTGTGTCAACTAAATGCACAAACTGAAAAAGGATTTGTTAAAATAGGTGGAACTGTTAGCACAAACATTTCACCAAAAGAAAGGCATCGTTATAAAATAAAAATGGCAAAAGATGAAATAGCTACACTTAAATTACTTCAAAAAGGAACAGATGTGATAATATCTACTTTTGATTTTAATGGTGAAAAACTTAACGATTTTGATAGCCCAAATGGAAGCAACGGTTACGAGGCCTTTTCCATAACTTCTACTCATAAAGGTGATTATTTTTTTGAAATTAAATCATTCGATGAGAATACAAGCGTAGGTAAATATGATTTGACTATTCAGAAAATAAAGCATAAAGCAGTAACACCCTTTGAAAAAACAGATGAACTTTTGGAGCAATATGATAACGAAAATACTCCAGGGATAGCCATTTCCGTTGTAAAAGACAGTAAATTTATTTATAAAAAAGGGTTTGGTATAGCCAATTTAGAATACAACATACCCATTACGCCAACTACGGTTTTTGAAGTTGCTTCGGTCTCAAAACAATTCACCGTTTTTTCAATTCTATTATTAGAAAAGGAAGGGAAATTGTCGCTGGATGACGATATTAGAAAATACCTGCCTGAATTACCCAACTATGGACATAAAATATCTATTAGAAATTTAACTGATCACACTAGTGGCATAAAAGACCAGGGCGACTTAACAGCATTAGTTGGAATTAAGCCAGAAGATGTGATATCCAACAAAGAAATTGTGAATTTAATTGCTCATCTAAGCGAATTAAATTTTATCCCCAATACTGCATTTGAATACTGTAATTCCGGATACAATTTATTGGCTGAAATCGTAGAGAGGGTGTCAGGAAAAAGTTTTGCTGCATTTACAACCGAGCGAATTTTTGTTCCCCTAAAAATGAAAAACTCTCAATTTCCACAAGATTATGAAAAGATTATAAAAAACAAAGCCTATTCTTATGCACCTACCCCAAATGGCTACAAAAAAAGACTTTTAAATAATTCCATTGTTGGCTCTACAGGACTTAATACTACTGTTGAAGATTTAAGTTTATGGGCAATGAATTTTGAAAATCCGGTTGTGGGAGACAGAACAATTTTCGATAAAATGAAAGTGCAAAGTCAACTCACTAATGGAGAAACCTTGTCGTATGCCCTTGGTCAAGAACTTAAAAACTACAAAGGACTAAATGTAATTTTTCACGGTGGTGGTGATGCAGGATATCGTTCTTATCTTCTTCGAATTCCTGAACATCGTTTTTCTGTTACAATCATTGGAAATTCAGAGGCATTTAACCCATTAGATGTAGCCTACAAAATCGTTGACATTTTCCTTGCCGATAAACAAAAAATAGCAGAGCCAAACAAACAAGAGCTTACAATCAATGAAGAGTTACTTAAATCCTATAACGGAAATTATGAAGTGATGCCGGGATTAATTATCAATATTTCAAACGATGAAAAAAATCTTTATTTGCAAGTAAAAGGAGAAAATCAAAAAATAATCTTGCCGTTAATAAGCCATAGCGAATTTTTGTTTTCAGGTATTCCTCATAGTAAAATTGTTTTTCTGAATAATGGTGAATTAAAGTGGCATCTATCAGACTTTGTGTACATTGGAAAAAAAATTGACCTAAAACCTTTTGATGAAACCAAAATAAATTTCTCTGACTTTGTTGGTAAATACTATAGTCCTGAATTACAAACATCCTATACGTTTGTTTTAAAAGATAACCAACTGATTGCAACACATCCTAAAAATGCAAACATAAAAATGAGTATCTTACAGCCCGATATTTTCATTAGTTCGGAGAGTTTTTTAAAGAAAGTAGAGTTTGTTAGAAATGAAAAATCTGTTATCATTCGTTGCAAAGTATCAGGCTCACGTGCAAAAGAAATTAAATTTGAAAAAGTAGAATAAAGACGATAGGGAATATGAGAAACTGCAAAAACTGTAACACCGAAATAAATTCAAAATTTTGTCCAGATTGCGGACAACCATCAAACCTAAAAAGAATTGATGGAAACTATATAATCCACGAAATTGAACACGTTCTACATTTTGAACGTGGAATTTTATATACAATTCGTGAACTCACAACAAATCCAGGACAAAACATTCGTAAATATCTTTCAGAAAACAGAAGCAGACTTGTAAAACCAATCATATTCATCATCATAACTTCTTTGATTTATACAATTTTATGCTACGTATTTCATATTGAAGACGGTTATGTAAAATATCACGAAGCCAAAGGCGAAACCTCAAGTGCTGTTGGTAATATTGTAAAATGGGTGCAAGAGCATTATGGCTATGCAAATATTATGATGGGTATATTTATTGCTTTATGGTTAAAATTATTTTTCAGGAAGTCTAACTGTAATTTTTTTGAAATTCTGATTATGCTATGCTTTGTGATGGGAATGGGAATGTTGATTTTTTCAGTTTTTGTAATTATAGAAGGAGTAACACACTTTAACATAATGACAATTGCAGGTGTCATGGGTGTAGTATATTGTGTTTGGGCAATCGGACAATTTTATGACAAGAGAAAACCTGCAAGCTATATAAAAGGGTTATTTGCATACATTTTAGGAATGATTACTTTTTGGATTTTTCCTGTACTTATTGGAATAATAATAGATTTAATAAACAAACATTAATTAAAAAATGGACAACAAAAAAGGGATGAATTGGTTTTTTGCATTTATTGCATTTACATTGGGCTTAACTTTGATTAAACATATTGACTTTAAAAACTTGACATTAAAAGATCCTATTTTGGATATTCTTTATATAATAGTATTTTTAATATCAATTTACTTAATTATTAAAGACTTGAAAAAAAAGGCTGACAAATAAAAACTGCCACTAAAAGACAATACAAGCAATTTTGGTATTTGGCTTAATTTGAAGTTGGTCTTGTATCAATTAAATTTGAGTTTATCCGAAAATAGGTCTTAATTTAGTCCAAAACACGCTGTAGTGCCAGAACGTTGGCGACAAGCTTAAAAAAACATCAACTCTAAATGAAAATAATTGAACGTTTACTATACTTCCTTTCTTGGAGCATAATTATAGGCTTATCAGCTTATTTTTTTCTTGAAAATGTAAGTGTTTTTTTTACTGGATATAGAAGTGACAGTTACATTAACAACCCAATTTGGGTAAGTTCTCACTTAATTGGCGGAACATTAGCGTTACTGACTGGACCAATACAGTTTTCTAAATGGATTAGAAGTAAATATTTGAACTTTCATAAACTGACAGGGAAAATTTACATCCTTGGAGCATTTATCGTAGGTTTATCGGCTATCCGACTTTCACTGATAAGTTCTTGTGTAACCTGTAGAGTTTCTCTATTCATTTTAGCAGTTTTGGTTCTCTTTACCACTTTTTCGGCTTGGTGGTCCGTAAAAAATAGAAATATAAAAGTACATCAACAATTTATGGTTAGAAGCTACATATGCATACTTTCATTTGTAGCTGTAAGAATAGGTGGAATTATTTCACTAGACTTTTTATTTGGGCAAATTGAAGACCCAACATTTAGCAGAACTGTAAATGAGTATTTCTTTTCATTTGTTCCACTAATTTGTGGTGAAATAGTTATGATTTGGATTCCAACATTAAAAAATATTAAAAGAAAAAAAAATTAAATTAAAGCCAATCGCTAACATTGATTTAGAACTATTGTGTAATAAGCAACGTGACCATAAGGAATAAACCGAGTATGAAATTCAAACAAAAAATCCTTCTCGTTTTAAAAACAAGAAGGATTTCATTTTTTTTGCAACAAGGCTTAAACGGTTATAACACCGTTTTCAGTTCCTGCAAATTCATTAAATACGTATGAATCTGCTTCGCCGTCATTTACATAAGCGCCATCTATGACATACTTAAATTCATAAGAAGCGTCTTTGTTTAGTTCGAAAACACCTTTGAAGGTACCGTTTTTTAATTTTGACAACTCGCCTTCTGCTGGATTCCAGTTGTTGAAATCACCTACTACTGTAGCAACATTTGCTTCTTTAGCCTCTACCGAAAATGTAACTTTACAAACCGGTTTTGTTTTTATAAATTGTTTCTTAATTGACATAACTATTTCATTTTTAGAATTATGGGGCAAATGTAAAGTAGATTTTTGTAAAAACAATTTATAAAACGAAGTTTTAGGAGTATGACAAAAACCTTCCTAATTTTTAGTAGTATCCATAATCATTCGTTATTAAAATTTTCATATTCGGACTACGAATACGTTTTCTTTTTAATTTATTCTGAATTAGAAAGTAAGTTTAAAATTAATATTTTACCTTTATGCATTAAAAAATTTCTATGGAAACAGTCCAACACGAACAATATGAATATGCAAGACGAAGAATAAAGCGAAAGAAAACACTCTACTTTCATTTTGTTTTATTTCTATTAGGGAGTTTATTTATGTTTGTCTCCAATCATTTTCAAGTTTTTGGTTATACTTCTAATTGGTCCGTTTGGTTAATTACACTATGGACTTTTTTGTTTGTTTTACATTTTATAAAAATTTATATCACCGATCGATTCATGGACAAAAACTGGGAAAGAGAACAAATTGATAGACTTGTTGCCCTGCAAAAACAAAAAATAGCCGAATTTCAAACACAAGTAGACAAAGACGCTGCAATAAATCAAAAATAAAATGATCATTATTATTGCGGCTGT
This sequence comes from Flavobacterium sp., assembly GCF_031409475.1. Classification (GTDB taxonomy): domain Bacteria; phylum Bacteroidota; class Bacteroidia; order Flavobacteriales; family Flavobacteriaceae; genus Flavobacterium. The sequence goes on along the minus strand of NZ_JANNXH010000003.1, from coordinate 18,235 downwards.
AGCCGAAAACTATGCTCTAGGAAAAAACAATAATTTACTTTGGCACTTGCCAAATGATTTTAAACGGTTTAAGGAACTTACTACCGGTCATTATATAATTATGGGGCGAAAAACTTTTGAAAGTTTCCCAAAACCTCTCCCAAACAGAACCCATATTGTTATTTCTAGACAAAAAAACTATCATCCAGAAGGTTGTATCGTTGTTCCAGACATAGATAGCGCTGTTGCCGCTTGTCCAAATAATGAAGACCTATATATCATTGGTGGAGGCGAAATTTATAAACAATCAATTGCTATTGCAGATCAGCTTGATATTACAAGAGTACATCATTCGTTTGATGCCGATGTATATTTTCCTGAAATAGATTCTAAAATTTGGCAATTAACAAACGAAATTATTAATCACAAAGACGAGAAACATCAATACAACTACAGTTATCAAACCTTTGTTAGAAAATAGTAAAAATCCAAAAAAATCTAACTTATCTTTGTTGCAAAATTTAATGCATGTCTGAAAACATAACACCTTATAAAGATTCTTTATTAAGTAAAAAAGAACAAGTTGCAAAAATGTTTGATACCATTTCTGGTAATTACGATAATTTAAATCGGGTAATCTCTTTTGGTATTGATGTAAAATGGCGCAAAAAAGTTTTGAAAATTGTTGCTCAATCTAACCCCATTTCAATTCTAGATATTGCTACTGGCACTGGAGATTTAGCTATTTTGATGGCACAAACTAAGGCAGAAAAAATAATTGGGCTGGATATTTCTCAGGGAATGCTTGAAGTAGGAGTGAAAAAAATTGAAGCAAAAAAACTTTCAAAAACTATAGAAATGGTTCTGGGTGATTCAGAAAAAATGCCCTTTGACACGAATAGTTTTGATGCCATTACGGTTGCTTTTGGAGTTCGAAATTTCGAAAATCTTGAAAAAGGATTGACAGAAATTTTAAGAGTTTTAAAACCCAACGGTGTTTTTGTAATTCTCGAAACATCGGTGCCAGAAAAAACGCCCTACAAACAAGGGTATACTTTTTATAGTAGAAACATACTTCCTATCATAGGAAAACTGTTTTCAAAAGATACTGTAGCTTACGGTTATTTATCAGAATCAGCAGCAAATTTCCCTTATGGTGAAGCCTTAAACAATATTTTGAAAAAAATTGGGTTTATAGATGTAGTCGCTTTGCCGCAAACATTTGGTGTAGCAACAATATATTCGGCTTCAAAAAAATAATTCTGAAAATAGTCAGCCCACGATGAAAAAAATAGTTGTCTTAATTTTATTCCTCTTCGTTATAAAAGGGCAAGCACAATTTACTAAAAGCATGTTTAGTAAAACCCCAATTATAAATCTTGAAAACTGGCAAAAAAAAAGACTCTATTTTGGTTTTTATCTCGGATTCAATTCGTATGATTTTAAAATTGATTATAAAACAGTTGGTCCAGATATTAATGTTAAAAAAAGTACCGGTTTTAACGTTGGCCTTGTTTCAGATTTAAGACTTCAAGAATATATAAATTTAAGGTTTGAACCCGGATTGTATTACACAAAAAGAGATTTATTTTATCCAAATTTCACAACAAAAAACGATGCTTTAAGAGAAGTAAACAGTACTTATATTCATTTTCCGTTTTTGTTAAAATTCTCTTCGTTGCGAACAGGAAATGTTCGTCCTTATTTACTTGGTGGATTATCTGCAACCTTAAATCTATCTAGTAATTCTAAATCCAAAGATGATAATTCTGAACAACGCTTTAGAGTAAAGCCTTGGACTACTAATTATGAACTTGGTTTTGGTATCGATCTTTTTTCGGAATATTTTATATTTTCACCCTCAATTCGAGGCGTTTTTGGTTTAAAAGATGAGTTAATACGTGATAACGATCCAAATAGTCCGTGGACAGGCACTATAGAATCACTTAAATCTAGAGCGATTTTTATAAATTTTACTTTTCACTAAAAAAGAGATAACCGCAAAGTTCGAAAGGCTTTTCGCAAAGTTTGTAAAAAATAATTTCTATTTTATGACGGTCTACGAAACTCGCTCAAAATAATAGCAGTAGCTGTTGCCACATTCAAACTCTCGGTTTGCTGCAATTTACCAAAACGCGGAATGGCTAGTCGGTTTTTGATTAATTTTTCTATTTCGGGTGAAATTCCATTGGCCTCATTGCCCATGATTATAATTCCTTCTTGAGGCAACGTAGTTTTATAAATATTTTCTCCATTCATAAAAGTGCCGTAAACGGGTAGTTTAGTTTGAATAATAAAAGGACTCAAATCAACATAATTTACATTTACTCTAGCAATTGAACCCATTGTAGCTTGAATAACTTTTGGGTTATAAATATCAACGGTTTCTTTAGAACATACTAATTGACTTATACCAAACCAGTCACACAATCGCAATATGGTTCCAAGATTTCCAGGGTCACGAATTGAATCAAGCGCAAGAATCACTCCCGTTTCAATGATTTCTTTATGAATTTGAATTTTAAATACTGCTAAACAAGTATTTGGTGTGGTTAATGCAGTAATTTTTTTTAAATCACCCTCACAAACTGTTGTTTTAAATTCAACAGAAACCTCCTCAAAATCGTTTTGAGTAGTGTATATATGAACCAATTCAAAATTTGATTTAAGTAATTCTTGAACTACCTTTATACCTTCGGCTATAAACAATTGATTCGCTAACCGTTGTTTTTTTTGCTGTAAACTCGTTATAAGTTTTATTTGGTTTTTACTAAGCATAAAAAAATGTACTTTTGAATTAAATATAATAAAACACTTGAAAAAGATTTCCACAAAAATAACAGCATTTATTCTAATAGCAACATTAATTTCTGCTTGTGACTCTGTTAAAAGAGTTCCCGATGGAAAACAACTACTTACTAAAAACGAAATTTCTGTAAATGACAAAGTTATTAAGGATGAAGTCATTTTTAACCAATTGTATCAAAAACCTAACGGAAAACTTTTAGGATTTCCTTTACGCTTGACTTTAAACAATTGGGCGAAAAAAAACCCGGACTCCACTTATCAGGCTAAATTTAAAAATAATCCAAAAAAATACGAACGTAAATCAAAATGGTTGTCTGCAAAACAGGTGGATCGACTTGGAAACTCTTTTTGGTATCGTGGATTTAATGATTTTTTAAAAAAAACAGGAGAACCACCAGTTATTATTGACACTGTTAAAACAAATAAAACCTTGTTAAGATTGAATTATTATTATTCAAATAATGGGTTTTTTAATGTAAAATCAAACTACACAATTAAACCCATAAATCTTAAAAAAGCTAAAATAAAGTATGCCATTATTACTGGGAATCCCTATTTACTAGATTCTATAACCTCATCAATACAAACACCGGTTCTCGACTCTCTTTATGAAACAAATAAGATTAATACTTTTATAAAATCAGGAAATCAATTTAAAACCATTGATTTTGAAAATGAAAAAAAACGCATTAATACCCATTTTAGAAACAATGGTGTCTATAATTTTCAGCCCAATTTTGTGACTTTTAATCTAGATACTATTGATAAGAAAGAAAAAGCAAACGTAAATTTAATCATAAACAACTACACTTACCAGGAAAACGATTCGACAAAAACAGCGCCTTTTAAAATTTATAAAATAAGTGATGTTAATATTTATACGGACTATTCACCCGCTGAAAACAACCCGAAAATCACCGATAGTACTGCCTTTAAAAACTTCAACCTTTACAGTCGTGAAAAATTAAAATACAAACCAAATGCTATAACTGATGGCGTTTTTATTACAAAAGGGAGTTTGTTTGCAGATGATAAAACAGTTTTGACGACTCGATATCTAAATAATTTGAAGATTTTTAATTACCCAACCATACAATACGAAGTAGATTCGAGAGACACAACTGCCCATTCCTTAATTGCCAAAGTGTATTTGACACCCAGAAAAAAATACAGTTTTGGTAGCTCACTAGATTTTACACACTCTAATATTCAAGATTTTGGTATAGCCGGAACAACTTCTTTAACCATTAGAAATGTATTTAATGGCGCCGAAACACTAGAAATTGCTGGTCGTGCAAATATTGGTTCCTCAAAGGATTTAGCAAATCCAAAAGACAATTTTTTTAATGTTTTAGAATATGGTGTTGATTTAAAACTGAATTTTCCTAGAATTTTAATTCCTTTTAGCACCCAAAAAATTATTCCAAAAAGCATGATTCCCTCAACAGCGATAACTTTGGGATTTGCCTCACAACAAAATGTAGGACTGGACAAAGAAAATTTCACAGGAGCTTTATCGTATAATTGGACCCCAAAAATAAAGAATACGGCTCGTTTCGATTTGTTTAACATACAGTATGTTCGAAACCTGAATCCACAAAATTATTTTAATGTGTACCGTTCTTCCTACAAAGCATTAAATGATATTGGGAAAATTTACAATACAAATGCAGATTATTTTGATAATATTAACGATAAAAACTTGACAATAGAGGAAGGAACAGCAGGATTTACTAAAGCTGTTTTAGACGGAACTACTTCCTTAATAAATACAGACCGAGATTATATCACCGTAAAAAGCAATGAAGAAAGAAGAATAAGACTTACCGAAAACGACTTTATATTAGGAACCAGTTACTCCTTTACAAAAACAACAAAAGCAGATTTATTAGACAACACCTTTTATTTGTTTAAAACAAAAATCGAATCAGCGGGTTCACTTTTATCTGCAATTTCAAATGTTGCAAATCTAGTTAAAAATCAAAATGGCAATTATGAGATTTTTAATTTAGAATATTCCGAATATATTAAAACTGAATTTGATTACATTAAACATTGGGATTTATCAAAAGAAAAAGTACTCGCTGTAAGAACCTTTTTTGGGATAGCTATTCCTTTTGGAAATTCAGATAATATTCCTTTTTCGAGAAGTTATTTCTCAGGAGGATCAAACGACAATAGAGCATGGCAAGCCTACAGTCTGGGACCAGGAAGTAGTGGTGCTCGAAATGATTTCAACGAAGCAAATATGAAAATTGCATTGAGTGCTGAATTCAGATTTAAAATATTAGGAAATTTAAAAGGAGCGCTTTTTGCCGATGCAGGAAACATTTGGAACGTACTTGATAATGTAGTCGATGAAAAATCAACTTTCACAAGCCTTAATGACTTAAAAGAAATAGCTCTTGGCTCAGGATTTGGACTGCGATATGACTTAAGTTTTTTTGTAGTTCGATTTGATTTTGGATTCAAAACCTATAATCCCGCTAATGAAAAAACCAAGAGATGGTTTCAAGAATATAATTTTGGAAACTCAGTTTTGAATTTTGGAATTAATTATCCGTTTTAAGTGCTAATTAATTCTTATTTTTGCATTCTGAAAACTAAAAACAACTAAAAAAGAATTACAATGGCACACAACATAAAACCTGGCGTTGCAACAGGAGACCAAGTTCAAGAAATTTTTAATTACGCAAAACAAAAAGGATTTGCACTTCCTGCTGTAAACGTAACTGGATCAAACACTATAAATGGTGTACTTGAAACTGCTGCTAAATTAAATGCACCCGTAATAATACAATTCTCAAACGGTGGAGCACAATTTAACGCAGGAAAAGGACTGTCAAATGCTGGAGAAAAAGCAGCTATTGCTGGCGGAATTGCTGGCGCAAAACACATTCATGCTTTGGCCGAAGCTTACGGAGCAACTGTAATTCTTCATACTGATCATTGCGCAAAAAAATTATTACCTTGGATTGACGGTTTATTAGACGCTTCGGAAGCAAATTTTGCAGCAACAGGAAAACCTTTATACAGTTCACACATGATCGACTTATCCGAAGAGCCAATCGAAGAAAACATCGAAATCTGCAAAGGATATTTAGCTAGAATGAGCAAAATGGGAATGACGCTCGAAATCGAACTTGGAATCACTGGTGGAGAAGAAGATGGCGTGGATAACTCTGATGTGGACAGCTCAAAATTATATACACAACCTGAAGAAGTTGCCTATGCTTATGAGGAACTTTCAAAAATAAGTCCTCGTTTTACAATTGCTGCCGCTTTTGGAAATGTACACGGTGTTTACAAACCAGGAAATGTGAAATTAACTCCTAAGATTTTAAAAAATTCACAAGATTTTGTACAAAACAAATTCAACACAGGACACAATCCTGTTGATTTCGTTTTTCATGGAGGTTCAGGTTCTACACTGGAAGAAATTAGAGAAGGGATTAGTTATGGTGTAATTAAAATGAATATTGATACTGATTTACAATTTGCTTTTACCGAAGGTATTCGTGATTATATGGTTAAAAATATTGAGTACTTAAAAACTCAAATAGGAAATCCAGAAGGTGCTGATGTTCCTAACAAAAAACATTATGACCCAAGAAAATGGATGCGTGAAAGCGAAGTTACTTTCAACACCAGACTCGAACAAGCATTTGCTGACTTGAATAACGTGAATACTTTATAAAGTACGAAGTACGATATACGAAGTACGAAGTGATTTAAATATTAATTAAGAATTTAGAAATGGATTTTACTTCCAACTTCTAACTTCTAACTTCCAACTTAATTATGGCTTGGTTTAAAAGAACAGAAAAAGGAATTACAACGGCTACCGAAGACAAAATGGATGTCCCAAAAGGACTTTGGTATAAATCGCCTACTGGAAAAGTAATTGATGCAGATGAACTTGCTCGAAACTTATATGTAAGTCCAGAAGATGGCTTTCATGTTCGAATAGGCAGCAAAGAATACTTTGAAATGTTATTTGACGATAATAAATTCAAAGAGTTGGATGCTAAAATGACATCGAAAGATCCACTACACTTTGTGGATACCAAAAAATATTCGGAACGATTAAAAGACACCATAAACAAAACGCATTTGAATGATGCCGTTCGAACTGGTGTTGGCAAATCAAAAGGAAAAGATTTAGTAATATGTTGTATGGATTTTGCCTTTATTGGCGGTTCTATTGGTGGTGTTGTGGGCGAAAAAATTGCTCGCGGAATTGATCACTCTATAAAAAACAACATTCCTTTTTTAATGATTTCAAAATCAGGTGGAGCCAGAATGATGGAAGCCGCATACTCATTGATGCAATTAGCCAAAACTTCTGCAAAATTAGCCCAATTAGCCGAAGCAAAAATCCCTTATATTTCCCTTTGTACCGATCCAACAACGGGCGGAACAACCGCTTCGTATGCCATGCTTGGTGATATTAATATTTCTGAACCCGGTGCATTAATAGGTTTTGCTGGTCCAAGAGTAGTTAGAGACACCACCGGTAAAGATTTGCCTGAAGGATTTCAAACCGCAGAATTTGTACTTGAACACGGTTTTTTAGATTTTATCACACCCAGAAAAGAACTGAAAGACAAGATTAATTTGTACATCGATTTGATACAGAATATAGACGTTAGATAATTTTCTTTTTAATTATATAAAAAAAACACAAAGCGATGCTTTGTGTTTTTTTTTGAACAAAAGACCGTAATTGCCGTGAAGTCTGGAATTACATTCCGGTTCTAATCGCTTCCACAGGATCGAGTTTTGAGGCGGAAATTGCAGGTAGAATACCAGCAATTAAACCTATTAAAACAGCTAATCCTGAACCCAAAACAATGTTGCTAAATCCTAGTACAAATTCAAAATCCAAAGCTTTGGTCAAAACCATCGCAATAATCCAAACCAAAATCAATCCAATAATTCCCCCTATTAAACAAAGTATAATGGCCTCGAAAAGAAACTGAAACAGAATAAATTTGTTTTTTGCACCCAATGACTTTTGAATTCCTATAAGATTGGTGCGCTCTTTTACAGAAACAAACATAATATTAGCAATTCCAAAACCGCCCACAAGCAATGAGAACCCGCTAATTATCCAACCCATAATATTCATTTGGCTTATAATTCCGTCAATCATGTTAGTAAATCCTGATAAAATGTTAATGAAAAAATTGTTGATTTCATCTGATTTTACACCTCGATAATTCCGTAGTTTTTGAGCAATTTCAGCTTTTAGAGCATCTACATCAATTCCCTTTTCTGGTTTAATTACGATTACAGGTAAAACTCTATCGGTATTATTCCCATATAATTTTCTAATGAAATTAGAAGGGAAAAAAGCAGAAACATCATCGCTTTCTCCTAACCCTAGACTCATTCCTTTCTTTTTGGTTACTCCAATTACCGTAAACCGTTGTCCATACATTCGCACGGTTTTACCTATTGGATTAAAATCATCGAACAAGTTTTTAGCAATATCATACCCAATAACCACGACTTGATTTGCAGCGTTTGATTCCGCTTCATTAAAAAACCGTCCTTGGTCAATCTCCATCCTTTGTATGTCTGCAAATTCATATGATACAGGCACAACGTTGACATTCAATGAAGTTTTTGAACCTGCCTTAATGTTTTCGCTGTTGATAAAATACTGAAAACAAGAATTCTCTACATTACTTAATGCGCCTTTTAGATATTGAAACTCTTCATTATTTACCGCCGGAAATTGTTGCCGTTTCCATCGTGGAACATCAGAAGGTCCAAAAGACTGACTTGTTAAATATATCGTGTTTTTATCTAATGAACTTAAATCTTTCGTGATTTTTCTATCCAAGGAATCCACCGCCGAAAGTACGGCAATGATGGAAAAAATCCCTATCGTAACTCCTAACAAAGAAAGAAATGTTCTTAATTTATTATTACGCAAAGCGTTCATCGCAAAGCCAAAACTTTCTTTTAATAATCGAAGATAAACAAGCATAGAATTACAATTTATGTTATCGTAAAATTCAATTTATTTTATTTCAAAACCAAATCAAAAATCACTTCCGTATAAGTACGAATTTTTTAGATTTTGTTACACCTTTTCATTGAATTTTATCATCAAAAAAACTACTTTTGCACCACAAAATTCTAACTGCATAATGAACACAACAAAAACAATACAATCTGCATTAATTTCAGTCTTTTCTAAAGAAGGTTTAGAACCAATAATACAAAAACTTCACGAACAAAATGTAATCTTTTATTCTACCGGAGGAACCGAAGAATTTATTAAAAATCTTGGCATTCCAGTTATTCCTGTTGAGGATGTTACTTCATACCCATCGATTCTTGGCGGAAGAGTAAAAACATTGCATCCAAAAGTTTTTGGTGGAATATTAAATCGTCAAGACAACGAAAGTGATGTGCAACAAATGAAAGAATATAACATTCCTCAAATTGATTTGGTGATTGTAGATTTATACCCATTCGAGAAAACTGTTGCTTCTGGGGCTAGCGAGGAAGACATTATCGAAAAAATAGATATTGGCGGCATTTCGTTGATTCGTGCGGCTGCAAAAAATTTCAAGGATACTGTGATCGTTGCTTCGGTTGATGAATATAGTTTGCTTTTGGAATTAATTAGCAATCAAAACGGTGCAACTACTTTGGTCAACCGAAAACTTTTTGCCTTGAAAGCTTTTAATGTTACTTCACATTACGACTCGGCTATTTTTAATTATTTTAATAAAAATCACGATGAAACTGTTCTAAAAATCAGTGAAAATAACGGTCAAGTTTTGCGTTATGGCGAAAACCCACATCAAAAAGGGTTTTTCTTTGGCGATTTCGAAGCCATGTTTACAAAACTTCACGGAAAAGAATTATCGTATAACAATTTACTCGATGTAGATGCAGCTGTAAATTTGATTGCTGAATTTAAAAATGACGTACAGACGTTGAAACATGATGTACAGACGTTGCAACATGATGTACAGACGTTGCAATGCAACGTCTCTACGTTTGCGATTTTAAAACACAACAACGCTTGCGGATTGGCCACAAGAACTACAATTGCCGAAGCATACAATGCGGCTTTGGCTTGTGATCCAACATCAGCTTTTGGAGGAGTTTTGATTGCAAATACTAAAATTGATGTGCCAACAGCTACAGAAATAAACAAATTGTTTTGCGAAGTGGTTATCGCTCCAAGTTTTGATCAAGAAGCCATTGCTATTTTACAAGAAAAGAAAAACCGAATTATATTGATCCAAAAGGAAACTTCATTATCGCCAACAACGGTAAGAACTTGTTTGAATGGGGTTTTGGTTCAAGAAAGAAACAACATCACTGATACTAAAGCAGACTTAAAAACCGTTACAACAACAGCACCAACAAATCAAGAAATAGAAGATCTACTTTTTGCTTCCAAAATTTGTAAAAACACTAAATCAAATACGATTGTTTTTGCAAAAAACGGTACGCTTATTGCTTCTGGAACAGGGCAAACATCAAGGGTTGATGCTTTATTACAAGCAATTGAAAAAGCAAAAACTTTTGGTTTTAGTTTAGAAGGTGCTTCAATGGCCAGCGATGCTTTTTTCCCTTTCCCAGATTGTGTAGAAATTGCCAAAAACGCTGGAATAACAGCAGTAATTCAGCCTGGAGGTTCTATAAAAGACCAATTAAGCATTGATTATTGTAACGAAAATAAAGTTGCAATGGTATTTACAGGAACACGTCATTTCAAACATTAATTTGTTTAGATTTGTACTAATAAAAAAATTAACTTTTAAACCCTTAAAAACTTATGGGATTTTTTGATTTCATGACCGAGGATATTGCGATAGACCTTGGAACCGCAAACACTTTAATCATACACAATGATAAAGTTGTAATTGATAGCCCTTCAATTGTAGCTAGAGACAGAGTCTCGGGCAAGATAATAGCTGTTGGAAAAGAAGCCAACATGATGCAAGGGAAAACTCATGAAAACATTAAAACAATAAGACCTCTGAAAGATGGTGTAATTGCAGATTTTGATGCTTCAGAAAAAATGATAAGCATGCTTATAAAAAGCATTCCTGCATTGAAAAAAAGAATGTTTACTCCAGCACTTCGAATGGTAGTTTGTATTCCATCTGGAATTACCGAAGTAGAGATGCGTGCCGTAAAAGAATCGTGCGAAAGAGTAAATGGCAAAGAAGTTTATCTGATACACGAACCTATGGCTGCGGCAATAGGAATTGGTATTGATATTATGCAACCTAAAGGAAATATGATTATTGACATTGGCGGTGGAACTACTGAAATTGCTGTAATCGCACTTGGTGGAATTGTGTGTGACAAATCAGTAAAAATTGCTGGTGACGTTTTTACTAATGATATTGTGTATTATATGCGTACCCAACACAACCTTTTTGTTGGTGAAAGCACTGCAGAGAAAATAAAAATTCAAGTTGGAGCAGCTGTTGAAGATTTAGAAACTCCTCCAGAAGAAATGTCGGTTCAAGGTCGAGATTTACTAACTGGTAAACCCAAACAAGTATCTGTTTCTTATAGAGAAATAGCAAAAGCATTAGACAAATCGATTCAAAGAATTGAAGATGCTGTTATGGAAACTTTATCACAAACTCCTCCTGAATTAGCAGCTGATATTTACAACACCGGAATTTATCTTGCTGGTGGTGGATCAATGCTCAGAGGATTGGACAAAAGAATTTCTCAAAAAACTGATTTACCAGTATATATTGCAGAAGATCCATTAAGAGCAGTCGTTAGAGGAACTGGTATGGCACTTAAAAATATTACACGATTTAAAAGTATCCTTATAAAATAACAAAAAATAAAATTTCAAGTTCCCATTTTTGCTTTTGAGTCCTAAATTAGAATTTGGAATTTTTATGTTTGATTTTTTAAAATATTAATTTTACACAATGCAGCAAATATTTAATTTTATTTTTAAAAACAGTAATAGATTACTGTTTTTGCTGCTTTTACTCGTTTCGTTTTTTCTAACTATTCAATCCCATTCTTTTCACAAGAGCAGAATTATTAGTTCTGCTAATTTCTTAACTGGTGGAGTTTATGAAAAAATTAATAATGTAAGTGAATATCTAAGTTTAAGAACTCAAAACGATGCCTTAGCTTTAGAGAATGCGAAATTAAAAAGCATGCTTTTTAATTCAAAAGACACTGCTTCTATTCCTAAAATGGACAGTATAAAAGGAGTTCGCCTTACAAATATTATAGTTTCGAAAGTGATTCACAATTCCTTCAATGCACATGAAAATTATTTAACGGTCAATTCAGGAACGCTTCAAGGTGTAAAACCCGATATGGGAGTTATAAATAGTTTAGGTATAGTTGGGATAATTGACAACACCTCCGCCAGCTATGCAACAGTAGCGAGTATCCTGAATGTTAAATCTCAAATAAATGCTAAAATTAAAAAATCAAATCATTTTGGTTCTTTAATTTGGAACGGAAAAAACACGGGAATTGTACAATTGATAGATGTTCCCAGATTGGCAGCCATTAGAAAAGGAGACACCATTGTAACAGGTGGACAATCCGTAATATTTCCTGAAAATATTAATATTGGAACCATTAAAAAAATCTATGTGGATAATCAAACTAATTATTACACTCTAGATATAAAACTTTTTAATGATATGACTAATCTAGGTCATGTGTATATCATAAAAAGTAAAGATCGCGAAGAAATTATTAATTTAGAAAAGGAGAAAAAAGATGAATAGTACTTTATTCGCCAATATTTTTCGTTTTTTACTGTTATTGACAGCCCAAATTATTATTTTCAATAATATAAATTTTTTGGGGTATATCAGTCCATTTCCCTATTTGCTTTTTATAATTTTATACCCTGTAAATGGTAATAAATATGGACTTCTTGTTGCTAGTTTCATACTTGGTCTAATTATAGACATGTTTAGTAATTCTGGTGGAATCCATGCGACTGCTTGTGTGGTTTTGGCTTATTATAGACCTTATTTATTTAAATTTTCTTTTGGGTTGAGTTACGAATACCAAACGGTAAAATTAAATGATGTGCTCACACCCGAACGATTCTCTTTTATACTGTTATCGGTTTTAATTCATCATCTAATATTGTTTATTTTAGAAGCGTTTCAATTCAGCTTTTTTTGGGATATTTTGATACGAACTATTTTGAGCACACTCTTTACAATCCTAATTTGTGTTTTAATAATATACCTTATAAAACCACATAAGCGATGAGAAAACTGCTGCTTCCATCCTTAATTATTGTAGGAGCATCTTTACTTGTAATACGAATTTTCTATTTGCAAATTGTTGATGTAACTCTAAAATTAAAATCCGACAATAATGCTATTAAGATTAAATACGACTATCCAGAAAGAGGGTATATTTATGATAGAAATGGGAAACTGTTAGTAGCAAACCAGCCCTCTTATGATATCATGGTCATTCCAAGAGATCTTAAAAATATTGACACTTTAGAATTTTGTGAATTATTAGACATTACTAAAGAAGAATATATCAAAAAAATAGCCAAAGCCAAAGTATACAGTCCCAGATTACCCTCGGTTTTTTTGGCTCAATTAAACAAACTTGAGTTTGCAGCTTTTCAAGAAAAAATGCGAAAATACGAAGGTTTTTATATCCAAAAAAGATCCTTGCGTGATTATCAAGTTGCTTTTGGCGCCAATGTTTTTGGTTTTATTACCCAAGTAAACGAAAAATTAATTGAAAAAAACCCCTACTACAACAGTGGTGATTTAATAGGAAAACAAGGTGTTGAGGAAAGTTACGAAGAGGTTTTGCGCGGAATAAAAGGAGTAAAATATTTTCAAAAAGACAAGTACAATAGAGAAATTGGCTCTTTCAAAGAAGGAAAGTATGATACCGTAGCAGTTCAAGGAGAAGATATAAACCTTACTCTCGAATTAGAACTTCAAAAATACGGCGAGGAATTAATGATCAATAAACGAGGAGGAATTGTAGCAATCGAACCCAAAACAGGCGAAATATTAGCTTTAATTACAGCACCAAATTATGATCCAGCAATTTTAGTAGGACGTCAACGTTCAAAAAACTATACCATGTTGTATCGTGATTCTATTGCAAATCCTCTTTATGACAGAGCGTTATTAGCAGAATATCCTCCTGGCTCTCCTTTTAAAATATTAACTGGTTTGGTTGCGCTTCAAGAAGGTGTAATCAACGAACAAACCACTTTTATGTGTCATCATGGTTTTAGTTATGCTCGAGGACGATTTATGAAATGCCATGGTTCTGGGCCACATCAATTACACAATGGTATCGCGTTGTCTTGTAACACCTATTTTGGTAGTGTTTATATGAAAACGATAAACAAATACAGAAGTCCACCGTATGCTGTAGATGTTTGGAGTAAACATGTTAAAAGTTTTGGACTGGGACAATTTATGGGTTATGACTTACCTACAGGTAAAAGAGGTAAAGTTCCAGATTCAAAAACCTACAAAAAAATGTATCCGGATTGGCGTTGGGACAGTAAAACAATTGTTTCCAATGCAATAGGTCAAGGAGAAGTTTTGATGACACCTATACAACTTGCAAATATGATGGCAACCGTAGCAAACGAAGGATATTATTTCACGCCTCACATCATAAAAAAAATTAAAGGCGAGAAAATAGATAAAAAATTTACAACAAAGCACGTTACAACTATTGATAAAAAATATTTTAAACCCATGATAAGCGGTTTATTTGATGTATATAATATTGGAACTGCAAGTTCACTTAAAGTGGATGGAATCGATATTTGTGGTAAAACGGGAACAGCCGAAAATTTTGCGAAAATTAATGGAAAAAGAACACAACTTGAAGACCATTCTATTTTTGTCGCTTTTGCTCCAAAGGACAACCCGAAAATTGCCATTGCTGTAATGATAGAAAATGGTGGTTATGGCGCAACAATTGCTGGTCCAATTGCAAGCTTAATGATCGAAAAATACTTGAGACATAAAATAACAAGAGTTGACTTAGAAAAAAGAACGTTAGAGCGAAGTTTACAGGATCGATACGCAAAATTTGGTGGGCTTTCTGCAGCAGTTAAGTTAGAAATGAGAATCAAAGATTCTATTTTAAAAAGCAAAATAGTAGTTCCAAAAATCAAAAAAGACACCACTAAAGTAAATTAACAATTGATTCATTTTAAATGAAAAATCAAAGTTTAACAAACAATATTGACTGGATTTGTATCATTATTTATAGTGTACTTGTACTATTGGGTTGGTTGAACATTTATTCCTCCTCATTGTCCTCTATGGAAGGAACGTCTGAAAAGCAATTTGTGTTTATCGTTTTAACCATTCCTTTAATTTTTACTTTGCTCTATGTAGACGGCAAATTTTATGAAAAATATGCAAGTATACTATATGGAATTGCACTATTATCACTAGTTGGATTATTTGCTTTTGGCAAAACTATTGCGGGTCAGCGATGCTGGTATGGTATTGGAAGTTTTACTTTGCAACCATCGGAATTTGCAAAAGCTGCAACTGCATTAGCATTAGCTAAATATTTGAGTGATTCTCAAATCAATTTAAAAAACATCAATCGGCAAATTCAAGCCCTTGTTATTGTCTTTTTGCCAGTATTATTAATTCTGCCACAACCTGACCCAGGAAGTGCTTTAATTTATAGTGTTTTTATTATTGTTTTATACCGCGAAGGTTTACCAGCTTGGTATGTTTGGACAGGATTTATAGCCATACTTTTATTTGTACTAACACTTATTTTACAACCTCAGTATGTAATTTTATTGGCATTACTTGTAATTGTTTTTATCCATTTCAGATCCAGATTGGGAGATAGAAATGTGGTCTTGAGCAGTATTCTTTTTGCACTCATTTCAGGATTTGTACTTTCTGTGAGTTATGTTTTTGAAAATGTTTTTAAACAACACCATCGCGACCGTTTTAATATTTTGTTAGGAAAAACAGTTGACATGAAAGGAGTTGGGTACAACACCAATCAATCCGAAATTGCTATTGGTTCTGGCGGTTGGTTTGGCAAAGGATTTCTTGAAGGCACGCAAACCAAAGGCGGATTTGTGCCAGCACAACACACAGATTACATATTTACAACTGTAAGTGAAGAGTGGGGTTTTCTTGGATCAATACTGGTAATAGCGTTGTTTGTAGGTTTGTTTCTTCGATTAATTTATTTAGCCGAGAGGCAAAAAACAAAGTTTAGCAGGGTTTATGGCTATTGTGTTGCTGGAATTCTATTCATCCATTTTTTTGTGAATATTGCCATGGTTTTGGGAATTTTTCCAACTATTGGTGTGCCGCTTCCGTTCTTTTCTTATGGTGGCTCAGGTCTTTGGGGTTTTACTATTTTACTTTTTATTTTTATAAAAATGGATGCCAATAAAGTAAATGAATGGTAGTTAATTAAAACTCCACTCTTTATAATCGCTATTTTTTTCCAACCTTTTTTCTAAAGCATCTTCGAGTTTTGGAAAAAAATCCGATGGCTCGGATATTTAATAATTTTTCTCGTGTTGTATAGTGCAGAAATTCTTTCTGTGCCCACAAACCAGAGCTAACAAAACAAGTCAAAAATCGTAAAAACCAAGAAATCTCGCTTGGCTTTTTGTTTCTATCTAACAGGATATTTATTTGGGTCTTGTGAAGTATGAAATACGGAATAAATATAAATGATATTATTGTCTTGGTCAACATCAAAAAAGGTTAAAAAAGGAAATGATTTAAAAGGGATGGCTCTTAAATGCTTGTATCGTACTTGATAAAACGGATTAATCTCAAGATTTCGATATACATCTTCTAACTGGAGGTCAAAATTAGTGAGTACCGAAACTGACAATTGTTCATAATATTCAAAAGCTTTCTGGATTTCTTCCTGTGCTTGTGGCAAAATAGTAAGGTTATACGCCATGTTTTTTTCGTAATTGGCTCAATGATTCTCTTGCCGATACAAAATTTGTTTTATCTTCTTTTAACCGTTCATCAAGAATTTTTTTCTGTTCATCACTAATAAAAAATTCTTCATTATTTTTTTCATAGTTAGCACCAATAAGTTCCAAGAATTCTTGAAAAAACTGTTGCTTGTTGTCTGGTATTAATACATTGTAAGTAATCATAATATCGCTGTTAAATAGATAATTGCTGGTGTAAATTGTTTTTCTGCTCTTTGAAGTCTTCTCTAAAAAAGAGTACACGTTATTAAAAGTTTGGTGTGCTTTGCAAATTTCTGCTCCACTTACCCACAAAGTTGAGCAAAAAAAGCAACAAATGCAAACAAGTTGCTAAATGTCTTTAACAACAACTGCGGTTTTAGCGACCAGAATATTACCACCCACAGGATTCCTCTAGTTTAGTAAGGCTTTACTAATCTAATATGTCATTTATTTAAAACTCCACTCTTTATAATCGCTATTTTTTTCCAACCTTTTTTCTAAAGCATCTTCGAGTTTTGGGAAAAAATCTATTTTAGTTAGAGCTTCTATTTTATCAACTGGAACTACAAATTTATATAAGGGTAAATTACTTTCTCGATGAGGAACAAGAAACCCAATCATATTGGTTTTATTACCTGATTTATAGACTAATACTTTGTAAAAATAATTAGGAACTGCCACGTTTTCGACTCCAATAGTTTTCAAACCGCTTTGTAAAACACCTCCTGTAATTACATATAAATCGTTGTGTTTTGATGCCCAATAACGCACTTTTTGCTCTAATCTATTCCAGACACCATCATTAAAATCATGCAATTGTGGTGAGATATTCGAGGTGTAGAAAGTATCATTAAATGCATTTTTTGAAAATTTCATGTCGGCTGCAGGACAAAGATGCCCTTTGTCGTAACCTGATTTTTTATAATTTCTCCAATCTGCTGACTGGGTTTTTACTTTTGGATCCTCAATGAAAAATGGTCTTTGAAAGTTGTTGCCCTTTAATTGATTTTTCATCAAATGATAGGCAACCCACTCTGCTTGCTCGTATTTTTCATTATACGATAAAGTGTAGTTGTCGTGAACAATAATTTGATTTGTAGTTGAAGTAGGCAGAAAATCTAAATCCTGCTTTTGGCTTTTTAAATTAGTATCCTCTTTTTTTAAATCAAAAGATACCATTCCAAAAGAAATAAAAAATCCTATCAACAAAACGGAACTAATACTAAAAACGCTCCAAAAATTCGTTTTGAATCTCAGGAGCGCAAGAGCAATTAATGATTTTATTTTTGTACTCATTGTTTTAAAATCAATTACGATTTAACAAGTTTTGTTTTTTTTAACTTACTGGACAGCCCTTTTTTTACAATAACTTTTGGCTGTAAATCATCGAGTATATTGAGAGCTTCTTCAACATAAATATCTTTTGATAAACTCTCGTGCCATCTTTCTCTTTTTTCTTTTAACGAAAGGTCTTTG
>NZ_JANNXH010000002.1:0-136881 GCF_031409475.1 Flavobacterium sp. | reverse complement strand
CCACCAATTGAAAATCCACCAACGTAAAAATTTTGGCCAATAAGTTTGTGTTTTGAAGTTACATCTTTAAGAATTTTGTCAAAAGTTTGTTGGCTTAAAATGTCTACACCAAAAGATAAAACGCCATCTTGAAAAGTTGGGCTAATTGTCAATATTCCATTTTGAGCTAATTTTTTTGGTAAGTCAGTCTCCTGTAAAACGCTTTCTGCTGTTTCCCCAAAACCTGGAACAAGAAACAAATATCCTGTCCAAGGAAGTTTTGGGGGATAAATAATTGTGTAACAGTTTTTTGTTGTGTCATTTTTTTCTAGGAAAACAGTCTCTATTTTAGGATTAGTTACTGTTTGTGCATTGCAACTAATTACAAAAAGCGAAAAAGCCAGCATTATTAAAAATAATCTATTCATAAATGTCTGTTCTTTGTTTATGTTGTGCGCTACGCTTGCGGGTAACGTCTTGCTGTTTTGAGTTGGCTGGAAGTTCGTAACCGCTCAATTTTCGGCTTAACGAAAACTTGATGCGAAACGTTAATTCCACTAAACTTCGGCTAGCTCAAATTGGCTGTTGGGCGATGCATTTTTAATCTTCTAATTTTATGTAACGCAATTCAGAATTACCACAAACAATTTCCGTCCTTCCTTTTTCAGTTTCTTCGCCAGTATTCATTTGTCTTAATTGGTTATTATTTTTATCTATTCCAAACCACCAAATTTGATTATCAGAAAATACAAATTCATAGGAATAAATGCTTTCATGTGTACTTTTCGAAAACCTTATATTTTCGGATTTAATCAGTTTTAATTCTTTTGTTATTTTGTTTTGTTCAAAAAATAGAAATTTATTTTGTTCAATAATTAATAATTGATCATTTATAGAATCCTTGTGATTTTGAAATCCCCAATTTGATCCAGTTTCTTTAAGCTTCCATTTTCCAATAATACTTACTATTAACTTAATTCTAGCTATCGGTTTCAACGAATCAGATTTTGTTTTAGCTATTTTTCCTAAATCATTATTTGGATTCAATTCATTAACATACTGAAAAATTCCTGCCGCGCTAGAATATTCTAATTTGCTGAGATATTCTTTACCTTCATCAAACATTTTTTTTTGATATCCTGGAGCTTTCCATTCTTGTGACCAAACTTGGCTAATACTAAATAAGATTATCGTTAAAATATATTTTTTCATTTATATTCTTTTATTCGGTTTTCAGAATGTTTCGCCAAACTTTTATATAGGTCTGCTAAAATCAGACTTATCACCTTAAATTTTGGTGGCTTGGTCAGATAACCGTCAGTCCTATCACTTTTCAAATATATAAACATTTTATTATAAATTACAAATCCTCTTGTAACGAATGGATAATCTTCAAAGTGAGTTTAAACAAAAAAAAACCTATTCGGTTAAGAATAGGTTTCTGTTTTTATAGTGATTCAACCAGAACCCAAGCATCAGGATTGTCGGTTTTTTGAATAACTTTTTTTGCTTTTTCCGCTTCGGCAAACGTGGCGTAACTTCCGTAAAGAACCGGAAATAGTCCGTATTTATTTTGTGCAATACGTCGCGCTTTATAGCCTTGATTGGAGAGTGTTTCGAATATTTTTTGGGCATTTGCTTCTTTCCTAAAAGCACCAGCCATAATATGATAGGATAATTTTTCCTCTTTCACGGTAAGAGTTACCGCAGGAATTGGATTCTCGATAAAGAAAGTCGCTTGTTGTATTTTATTTTGAACTTGTTTTTGAACCGCGGTTTCAACAAGAATAGTTTGAGTGGTAATTTGGTTTTGGTACAATGGATAACCAATGCTTCCCGCAAGACCTAATCCAAGTACAAAAACCGCTGCATATTTCAAATAAGCACTTGTTTTTCTTCTTTCTGGAATGAAATCTATAACGTCTTTTTCGGCAATAGCTTCTATTTTTTGTTCGAAAAGTTCTCGTTTTACAAGTGGCGAAACAAACGCACTTAAACCAAAAGAGTTGGTCAAATAATTGGTTTGATCATTTGGGGTAAAAATTAAATTTTTATCGGCGTTAAGCGAAAAATTCCCCACGTTTTTTATAGCAAACAAGCCATTTTCTTGCAACGCTTTTTTCCAAAGAAAAACCTCATATTGAATTGCACTTACCGCATATTCATAAGATGTTTTTTCGGATTGTGCGATATGATTGGCCAGTAATCCGTCGTTATTTTTTAGATAGGAATTAAAAGAAATCAATTTTTTTGGAGGAAAAAACGAATTAGAGCTTTCTATCAATTGAGCCGATTGTATTTCGGTCAAAAACGCTCCGAAACCCGGAACGGTTACACATTGATAACGGTATAAAAGCTGGGCGATGTAGGGTTCGATGTTCATAGACACAAAGTTATACAATGAAAATAGTTATCAAAATTTTATTCACAATTTTTATTAACAATTCGCATAAATTTTTATACTTTTCAACTTCAAACGATTCCTATGACAGACCAGGATTTATTTCATTTATTGGCATTGCTCCAAGTAGATGGTGTTGGCGACATTATGGCCAAAAAATTGATTGCGCATTGCGGCAGTGCCGAAGCTGTTTTCAAAACCAAAACTTCACAAATCGCTGCTATTGATGGCGTTGGTTCTATTTTACTTCGGAATTTAAAAAACAAAACAGTTTTTGAAAAAGCAGAACAAGAGCTAAACTATATCAATGCAAACGAAATCAACGTTGCTTATTTTCAAGACGAAAATTATCCGGATCGGTTGAAACATTGCATCGATGGACCGGTTTTGTTGTTTACTTCTGGAAACATAGATTTAAAAAATAAAAAAATCATCAGCATTGTGGGAACGCGGCAAATTACGTCTTACGGAATGGAGTTTTGCCGAAAACTCATTGAAGATTTATCGCCTCTAGATCCTGTAATCGTGAGTGGTTTTGCTTATGGCGTTGATATTTTCGCACATCAGTTGGCGATGGATAATAATTTGCAAACGATAGGCGTTGTGGCACATGGGTTGAACCAAATTTACCCCAAAACCCACAAGAAATATGTTGCCAAAGTCGAAGAAAACGGCGGTTTCATGACCGAATTTTGGAGTTCGTCAAATCCCGATAAAGAAAATTTTGTTCGCAGAAATAGGATCGTTGCAGGAATTTCCGAAGCTACAATCGTCATCGAATCTGCCGAAAGAGGCGGTTCGTTAATCACGGCTAACATCGCCAATGATTACAATCGTGATGTTTTTGCAGTTCCGGGAAGAACATCAGATAAGTTCAGTCAAGGTTGTAACAACTTGATAAAAACCCAAAAAGCAAACCTGCTAACTAGTGCCGCAGATTTAATTTACATCCTGAATTGGGAGATTGCTTCGCAAGCTCGCAATGACAGAAAAGCGGTACAAAAACAACTCTTCGTTACACTTGAACCCGACGAACAAAAAGTATATGATTATCTCCTCAAAAACGGAAAAGAATTGATGGATATTATTGCTTTGCGTTGTGATTTCCCTATTTATAAAATCTCAGGAATGCTACTAAATATGGAACTCAAAGGCGTGATTCGACCGTTGCCAGGGAAATTGTTTGAGGCAATTTGATGGGATTAACATTTAATATTTTAAACCATATAAGATGTATAAGGTCATTTAAGTTTTGGTTTCCCGAACAAAAATTAAACATTTGACTATTATAGTCTTAAATGAACTTATATGCCTTATATGGTTAATTTAATTCTTACTCAAACCCTAATTTTTCTCTTACTCTTGCCACAACACCACTGGCCACAACACTTGCTTTTTGGGCACCCACTTTCAATAAAGCATCTACTTCGGCAAGATTATTCATGTAGTAATTGTATTTTTCTCTTTCGGTTTTGAATCTTTCTTCAATCAGTTCGAACAAGGCTTGTTTAGCATGACCATAACCATAATTACCACCAAGGTAATTGGCTTTCATGGTTTGAATTTGGCTTTCGTTTGCTAATAATTTATAAAGTGCAAAAGCATTGCAAGTATCCGGGTTTTTTGGTGCTTCGAGTGGTGTACTATCGGTTTCGATGCTCATTATTTGTTTGCGTAAGGCTTTGTCATCCAAGAAAATGTTGATGAAATTATTGGCCGATTTGCTCATTTTTCCACCATCGGTTCCCGGAACATACATGCTGTCTTGTTGTACAATTGCTTCGGGAATGACGAATGTTTCTCCCATTTGGTGGTTAAAGCGCGAAGCCACATCACGCGTAATTTCTAAATGTTGCAATTGGTCTTTTCCTACGGGAACAAAATTAGCATCGTACAATAAAATATCCGCAGCCATCAGCATTGGATACGAAAACAATCCTGCGTTGACATCTTCTAATCTGTCGGCTTTGTCTTTGAAAGAATGTGCCAATGTCAATCTTTGGAAAGGGAAAAAACAACTCAAATACCAAGACAACTCCGCAGTTTGTGGCACATCAGACTGGCGGTAAAAAACTACTTTGTTCACATCTAAACCACAAGCAAGCCAAGCAGCAGCAGTACTGTACGTATTTTCTCTTAATGTTTTGCCGTTTTTAATTTGAGTTATCGAATGCAAATCAGCAATGAAAAGAAACGATTCGTTTTTCGGATTATTCGACAACTCGATTGCGGGAATGATTGCGCCAAGTAAGTTTCCTAGATGTGGTGTTCCTGTACTTTGAACGCCAGTGAGTATTTTTGCCATTATGTTTTTTTATTAACCGCAAAGTTCGCAAAGTTTTTCGCAAAGGACACGGGAGATTTAAGTTTTTTGTTAAGTTCGCAAAGTTTATAAATTATTTACAACTCTTCTAATTCCGTTTTTTAATAGAACTTCGTTGAAGTTTATTAATAGTCCGAGTTTATAATTTCCAAGTTTTAAGTACGTTAAAGTCTGAGCTAAGTGAATTTCACACAATGACTCTACACTTTTAAGTTCAATTATTAATTTGTTTTCTACCAATATATCAACACGGTAACCACAATCTAATTTTACATCTTCAAAGATTAAAGGCAAAGTTTTTTCTTTTTCAACAAAAAGGCCATATTGGTTTATTTTATAAAACAAACATTCTTTATAAGCGTTTTCTAATAAACCAGGACCAAGACCTCTGTGAACATCTATGGCTAAACCGATTATAATTTTAGAAATTTCATTTTCAGTCATTGTTTCCTTTTTACTTTGCGAAAAACTTTCTGCACTTTGCTGTTGATTTAATACAAAGTTAATTGTTTTACCAAAAGTTAAACAGCTTCTTTTTTTACTTTGCGAAAAAACTTTGAGCACTTTGCGGTTAGACTCACTTAGTTTTCCTTACTTTTGAAGCTATGAGAGGAATAAAAATAATTTTTTGGCTGGTTTGGCATGTCTGGTTTTACGTCGTTATGGCGATTCCTATAATTATTATGTTTCCTTTTTTGTTTGCTTCTATTTTGACCGAAAGCGGCTATCCTTACTATTTTAAAATGGCGAGAATTTGGGCAAAATGCATTCTTTTTGGAATGGGATTTTATTATAAAGTTGGAAAAATGCAAGCTTTAGACAAGGATAAAAATTATGTTTTTATAGCCAATCACACTTCGATGCTAGATATTATGTTGATGCTTGCTGTTGTAAAAAAACCATTTGTTTTTGTTGGAAAAAAAGAATTATCAAAGATTCCGTTGTTCGGTTTCTTCTACAAAAGAACCTGTATTTTAGTCGATAGAGATTCTTCAAGAAGTAGAGGCGAAGTTTTTAAAAGAGCCCAAAAACGAATCAATCAAGGATTGAGTATTTGTATTTTCCCCGAAGGAAAAGTTCCTGATGATCAATCAATAGTTTTAGACGAATTTAAAAGCGGTGCTTTTAGACTCGCCATTGACCATCAATTAACAATAGTTCCAATTGTATTTCCAGATAATAAAGCTAGGTATTCGTATACTGTTTTGAGCGGAAGTCCGGGCGTTTTAAGGGTAAATATTTTGCCTTTTATCGCTACTAAGGGCAAAACAAAATTAGACGCAAATGAAATTCGCAAACAATCTTGGAATTTAATCCACACAGAATTGTTAGCGTTTGAAAAGAAAAAGTAGGTTATGTCATTGCGAGGAACGAAGCAATCCTAGTAGTTGCTCAATTTAGTTGTTCTCGATATGAGATTGCTTTGCTTCGTGCCTTGCAACTTCTAGCAATGACACTAAGTAAAAAAAAAGTCCCGCATTTGCAGGACTCATTTATAATTTTTAAGCGTTATTTTCTTTGATTTTAGCTTTTATTTTTTCTTCTAATTCGTCGGCTAATTCTGGATTATCTTTAATTAAAGATTTCACTGCATCACGACCTTGTCCTAATTTGGTCTCACCATAACTAAACCAAGAACCCGCTTTTTTGATGATTTCAAATTCAACGGCTAAGTCTAATATTTCGCCCGTTTTTGAAATTCCTTCGCCATACATAATGTCGAATTCGGCAACTTTAAATGGTGGAGCGACTTTGTTTTTTACGACTTTAACTTTGGTTCTGTTACCAAGTACGTTATCGCCATCTTTTATTTGAGTCGAACGACGAATATCCAAACGAACCGAAGCATAAAACTTCAAGGCATTTCCACCTGTTGTGGTTTCTGGATTTCCGAACATGACACCAATTTTCTCTCTCAACTGGTTGATGAAGAAAACCGTACAATTTGTTTTGCTAATCGTTCCGGTTAATTTTCTCAAAGCTTGCGACATCAAACGAGCGTGAAGCCCCATTTTTGAATCACCCATTTCGCCTTCGATTTCACTTTTTGGAGTCAAAGCCGCAACCGAGTCAATCACGACAATATCAATCGCGCCAGAGCGAATCAAATTCTCGGCAATTTCTAATGCTTGTTCCCCGTTGTCCGGTTGTGATATGATTAAGTTTTCGATATCAACCCCTAATTTTTCGGCATAATTTCTGTCGAAAGCGTGTTCAGCATCTATAAAAGCCGCAATTCCTCCCGCTTTTTGAGCTTCGGCAATGGCGTGCAAAGTCAAGGTTGTTTTTCCTGAAGATTCTGGACCGTATATTTCGATCACTCTTCCTCTTGGATAACCGCCAACTCCCAAAGCTAAATCGATTCCTAAAGATCCAGACGAAATAGTTTCTACTTCCTCAATGGCTTTGTCGCCCATTTTCATCACGGTGCCTTTTCCGTAGGTTTTATCTAGTTTGTCAAGTGTAAGTTGTAGTGCTTTTAATTTGGCTTCTTTCTCTGAACTCATCTTTTCTTTCATTTATATTTTATGTTTCTCTTTTTGTAAAAATACTTCTTTTTTTGGAAGTAGCAAGGGGAATGTTTTTTGAAAAATTTATTTACTTTTTTTGGAGCTATTCCAGCTATTCGTTTCAATCTTTTGCTTTTTTAAAGGAAAAAGCAAAAGGATTTCCACTGCTATCTGGGCTAAAAATGTAAAAAGAAAACTTATTCCTCATTTACAAACTCCATAATATCTCCAGGCTGACATTCCAGAATTTCACAAATTAGTTCTAAAGTTGAAAACCGAATTGCCCTTGCTTTACCTGTTTTCAGAATAGAAAGATTGGCCGTCGTAATGCCAATTCGTTCCGCCAATTCATTGGAACGCATTTTTCTTTTGGCAAGCATTACATCAAGATTTACAATGATTGGCATAATTATATTGTTAAATCGTTTTCTTCCTTCGTCATTTTAGCGATATTGAACACTTCACTTAACACTAAAAAGAAAAGTCCAGAAATAGCAGTAAGAAATATATATCCAAAAGGAAAACTACCCTTTAAAACACCATTGTTTAGTAGAATATAATTTCCAGCAATAATTAAAATTAAAATAAGTAAAGCAGTAAACATAAGTGAAGTTCCTATATTTTTTAAAAACCTAATATTCTGATTGTCAAAAATTATGCATTTGTCAAAAAGCGCAATCAATTTTCTTAGGTTGAAAAGAGCATTGAATATAGAGCCAAGTAAGATTAGGGAAAGTAGTATTAATAAAATAGTCTCCTGTGGACTTGGTATAATTTTTTCTCCAAAAATGTCTATCGAAGTTTTGAATGAGTCTTCTGAAATTATCACAAACACAAAAATTATTGCAACTGTAAATGTTCCTACAATTGTAGTGTACCAAAAAAAATCTAATAGTGTTTTTAAAACTTTAACCTTTTTCATGATTTTATTGCTTTTAGAGTTATAACAAAAATATAAAATATTATTGATAAACAATAATAAAAGACTAAAAAACAATAATTTTATAAAAAACTAAATAGATTAGATTCAACTTAACTCATTTTAAATATGGTAATTAAGTGTTTCAAACAAACAACGCCTTCAACTCTGTTGCTTCTTCGGGTTTTATTTTTCCAGCCAAGAGCAAACTCAATTGTTTACGTCTCAAAGCAGCATCGTAACGTTTTATTTCTAATTCGGTTTCTGGGATTATAGCCGGAACTTCTACAGGTCTTCCAGTATCATCAACGGCTACAAAAGTATAAATGGCTTCGTTGGCTTTGGTACGATTGCCCGATTGTCGGTCTTCGACCCAAACGTCGATGTAAATTTCCATCGAAGTTTTGAATGCTCTGGAGACTTTTGCCTCAACAATAACAACACTTCCCAGCGGAATCGCTTTGTTGAAAGCTACGTGATTTACGGATGCCGTTACGCCTATTCTGCGGGAATGTCTTCCTGAAGCGATGCTTGCAGCACGATCCATTCTTGCCAATAATTCGCCGCCAAAAAGATTGTTCAACGGATTTGTTTCGCTTGGCAAAACTAAATCGGTTAATATTGTGAGGGATTCTGAAGGATGTTTAGGAGTCATAATTTAGTTTTTTTCAACCATATAAGTCATATAAGGTCATTTAAGTTTGTTGTTGTAAAAATATAATTCATTCTCGGAAATAGCAAAAAGTTACTTTGAGTAATACACATAAACACTTTGCACTCACTCTTTAATGACCTTATATGCCTTATATGGTAAATTAAATTTTTTCTAACTCAACCAGAAAACCGCCATTACAGCTGGAATAAAGTAAATAACAATGGTTCTTGCGCCGTCATAATCTTTGGCTAGTCGTTGTCCAAAAAGCAACATTAACAAAGTAATACACGAAAAAATAGCACCGTATAAACCAAATGTTCTGCCGCTATTTACCAATAATTCGATGCAACCCACAACGCACAAAATCCCCGAAATTAATTCTAAAACGAGTATATGAAACAAGGCTAAACGGACATGGTTTTTTAATTGTGTTTTGGCAAAATGACCGTTTAGCCAGTCGAGATTGTCTTTCCAATAAAAAAGTTTGTCATAACCGGATTGTATAAAAGTGATGGCCAAAAAAACTAAAATCAAGATAGAGGCAATGTTGTTCATAGGATTTATTTTTTGTGAATTAATCGTGTGAGTTTGATAGATAAATCGGTTAAAATAATTTTGGCATTTCCGTTACGCTCAATGTGATACATGGCATCCGAAAGCTCTTTGAAAATATCGTTTATATTGCTGCCGTTTACAAATGGAGCAAAGTTTTCGAGTTTGAATTTTTCTACTTTTGGCTCGATGTAAACCAGTGATTGTGTTTCGTAATTGAGCAACAAAGCTTGTCGGAACATTTCGATGCAAAACTGCAAGAATTTTTTTTGGGTTTCTCTCCCCAAAACTGCAATTTGTTCGCTCCAAAGAATTAAATCCTGAATCGCTGCAGCATTTCCTTTGGCTTTGAAAGCCGCACGAACCCATGTTACAAACCATTGCTCGAAAGGGAATTCTTCGCTGTCATCTTTTAACAAATGCAACGCTTTGTTGTAATTTCCTTGTGCTTGATGCGCAATTTTTAAGGCTAGTTTTGGTTCTATTTGTTCACGTGAAACCAGCGCATCAGAGATGACTTTTTCGCTCAAACCATTAAAATGCAACACTTGACAACGGGAACGAATGGTTTGGATAATGTCCTCTTCGTTTTCTGAAATCAGAATAAAAAGGGTTTTTTCAGGTGGTTCTTCGAGTAATTTTAGCAATTTATTCGAGGCAGGAATATTCATTTTATCAGCCATCCAAACAATCATAATTTTATAACCACCTTCGTAGGATTTTAGAGCTAATGTTTTTAAAACTTCGCCAGCATCATCGACTCGGATTTCGCCTTGCTTGTTCTGAACTCCCAAAACCGAATACCAATCGAACAAACTTCCGTAAGGATTTTGTGCTATAAATTTGCGCCAATCAGTAATAAAGTCAATACTTTTTGGGCTTTTCTTCACTTCTTCGGTACTTACGGTAGGATACACAAAATGCAAATCGGGATGCGAAATTTTTTGGAATTTAATATTACAACTTTCATTGGCGCCCGTATTTTCACCGTTTTGATTGTTGCATAAAACGTATTGAGCATAAGCAATCGCCATGGGCAAAGTACCGCTTCCTTCTGGCCCAACAAACAATTGCGCATGAGAAATTCTGCCCAAATCCGCACTTTTTGTCAAATGATTTTTGATGTATTCTTGTCCTAAAATTTCAGAAAACTGCATCGAGCAAAGATAGAATAAAAAGCATCAAACAGTCAAAACTTTATAGTGTGTTAACCTCATTAAAATTAAAAATTTTGCTTTAACTCTTTCAATAAAACAATTTCGTCTCCCAAATTTATTAAACCACGTCTTGGACGGTCTAAATCTAATGTGATATAAATTACAAGACAGGTCAAAAAACAAAAACCAACGATGTGTTTTTTGCATAGTTTTTTTTCTAATCCAGCATTGTAACCAACATAAAAAGAAATAATTATCGAAAAAATTAATAATAAATATACAATAGATTCTGGAACTTTAGAGGTATAAACTGTATTTGCTTTTGACGCAAGATCATACATATCATTAAGTGCAGGAACCATCATATTTGTTTGAATAAAGTAGTTTTTGTCTTTGGCAAGAAAACTGGCACGACTCCATAAATTAGCACTTATTGCTGCCGAAATTTTTAAAGAGTTGTTTATTTTTGTTTCGTTACGGTCTGCAGTAAAATAAATAATTCTGGAGTTCAAATAAATTTCAAAATCTTTTTTAAAGGCTGTTTTTATACTATCAGGATAAATATCGGCACGAAGAATTGCAGTTCCAATGGCATTTGCTTCTTCAATGATATTACTTTTCCTGTTTTCATAGCGAGAACCCGCCATACCAAAAGTAAAGGCCAACAACAAAGCAAATAATCCCAATAAGGAAGATAAAAGTTCGGGGTTTCTTGATTCGGATTTTGTTTTTTTGTAGCCTAGTTTAAATCCTATCCAAACAGCAACAAGCATGATAAAAAATAAAATAATAACAATGTAGTTTGCATCTAAATCATTTAGTAAAGAATGTTTCATAATAAGGTTTTATTTTTTTTGGAATTCAAGAGAAAACTTGGGATAAAATAAATATACAACTTTTTTAAATTAAATTCCAAAAGCAACTAATTTTATTAATTTACAACGATTTCGTTGACTTAAAGTGCTTTGTTTTGCGTTTTTAGGATTTAAAACTTGTCTAAAAAAACTATATTTGTTTTACTTTCTAAAAAATAAATTAAAAATAAACCAATGAAAACTATAAACGATTTCGATTTTAAAGATAAAAAAGCGATAATCCGCGTTGATTTTAACGTGCCATTAGATGAAAATTTCAATGTAACCGATGCTACTCGTATCGAAGCGGCAAAACCAACAATTGATAAAATTCTTGCCGATGGTGGAAGCGTAATTTTGATGTCGCATCTTGGTAGACCAAAAGGAGTTCAAGATAAATATTCCTTACAACACATTTTGAAAAAAACGACTGAAATTTTGGGAGTTCCTGTGAAATTTTCAGAAAATTGTATTGGAGTAATTGCAAAAACAGCTGCTGATAATTTAAAATCAGGGGAAGTTTTGTTATTAGAAAATCTTCGTTTTCATGAAGAAGAAGAAGCTGGCGATGTTGCTTTTGCAAAAGAATTAGCCTCTCTTGGTGCTATTTATGTAAACGACGCTTTTGGTACGGCACACAGAGCACACGCTTCGACTACAATTATTGCTCAATTTTTTCCCAACGAAAAATGCTTTGGATTATTATTAGCCAAAGAAATTGAGAGTTTAAACAAGGTTTTAAAAAACAGCGAAAAACCAGTAACAGCGGTTCTTGGTGGCTCAAAAGTTTCGTCGAAAATAACGGTTATCGAAAACATTCTGGACAAAGTAGATCACATGATTATTGGTGGCGGAATGACTTTTACTTTTGTGAAAGCACTTGGTGGAAAAATTGGCGATTCGATTTGTGAAGATGACAAACAAGAATTAGCATTAGAAATATTAAGATTAGCTAAAGAAAAAGGAGTTCAAATTCACATTCCTGTTGATGTTGTTGCAGCCAATGCTTTTTCAAATGATGCTGATACACAAGTTGTTGATGTTCGTGAAATTCCTGACGGATGGCAAGGATTAGACGCTGGTCCAAAATCATTAGAAAACTTCAAAAAAGTAATCATGGAATCAAAAACTATACTTTGGAATGGTCCATTGGGTGTTTTTGAAATGGAAAATTTTGCTAACGGAACCATTGCTCTTGGTAACTTTATTGCAGAATCAACTGCAAACGGTGCATTCTCCCTCGTGGGTGGAGGAGATTCAGTTGCAGCCGTGAAACAGTTTGGGTTAGAACAAAAAGTGAGTTACGTTTCAACTGGTGGTGGTGCCATGCTAGAAATGCTTGAAGGCAGAATATTGCCAGGAATCGCAGCCATTTTAGACTAAAAATTGCATTTTTAACAATAATTTTAGTTTTTTTTAGTTATTACATATTAAGTTTGCAAAAACGGTTGATTAACTGTTTAAAAAATAACATGTTGACATTAAAATCATGAGCATAAAAAACCCTACTATATTCCTTTTATTGTTTACAATTTCATTGTTTTCTCAAGAAATTTCCAAATCTAATGAGATTACAAAAATTGTAACAAAAACGACTTATTTAGATTCTATCAAAAAAACATTCGTTAAAGACCAAATGGCCGAATGTGTTGATAGTTTATGGATGAAAGAATTGACCAATTTAGACTTGTATACGGATTTGTCTGACGATATAAAAAACATTAACATTGACGAAAAAGTAGATTATGAGTTGCCTACAGAATTATTGAAGGCAAGACTCAAAGCCATGGATGCAAAATCACCTTTTAATATAGAATACAATCCAGGATTAGAAAACTTAATCAAGTCTTTTCTTAAAAACAGAAAAAAATCATTTGAGCGATTAATGGCTATTTCTGAGTATTATTTTCCACTATTTGAAGAAGCTTTAGCCAAACAAAATGTACCCTTAGAGATTAAATATTTGGCAGTTGTAGAATCAGCTTTGAACCCAAAAGCAGTTTCGAGAATGGGCGCAACTGGATTATGGCAATTTATGTATCAAACCGGGAAACAGTATAATTTAAAGATTGATTCTTATGTTGATGATCGCAGCGACCCTTTAAAATCCAGCGCAGCCGCAACTCAATACATGACTAATATGTATGGTATTTTTGGTGATTGGGATCTAGTTCTAGCGTCATATAATTCAGGACCTGGAAATGTTGCTAAAGCGATACGACGCTCTGGCGGACAGCAAAATTATTGGAATATTAGAAAGCATCTTCCTAAAGAAACCCAAGGATATGTTCCTGCTTTTCTGGCTACGATGTACATTTATGAATACCATACAGCTCATGGAATTGTACCCAATAGAGCCGCAATAAAACATTTTGCTACGGATACAATTATGATTAAAAAGCAAATTTCGTTCAAACAAATATCCGATTTACTGGATATTCCAGTGGCACAATTGCAGTTGTTAAATCCATCGTATAAGTTGAATGTGATTCCGTTTTACGAAGATCAAAATCATTTTTTAAGATTGCCACAAGATAAGATTGCCGCCTTTACTTCGAATGAAAATAAAATCTATGCCTATCTTGAGCATGAAGGAAATCTGAGAGAACGTCCGTATCAAATTTCAAATGCTGTTGTTTTAAACGACACTATAAACACTACAAACGAAAGAGTTACGTTTTCTAAAACGAAATATTATACCGTGCGACGCGGTGATAATTTAAGCGCAATTGCTAATAAATATGATGTTACTATTCAAGATTTAAAAAGATGGAATAATCTAAGTAGCAGTTCGGTTTCAAGAGGAAGAAGTTTAAAAATTATTGCTAACGAAAGCGTTGTTAAAACCCCAAAACAGGAACCTAAAGCAATTAAAAATGCATTAGAATCAACAGTTGAAAACGCAGTTACAACCACTGTAAAAGCGAGTACAATTGACTCCGTTTTTACTCCAAGTTCAGCTTTATATGTGGTTCAAAAAGGAGATAACCTGAGCAATATTGCTAAAAAGTATAATGTCACCATGCAAGAATTAAAAGACTGGAATAAACTTTCAAATGGTAACATTCAACTTGGTGCAACATTACAAATTGTTAAAAATGCAGAAAACACGAGGGTTGAACTTACTCAAAAACCTATTTTAGAAGACATAAAATATGTAGTTCAAAAAGGAGATAATCTCGGTAATATTGCCAAAAAATTCGGGGCTTTAGTGGTTGATTTAAAACAATGGAACAATTTATCAGATAACAATATTGCAATAGGAAATAGTTTAATTGTTGCAAAAAATCAGCCTGTTATTATTGCTAAAACCACTGAAAACACATTCAATAAAAACAATAAACTAGCCGCAACTTCAAAAGCAAACAGCAGTAATTACTATGTTAAAAAAGGCGACTCGTTATTTAGCATAGCAAAAAAATATCCAGGCGTAACCATTTCGGACCTTAAAAAATGGAATGATATTCGTGGCGAAGATATAAAACCCGGAATGAAGCTAAAAATAAACGGATAGTACAATAATCTTCTATAAATTTGGGCACTATTTATAAGTGAATTACAATGAATAAGACCCTTTTTTCAATCCTATTTATTTCTCTTTTTTTATTTTCTTGTAACAAGAAAGAGGATTTGTTGATTCGTCAATCTACGGGCAAAATCAATACTATTTCTATAATAATTGAGGATCAATTATGGGAAGGTGAAATAGGAGACAATATTAGAAATAAATTTGCTTCTCCCGTTCTAGGCTTACCTCAAGAAGAACCGTTGTTTACTATAAATCAATATTCAACGGCATTCTTAGAAGGATTCGTGACGGATAGTAGGACTATAATAGTAGTCAAAATTGAGGCTAAAACCAAATTTGAAATCAAGAAAAACCAATACGCTTCACCCCAAAATGTATTTCATATTTCGGGAAAATCTACAAGAGAAATTGTAAAAATTCTAGATAAGAATACCCCAAAAATCATTAAAATTATAAAAGAATCAGAAGTCTTAGAAAACCAAAGAATTATAAATCAATTCCTACTTGATTCTAAAATTATCTATAATAAATTTCATGTTTCTTTAAAAATCCCATCCGATTATACTTACGTAATGCATAAAAGCAATTTTATGTGGCTAAAAAAAGAAATTATAAGTGGTAATAATAATTTGTTACTCTATGAAGTCCCAATTAGAACGATTCAAAACGATTTAAATATAGTTTCAAATATCATAAAAATGCGAGATTCTATAGGCACTCTGTACATTAGCGGAACAGGGACAAACACACCTATGATTACGGATGAAGGATATGCACCATATCATTTTAAAATTAAATTAGACGGCAAGGATGCCTTTGAAACCAAAGGAACTTGGGAGTTGAAAAATGATTATATGTCGGGATCATTTGTAAATTATGTAATTATTGATGAACCTAATAATAGAGCCTTAATTTTAGAAGGATTTTGTTATTCACCATCAAATGAAAAGAGGGATCTAATGTTTGAATTAGAAGCAATTATTAAATCGGTAGTGGTTAACAAAAAATAGATTTGATACTTTTTGATTTTTAATATTTAATGCAATACACATGGAATTAAAATGGAAAACAAAGCCGTTTGATGCACTTTCGGTAAATGAATTATATGATATTTTAAGATTAAGAAGTGAAATTTTTGTTGTAGAGCAAAACTGTGTTTATCTTGATCTTGACGGAAAAGACAAATTTGCCTTACATCTTTTTGGTGAATATGACGGAAATATTGTGGCTTATGTTCGCCTTTTTAAAGCGGGCATTTGTTTTGACAACGCATCAATAGGAAGAGTGACTGTAGCCGTAAATTATCGAGATAGAAAATGGGGACACGATTTAATGCGAGAAGCAATAGCTGCAATTGAGTTGCATTTTGGCGAAAGCAAGATCACTATTGGGGCACAATTATATTTAAAAAAATTCTATGAAAGCCATAAATTTATTCAAACCAGCGAAATGTATCTCGAGGATGACATTCCACATATTGAGATGATTCGAGGGTAATTAAATTTTGGTAATCAGGAACTCTACCCTTCGATCAAGTGCGTCTTCTTTGCCTAACGGGAAACGGTTTCCATATCCTTTATAGACCATTCGATAGGGACTAATACCTTTAGAACGAAAATAGGAAAACACGGTTTTCGCTCTATTTATTGATAGATTTCTTTGTTGAGTTTCTTGGTCAATCGCATCAGTATATATACTTGGAGTGCAACATACATGGCCTTTTATTTCAAAACGGATTGACTTGTTTTTTTCTAGAATAATCAAAGCTCTGTCCAGTTCTTTTTTTGCTTTCTGAGTAAGCACACTCGATCCTTTATCAAAATTGATTTTGTCTAATGTAATTAAATCACCCACTTTTGGACTAGCTGGGAAGTAAGTATAAATTGCATTTTTGATAAAAATTAAATCAACTCGCCTGTTATTATAGCGGGTTTTTTCTATATTTTCAACCCATTCTTTATCTAAAAGCACACGTCCTTTACCTTCACAAATAAAAATTTTATTTTGGGTAACGCCTAGAGATAGTAAAATTTTCTGAACTGTTGCAACTCTATTGTTTGATAATTTATAATTGTAGTCTTCAGTTCCTCTATCATCACAATAACCGTAAAGTTGAATAGCATCATATTGCAAAAAACTAGGAGAATTTATTAAACCAATAATAGAATTTATTTGGTTTTTATTTAAAGCAAATTTATCAAAATCAAAATATACTGATTGCGGAGCAGTAACTTGTCCTGATAGTAAACCACCATAAAGCAAGAGCATAATTTTGATGTAAATTTTCATCACATTTTAAGTATTGATTTGTATTCAGCGCTATTATTCAAAACACTTACCCCTTTTTTAATTTCAGAATTATTATTTAAGTAATATTGATACAATCCTTCTTGATATTGATACCGTTTTATGATTTCATCAATCATTAAATTCGTAATCTCTTTTTTGTTTTTATCGAGTAAAGCATTTTCAATTTTTTGAAGCGCAGCCAGTAATTGTTGGTATTCAAGAGCAATTGTTTCGTCTAAATTTTCTTTTTTGGCTGTTGCCAAAGTGTTTTTTAGTGCCAGTTCCGTTTCAGTATCAAAATTAAATTTTTGTGTGATTAAAAATTGTTTAAAATCGCCATAATCCGAATCAGAAATTGTTGGAATGGTGTTTCCTAAAGTTGGATTTTTATAATAATAACGGGTAACATAATTAAAAATCCCATCATTTTTTACCAATGCATTCGCAATGGCACTCAATTTTGTTTCTTCTAATTCTATGTCTGGTTGAATTCCGCCACCATCATAAACGGTTCTTCCTTTGCGGGTTTTAAACGCGTTATAGTTTTTTTCTTCAGTTTTTATTGCCTTTCCGTTTTTGTCTTTCCGGGAATAATCTAATGCTTGAATACATCTTCCAGACGGCGTATAATAACGCGAAATGGTTACTTTTAATTGTGTTCCATAAGTTAAATCCACCGGTCTTTGCACCAATCCTTTTCCAAAACTTCTACTTCCAATTATTACTGCACGGTCTAAATCTTGTAATGCGCCGGAAACAATTTCTGATGCTGATGCACTGCTGCCATTTACTAAAATCACTAATGGAATCTCAGTATCTACTGGTTCTCTAGAAGTTTTATAGGTGTTGTTGTGTTTCTCAATCTTTGATTTTGTGGTAACAATAATTTCATTTTTTGGAACAAATAAATTGCAAATATTTACCGCTTCGTTTAATAGTCCGCCAGGATTTCCTCTTAAATCGATTATGACTCTTTCGGCACCAGCTGTTTTTAATTTTTCTAATGCTTCTTTGGTTTCTTGCGAAGCCTTTTGATTGAATTGTGCCAAAACAATATAACCGGTTTTATCATCTATTTTTCCGTAAAACGGCACTGATTTTATAGCGACTTCATCAAGAATGATGTTCGTAGTAATTGTCTTGCCTTGACGGATATATTTAATAGCTACTTTAGTGTTTTTTGCTCCTTTCATAAGTTGCGAAGCATCGTCTTTAAAATCAGCTATAAGCACATCGCCAATTTGAATAATCTCGTCACCGGCTTTGAGTCCGGCTTTGTCCGCGGGAAAATTTTTATACGGTTCTTTTATAATTAATTTATCTTCTTTTCGAGTGATCAAAGCACCAATCCCAGTGTATTCACCCGTATTATTAATTTTAAATCGTAGAACATCTTGCTCATTAAAATAGACCGTATATGGATCAAGACTAGCTAGCATTCCTTTGACGGCTTTGTCCATTAAATCGCCCGGATTGGTCTCGTCAACATAGTTTTTATTCAGTTCTTTAAACAACGTGGTGAATATTTCTATTTGTTTTGCAATTTCAAAAAAATCGTCTTTGAAACTTACACTTACAAACAGAAAAGCAGAGGCAGCTATGGGAATTAGGAACTTTTTTTTGGAAATTGAAATCATTTTTATGTAGTTTTTTTCTTGAATCGTTTTCTAATAAAATAAATTATGAATGAAAGTATGATAATAAAAGGCCAAATTTCTAGTAACCCTAAAAGGAAACTTGAAATTCCAAAAAACCCAGATTTTATGGCGTTCCAAATTTTTGCACCGTAAGAAACAGTTACGCCACTTTCTTCGGCTACGTTTTTATAAAATTCAATAGTTACTGTGCTCATAGAAACGCGATTTTGCATGTATCTTAATTGCCCTTCTTTGGCTTCGATTTCTTCCCGAATTGCCGAAAGTTGCGTCTCAATTTCTAGCATTTCCGAAACTTTATTTGCTTTTTTCAAAAGTTCGAGATAACGCGCTTCGAGTATTTTTTTGGCTTTTAGTCTAGCGTCAATATCAATGTATTCCTCAGTTACGTCTTGCGAAGAAATTTCTTTATTATCAAAATAAGCAACGCCTTTTGAAATTTCTTTTACAAATAAATCAAAGTTTTTGCTGGGAATACGAACCGTAATATTTTTAAAAATAGATTGATAATCCTTGCCTTCGGTGTCGTTTTGAATTGTACCGTTGTAGTTTTTGACCGCGGTTTGTATTTGATTGTAAGTAGTTTCTAAATCACGGGTTTCAAACCGAAGATTACCCGTTTTGATGATTTTTTGTTCGATAGTTTTGTCTTCACTTTTTTGAGGAGCATTTTTATTTACTACTTCATAAGCAACACTTGCCGCCATATCTTCTTTTGGTGGAAGTTTCATGGCTGAAATATTTTCTTCGGCGGCGGATTCACTTTTTTTGCAACTAGAAAATGTTAAAAGTAACATCAAGAACAAGAATACGGTTTTCATAAGCGATTGGATTTAAAGTTAAAACTACAAAAATTATTTTGATAAGTAGGCGTCAAAATTGAAGCCGTTTTTCTAAAACAAAAGGATTTGATAAAAATTATAACGGTGATTCTTCCTTTTTTATTTGAAGTATAAATTTCTCAAACAATTCAATGGTTTTAGTGTTGATTTCTTCGTAAGTCAATCGGTCTTTGGTTTGATAAAAAAACATAAAAGCATACCGCTTGTCCAGATTGTCTATTAGCAAATCTTTGTTCAATCGATAGGTTTCCCGCAGCACACGCTTGAAATAATTTCTGTCAACGGCTTTTTTAAAATGTTTTTTTGAAACCGAAACACCTATTTTTATTTTCTGCTCAGATGCTTCGTCAATACCATAATCACTCTGAGCATAAACGAGTCTCAATGGGTATTTTGAAACCGATTTGCCTTTGGAAAAAAGTAAATCTATGGTGATTTTGCTTTTTAGCTTTTCGTTTTTGGGATATTTAAAACTCATTTAATCAAAACTATCTATAGAAAAGCAAAGGTACAATTAAACACTAAACCTATTTATTGTTTCTGAATTAAATCCCGCTACAAAAATATTTCTTATTTTTGCAATTAAACATTTATGATGCTCAAAATAATTTCATATCCTATATCCACGATTTATTATTTGTGCTTTGGTTTATGTTTGTGTGTTTTTCATCCCATTCAATGGGTTTGCTTAAATTTTTTTGGATATCAGGCTCACAAAAAAAGTGTCGATTACCTTAACTTTTTTCTAGTTCGATGCACCAATCTTTTAGGAACGACTTATACATTCGAAAACACAGAAAGCATTCCCAAAAACGTTCCTTTGATATTTGTATCCAATCATCAAAGTTTATATGATATTGTTGCTATGATATGGTATTTACGCCGATTTCACTGTAAGTTCGTGAGCAAGAAAGAATTGGGAAGTGGCATTCCTAGTGTGTCTTATAATTTAAGACATGGTGGTTCGGTTCTAATTGATCGAAAAGATCCCAAACAAGCCATTCCAGTCATCAAAGGATTGTCAGAATATATCGAAAAAAACAACCGCTCGGCAGTGATTTTTCCCGAAGGAACACGAAGCAAAACGGGACATCCAAGAGAATTTGCTCAAAGTGGTTTGAAAATTTTATGCAAATACGCACCATCGGCATACGTGGTTCCAATAAGCATAAATAATTCATGGAAAATCGTTAAATATGGATTTTTTCCACTTGGTTTAGGAAATCATCTTACCTTTACAGTTCATAAACCACTTTTGGTAAAAGAAATGTCTTTTGAAGAAATAATAGAAAAAACCGAAAGAGCAGTAATTGAAGGTATAAAAATTAAATAATAACAGGTTTTATAGCCATTAGAGAAATCTAAAATCTAAAATAACAAATGTCTACACATAACGTCCGACTAGAAGTAATGCATTTTTTGGAAAACAAAATCGATGGTTTTGTGGATCAATATCTAATTCCAGTAGAGAAAATTTGGCAACCATCTGATTTTTTACCCAATTCCGAAGAGGATAATTTTTTTGAAGAAGTAAAAGAATTGCGAGAAATCGCAAAAGATTTACCCTATGATTTTTGGGTGACCCTTGTGGGCGATACAATCACCGAAGAGGCATTGCCAACTTATGAATCTTGGCTCATGGACGTTGATGGAGTAGGACAAACCGAAGCAAATGGCTGGTCAAAATGGGTTCGCCATTGGACTGGTGAAGAAAATCGTCACGGTGATTTGCTAAACAAATATTTATACTTATCAGGTCGTGTAAATATGCGTGAGATTGAAATGACAACGCAACATTTAATTGCCGATGGATTTGATATTGGCACTGGTCGTGATCCTTACAAAAACTTTGTTTACACTAGTTTCCAAGAATTAGCTACTTATATTTCTCATAACAGAGTATCTCAAATTGCAAAAGATTATGGAGATAAAAAATTATCCAAAATTTGCAAAATGATAGCTGGAGACGAAATGCGCCATCATCATGCTTACTCAGAATTTGTCACTCAAATTTTTAAAGTAGATCCAAGCGAAATGCTATTGGCGTTTAATTATATGATGAAACAAAAAATAGTAATGCCAGCTCAATTTTTGAGAGAATCTGGCGAAAAAATAAGTTCAGCATTCTTGAATTTTTCAGATTCAGCACAGCGAATAGGAGTTTACACTGCGAGTGATTATGTTGATATCATGCAAAAATTGATTGAAAAATGGGAAATCGACAAACTCTCTGGATTGACAGATGAGGCCGAAAAAGCAAGGGATTATCTGATGAAATTGCCAGGACGAATGGCGAAAATTTCAGAAAGGCTTGTTATTCCTGCAGAATCTACAATCTTTAAGTGGGTTCAACCTGCTTTGATACGATAATAGACTTTTAGATAAAAAGACCTTTAAATCCTTTCAAACGAAAGGATTTTTTTAAACTTAAAAAAGATGTCAATACTAAATAATACTATACTTTTTGTAAAACAACAATTAGAAAATGCCGAAGGCGGACACGATTGGTTTCACATCGAAAGAGTCTACAAAAATGCTGCTTTAATAGCCCAAGAGGAAGACTGTGATTTGATGGTTGTAAAACTCGGAGCGTTACTTCATGATATTGCAGATAGTAAATTTCATAACGGCGACGAAACCATTGGGCCAAAAACCGCTCGCGCTTTTTTAGAAAATCAAAAAGTGGATGAGGCTATAATTCAGCACGTAATTAAGATCATCGAAAACATCTCTTTCAAAGGCGGAAATCAGGTACAGAAATTCACTTCAATCGAATTGGATATTGTGCAAGACGCAGATCGTTTAGACGCTATTGGCGCTATAGGAATTGCTAGAGCATTCAATTATGGTGGGTTTAAAAACAGAGCGTTGTACAATCCTGAAATCGCTCCAAATTTAATAATGTCTAAAGAAGAATATAAAAAATCTAATTCCCCAACATTAAATCATTTTTACGAAAAGTTATTGCTTTTAAAAGACAAAATGAACACTGAAACAGGGAAAAAAATCGCTCAAGACAGACATTTTTACATGGAAGGTTTTCTTTCGCAGTTTTATAGGGAATGGGACGGAGAAAAGTGAGATTTCTCATTTTTAATAAACAGTATAAATTAGTGAAAATTTAATATTCGAAGCTTTATTTTGATTATTTTTGAGATTTTCAAATCACAAAAAAACAAAAATCGGTATATAAATTTAACTATCCAAAATCCATAAAATAAACCCATAAAATGAGAAAACCACTTTTATTAATCCTTTTGTCTTTCTTTTTGTTTACCAAAAATGGAATCGCACAGCAACAAAAACAAACTTTCACAACAGGAAACAAAGAATTCTTGTTAAACGGGAAGCCCTATATTATTAGAGCAGCGGAGTTGCATTATGCACGTATCCCAAAACAATATTGGGAACAACGAATCCAACTTTGCAAAGCGATGGGAATGAATACGATTTGTATCTATTTGTTTTGGAATATTCACGAACAAAAACAAAATCAGTTTGATTTTTCGGGTCAAAATGACATAGCCGAGTTTGTTCGATTGACCAAAAAAAACGGAATGTATTGTATTGTTCGCCCTGGACCTTACGCCTGCGCCGAATGGGATATGGGCGGTTTTCCGTGGTGGTTGCTAAAGAAAAAAGATTTAAAAGTGCGTGATATTTCGGATTCGTTTTTTATGGAACGTGCCAAAAAATTTATTGGCGAAGCAGGAAAACAACTAGCACCATTACAAATCCAAAACGGAGGAAATATTATTATGGTTCAGGTCGAAAACGAATATGCAGCCTATGGATCTGATGGTACTTATATGGCGGCAATTCGCGATATTGTGAAATCGGCTTTTGACAAAGTACAACTTTTTCGTTGCGATTGGTCGTCTAATTTTAACAAATATAAAGTAGAGGGTGTAGCTACTACTTTGAATTTTGGTGCAGGAGCAAACATCGACAAAGAATTCAAAAAATTTCAAGAAATATATCCTACAGCTCCTTTAATGTGTAGCGAATATTGGACTGGTTGGTTCGATCATTGGGGAAAACCTCACGAAACACGTTCGGTTGATAGTTTTATTGGTAGTTTGAAAGAAATGATGGATCGCAAAATTTCATTCAGCCTGTATATGGCTCACGGCGGCACTTCGTTTGGGCAATGGGGCGGTGCAAATGCAGCTCCCTATTCAGCAATGGTGTCTTCCTATGATTACAATGCGCCCATTGGCGAGCAAGGAAACACGACTGAGAAGTTTTTTGCCATTCGTGATTTGTTGAAAAATTATTTACAAGAAGGCGAAACTTTAGCCGCTATTCCAGCGCCAATGCCTATTATCGAAATTCCGAGTTTTGAATTAAAAGAAAGTGCTTCTCTATTCGAAAATTTGCCTGTTCCGCATAAAACAGAAAACATTCAACCGATGGAAAGTTTTGACCAAGGTTGGGGACGTATTTTGTACAGAACAAAAATTGCGGCTTCTTCGACCAAACAAAA
Source organism: Flavobacterium sp. (assembly GCF_031409475.1). Taxonomy (GTDB): domain Bacteria; phylum Bacteroidota; class Bacteroidia; order Flavobacteriales; family Flavobacteriaceae; genus Flavobacterium. The sequence goes on along the minus strand of NZ_JANNXH010000002.1, from coordinate 112,730 downwards.
ATTGGTTATAACCGAAGTACACGATTGGGCTACTGTTTTTATAAATGGTAAAATCATCGGTAAATTAGACCGAAGAAAAGGGGAAACAACACTCGAAATCCCCGTTCTAACTGAAAATGCACAATTAGATATTTTGGTTGAAGCCACCGGTCGTGTCAATTTTGGGAAAGGAATTGTTGACCCAAAAGGAATTACTGAAAAAGTAGAATTAGTGAATGGTTCTAGCACTACGAATGTAAAAAATTGGGAAGTTTTTAATTTTCCTGTTGACTATGCTTTCCAGAAAAATGTTAAATATACTGCTAAGACTTCTAACAAACCCGGTTGGTACAAAGGCACATTTAATTTGACAAAAACAGGCGATACTTTCCTAGATATGAGTAGCTGGGGCAAAGGAATGGTTTGGGTAAATGGCTATAATTTGGGACGTTTTTGGAAAATTGGACCGCAACAAACCCTGTTTATTCCTGGAGCTTGGCTGAAGAAAAAGAATGAAATCATCGTTTTGGATGTTGATTCGCCAACCAGTACCAAAGTGTCGGGATTGTCTCATTTGATTGTAGATAAAATCAATATTGACGAATCGCTTTTTAATAAAAAACCGGGTCAAAAAGTAGATTTAGCAGCAGAAATTCCTGTCCATAAAGGAACTTTTGGTAGCGAAAACGGTTGGAAAGAAACTAGTTTTTCTTCGCCTGCAACTGGAAAATTCTTTTGTCTTGAAACCTTGAACTCACAAAAAGCAGACGATCCTTTATCGACATTGGCAGAGTTAGAATTAATTGGTGCTGACGGCAAAATAATTCCGGTTTTAAAATGGAAAATAGTATTTGCTAGCAGCGAAGAAACCACCTCTGGAAATCAAACAGCCGATAAAGTTTTTGACCAACAGGAATCTACGTATTGGCAAACACAATCAGCCGGAGCAAAACCACCACATCCGCATCAAATAATAATCGATTTGGGTCAAGAAGAAACTATTAAAGGGTTTCGCTATTTGCACCGTTTTGACAACAAACCACAAGGAATGATTAAAGATTATTTGGTTTATTTGAAATCCGAGCCTTTTAAACTGTAGTTTTTTAAACTTTCCTTCGGGGTTTTTGGTGCTCTTTGTGAGTCATCCTGAGCTTGTCGAAGGGCTTTGTGTGCTTTGTGGTTAATTTTTTTGCCACAGATTAAAAGGATTTTCACAGATTTTTTTGTTATTTTTTGTTGAGATTAAGCTTGTAAAGTTTTCGGTTCTGATAATTTTATTGTTTTAAAACATATTTATGCTGTTTTTCATCGAACTTTAAAACGCTTGTTTTTGTACTTTCTTTTTTGATTATTTCTTTTTCACAATCTTCATCCATAGAATAGTCTTTCAACTTTGTTTTAACAGTGATATCATTCAATTTTGTTGTTAGTTTATCATTAATAATAAAGACGCTTTTTGAACTTTCGTATGAACCATTGGCACAATCACCATTTGATTCACCATTTAAGTTATTTAAATTAAAATCATTTAAAACTTCAATTATTTGATTGTTTTTTAAATAATAAAGATTTATTGAATTAGAGCCAAAAGGATTAACCCTTGAACTCCCACTATAACTATATCTTATTCCAAAGGCTCTCGTGCTTTTATTCAAATAATAAAGTCCTGTATCGATATTTAATTCAGAAAGATACATAGCATCTGAAGTCCATTCTGCTTTTTTAGTGTATTTCGTTTCAATTTTTTTTGTGGTTTTATTCCATATCAAAATGTTATTATCTATATCAAAACAGGGGTCATCTCCACATTCAGCATATCGCTTTGATATTATTGGAATAAGAATAATTACTTTTTCTTTTTGGTTAGGAATAACTTTTAAGCATATTTTATCTGATAATACATCTTTTTCTGCGACCTTTAAAAATTGAATGGCCTTCCTAATAATTTCTTTATCAGATAATTCCTGTCCAAAAAATGAACTTGTAAAAAGAAACAGAGTAACAACTACTATATTTTTCATAAATGCTATTGTAAATTATAATTGAAGATTTAATATTCCAACACTGACCACTGATTATTGTATTCAAATTCCTTTTTCCTTCATTTCCAGAATCACATCCGATGCTTTTTTGAAAGTCGGTGGCTGTTCTATAATACTTCCAACACGTTTTTTGTTGAGTTTAAAAGTAATATCGTTTTCTGTGGTGAATAATAATGCGGTCAAAAAAGGATTATTCATAAAGGGAGACAAAATTAAAAAGGCTTCGTCTAGCGAATGAAAACTTTCTATTTCCTCGGTTTTATAACGCGCTGTAACCGAAAGGCTAAAGACATCGTTTTCTAATAAAACAGGGCGAACATAAATATTTTTTAACTCGGTATCTCCAATGGTTTTGGCCAAAGTCAATTTGGCGTAGGTTTTGTTTTCGATACTCTCTTTTACTTTTTCCCAAAATTGGGCGAATACAGGTTGGAAGGGCATATGTTTTTACTTTTTAAATGGATGAATATTTTTTACAACAAGTAATCCCAAAAATTTTCTTTGTGAATGACTTGCGTTGTTTTTGGATGATACTTTTCGGTGAAAGATTTGGTAAATCGTACTTTTTGATTTGGGCTGTATTTGATTTCAAAAGCCTCAATTTCGGTGTTTTTTATTTCTAAATAATCGATTTCCGCTTGTTGTGTGTTTCTCCAAAAATAAGTGTCTTTGAACTGATTTTCATACGATAATTTTTTCTTGCGTTCGCTAATAATGAAGTTCTCCCACAAAGCTCCAATGTCGTCCCGCAACTCTATTGGATTAAAATTTTTGATAATTCGATTGCGCAAACCAGTGTCCCAAAAATAAACTTTTCGCCCTTTTTTGAGTTCGTTATCTTGGTTTTTGCTAAAGGCATTCAAACTAAAAACGATAAAGTTTTTTTCGAGAATATCAATGTATTTCTCCACTGTCAATCGGTTTATTCCTAAATCATTTGCCAATGAATTATAGCTAATTTCGCTACCAATTCGATACGCCAACATTTGAACCAACCGTTGTAACGTAGCCGATTTTTTGATCCCTTCGAGATTCAAAATGTCTTTATACAGAAAACCTTCAACCAAATCATTGAGGATTTTTTCTTCTTTTCCAGGATTGGTAACCACTTCGGGATAATACCCAAAAACCAATCGATGCGGAACCAACCGAGTTTCTTCGATAAAATTGGTGTTTAGCACCATTTCGTTGTAACTCAAAGGAAAAAGTTGCAATTCCTCTTTTCTTCCCACCATTGATTCTTTGGTTTTATCCGCCAATTCAAATGCGCTGCTTCCCGAAGCAATCACTTGAATTTCGGGATAATTATCGACCATTCGCTTGATGAGTAAACCAATATTATGAATCATTTGCGCTTCGTCAATAACCAATATTTTATGGTCTCCAATTAAAGCTTTTAGTCTATCTGTAGTGATGTTTTCCAATAAAAGTTGTGTGTCGGGTTCATCGCCATTGAGCCACAAATAGGATTGATCTTTGATGGTGTTTTTTATCAAAGACGTTTTTCCTACTTGTCTTGCGCCAAATACGAGTATTGCTTTTCCTTTAAAAAGATAGCTGTCAATTTCGAGTTGCGAAGTTCTATTTATCATTTTTGCCTCCAATTACAATACAAATATATAATAATTTGATATTACAATATCAAAAAAGTATAATAAAATGATATTATAATATCAAAAAAGCATAATAATTTGATATTTGTAGTTTACAAAGTTACTTTTAAAAGTTGTTTATTAGTTCCTTTTCTTCCTAAAAATAGAACGGAATTATTAATGATTGCTCCTTTTGACACCATAAAAGGTACAGAACTTTTTTCGTCATCAAGAATTTCTTCGTAATCAAAATCTCCGTCTTGATTAATTCTAATGACATTTAAATTAGATTTGTTTTTTCTGATTTGACCAAATTCAATTCTATCGTTTTTGATTTTATTTATTTTTTCAGCTGTATTAATAAAGAAATAAGTGAAATTTTCATTCATAAATGAAGTATAAGAAATAAATGATTCGTCTTCGTATGATGGAACTGCTTGACTTTTATTAATATTCCTAGCCCACAAAAGATTCCCTTTCGAATCTAATTTTGCGACCACAACGTCATCATAATGCAAGTAAGTTCTATTATTGCCATCGCTGGTTAGATATTCCTCTTGTGCATTAAAAATTAACCCATCGTTTTTAGAGAAAAATATTTTTTTGAAGGTTAAAAACTTTAATGCTTTGTCTTTGTTTTCTCCATATTTGTCAAGCATAAATTGTTCTGTAAACAAATTGTATTTCGTTTGTAAAATGGCTAAAGAATTGAAATCTAACTTATAATAACAAATTCCTTTAAACCGGTAGTCTTTTATATCAGAATAAAAACCGAAACAAATAATGTCATTATTATGAAAAACAGATTTTAAAGAGCCAACAAAATTTTCATTCGTATCTATGAATTGCGGTTTTTGTGATTCAGTTGTTATTTTTGTGATTTCAAATAGATATTTACCGCCTTCTTTCTTCGCTTTTTGCACTTCTGAATAATTTTTTGCCAATAAACTTATGGCGTTTCCATCTGGTGAAACTTGAATGGTCTCTAGCTTATAATCTTTATCTTTAATTTCCCTTTTGAAATCGGTATCCATTTTTTTGTTTAACTCGTTGTCAAATAAATATAATTTCACATATTCTTTGTTCTCACTATTGTAATCTATTGCAATAGCAAAAGCACTTTTGTTTTCATTCACAGTCATTACAATATCAGAACCTTTTTCATCTTTTGACATTTCTGATTTATTATCCCATGAAAATTCAAAAAAACTAGAATTTTTTGAAATATCATTTTCTGATTTTATTTCACCTGAATTATCATTTGCCCAATTTCCTTTTGTTCGATTAAAAAACTCTTTTTCTATAGAAATTGTCCCTGTTTCTTTCATCTTTTCTTTTGAGATTCTAAACAATACTTTTTTAGAGGTTTGAAAATTATCTGTGATGATATTGGCTTGACAAACATATGATTTGTCTTTTAAATCGTAATAAAATTCAATAATCTTAACTTCATTTTTTAGAGAATAAATACCCAAAACAATGTTGTTTTTTTGATAATTTGGATGTCTCATCTCAAAATCAAATGTCTTTTGAATTTTTAAATTTGAATCAATATGTTCTATGTAAAAGCCATTATAATTGGACATTCCATTGTCATTGTAGGATCGAACGATTAGAGTATTTCCATTCTCATTAGTTTCAGTCAAAACGATATTCGATTTTTTTATATCATCCTTAAATTCTTCACTCTTTTGAATTTTAAACGGAATTTCTTGAGCAAAACTTGATATGGACAATAATGTAATTAATACTAAACAAATAGTTTTTTTCATAATGATAATTTATTTTAACCGCGGCCACTGAGCACTAAAAACTGAACACTGCCAACTTTTTTATTTCCCTTTAAATTCCGCTTTTCTTTTTTCTAAAAAAGCCGTTGTTCCTTCCTTGAAATCATCGGTGGAGAAACATTCGCCAAAAGCGTTGATTTCGACATCAAATCCATTTATGCCAGATATAAAATTGGCGTTTACGGCTTGAATCGCTTTTGCAATAGCAATTGGAGAGTTCCGCATTATTTTATTTGCCAGTGTCATGTAGGTTGCAAACAAATCCGTTTGTGGCACGACATGATTTACGAGTCCGTAGTTTTTTGCGGTTTCGGCATCAATCATTCCGGCTGTCATAATGAGTTCCATGGCGCGACCTTTGCCAATGAGTTGAGGCAATCGTTGTGTGCCACCATAACCAGGAATTACGCCAAGGGAAACTTCTGGCAATCCCATTTTTGCGTTGTCAGAAGCGATGCGAAAATGACACGCCATGGCTAACTCTAATCCACCACCAAGCGCAAAACCATTTATAGCAGCAATTACTGGAGTTTTCATGTTTTCGATAAAATCAAACAAAAGTTCTTGCCCTTTTGCAGCTAATTTTGCACCGTCTTCGCTAGAAAAATGAGCAAATTCTGCAATATCTGCTCCAGCCACAAAGGCTTTTTCTCCGCTTCCGGTGATAATAATTACTCGTATTTCTGGGTTTTCATCGCTTGTTTTTAAAGTGTCGTGCAGTTCTTGAATAGTTGCTCTATTTAGAGCATTTAATTTTTCTGGACGATTGATGAAAAGGGTAGCAACTCCTTTTTCGTGTTCTAGCAATAGATTTTCTAAAATCATAGATGTTTATTTTAGGTTGTGATAATAGGTAATGAAACCATGAAAGCGGTTCCTTTTCCTTCTTGTGATTCAAGTTTTATGGTTCCGTTATAATTCTCAATAATGTTTTTGATAATACCTAAACCTAAACCCATTCCGCTGGATTTTGTAGTAAATTTTGGTTCAAAAACGCGGTCAACATCTTCGGGTTTTATTCCTATTCCGTTGTCTCTAACTACAATCAAAACATTTGTTTCTTCTTTTTTTATAGCGACTAAAATTGATTTTTCTTTTTGATTTTCAGGAATGGATTGAATAGCGTTTTTTACCAAATTATTGATAATTCTAATGAGTTGTGTTCGGTCCATTTTTGCAATTATTTCAGTCTCTTTGGCTTCAAATTCTATATAATCTTCATTAAAAATGTCTAATGTTAAAGCCACAACATCAACCACATTTATGGTTTCATTTTGTTGTGCCGGCATAGATGCAAAATTTGAAAAAGCCGATGCTACAGAATTCATTGTGTCAATTTGTTGAATCAAAGTTTCTGAATAATCTTTTAGTTTTTGTTTCAAATCCGGATCATTTGCGTCAAACTTTCTTTGAAAACTCTGCACAGTGAGTCGCATTGGCGTAAGCGGATTTTTGATTTCATGCGCTACTTGTTTTGCCATTTCGCGCCACGCTTCTTCACGTTCGCTTTGGGCTAGTTTTGTTGCGCTTTCTTCTAGCTCGTCGACCATTGCGTTATAGGCATTTATCAAAAGGTTAATTTCTTTACTACTAGCCTCTAGAACAATTTTTTCGTTTTTTTGATTCAAACTGGTCTCACTTAATTTATCCGAAATAGTTTTCAACGACTTTGTAATATAAGACGAAAGAAAATAGGCAACCCCAAAAGCAATTACGAGCATAAGCGCATAAACTTGAGCCAACCGAATCAAGAAATTTTCCAGTTCGGTTTGGTAAAAACTGTTGTCTTCTATATAAGGTAAGTTCAATATTCCAAGAGGTTTAAATTTCCCATCTTTAATTTGACTGAAAGACGATCTGTTTTTAATTCCGTCTATTGTTTTAATTTCTACATACCTTTTCTCAATCGAGGAAAGCACAAGTTTTTGAATGTATTTTGGAATAGGAGGAGCAATTTTATCGATAGAAAAAGTCTCTTTGGACGAAATTAAAAAACTTCCATCAAGACTATAAATATTGATTTCCATATTATGAATTCTAGCCAATTCATGAATTTTATCTTTGAAAATTAAATCTAAATTTTTAGTAGTCAACGGATATGTGGTCGTAGAAAGAACATAATTCATGTGTTCTTTTATGGCACTTTCTTTTCGTTCTAATCGCTCTTGGTGGTATTCTTTAGCTTCATTTTTAAATTGAAAAATAGAAATTGAGGCTAGCAATAAAGAAGCTACAATAATCAATAAAATCATCGAAAGGAAAATCCTAACTCGAAGTGAAAGTTTTGCTATTTTGAAGTTTTTAAACATATTTTTTTTACCACAAAAACACTAAGAAGGCACGATGTTCACAAAGATAAATTAGTGTACTTTGTGATTTCTTCGCCAACTTATTGGTTAGATTTTTCTCTAATCTTTTTATAAAATTTAAAGCCTAACATAATAATTATTGAAAAAACAAAAATTCCAATTACGCCATAAATCCAGTTAAATGCATTTTTTAAAATTACTAAAAACACAACGGCAAACAAAATTAGAGTTGCGCCTTCGTTCCACAATCGCATAAAGTTGGAGCTGTATTTTACTTCATCTTTTTGCAATTGAGAATAAATTTGTTGGCATTTTAATTGATACCCAATTAGTAAAACCACAAATCCCAACTTAACATGCATCCAAGGCATTTGCAACCAAACAGGCATTAAAATCAAAAGCCAGATCGCAAATAATGTTGCCAAAATTGCACTGGGCCAAGTGATAATGTACCACAAACGGTACGTCATTATTTTGTATTGTTTTTGCAAAATTTCTCTCTCTGGGGATGGTTTTTCGTTGGCTTCAATTTGATACACAAACAAACGAACAATATAAAATAATCCTGCAAACCAAGTGATTACAAAGATAAGGTGTAGTGATTTTAGGTAGTTGTAGTATTCCATTTATTCATTATAAATTAGCCACGAATTCACGAATTTTAAATAAATAATTCGTGAATTCGTGGCGATATATTATTTGTTTTGAAAATCTTTAATCCAATCCGCAACCGTTTCACACCATTCATCCCCATCGTTCATACAAGGAATTGCCATAAATTCCTCACCACCATTTTCTTTAAATTCGTGATTGGCTTCCATGGCTATTTCCTCCAAAGTTTCTAAACAATCACTGACAAATGCTGGGGTTACAACTGCCAATTTTTTGATTCCTTTTTCGGGCATTTTGTTCACTTCGACATCGGTGTAAGGCGTTAACCATTTGTCTCCAGCCAATCGAGATTGAAAGGTTTGACTGTATTTGCCTTCGGGAATTCCGAGTAATTTCACCACTTGTTTGGTTGTTTCGTAACATTGATGGCTGTAGCAAAATTCGTGTGCTGGCGATGGTGTATTGCAACACGTTCTGTCGATTTTGCAATGCGATTTTGTAATATCGGTTTTGCGAATATGACGTTTTGGAATACCATGATACGAAAACAATAAATGATCGTATTCAAAGGTATCCAAATGTTTTTTAATCGAGTTTGCTAACGCTTTGATATATCCTGGTTTGTTGTAAAAAGCAGGTACAATCGTGAATTTCATTTCTGGAAAATGTTTCTGGCGCAATTCTTCGGCCAAAACTAAAATCGTAGTCGTTGAAGCCATAGCATGTTGCGGATACAAAGGAAAAAGCATGACTTCGGTTACGCCTTTATCTTTCAGTTCTTGTAGTCCTTTTAAAATAGTTATCGTTCCATAACGCATGGCCAAAGCCACAGGAATGTCAACTAATCCTTGAACTTTTTTTTGCATTCTTTGCGAAATAACGACTAATGGTGATCCTTCTTTCCACCAAATTTTTGCGTAAGCGGCAGCCGATTTTTTTGGCCTTGTTTGCAAAATAATTCCTCGAACTAACAGGGCTCGTAATAAATACGGAACGTCAATTACGAATCGATCCATTAAAAATTCATCTAAATACGGCTTTACATCTTTTGCAGTTGGGCTTTCTGGTGAACCTAGGTTTACTAATAATACTCCTTTCATTACGTTTGTTTTATCCTGCAAGGTTTCAAAACCTTGTAGGTGTGTTTTTTAATATTTATATTTTTTATGCCTACAAGGTTTTGAAAACTTGCTAGATTGTAAAGGTACTTAAACTTCTTTTTAATGTTGAATGAATGTTTTTGATTATCCCGAAATTTTTCTCATAATTGTTTCCAATGGACCATTTTTAAATTTTTTACTCCAAAGCCAACTAAAAGTAACACTTACAATAAAAAACAATAGTGCATAAAGTAAAATGTATTGAGGAGCAGTTGGGATTTCGTCTTCTAAAAAACCAGTATAGGTTTTCCCTGTGAGTTTTTCTAAAATCAGCATACCAACTGTAATGTGAATCACATAATGAGACAAGGTCATTTGACCAGTTTTTGCTAAATAGTGAATGATTTTTGCATCCTTGAATTGATCTCCAAGAAACATACAAATTGGAATTATCATTAAGGCAAAACCAGCAGTTACAATCAAAAAAGGCAAATAGGGCGGGAAATATTCGCTCAAAATATAACGATGTGTGTAATCATCAAGATATGGGTTTTTTGCCCAAAACCGAATAAGTTGAATGGTTGCAAAAAGAAACAATCCAACAATAAAAACAGTTCTACGAATTAATTTTGTATTCCAATCTAATTTACCCAACCACATTCCGATTACAAAAAATGAAAACCAAGGAAAAATGGAATTCCAACCGTTATAAAGCGTATTTCTTAAAAACCCAATTGGCGTCCAAAAATCAGTATACTTATACGTTATAAAATCCCAAGAAGTGTCTACTGGAATAAGCCATAATAAGAAATGATATACCACAATTATGATGGAAATAATCCACAGATAATAACGCTTTGGCATAAATAAAATAAAAGCTGCGATATGCATGTAACCTCCATAAAAATGCAAAATATCACCCGACCACCAATTAAAAAGAAGTAATCCGAAAATGAATAAAAACCAAGAGCGTTTCAAGATTATGGATTTATATTTTGCTTTTTCCTGTATTGAAATTTCTGATTTATTAGTCATTAATGAAACTCCCATTCCAGCTAAAATAATAAAGATAGAGGTTGAATTACCTGTAAATAAATTAAGAAACCGACCCATTACGTTTTCAGTTGGATTTACATTTCCAAAGCTGAAATTAAAATTCACGATAAACATTCCAAAAATGGCGTAAGCTCTAGCTAAATCAAAACCAATGATTCTGTCTTTCATATTCTATTTTAATTCGAAGGATTGATTGACATTAAATATTTCTTAGGTGTTGTAGCAAATTTCTTTTTGAAAGCAGCAATAAAATGACTTCCCGTGCTGTAGCCAATTTTTAGTCCCACTTCGTTTACATTGTACGAACCGCTATCTAATAATTGTCGGGCGTAATCCATTTTGTAATCAAATAAAAAGCCATAAACCGTGTCGCCATAAATTTGCTTGAAACCCATTTTCAATTTCTTTAAATTTAAGCCAATTTGATCTGCCAATTCTTGTAAACCAGGAGGTTCTGCCATATTGGCTATAATGATTTCTTTGGCTTTTTTTATTTTCAAAACATTTTCTTCGTCTAGCAAAAACGGACATTGCTCTGCATTCGGGTCTTCATTTCTATTGAAAAACAAACTCAATAATTCATATCCTTTGCCTTTGTAATATAAATTTTTTATAGAAGGATTTAAATTATAATGAAACATTTGGTTCAATACAATTGCCATAGAAGGACTGATGTTTTCTTCGCCATAATATTTTTTATCTCGGTTTTCGGCACTCAAAAAAGGAATGTGATTGGAATGTGTGGAGAATAATCCGTGAAACTTTTTTATAGAAACCAGTATAGTAATCAACCACGATTTGGGAGCGATTTCAAGGTGTAGTGGTAATTCTTTTTGTGGATTGTAAAACAATAATGATTTCTCTTCTTTTAAATCCAAAGTATAATTGCCTTGATTGAAAATGAATTTGGCATTGCCTTTTAATCCAAAATGAAACTGGATGAACCCAATAGTTACTTGATGTTCTTGAATCACAGTTGCTTCGGAATCATTTTGAAACCGAATCAAAATAAAATCATCATCAATTTTTATTTCTTCTTTAGAACTCATAGCGATGTTTTTTTAACAAATGTTTATGTAATTAAAATATAACTATTTAGAATTGTTCTAAACAAAGATATTCAAAAGCGTTGATTTTAGTACAAAAATAAAAGAAATAACGATAAAAATTACTTTTTTAATCAAAATATCTCATAGCGACACAAAAAGAACTTTTAGCGTTACTTTTATAAAAAGTATAGCAATACTTTTGTTGCACTTTAGGATTTATAGTATTTATGGAAAACGGAATTATATCTAAACACACCACTTTCTACTCAATAGGTTTGAGTTACAAGAAAGCCGATGCTGATATAAGAGGAAAATTTAGCGTTGATTCTCAAGCCAAAGCTAAATTATTATTACAAGCCAAAGTAGAAGGCATCGAAAGTTTAGTAGTAACCTCTACCTGCAATAGAACCGAAATTTATGGTTTTGCCCAACATCCTTTTCAACTCATAAAATTACTTTGCGAAAACAGTAAAGGTACTGTTGAAGATTTTCAAAAAGTGGCTTATGTTTACAAAAATCAAGAAGCGGTTTCCCACATGTTTCGTGTAGGAACCGGTTTAGACAGTCAGATTCTAGGTGATTTTGAAATTATTAGCCAATTAAAAATTGCTTTTATCGAAAGTAAAAACCTTGGATTAGTCAATAATTTTTTGGAGCGATTAATCAATGCAGTTATTCAAGCCAGCAAAAAAATAAAAACAGACACCGAAATTTCTTCTGGCGCAACATCGGTTTCGTATGCTGCGGTACATTATATTTTCAAGAACGTCGAAGATATTGGCAATAAGAATATTTTGCTTTTTGGAACCGGAAAAATAGGCAGAAATACCTGTGAAAATTTGATTAAACATTCAAAAAACGAACATATCACTTTAATAAATAGAACCAAAGATAAAGCCGAAAAAGTCGCTGGAAAATTTAATTTAGTTGTAAAAGATTATGCCGATTTGCAACCCGAACTTCGAAAAGCCGATGTTGTTGTAGTGGCAACAGGTGCGCAAAATCCAACCATTGACAAAGCTATTTTGAATTTAAAAAAGCCGTTATTGATTTTGGATTTATCAATTCCTAAAAATGTCAATGAAAATGTCAAAGATTTGGAGAACGTAACTTTAGTTCATTTAGATCATTTATCTCAAATTACCGATGAAACTTTAGAGAATAGAAAACTTCACATTCCAGCTGCCGAAGCGATTATCGAAGAAATAAAAGAAGAGTTTCTGACCTGGACCAAAGGCCGAAAATATGCGCCAACTATTCATGCACTCAAAGCAAAACTGAACACCATCAAAGACTCTGAACTTAATTTTCAACGAAAAAAATATTCTAATTTCGATGAAGAGCAAGCCGAAATCATTAGCAATCGCATCATTCAAAAAATCACGAATCATTTTGCCAATCACCTTAAAGCCGATGATACGGTTGTAGACGAAAGTATCGATTGGATAAACAAGGTTTTTCAAATCGAAAGCAAATAATCTAAATCAATATTTTTACTGGTTTAAAGAAAAAAAATGGCTGAAAAAATCATAAAAATAGGAACTCGAGACAGTGAATTAGCACTTTGGCAAGCACATCACGTTGAAAAAAAACTCAACGATTTAGGGTATATAACCAAAATTGTTGCCGTAAAATCTCAAGGCGATATTATTCTCGATAAACCACTTTATGAATTAGGAATCACCGGAATTTTCACCAAAACATTAGATATTGCCATGATAAACGGCGAAATTGATATTGCGGTACATTCCATGAAAGACGTTCCAACGGCTTTGCCAATAGGAATTGTACAAGCTGCAGTTCTCGAAAGAGCTAATGTTTTAGATATTTTAGTTTATAAAGAAAATTTAGATTTTCTAGAAACAAATGCAATAATTGCAACAGGAAGCTTGCGTCGTCAAGCGATGTGGCTCAATAAATATCCCAATCATGCGGTAGTTGACTTGCGTGGAAATGTGAATACTCGAATGCAAAAACTGCAGGATAACGATTGGAGCGGAGCCATTTTTGCCGCCGCCGGTTTGGATAGAATCAACATCAAGCCTACGGAGTTCATCAACTTAGACTGGATGATTCCTGCTCCAGCTCAAGGAGCAATGGTAGTTCTAGCCATGCAGAATGACGAATTTTGTAAAGAAGCGCTTGCCGAATTAAACGATCTCGAAACTGATATTTGCACGTACATCGAGAGACAATTCTTGAAAACACTCGAAGGCGGATGTACAGCGCCCATTGGAGCTTTGGCAACATTTAACGAAAAGGATGACACCATTTCATTCAAAGGCGTTTTATTATCCATTGATGGAAAGCAAAAAATTGAAATCGATAAAATTGTAGAAATTTCTCATTGGAAAAAATTGGGATTTAATTCCGCTCAAGAAATTTTGAATAATGGAGGAATTGAATTGATGAAAACGATTAAGGAAAGTTTGAAAAATTAGTTTACAGAAAACCCTGTCAGAGTTTTAAACTCTGACAGCGTTAAAAAATAACAAATGAGTAAAGTAAATATTCTATCTACAAAAATACTTTTGAGCCCTCAAAAGCAAGCCTTGTTGGATGCTGGATTTTCAGTAAACGAAGCCAATTTTATCAAAACTCAAAACTTGGATTTTGATTTAAAGGGAATCAAAGCCAATCTGATTTTCACCAGTCAGAATGCGGCTCAAAGTGTATTGCTTCACCCCAAAGCGGAGGATTTAAAAACAAAAAATGTCTTTTGTGTAGGAATAAAAACCAAAGCATTATTAGAAGAAAACGGATTTAATGTTATTGTTTATGTGGATTATGCATCGGATTTGGCCGAAATAATTACCTTAATTTATAGCAATGAGACTTATACTTTTTTTAGTGGCAACTTGCGAAAAGAAACCGTTCCCAAAGCATTAAAAGAAGCCAATATCCAGTTCAATGAGATTCAAGTTTACGAAACAATTTTAACACCTCATAAATTAAATATAGCTGTCGAAGGCATTTTGTTTTTTAGTCCTTCAGGAGTTGAAAGCTATTTGAAAGAAAATAAAATTAAAAAAGAAGTTTGTTTTTGCATTGGTGAAACCACAGCAGAAGCATTATTTAATGTAACAAAAAATATAAGAATTGCCGAAAACCCTTCGATTGAAGAGTTGATTTTAGAGGTAATTGAATATTATTAAAAAACAACCCTGTCAGAGTTCAAAACTCTGACAGGGTTAAACAAAAAACAAAAATGATAAAAAACGACTTATTTCTTCGCGCCTTAAAAGGAGAAACCGTACAACGTCCACCAGTTTGGATGATGCGTCAAGCAGGAAGATATTTACCAGAATTCATCGCTTTGCGAGACAAATACGATTTTTTCACCCGTTGTCAAACACCAGAATTAGCCTCAGAAATCACCGTGCAGCCCATTCGTAGAATTGCTCCAGATGCTGCGATTTTGTTTTCGGATATACTCGTTGTGCCACAAGCCATGGGAATTGAAGTCTTGATGAAAGAAAGCGTTGGGCCTTTTTTACCCAACCCAATTCGTACCATTCAAGACGTGGAAAGGGTAATCGTTCCTGATGTTCACGAGACTTTGGGTTATGTTTTTGATGCCATAAAATTGACAAAACAAATGCTGAACGATGAGGTTCCGTTAATTGGTTTTGCAGGTTCACCTTGGACAATCATGTGTTACGCAGTGGAAGGTAAAGGGTCTAAAAGTTTTGATATGGCAAAGGGATTTTGCTTCACTCATCCCGAAGCAGCACACGTTTTATTGCAAAAAATCACCGATACGACCATTTTATATTTAAAAGAAAAAGTAAAAGCGGGATGCAATGCCATTCAGATTTTTGATTCTTGGGGCGGAATGCTTTCGCCTGTGGATTATCAGGAATTCTCTTGGAAATACATCAATCAAATCATCGAAGCTCTGGCAGATAGTACTCCGGTAATTGTTTTCGGAAAAGGCTGTTGGTTTGCATTGAACGAAATGGGGAAATCAAAAGCATCGGCCCTTGGTGTTGATTGGACATGTTCTCCACGAAATGCACGCTATTTGTCAGGTGGAAATATTACATTACAAGGAAATTTTGATCCAAGTAGGTTGCTTTCGCCAATTCCAGTGATTAAAAAAATGGTTCATGAAATGATTGACGAATTTGGCAAAGACAAATACATCGTAAATCTTGGGCATGGAATTTTACCCAATATTCCTGTAGATCATGCCAAAGCGTTTGTGGATGCGGTGAAGGAGTATCTGCCTAAGTAATTCTATCTATGTAGTTTAAATTGATAACTAAGTTTGCTTTCCTATATTTGTAATTAACAATTATGACCAAAATGACCGAAAAAGAGTTACAAGAGTATTTAAATACAAACTTTCCCATCGAAAATGAAAAATGCGAGTGGAAAGAATTTAAGTCTTTAAAAAATTCTGTAGCCGGAAAAGAGAGTAATGATATTATCTCTTATGTATCTGCGATCGCTAATATGCAAGGAGGTCATTTAGTTATTGGAATTCAAGATAAAACGTTAAATATTGTTGGCATTCAAGATTTTGCTGGCTATACAATTGAAAACATTAGATTTAGAATTAATGGAAATAGTACAAATCTAAACATTGAAAAGTTTAGTGTTCAAGAATTTATTACATCTGATACTAATAAAACGGTATGGATTTTCCATATTCCAAAACATCAATTCAGATTACCAGTTTACGCTCATAAAAAAACTTGGCAGCGTATAGATGATAATATGGTAGAAATGACCAAAGCAAGATTAGATGCAATTATTGAACAAGTTCAGGTTAATGACGATTGGTCTAAAGTGATTGTTCCAGAGGCAACCATTGAAGATTTAGATTCAGAGGCTATAAAAAAAGCAAGAATCGAATTCAAAAAAAGAAATCCTAAATATTCAGATGAAGTTGATAATTGGAAGGATGTAGATTTTCTAAATAAAGCAAAACTTACTATTAAAGGAAAGATTACTCGAACGGCTTTGATTCTTTTAGGAAAAGATGAATCGGAACATTTTCTAAACTCTACTGTAAAAATCAGATGGAATTTAAAAACCATTGATAATCAAGATAAAGATTTTGAGATATTTTCTATTCTATTCTTATTGTCTATTGACGAAGTGTATAAAAAAATACGAAATCTTAAATACCGGTATTTACGTGATGGAACTCTGTTTCCTGATGAGGTTTTACGATATGAACCCTATACTATTCGAGAGTCTTTAAACAATGCTATTGCTCATCAAGATTATTCAAAAGGAGCTCGAATCAATGTTGTTGAGTTTGAAGATGATCATTTAATATTTTCTAATTATGGTTCTTTTTTGCCAAAATCAGTTGAAGATGTAGTACTTAACGATACTCCTGAAGAAGTGTACAGAAATCCATTTTTGGTTGAAGCAATGAAGAATTTAGATATGATTGAAACCCAAGGAGGTGGAATTCGAAAAATATTTAACTTTCAAAAACAACGTTTTTTCCCTTTACCAGATTATAACTTTGAAGACAATAAAGTAAAAGTGACTATAATTGGAAAAATTTTAGATGAGAATTTTGCTAGAATTCTTATCCAAAATTCCAAATTGACATTAAACGAAATTATATTGTTAGATAAAGTTCAAAAACATAAAGAAATTAATGAAGGTGAGTTCAAATTTTTAAAAAAAGAAAAGTACATCGAAGGAAGAAGAACAAATCCTTACCTATCGTATAAAATTGTTGAATCTACAAATGATGAAAATTTGCAAGCTGAGTATTTAGCAAATCGCAGTTTTGATGATTCTCATTTTAAAGATATGATATTGGAGTATCTTAGGAAATTTGGAAAAACAAAACGAAAAGCAATTGATAATCTAATTATTCCAAAACTTTCCGCGGTACTTTCGGATGATAAAAAGAAAAAGAAAGTTACAAATTTTCTTTCGGCCTTAGGAAAAGAGGGTAAAATACAGTGTCTTCCAGGATATTATTGGGAATCAATTTAGACACTTTTTAGACACTTTTAAACACTTTTAAACACTTTTGATTTCAGCAAATGAAAAACAAGTTTTACCAATACATACAAACTCTCCAAGACCAAATCTGTAAAGGTTTGGAAATTGCCGATGGTCAAGCCAAATTCCGAGAAGATATTTGGACTCGACCAGAAGGTGGCGGAGGACGAACACGTGTGATTGAAAATGGCGAAGTAATCGAAAAAGGTGGCGTAAACATTTCGGCAGTTCATGGAAAATTGCCAGAAGCCATGCGTCAACTATTCAACGTAGGCGAAGCGGACTTTTTTGCGTGTGGATTGAGTTTAGTAATTCACCCAAAAAGTCCAATGACACCAACGGTTCATGCCAACTGGCGCTATTTCGAAATGTACGATGATAACGGAAACGTAATCAATTCATGGTTTGGTGGCGGACAAGATTTAACGCCTTATTATTTGTTTGAAGACGATGCAAAACATTTTCATCAAACCTGTAAAACTGCTTGCGACAAACATGATTTAAATTTTTATCCAAAATTCAAAAAGCAATGCGACACGTATTTTTGGAACGCGCATCGCAATGAAGCTCGAGGAATTGGCGGATTATTTTTTGACTATTGTAAAGCAACCGATTCAATGTCAATGGAAAATTGGTTTAATTTTGTATCGGAAATTGGAAATTCTTTCCTAGAAGCGTATGTCCCAATTGTTGAAAAAAGAAAAGATTTAGCATACACGCCAGAACAAAGAACATGGCAAGAAATCCGTCGTGGGCGTTATGTCGAATTCAATTTGGTGCACGATAAAGGAACCTTATTCGGATTAAAAACCAACGGTCGGATTGAAAGTATTTTGATGTCTTTACCACCACATGTGCAATGGCATTATGACCATCATCCAAAAGCAGGAAGCGAAGAAGAAAAGTTATTACAAGTATTAGAAAATCCGATTGACTGGGTATAATAATTATCAATTGTCAATTATTAATTATCAATTATTATGTTCCCACTTAGAAGAAACCGCAGATTAAGAACCACCGAAAGTATTCGTTCAATGGTTCGTGAAACTATTATTTCGCCAAACGATTTTATTGTACCCCTTTTTGTGGTAGAAGGAAAAGGCGTTCGTGAGGAAATTCCGTCGATGCCAAATTATTATCGAATGAGTCTCGACAACATCGAAAAAGAAGTTCGTGAGCTATGGAAACTAGGCTTAAAATCGGTTTTGTTGTTTGTGAAAGTTCCAGATAATCTCAAAGACAATAAAGGAACCGAAGCGCTCAACCCAAACGGATTGATGCAACGCGCCATCAAAACTGTAAAAAACGCCTGCCCCGATATGATTGTAATGACCGATGTTGCGCTCGATCCATACTCCATTTATGGTCACGACGGAATTATCGAAAACGGTCAAATTGTAAACGATAAAACAAGTTTATTTCTTGCCGAAATGAGCGTTTCTCATGCCAAGGCTGGAGCTGATTTTGTTGCACCAAGCGACATGATGGATGGCAGAATTTTAACCATTCGTGAGGCTTTGGAAGAAAATAACTTTATCAATACAGGGATTTTAGCGTATTCGGCTAAATATGCTTCGGCACATTACGGACCATTTCGTGATGCACTAGATAGCGCACCAGTTGATTTAATCGATGTGCCAAAAGACAAAAAAACCTACCAAATGGATTATCACAATCGCCTCGAAGCCATAAGAGAAACCCGAATGGATATCGAAGAAGGCGCAGATATTGTGATGGTAAAACCCGGAATTGCTTATCTAGACATTGTTCGAGAAATCAAAAATATGTCCGAAGTTCCAGTTGCGGTTTATCAAGTTTCGGGGGAATATTGCATGATAAAAGCGGCTGCAGAACGAGGTTGGATTGATCACGACGCAGTAATGATGGAACAAGTAACAGCCATAAAACGAGCTGGTGCTGATATGATTGCAAGTTATTTTGCAAAAGATGTTGTGCAATTAATTTCTTAATTAATGAAGCGATTTTTTATCCTTGTAATTATTTTTGTTTCCATTACCAGTTTGCTCTTGTCTTGCAAAAAGGAAGCTGTCACAAAAGAACCATTATATCCAGATACAGCAACTTCAAAAACACGAGTAGAATTTGGTCAAGAACTTTTTGAAGGAAAAGGAAATTGCATTGCCTGTCATCAAATAGACCAAAAAGTGATTGGACCAAGTATTCAAGAAATCGCCAAAATTTATAAAACTCAGAACGCAAGCCTTATAGATTTTTTAATAAACGATGCAAAACCTATTGTTGACCCAACTCAATACGAAGTAATGAAAACTAATTTTGCTATCACCAAAGCGATGTCTGATGACGAATTGAAAGCGATTGAAACCTACATTTATTCTCATTCAAAATAAAATAATTTCTTTGTGTTCATTGCGAAAAACTTTGCGAACTTTACTTCATCAATTCGAGCTGCACGCGTGCGGTTAAATCTTTTTATTCATGGAAACTTGTTTTATAAATTCACCATTGGGCATTACCAAAATTGAAGGCGATGAAAACGGAATTTCCGTTATATCTATTTTATCCGAAGGAATTTTGTCTGATGTAATTCCTGAAATTCTAAAAGAAGCGGTAACTCAACTTCAAGATTATTTTGAGGGTAAAAGAACCAATTTCAACTTTAAATTAAACCCAATAGGAACTGAATTCCAGCAAAAAGTGTGGCAAGAATTATTGAATATTTCTTTCGGGAAAACGATGTCATATTTAGAACTGTCCAAGAAATTAGGCGATGTCAAAGCCATTCGAGCTGTGGCTTCGGCCAATGGGAAAAATCCGCTTTGGATTGTTATTCCGTGTCATCGAGTAATTGGAACCGATGGCTCACTCACGGGATATGCTGGTGGATTGTGGAGAAAAAAATGGTTACTCGAACACGAAAACCCTACAAATCAGCAAAGTTTATTTTAAAAAGAGTTGCTGCGAATTCACGAATTCCTTCTTTTTATGTTACTTAGTTATCTATTTTTTTTAAATTCGTGAATTCGTGGCTTAAAAAATTAAATTATGATAGATAAAATTCGTCTCGACAACATCCTTTTTTTAGATATAGAAACCGTTCCAGAAGCAGCCAATTTCAATGAATTGGACGATGAAATGAAACAACTTTGGGAACTCAAAACTCAATACCAGCGCAAAGAGGAATCCACGCCAGAGGAATTTTATGAACGAGCCGGAATTTGGGCAGAATTTGGCAAAATTGTTTGTATTTCGGTAGGTTATTTTGTTATAAAAGGAGACATTCGAAACTTTAGAGTTACTTCTTTTTTTGGAGATGAAAAGAAAATTCTTAACGATTTTATCAACCTTTTAAACAATCATTTCAACCAACCCCAACACATTTTATGCGGTCATAACGCCAAGGAATTCGACATTCCATTTATAGCCCGAAGGATGATTATTAATAATATTGCCATTCCCAACAAACTGAATTTATTTGGAAAAAAGCCTTGGGAAATTCCCCATTTGGATACTTTAGAGCTTTGGAAATTTGGAGATTACAAGCATTATACTTCCTTGAAATTAATGTGTAAAGTCCTCGGAATTCCTTCGCCAAAAGGCGATATCGACGGCAGCCAAGTAGGTCACGTTTTTTATGCAGAAAAAGATATTGACCGTATTGTAACCTATTGTGAAAAAGACACCATTGCTGTGGCACAGATTTTCCTTCGCCTTCGCCGTGAAGATTTGTTGATTGAGGAAGAGATTATTCACGTTTAATTGCTCCTTAAAAATAAAATGCAATTATAACTTCATTGCTTCGGCAGCCAATCTTCCTGTTTTGAATGCCGCATTTATAGAACCGTTCAACAAATGATCGCCACAAATAAATAAAGTATCGGATATTTTTATTTCAGTAATTGGCACATCATTTCTCACGCTATCCTGAACGGGCAATGCATAATCAATACGATAGGTTTTAATCATTTTCCAATCGCGTACTTGCTTTCCATACCATTGTTCCAATTCTTTTTTCATGTTTTCAGCTAATTCTATATCTTCAACATCTGCTAATCCGTTACAAGAAGTGGATATCAATACTTTTCCTATTGGCGCACAAGCCTTTGAAACATTAGTAATAACAGTCAAATTGTTGACCCATTTCTTGTTCGAAGAAGCGTTCAAAATAACTATTGCTTTCTTTGTAGGTGCTTTTTTTGCCTCAAAATAGACATTGGTAACTTTTTGAGCTTCGGTTTTTAGGTTTGGTCGAAATTGCTTGGTCAGTTCATTCGCATTTGTAGCAATAAGAATTTGATTGGCTTCAAATACAGTTCCATCCTCAAGAATTACGGTATTGTCCTTTATAGTTGAAACTTTTTTGTGGTATTGAATGCTCGATTTTGGCAACAAACCTACTAATTGCTTCGGAATTTCTTCCATTCCAAGTTCGGGAATAGCCACATGGCCATCCGAAAACATTTTCATTACAAAATCGAACATTCGGTTTGATGTAGTCAAGTTATTCTCTAGGTAAATACCCGATAGAAAAGGGGCATAAAAACGCCGAGTCATTTTTTGGCTAAAGCCATAGTCAGACAATTGTTTGAGAGTGCTTTGTTCGGCTTGTGTAAAAATTTCGTCAATAGTCATTTTTTGCAATTTGGTTTTCAGCCAAAGCGTATTTATTTTATCCATTAACGTTCCAACTGGAGCAAATAGAGTGTTTAATAGTGCTTTTGGCCGTCTGAAAGGATCTGCTATTTCGAATGTGCCTCCATCATAAAGCACACTTGCACCAGGTAGCATTTTTTTGAGTTGCAAATCTTTGTAGTTCAGCAATGATTTAGCTTCTGGATAAGCGGTCAACAAAACTTGAAAACCTCTATCTAATCGAAAACCATCAATTAGATCCGTTTTTACTCTTCCGCCAGATCGGTCAGTAGCTTCTAAAATAAGTACCGTTCGACCTTGACGATGCAAATGCACCGCTGCAGAAAGACCTGATAATCCTGCACCAATAATAATTACATCCTGTTTCATAACAATCGAATACCGTTTTTAAAAGTGTATTGTATATCTTAGTTTTTTAACCATAAGTCTCTAAATGCGAATTTTTTATCATAATCGTTGGCTTGTTTTTCGATATTAAAATACCGATGTCCTCGAGGATCGTTGCCAACACCAGCAAGATACGCCCAATTTCCCCAATTGCTACACACATCATAATCTATAAGTTGTTCTTCAAAATAGGCTGCGCCAATCCGCCAATCCATATTGAGCTCGTTGCAAAAATAACTCGCTACATTTTGTCGACCTCGATTGCTCATAAATCCTGTTAGTTTTAATTCGAGCATATTGGCATTGATGAAATCGGAGTTTGTTGCGCCATTAATCCATTGCAAAAGTAATTTTTCGTTCAATGATTTAGAGTTTGCTTTCTCGGTTTTGATACCATCGTACAAGAAAAATTTGGTTTGGTGTTTTTTGAACATAAACCTAAAAAAATCACGCCAAAGCAATTCGAAAATCAACCAATAAGTAGAATCGTTTGCGCCAAATTGCGATTCGAAATTCTTGATTTCCTGATAAATTAATCGAGGCGAAATACATCCTAAAGCCAACCAAGCCGAGAATTTTGACGAATAATCAGACCCAACCATTTCGTTTCTAGTTTCTTTATATTTTGACAAGCATTTTGTTTCAAAAAAATAATGATTCAACCGTCTAATCGCCTCAGTTTCTCCTCCTGCAAATTGTATTGCGGCTCTAGAATCTATGGTTTTGGACTCTAAACCTAAATCGTTTAAAGTTGGAAAAACACTTTCGGGAAATTTAGGCGAGTTTATCGATAAAGACTTTTCGAAAACAGTTCTTACCGTAGCGTCTTTCTCGATTTTTTTTCTAAAATTGCTAAACACATCTGGAATATCTTTGATAGAAAAGGGCAAATCTTCGGCATGGTATAAAGTACTCGTACTCGATGTTTCGAATTCGCATCTTAATTTGAACAGTTCGTTTTGTACTAATTTTTCGGTTTGCTTTTCTTCAAATGATACCTCTCGTTTTGCAAAAACTTTTTGGGCTTTGTATTCTTTTACGATTTTTGGTATTTCGACCTCAGGTTTTCCTCTTAAAATTAATAATTGAGAACCTAATGCTCTTAAATTCGTATCTAAATCCTTTAAGGATTCTAATAAAAATTGTGTCCTAAAACTACCTGTTTTCTCGAATCCATAAGTGGTTTTTTCAAAGTGTGAATCGTCAAAACAATACACAGGAATTACCATTTCACTCTGCGCAATCGCTTTGATAAGTGTTTCATTATCTGTTAATCGTAAATCGGTTTTAAACCAAACAATAGCTGTTTTCATAATTTTCTTTTTTGCCACGGATTTACTTCGTCTATTCGCTTCGCTCGAGTTACAGATTAATCGGATTTTAAAATTTATTAAACCAAATAATCTGTGCTAATCTGTAAAATCTGTGGGTATTCTTATTACAACTCATTTATATTTTTCAAATAATAATCCGCTTGTTCTAATAGCGCAACTTTTGCTTCGGGTTGCATTTTTCGCCATACATTGTACATCATTCCTATTCTTGGATTTTTGCCTAATTTGTCTTCATTTTTATCATAAAAATTCCAATACAAACTATTAAATGGACAGGCTTTTTCGCCCGTTTTTATGGCTTTTTTATAAAAACAACTGCCGCAATAATGACTCATTTTATCAATGTAACTTGCCGAACTCACATACGGTTTTGTGCCTACAATTCCGCCATCGGCAAACTGGCTCATACCTCGAGTGTTGGTAATTTCGACCCATTCGATAGCATCTATATAAATCCCAAGATACCAAGCATCGACCTCGTCAGGATGAATTCCGGCCAAAAGCGCAAAATTACCTGTGATCATTAATCGCTGTATGTGATGCGCATAAGCATAATCCAGCGACTGATTGATAGTGTCTTTCAAGCAATTCATTTTGGTGTTTCCTGTCCAAAACCAGTCGGGCAATTTTTCTTGATTGTTAAAATAATTCATTGAGGCATATTCGGGCATTTTGAGCCAATAAATTCCACGCATATATTCACGCCAACCTATTATTTGTCGCACAAAACCTTCGAGTTGGTTGTATTCGATTTCGGCTTGACGTTTTTGCCATTCTTCGATGCATTTATGAATCACTTCTTGTGGCGAAATCATCTTGATATTCATCGAAAAGGAAACTCGCGAATGGTACAACGACCATTCATTAGGTGTCATTGCATCTTGATAACTACCAAATAAAGGCAAACATTCAGCAACAAAAAAGTCTAATAACTCCAATGATTGGATCCTATTTATGGGCCAAACAAAATTTTTGGCATCTATGTTTCCAATAGTTTTTATATTGGTTTTTTGTATTTCTGTATAAATAACAGAAACATCATTATTGAAAACCAAAGGTAGAGTAGGTTTGTGATTTTTAGGTAATTTTTTTCGGTTTTCGCCATCATAATTCCATTGTCCTGTGGTTGGTTTGTCACCATCCATCAATACATTGTGTTTTTTTCGCATGGCACGGTAAAAACTTTCTAGCAAAAATGTTTTTTTGCCTTCAAAGAATGTTCCAAGCTCATTTCTTGAGGTATAAAAATGTTCTGAATCGACAACCGAATTTGAAATTGTGAGGGTTTTACAAAAGTTTTTTAAGGTTTCATCAAGCCTATATTCATCGGGAAATTGGTATTCGAAATTGGTAAAATTATGTTTTTCAATTAGATATTGACAATTTTTATCGAATGATTGCAAATTGCTTTCATCATTTAAATGAATATATAGTACGTTATGATTTTTCGATTTCAAGTCTTTAACAAATTCTTGCATTGCTGCAAAAAACCCTACAATTTTCTGAATATGATGTGAGGCATAATCGGTTTCGGTACGAATTTCCATCAAGACATAAGTAACGGATTCATCAATGGTTTCGTACCATGAATGATTGCTATTGAGCTGATCGCCGAGAATTAATCTAAGTGTTTTTGACATTTCATATTTTTTTGTTACGGATTTATAGGGTTTTAAAATCTGTGAATCTGTGGTTAAATTTTATTTGTTTATTCTGCATTTATCGCTACAATATTTTACTTCGTCCCACACCTTTTCCCATTTTTTGCGCCAAGCGAAAGGTTTTTGGCAAACGACACACATTTTGCTTGGTAAATGTTGCTTTTTTACACCCTTCATTTATCAAAATTTAATCGGTTTCGTTTCCATTCTACGTTTACTGATGAACCTTCGGCAATAAAAACAGCTTCGGGTTTTGTTTGGTTTAAAACAGAAAATGCTTTGCCGTACATCGCTTCAAAATCGCAATCAATTTTATGATTCAAAACCTTGTAGGTATTCCAACTTGGATGTTGCAACTTGTATTCTTCGGTTTTATTTTGGTCAATTTTGGTATAGCCATAATAATGCTCGTAGATAAATTGCTCTAAAGTGTCTTTTTTCATCTCTTTAGATTCATTTGAAGCTTCGACATAAATACGATTCCATTTTTTATTCAATAGCCATTCAAAATTTACTTTTTTGGTATTGTTAACGTTAGTGATTTCGTGTTTGGTGGGCACTACGGTGTAATGTTCCTTGTACAATTTATTGGCCATCCAAGCTACAATTGGGTACGGAATGGTTTCGTTTATAAAAACTACGCCACGTTTTATCTGATTACTTTCTTTTCTAATAACATAAAAGCGTAGATTTATTTCTTCAAAAGTGCCCAAATATGGAATAGGAATACTGAATAATTTAGTTTTTTTGAACATAAAACCAACTAAACTGACATAACATTTTTGTTCAAACAAATCCAATTCTACACCTTTTGGTAAGAAAGGTTCTAGAATTTTTGGATCAATTTCATAGTTGGCCATTATGATATTTTCCCAATTTGCTTTTAAGAATATTGCCATTTTATTTTGTTGCTTTTTTTGGTTTTGATAACTTCTTTTTAGAATTTGGATTGGAAACGTGCTTTTTCAAAATGCGTTTTCCTTCTTCCTTGACTTCGTCTTTTTTGCGAAAACTCCATACAATATCGCTTGCCTGTTTTCGAGTTTCATCAATATCAACTATCGGAAACGGATAATCGGTGCCTATTTCGCAATTGTAGAAATGCTGTTCCATTTCATTCATTTTCCAAGGTTCGTGTAGCAGCGAAATGGGTATTTCTGTCAATTCAGGCAACCATTGTTTTATGAAAACTCCTTCGGAATCGTGTTCTTCTGAGTTTTTTATCGGGCTGTAAATCCGGATGGTGTTTATGCCTGTTGTTCCAGATTGCATCTGGATTTGTGGGTAATGAATCCCGGGTTCATAATCTAAAAACTGTCGTGCAAGAAAATGCAATTCGCGCCAATCTTGCCATAAATTAAACGTGAAAAAAGACACCACCATAGCACGCATTCTAAAGTTGATGTATCCCGTTGCAACTAAGCAGCGCATACAAGCATCAACTATTGGAACACCTGTTTTTCCTTCTTGCCACGCTTTGATATAGATTTCATTTTTGGGCTTTTGCAAAACATCATAAGCACGGTTTACATTTTCAAATTCCATTCGACATTCGTCTTCAAATTTTTGAATAAAATGGCAATGCCAATGCAAACGGGAAACAAAATTGAGAATCGCTCGTTTGTTTTTTGATCCTTCGTAATGTTGATTAGTGTATTGATAAATCATTCGCATACTGATGTTTCCGTAGGTTAAATAGGGCGACAATCGGCTACAACCTTTGCGGCTCAAAGCGGGTTTCGAAATGTGTTTGCTATAATTAACATAGCGTTCTTTGACAAAACTATCAAGGTATCGCCATGCTAGATTTTCGCCACCTTGTTGAAAATTTTTGTTGCGAGTGACTATTTCTTCGGACAATTCCTTGCCTTTTATGGCATCATAAAATTCCTTTTCTAAATCTTGTAGGTTCAAAGTTTTAATGTCAATAACATTAGCGTTAGAACGCATTACATTTTCCCAACGTTTATCCCAATCTTGTCTGGATTTTAGTTTACGAATCACACCGTGCATCTGAAATTGGTTCCAAGTTACTTGGTTTTTTTCAAAGAAATCCTGCATTGCAACATCTCTGTCATAAGTAATTTTGTTGCCAATTTCTTGATGTGAATACACATTTTGTATTTCATAAATTTTTAATAATTCCGAAAAAACAAATTGGGCTTCGTTCTGACAAAAATATATTTTGGAATTCAAAACGGCTAGTTTTTGCTGTAAATCTTGAATGGATTCATAAATAAACCGCCAGTGTCGCACATCAGAATCTTCATATTGCATTACTAAAGGTTCAAAACAATACAGCAAAAGGATAGGAATGTTTTGTTGCGAAGCTTCATAAAGTGGTTCGTGATCTGTGAAACGCAAATCTCGCTTGAACCAAACAATATTGATAGCTTCTTTTTTCAAAATTTAGAGTAATGAGGTAATTTCTAGATTTGGTTTTGCATAACTAAGCCTGTCTAACTTTACGGTTGTGTGATAGCAATCTAGTCCGGAACAAGTAACGGTATTTGCTTTTTCTAGATCAATAAAACCATCTGCTGATTGGCAATTTTCAGGAAAATATATATGTACAATTTCGCCAATAACCATAGTGGTATTGTTGATTGCGATATCTATTTTTTCTTTGAATTGAACGCCTATCTGTATGTTGCTTTCTTGTACGAAAGGCGCAGAAAAATTATTTTTATATTCAGCTGTCAAACCGGTGATGTCAAATTCCGAACTACTGGCGTTGTATCTTGCTGAGGTTTGATGGGCTTGTTTGTAAATATTTTCGTTGAGGTGATTGATCGTATAAAATCCTGTTTCCAAAATATTATTGAAGGTGTCCCGAACTGGAGGCGTAGGTCGAAAAATCAAAGCAATCAACGGTGGATTGGCTCCAAGATGAAAAATAGAACTAAAAATCGCCAAATTTGTAACGCCCATTTTGTTTTGTGTGCCAATTAATCCCACGCTTTTAAATCCTCCTAAACTATTGATAAGATGCGTTTTTTCGGTTTTGGACAATTGGTCAATACTTGTGGAACTGAGGTGTTTTTGAATCATTACCTTTTAGAAATTTTATTGTTAGAAATAGCTCTTTGGAGTTTGCATTTAAAACGGTCAATATCGTCTGATCGTTTGGCCAGGTGTTTGGTCTTGCAATTTTCTACTCTTTTTCGCCATAGTTTGTAGCTAGAAAACTTGAGTTCTTTTTTCATCAAGGCTTTTACATCTGCTTCTGCCAAGCCAAATTGAAATTTGATGGCATCAAATGGAGTGCGGTCTTCCCAAGCCATTTCTATAATTCGGTCTATCGAAGTAGCGTTGAGCTCGGTTCTCGTAGTTGTAGGCAAATTAGTTTGACTTAGCATATATTGTATATTATGTAGAATTTTTTATAGTTGACACCTTGGCGCAGGGTTAAAATGATACTATTTAATGAAGCAAATAACATTCGAATGACACGGTTTTAAACCTATTTTTACAGATTAGTTATTTTTTGAATATTCCTCCATATTTAAATCAAAATCTTCATCCACTTTTTATCGCTATTGAGCTTGAAAGAAGCCAAATGCTCTTTGTTCCATTCGTTTGGCCCGATTAAGGATAAAAAGTGCGTTCCGTTTTCGGCCTGATACATATGATAGATTTCACCTACCACTGGTTCAAACGAAAATTTGGCATTGTATACGAGATCGTTCCACTCGTATTCTTCCATCAATTTGAGATACTGCAGTTTGAGTTCGTCAAATTTATTTTCAAATTCTTTATTTACCTGATGAATTCCTCTTGTTTTCCAAGCTACTACGTCGTCAGTTTTTATAGCTGGAGCACCTACAGTTGTTGCATAGGGAAGCATACTGGCGTTGTATCCATTTTCATTAGAATAAACTATATTGTCTGGTTTTTGTGTTTTCATTTTTGAATTTAAATTTCATTTTAAAATTGTTGATTAATTATTTTTGTCTAATTATTTAAAATAAAAGTTAAACAAAAGTAATCATTTTTTTGATACTAAATAAAAGAAGCTTACTGTTTTTGAACATTGATTACTAAATTTCATACACGAATACGATTTGTGATTTAATTATTACATTTACAAAAATTAGAAATTATGGTATTGAGTAGATTTTGGTTGGTCATTTTTATTTCATCGATAGCATTCGTGATTTTCAGTTTATTTTCTGGAAACAATTATACTATTGATCATGTTTTAAACGGAAAAAAAGATGATCCTATTCTAATTTCAGAAAAATATCTGGATCAGATTCCAGCATTTATAAAAGATAGCATCAAGAATGCTCCAGATGAAACGATGATTGTTAATCGTGATACTTTGGACCTAGATTCTACTTATGTTTATAAAAATAAAACGGTCAAAATTTTTAGCGGAGTTCAAAAATCAGATGGGCTTTTACCTACTTGTAAAGCCACTTTGATAGATTTAATATTGCCGCTTATGGCCTATTTGGCTTTCTTTTGTGGCTTAATGGAGCTTTTAATCATTTCTGGAGCATCCGAAAAACTGGCAAAAGCATTGAGTCCCGTATTTGTAAAAGTATTTCCAAGCGTTCCCAAAAACCATCCTTCGATTTCCTATATGACCTTGAATTTTGCTGCTAATTTCTTAGGTTTGGACTCGGCAGCAACACCTTTTGGATTAAAAGCGATGGAAAGTTTACAAGAAATAAATCCCGAAAAAGACAAAGCCAGCGATGCTCAAATTATGTTTATGTGTCTGCACGCTTCAGGGCTTACTTTGATAGCCACTTCAATCATTGGTTATCGTGCTGCAGCAGGTGCCACCAACCCAGCCGATGTGATGCTGCCTTGTATTATCACTTCATTTATCGGTACAATTGCCGCTTTTCTTATCGTTGGAGTGAAACAAAAAATTAATTTCAAAAGTGCTTCTTTAGTTATTGGTTTAATGGCGTTAATTGCTGCCATTGTAGGTTTGTTGATGTATGTAAACCATTTGGATTTAATAGGTAAAAACTATTTTACTTCTAATCTCTCAGCATTAATTTTGGTTGGGATTATTTTATTTACTATGATTTTTTCCTTTATCAAAGAGAAGAAATTTACAGCCGCTAAAACCACAGTTTACGAAGCCTTTGTATCAGGAGCCAATAATGGAGTTAAAACTGGCGTTACCATTTTTCCTTATGTTTTGGGTATGTTAGTAGCTATTTCGTTATTCAGAAATAGTGGATTGTTTGAAATTATTAGCAACTGGATTGCTTTTGCTTTCTCGAATATGGGTGTTAGCAAACAGATTACCGATGCTTTACCAGTTGCATTGCTTAGACCTTTTAGTTCTGCTGGATCAAGAGGGTTTTTGATTGATTCGATGAATACTTTTGGCGCCGATTCGATGACTGGAAGATTGAGTAGTATTTTTCAGTGCAGTGCCGAAAGTACTTTTTATGTAATTGCGGTTTATTTTGGTTCTGTTAATATCAAAAACACGCGTTATGCACTTGGAACAATGCTTCTGGTGGATGTGATTTGTGTGATAACGGCTATTTTTGTGACGAGTTGGTTTTTTTAGAATTTCATAAAACATAAAAAAACCGCAAGTTTTAGATTGAAGAATTTGCGGTTTATATTTTATCTGTGGTTTTTAATCTATCACCATCTCTGGAATTTCGCCTTCAATAATCAAATTAGCTTCGGTGGAAGCGATGATGTACGCTACTGAAACTCCTGGTGCGCGTTCTAAAAGTTTGAATCCATTGGGGGTAATTTCCATAACTGCCAATTCAGTAACCACTTTTTTAACACAACCAACACCTGTTAAAGGCAAGGTACATTTTTTTAAAATTTTGCTTTCTCCAGCCTTGTTCACATGCATCATGGCTACAATTATATTCTCGGCCGAAGCCACTAAATCCATTGCACCACCCATTCCTTTGACCATTTTTCCGGGAATTTTCCAGTTGGCAATGTCGCCATTTTCGGAAACTTCCATTGCTCCTAGAATGGTTAAATCTACATGTTGTCCTCGAATCATGCCAAAACTGAATGCAGAGTCAAAAAAACTGGCTCCTGGCAATGTTGTGATGGTTTGCTTGCCTGCATTGATTAAATCAGCGTCTTCTTCTCCTTCAAACGGAAATGGTCCCATTCCGAGAACGCCATTTTCACTTTGAAACTCAACATCAATTCCTTTTGGGATATAGTTTGCCACTAGAGTTGGTATGCCAATACCAAGATTTACAAAGTAATTATTTTGAACTTCTTGAGCTATTCGTTTTGCGATGTCTTCTTTTGTTAACATAATTTTTTATCCGTTAAGTTTTTTAAACCATTAAGAAGTTAAGATTCATTAAGTTATTAAACCATATAAGGAATATAAGGTCATTTAAGTTTCGTACTGAACACTAATAGTCTGAACACTGAACACTATTTTTTCCTCACCGTTCTCTGTTCAATCCTTTTCTCGTATTTCTCCCCTTGAAAAATGCGTTGCACTAATATTCCGGGAATGTGAATTTGGTTGGGATCCAATGTTCCAGCTTCTACCAGTTCTTCTACCTCGGCGATGGTTATTTTTGCTGCTCCAACCATGCATGGATTAAAATTTCGGGCGGTTCCTTTGAAGATTAGGTTTCCTGCCGTGTCGCCTTTCCAAGCTTTTACGATGGCAAAATCGGCTTTGAAAGCCAGTTCCATGATGTGCATTTTGCCGTTGAATTCTCGTGTTTCTTTGCCAATAGCCACTTCGGTTCCAAAACCTGCTGGAGTGAAAAAAGCTGGAATTCCGGCTTGTGCGGCACGACATCGTTCGGCTAAAGTGCCTTGTGGAATTAAATCTACTTCGAGTTCTCCGGAGAGCATTTGGCGCTCAAACTCGGCATTTTCTCCTACGTAGGAAGAAATCATTTTTTTGATTTGGCGTTTTTGCAAAAGTAATCCCAAACCAAAATCATCGACACCAGCATTGTTAGAAATGCAAGTGAGATTGTTTGTTTCTTTTTTTACCAATTCGGCGATGGAATTTTCGGGAATACCACAAAGCCCAAAACCACCAAGCATAAGTGTCATTCCGTTTTCGATTCCGTTGAGTGCTTCTTGTACTGTGTTTACTTTTTTGTTAATCATGTTGCGTTTTTTAACCCTGATAGTCCCGAAGTCTCGGGAGGAAATCCTTTTAAAATCTGATTCACCTAAGCGGAATTAGATTTTAAAAGATTGTAACGAATTGCTTCGCCAGTTCGGCTTTCAGCCTCGGGTGCAGGAAATAGCTCCTAAAAAAATTACAATTCGAATTCTTCGGTATCTTGTTCTACAGCGGTGCTGTCTATTACTTTTGGTGCGGTGTAACAATCTACTTTTATGGAGAGATTTGATGGTCTGTCGAATTCTTTTTTAGAAACATTAAGCCCAGCATCATCATAACAGAGTTTCATAAAATAGCCCCAAACTGGCAAAGCAGCCGTTGCGCCTTGACCATAAGTTAGGCTTTTGAAACGTGCAGAACGATCTTCGCATCCTACCCAAACCCCAGTTACTAGATTGGGCACCATTCCCATAAACCAACCATCCGACTGGTTTTGTGTAGTACCTGTTTTTCCTGCAATTGGGTTGGTGAACAGGTATGGATAACCGGTCCAACGATTGTCTCCGCTTCCGCCACCTTGAGTTCGTAGTCTTGCGCCAGAACCGCCTTCGGTAACGCCTTGTAGCAATTTAATCACCGCAAATGCGATGTCTTTGTTCAACACATCGTGTGATTCTGGAATGGGTTCGTAGATTACGACACCGCTTTTATCTTCTATTCGAGTAATGAATTGTGGTTTTACATAAACGCCTTGGTTAGCAAATGTTCCATAAGCGGCAACCATATCTTCCACAGTGATATCAACTGCGCCTAATGCGATTGAAGGTTGAACAGGAATTTCGGATTTTACACCTAATTTGTGTGTTAATTCTACAACAGCTTCTGGCCCAACTTTATCGATTAATTTTGCAGAAACGGTATTAATGGAGTTTGCCAATCCTTGTTTTAAGGTTACCATTCCGCGGTATTTATTGTCGGAATTTCTTGGTTCCCAATCTGCGGTTACATGATGGCGTCCTTTTCGAATTACAAACGGACCATCAATAATGGTGTCGCAAGGTGACATTCCTAATTGTTCTATTGCTGCAGCATAAACAAATGGTTTGAATGTAGAACCTACTTGTCTTGCGCCTTGACCCACATGATCGTACTGAAAATATTTGTAATTTATTCCACCAACCCATGCTTTGATACTGCCTGTTTGTGGTTCCATTGCCATAAGTCCTGATTGCAGGAAATGTTTGTAATACCGTATGGAATCCATCGGTGTCATAAGTGTATCTTTTTCGCCTTTCCAAGTGAAAACGGTCATTTTTGTTTTTACTTGGAAAGACGCTATGATTTCTTCCTCACTTTTGTCCTGTTCACTTAAAACGGTCCATCGATACGATGATTTCATAGCTTGTTTTAAGATACGTTGCGTTTCGGTATCCGAAATGTTTACAAAAGGTGCGTTTTTATTGGTTTTAGCCTCGATAAAAAATTCCTCTTGAAGGTTTGCCATGTGTTTTTCGACAGCTTCTTCGGCGTGCAATTGCATTCTAGAATCTATAGTGGTGTAGATTTTAAGTCCGTCTTTGTAAATGTTATAATCTGAACCGTCTGGTTTTTTGTTTTCTTCTACCCACTTTTTCAAATAATCTCGTAAATATTCTCTAAAATAAGTTGCAGTTCCTCCTTTGTGGCTTTCTAATTTGAAATTTAATTTTATAGGCAGTTGTTGTAATTTTTCTTTTTGAGATTCGGTAATAATATTTTCTTTTTCCATTTGCAAAAGTACTACGTTTCTTCGGTTTTTGACACCTTGTGCATTTCTAACGGGATTGTACAAACCAGAATTTTTGAACATTCCAACTAATATAGCGGATTCGTCTATAGTTAAATCTTTTGGTTCTTTTGAGAAATAGGTCTTTGCAGCGGAGCTTACACCTACAGAATTATTTCCAAAATCATAGACGTTACAATACATGGCTATGATTTCGTTTTTTGTGTATTGTCTCTCGAGTCGAATTGCAATAATCCATTCTTTTATTTTTTGAACAATTCTAAAAGGTAAAAATTTAGAACCTTCACCATGAAATAATTGTTTTGCTAATTGTTGTGTCAATGTGCTTGCACCTCCATTTGTTCCAAAACTTGCCATAGCTCTTAATGTTCCTCTACCGTCAATACCAGAATGCTCATAAAAACGCGCATCTTCTGTAGCGACAAGTGCTTGAACTAGATTTTTAGGTAAATCGGAGTATTTTAGTTGGGATCTATTTTTTTCGAAATATTTGCCAATTACAACTCCGTCAGAAGAAATAATTTCGGTAGCCAAATTAGAATCTGGATTTTCTAGATCTTCGAATGATGGCATGGAGCCAAAAAGTCCCCATGATGCAAATAAGAAAAACACGCCTATTGCTCCCATTCCATATAAAAAGACTTTCCAAAATCTCTTTTTATAATACGTAACGTCTTTGCTTAAATATCCTTTTAAATTATTTATTTTATTAGCAGCCATAATACTTTTCTATTCTTGTTTTTCTATTCTAAAACCTACATCTGTTATGCCTTCTAAAAGCGTAATTCCAAGCACTTTCCCAGATTCTCTAACGGCTTGTTTAATATGAACTTTATATTTTCCTCTGAACCGTACGTTTTCTTTATAAAAGAGCTTACTTTCCTTGATATCAGTAAAACCATCGCCAAGTAATGATCCGTCTGGATTAGACATTTGGTATTCTAGTGTATCTACTTTTGTAAATCCGTTTTGCAATTCGATTCCCACAATTAAAAAAAGATTGTTGTAGGGATAATTATTATTGTCTCTTAAAGTTACAAATAGATTATACTTTTTTGTCGAATCTAATTCCGGTAGATTAAAGGTTACTATGCTGTCTTTGTGCCACGCACTTCCTACAGATTTATATTCATCAAAGACTCTTTTTTTATCACAAGAAAAAAAGAGTAATGCAATTAATAGCAGTAATGCACTATTCTTTATTCTCATTTTTAGTGATAATTATAGGTTTTCTGGCTATTGCTGGTTTGTTTTCAGCATTGTTTTTTGGACCACCAGCATTATTTTGCTTGTTGTTATTGTTGGCTACAATCGTGTTTTTTGCACTTGGAGGATTGTTTTGCTTGTTATTATTGCTTGCTACAATTAGATTTTCCCCTCCAGGCTTGCGTTTTTTATTTGATTTTTTACTCCTTTTGGGTTGGTCAAAACGGGTTAAGCTTTCTTGACCCATCGCGTTATTAAAATTCTTTTCTGGCTCAATAATAATTTCTATAGCAAAATCTTCGAGTGATGAAACTTTGTTTTTAAGCTTGTTTTCAGCAAGAATTTCTTTGACCTGATCAATTTTCAATACGTGCCAATTCGCAAAATCGTTAGTATAAGCAAACCACATTAATCCTTTGAAAATGTCTTGCTTTTGGCAAATGGCATCTCCTTTTTCGGTTGATAATTTAGTATCAAAATCGGGAAATCCTTTCAGCGCATCCATGTAAGTGTCGAGCTCATAATTCAAGCAGCATTTTAATTTTCCGCATTGTCCAGCTAATTTCTGTGGATTTAAAGACAATTGTTGGTATCGTGCCGCTGAGGTGTTTACGCTTCTAAAATCGGTGAGCCAAGTAGAACAACATAGCTCGCGACCGCAAGATCCAATTCCGCCTAAACGTGCCGCTTCTTGTCGAAGTCCAACTTGTTTCATTTCGACACGTGTCGAGAATTCTTTAGCAAAATCTTTGATTAACAGTCTAAAATCGACTCTGTCATTTGCAGTGTAATAAAAAGTAGCTTTGGAACCATCGCCTTGAAATTCAATATCCGAAATTTTCATTTCTAATTTTTGAGCAATCGCTAATTCGCGTGCTCTTACTTTCATCGGCTCTTCTTTATCTCGAGCAACGGACCAAATATCAATATCTTTTTGAGAGGCTTTTCTATAAATTTTAGGAATTTCAGCATTGGTAGGATTGACTCCTTTTTTCTTCATTTGAACACGAACTAATTCGCCTGTTAAAGTAACAATCCCAATGTCATGTCCTGGCGATGCTACTGTAGCAACTATGTCGCCAATGCTTAAAGTGATTTTCTCGGTGTTGCGATAAAATTCTTTTCGCCCGTTTTTAAAACGCACTTCAACGCAATCAAATGGTGCTTGACCATTAGGTAAACTCATGTTCGAAAGCCAATCAAAAACCGTTAATTTGTTGCAGCTATCGGTGCCACAAGTCCCATTATTTTTACAACCCTTTGGTGCGCCACCATCCGAAGTTGAACAACTTGTACATGCCATAATTTTATATATAGTGTTGCTATGATTGCAACTTATGTTCTTAAAACGATCAGTTTGTAAAGATAACAAAGATTTTAGATTTCGTCTCGATACTTCGGGATTAGATTTCAGATTTTTTCAAAAAATAAAATTCAAATTTCAAATATGTTTTCAATAGTGTAACGTTAAATCGTACTCCTTTATTATTTTAAAAATCACTCTAAAATTTTA
Organism: Flavobacterium sp.; assembly: GCF_031409475.1. Lineage (GTDB taxonomy): Bacteria > Bacteroidota > Bacteroidia > Flavobacteriales > Flavobacteriaceae > Flavobacterium. The sequence continues at coordinate 75,649 of NZ_JANNXH010000002.1, read as the reverse complement.
TACAATTTGTCAGACAAACGAATTCTAAAAGGCAATTTAAAAGTGCAACGGTCACCAGAAACTGCTTTTTCGGAAACGAAATCGTTAACTAGCATTTCTGTAATTACTAATTTTTGTTCTCCAGTTGTGGTTCCTTTGATGAGAATTGTATCTCCAATTTTAATTTCGTTTTCTTCAATTTGAAATTGTCCAACACTTGATTTTGGAAAAAAATGGGTTCCTTTTCCGATGTAGATTTTCTTAATTTTGGATTCTTTTTCAACGGGTAGTTTCTCTTTTTTTGGAACGAAAACACCATGAGTTTCTTCGTTATTTTTAAAAGTCAAAACATCTGATTTTCCTTTTTTGAATATTTTATTTCCGTTTTTTATTCCTCTTCTAACTGCTTTTTGTGCTGACTCAGGAAGATGAATTACCGATACACAATCCTGAGAACAACAACCTTGCATGGCGGTTGCACAAGTTTCGCATTGTATAAAAAGTAAATGACAACCTTCATTTACGCAGTTCGTGTGTACATCACAAGGTTTGCCACATTGATGGCATTGCGCAACGATATCGTCTGTAATTCTTTCGCCCAAGCGATGATCAAAAACAAAGTTTTTACCAATGAATTTACTTTGCAACCCTTCGGCTTTGACTTGGCGGGTGTATTCTATAATTCCGCCTTCGAGTTGGTATACGTTTTCAAATCCTTTGTGTTTAAAGTAAGCGCTGGCTTTCTCACAACGAATTCCGCCTGTGCAATACATTAAGAGTTTTTTGTCTTGTTTGTGTTCCGAAAGTTGCTCTTCGATAATGGGCAAGCTTTCCCGAAAAGTGTCTACATCGGGTTTTATTGCATTAGTAAAATGACCTATTTCAGATTCGTAATGATTGCGCATATCGAATACAATTGTATCTGGATCTTCGAGTAAAGTGTTGAATTCCTTTGCTTTTAAGTGAATTCCAATATTGGTTACATCAAAAGTTTCATCGACTAAACCATCGGCTACAATTTTGTCTCGAACTTTTATGGTGAGTTTCAAAAAAGAGTGATCGTCTTGTTCTACAGCAACATTCAACCGAATGTTTTTCATAAAATCATACACTTCAATTGTGTTTTTGAAAGCATAGAAATGATCAGCAGGAAGTGACAGTTGGGCGTTTATGCCTTCGTGGGCAACATAAATCCGACCTAGAACTTCGAGTGCGTTCCAAGCAAGAAATAATTCGTTCCGAAATAGAGTTGGATTTGAGATCTGCGCATAAGCATAGAAAGACAACGTGAGTCGCTGTTTTCCGGCTTCGTCAATTAATATTGACCTTTCTTCTGCGCTCAAAGTGTTGTACAGTTGCATGCTATAAACAGTTTTAAGTTGAGAAATGTTTTGAATTATAAAAAAATTGTCTGCAAATATAAGGTTTTTCAAAAAGACAAACCATTAAGAAAATTAAGTTTCATTAAGCTTTTGAATACTTAATTTTCTTAATTTCTTAATGGTTTAGAAATTTAGTGAATTTATTCTTAACAGAATTCTGCGTAAGCTTCTTTTAAATTATCTGCAATCATTTCGGCTGGACGACCTTCAATATGATGACGCTCTAACATGTGAACTAATTCGCCATTTTTGAACAAAGCTATACTTGGCGAAGATGGAGGAAAAGGAAACATAAATCCTCTTGCTGCATCAACTGCATCTTTGTCAACTCCTGCAAAAACCGTTACTAAATGATCTGGTTTTTTGGCATTGTCCAAACTCATTTTTGCTCCTGGACGCGCATTTCTAGCAGCACAACCACAAACAGAGTTTACTACAACAAGCGTTGTTCCTTCTGCTTTTATCGCGTTTTCAACCGCTTCGGTTGTATATAAATCTTGAAAACCAGCATCAGATAATTCTGAGCGCATTGGTTTTACCATTTCTTCTGGATACATAGTATTTTTATTTAAGATTGTAAATTTCTGAATTTAGATTTCAGATTTAATGCAAAGATAAAGAGATTTATAATTTGAAGAATGTTTCTGGTATAAAGTTTTGTTATAGTTTAATCAGTATTAAGTTTTAAATCGAAACGAATACCCCAATGCCAGGTAATATTTTGGGGAATTCTCGGACAATCCAACTCCTCCAGAAACGTCAAGTTGATGATTTGCAGTTAACAAATAAGTTAAGCCTAAATCAAATCGATGGTCAGGTTTGGCAATTTGCGGAATAAATCCATAAAATTCGATATAGCCACCTATTTTTTCTGTCAGTGAGTAACCCGTTGTTAAAGTATAGATAAATGAGGGTTCGGCGGTTTCTCCATTCCATTCTGCACCAAGATTGTAGCTCAAAGATTGTTTATCACTAATGGTATGTTGCATCGTAAATCTAAATTCAGGTGCATAATATGTAGTTTTGAATTCTTTCGAAGCTGCTTTTGGAATTGCAATGTGCGCAATAAACGAAGTCAACGGAATGATTCCTTTTTCTTCAAGAAGCCTCGTTTTAAATCCAATTAAAACGGGGTTTATTCCCGCAATTTTATTAGAATTTTCCTTATTAATTATATATTCGGTTATTAATCGCAACTCAAAATGGTCGTTGATTCCAAAACGAGTCAATACCGTTGGGGCAACAATTTCACGAGAATTTGTTTTTGTTTTTTCATACGAAAAACCGTTTTCAAACTGAAAATAATGTATTGGAGTTATAAACGGACATTCGGTTTGGTCTGGTCTATCGGTTTGAATGTTAGGTAAATCTTGTGCAAAAGAACTATTTTGGAATAGTAATAAAAGTATGATTGTATTGAATAATTGTCTCATTTAGTTTTCTATTAAATTAATTTTAGACAAATCTAAAAAAATTATTACTCATATAAAAATTTTATTTATATTTGCTTCAAATTATTTTAGCATGAGCAAATCATTAGAGGAAGTAAACCAATCGGTTTCAACACAAAATAAAACTACTGTTTTTAGAAAAATTCTTGCCTTTTTTGGCCCAGCCTATTTGGTAAGTGTGGGTTATATGGATCCAGGAAATTGGGCGACGGATATTGCCGGCGGAAGCCAATTTGGCTATGCCTTACTTTGGGTTTTGCTTATGAGTAATATGATGGCCTTACTTTTGCAAAGTTTGAGTGCGCGATTAGGTATTGTTACCCAACGCGATTTAGCTCAAGCCTCGCGAGAAACCTATCCTCGTTTCATTAATTATATATTGTATTTTCTAGCCGAAATTGCCATAGCGGCTTGTGATCTTGCCGAAGTTTTGGGAATGGCAATTGGGTTGAATTTGCTTTTTGGAATTCCACTTTTGCAAGGCGTAATGATTACGGTTTTGGACACCTTTTTATTATTATTTCTTATCAATAAAGGCATGCGAAAAATGGAAGCGTTTATCATTGCATTAGTTGCTATCATTGGATTTTCGTTTATTTTCGAAATGATTTTTGCTCAACCAGAATTAGGAAGTGTTTTAAAAGGTTTAATTCCGAGTATGCCTAGCGAAGAAGCACTTTATATTGCCATAGGAATTATAGGCGCAACGGTGATGCCGCACAATTTATATTTGCATTCGTCCTTAGTGCAAACTCGTAAATTTGATAGAAGCACAGCCGGAATCAAGCAGGCTTTAAAATATAATTTTATCGATAGTACGATAGCTTTGAACCTAGCATTTTTTGTAAATGCAGCTATTTTGATTTTGGCGGCAGCCACATTTTATAAAAACGGTTTGTTTGAAGTTGCCGAAATTCAAGACGCTCACAAACTACTAGAACCTATGTTAGGAACACAATGGGCGCCAATTTTGTTTGCAGTTGCACTAATTGCCGCTGGACAAAGCTCGACAATTACAGGAACTTTAGCCGGTCAAATTATTATGGAAGGTTATCTTAATCTGCGAATTCAACCTTGGGTTCGTCGCATTATAACTCGTTTAATAGCAATTGTTCCGGCAGTAATTGTAATTTCTATTTTTGGCGAAAGTGTAACCGGAAAAATGCTAATTTTAAGTCAGGTAATTTTGAGTTTGCAGCTCGGTTTTGCCATCATTCCGTTAATCCATTTTGTGAGTGACAAATCTAAAATGAAAGGTTTTGCTATTAGTAAAGTTACACAAATTGCTTCTTGGACAGTAGCTTTGATTATAGTTTCACTCAACGCAAAATTAGTTTTTAATGAAATTCAAGGTTGGTTAGAAACTTCCGAAAATCCCATAATTTTATGGTTAACTGTTGTTCCGTTAGCGATTAGTTTTTTGATTTTGCTACTTTATATTGTTTTTAGACCATTTATATCCAAAGCAAAAATGGATATTCAAAATCATTCGCCACACCATTTAGCACTTAAATTTTCGCCATCAGAAACGTATAGCAAAAAAAACATAGCGGTTTCGGTAGATTTTTCTAGTGCAGACGAAATCGCATTAAATAGTGCTTTTGAACTCGGAGGAATTGAAGCAAAATATACCTTAATTCATGTCGTAGAAACCGTAGGCGCAATGGTTTATGGCGAAAACATTGAAGATCATGAAACGTTAATAGATAAAAAACTATTAAATGAATATAAAGAAATGCTTTCTAAAAAAGGGTTTAGTATTGAAACTGAGCTTGGTTTTGGAAGACCAAACAAAGTGATTCCGCAGATTATCAATAAAGGAAATTTTGATATTTTAGTAATGGGAACACACGGGCATACTGGTTTTAAAGACTTAATTTTTGGGACAACAGTTGATAAATTGCGTCATAAAATTTCGATACCTTTATTTATTGTTAAAAATTAATATTTTTATTTTTAACCCTGTCAGAGTTCAAAACTCTGACAGGGTTTTATAATCAAATACCATAAATCAAAATGACTTTTTCAGAAGAAAATTATCTCAAAACCATTTACCATCTCACACTCGATATAGACAGCGAAGTGAGCACAAATGCCATTGCCGAAATGATGGATACGAAAGCCTCATCGGTAACAGATATGCTCAAGAAATTAGCAGAGAAAGATTTAATTAATTACAAAAAGTATCAAGGCGTTTCTCTTACCGAGAACGGAAAATTAGCCGCCAAAATGATTGTTAGAAAACACCGTTTGTGGGAAGTTTTCTTGGTAGAAAAATTAGATTTTTCCTGGGACGAAGTGCACGATATAGCCGAACAATTAGAGCATATAAAATCTGAAAAACTCATCAATAAACTCGATGATTTTCTCGAAAATCCTACCGAAGATCCACACGGTGATCCAATTCCAGATGCCAGCGGAAGAATAATAAAAATTGAAAAACAATTGCTTTGCGATTTATCAGAAAATCAAATAGGAATTTGCGTTGGTGTGAAAGATACTTCTTCGGAATTCCTGAAATATCTTGATAAACATGCCATTTCGTTAGGAACAAAAATTAAAATTATTTCAAAAGAAACGTTCGATTTGTCCATAAAAATCAAAATTGACAATCAAGAACTGACTATTTCAAGTAAAATTGCAAGTAATTTATTTGTGAAAACTACGTAACTAAATCAGGATGAAAAAACTATTTTTATTATTTTTCCTTTCCCTAAATTTTTTTTCAGTAGCGCAATCGGAATTAAAAATAACTACAAAAAAATGCATCCCCAATAAAGGATTGCACATTAAATTGAAAACTGTTTTTGACGACTCTCGATGTCCTGAAAACGTAATTTGCGCATGGGCAGGTGAAGTAAGCGCAACAGTTTTGGTTTATACCAATAAAAAATTTATTGAAGAAAAAACTATAATTTTCAATTCCAAAAATAAACTCGAAAACACGAAATGGTTTGAAAAACAGTATTCAAAAAAAATAAAATCGATACAAGTTGAGCCATCTTTAAAAAAAGAAATTGTACTAAAACCCAAAAATTATTATCTAAAAATTGATTTCGAAAAGTAATTCTTTTAAATTTAATTAATAATTAGTTTTTTAGTAACTACAGAATTTGAAAACTGAATTTTTACAAAATAAGTTCCTCTTGGTAGTTTTTTTATATCTAAATTGGGGACAAACTTTTGGGTTTTAGAGACCAAAATCCCTTTTAAATCATAAATACAAATATTTTGAACAGCTGTTTCTAAAGCATCATTTCCAAGATTGATATTGAGATAATCCGTTGTAGGATTTGGATATATTTTTATGTTTTTTTCTATCGAAATGTAATTTTCTATACCTAAATTTGGAACAGTACACAGTGCTGGACCATTATAATTTGTTGTGGTTGTGCCAGTTGGGGTTATGTATTGAAAACTATAAAGTCCAGCAGTTGTGGCCGTATAATTTGTTGCATAACCCGAAACGCCATTTAAGGAATACAAAGTATTGTAACCATTATTGGCATTTGCCAAACACGATGTGATTAAAGCGCCGTTTAATGGTGTCCAATTTTCGGTTCTTACAGGATTTCCTTGAGGTTGCGGAATAATTTGTAAACTGGCATCTTCTGTAACTAGACCTACCATATTACCTATCATATACGGTGCAGTTGCCGTTCCGTGATAATGATAAACACTATTAAAATAATGTCCGTGATTGGCATCAAGTGTCGCCATCGTTACTCCTGTTGGTTCTAAAGTTCCGTAAACTGCATACCCATCAAGTCCAAAAGCAATAGGTAAATTGTAAGTTGTTTGTCCTAAAGTTATTAAATGCAAAGGTGCTGTGTGGTAATGATAATCGTCGCCTCGACCGCAATGACCACCATAATTATCGAGTTGCCCGTCTAGAAAAGCGTCGACACCAGTATTTGTAAAGGGATTAAAAATAGGAACTCCATTTGCAGCCATTGCGATAGCGCCTTTTGTAAAATGAGAGGCTGAAACGGGTACAGGTGTTGTTGCCAAAACAGGATTGAGCGGAATTGTCCAATGACTGCTGTTGATATAACATTTAGAAACAGGAACTTGCTGTTGCCAACCCCGGTTTGAAATGCCTACCATCATGGTATGGTTTGGAATCCCGGTTGAGTTTACATAGAAAAAATTTGCATCATAATTTGTACTCACTGTCGATGAAAAAGGTGCGAATGCAGCTGTCATAAATGCGGGATCAGTTGTAGAAAATGTTTTTACTGCAAATCCAAACAACGAAAATAAAGCTCCAAAACTTATTACAGAAATGAGATAAATCAGCGATTTCTTTTTAGAGTACTTGCATACAACTACTGTCAAAGTGGTTAAAAACAGTCCAAGTAAACCAAATATAAAATAGTACCTGTTTGGAATTTGAATGTTTTTTTGTTCAATAACGTTGGTATTAATTGCTATGATGTTGCTCGCTTTTTGCAATGCAAATTCTTGATCTGCTTTTGTAAATGATGCGATAGGAAAGTGTATTAAATTGTTGTGAGCATCTTCAATGTATAGATTTCCGTTTTTTAACATAGAGAATGAACCGTCAATAATTTTATTTTCTTTTTGAACATTCCAATGTCTTAAAACCTGATTGTCGGAATTGATGGTGTGTGCAAAAACAGTAGTACAGCATAGAAAAAAGATTGCTAGTTGTAGGTTTTTCATGATTTGTTTGTTGACTCAAAGATTGGGGTTGAAATAATTTCAAAGGCTGATATAAAACTTACGAATTTATATATTTCCGAAAAGATTTTGTTTTAATTTGAGCGGTAATTCGATTCTGTAATTTATTATTTTATAAAACCGTTTTTTTTAATCGAATTATTTAACGAAAATACTAAAATTTAATGGCAACCACAATCGTTGTTACCGCAGTTTTTATGTTTTTTTTGTTTAAAAAAGAATTTTTTAAACAAAAAAAACAGGGCAATTCCCAAAGCTGAAAATGCTAAAATTTCTTGAAAATCCATTAGTAAATCTTATTTAAGACGCAATTTTTTCTAGAGCAATGTAGTTCAGAAACTTCCCTTCCTTGTCAAACATAGGCAAACCTTCGATTTCACACCAGTACAAATCACCATTCTTTTTATAATTCAAAATCACTTCTTTAAACGGTTTTAATTGAATCAAAGCGGTTTTAATTTTTTGCTTGGTAAATTCACTTGTATCTTCACCCTGAAACATTTTGGGCGATTTTCCAAGTATTTCCTCGTGTTGGTATCCACTTATTTTTGAAATAGTTTTGGACGCAAAAACAATTTTAAAATTTTTGTCGGTGATAAGGAGTTCTTTATTTTCATTAATGGCTTTTTTCAAATAATCTTGTTTTGTATTCCATTTAGATTGAAATCTTTGAAACAAAATAGTATCAGAGAAATTATTTTCTCGAAATTCCCAACAAGTCAAGGGAAGACATTTCACTTTTAATTTCTTGTAATATTGAGCAAAAGCCTGGTCATAAATTTTCATAATGCAATTACTTTTTTATAAAAATACACAAATTATTCACTTATTTTAATATTTGATACGCCAACAAAGCAACAAGATAGGCTAAACCACTCATAAAAATAAGTTGTCCTAAAGGCCATTTCCAAGAGTTGGTTTCTTTTTTAGTAACGGCAATTGTACTGGCACATTGCATCGCAAAAGCATAAAATAAAAGCAACGAAATCCCTGAGGCAAAATTGAAGATTTTTTCTCCGGTTTGAGGATTAATTTCGGCTTGCATTTTGTTTTTTATAGTGTCTTCATTATCGCTTCCGCCCACACTATAAATGGTTGCGAGTGTACCAACAAAAACTTCTCTTGCGGCGAATGAACTGATTACGGCAATGCCTATTTTCCAGTCATAACCCAATGGCGAAATGGCTGGTTCAATCGTTTTTCCCATAATTCCTATATAGGAATTCTCTAATTTTTGTGAAGCAATTGCATTCTCTAAATTGGTTTTTGTCAACGGGTTTGCTTTGTTTTTTTCAATAACAATGCTTTGCGCTTCGTTGAATTTTTCTCCTGGACCATACGAAGCGAGAAACCATAAAACAATTGATATAGCGAGAATAATTTTTCCAGCTCCAAATACGAAAGCCTTTGTTTTTTCAATCACATTTATTCCAACATTTTTGAATAAGGGTAATTTGTAGTTTGGCATTTCTACAACAAAGTAGGTTTTACTATTTATTTTTAGAATTTTATTCAAAACATAAGCCGAAAAAATGGCCATACCAAAACCCAAAAGATACAACAACATTAAAGTTAATCCTTGTAAATTTAAGAAACCAAATACAAATTGATCTGGAATAACCAGCGCTATAATAATGGCGTAAACGGGCAATCTAGCGGAACAAGTTGTAAATGGAGTTACTAGAATAGTAATCAATCGTTCTTTCCAGTTTTCGATATTTCTAGTGGCCATAATCGCTGGGATTGCACATGCCGTTCCAGAAATTAGCGGTACAACACTTTTGCCAGAAAGCCCAAATTTGCGCATGATTTTATCCATCAAGAAAACCACACGGCTCATATAACCACTTTCTTCGAGTATGGAAATAAACATAAAAAGAAACGCTATTTGTGGAATAAAAATCAGGATTCCGCCTATTCCGGGGATTATTCCTTGCGTTATTAAATTAGTCAAAACACCAGCGGGTAATTGCGAACTAGCATAAGAACTCAAACTTGCAAAAGTGGCATCAATAAAATCCATAGGCACTTTTGACCATTCGAAAATAGATTGATATCACGAATAATATTAAAAAGAAAATTACATAACCCCAGATTTTATGGGTTAGAACTCGGTCTAGTTTACTACGAAAATCTTTGGCTATACTCGAGTCAATTTGCTGTCCTTCTTTGAGAACATCATTAATAAATTGGTATCGTTTTATGGTTTCTTTTTGTTGCAAACGCTTTAAATCCGAATGTGATTTTGTAAAAGAACTTCGGATTTCATTTCGATCTAAATTCAAGAAATTTACATCTTGAGTAATTACCAACCACAATTTATACAACAGTTGATTAGGGAAAGCTTTGCGTAATTTGTCAAAATAATCTATATCGATACTCGAGGCATTCATACAAGGTTCAGTCGAGATAGTTTTGTAACTTACAATTAAGTTTTTTAGGGCATCGATACCAAAACCCTTGCGTGAACTTACCAGTGCAATTTTAGTTTTTAGTTGTTCTTCGAGATGTGGGATGTTTAAAGAAATGCCTTTATATTTCATTCTATCAGCCATATTAATGACTAAAATTGTAGGGATTTCTAAATCCTTAATTTGGGTAAAAAGGAGTAAATTACGCTTCAAATTTTCAACATCAGTAATCAATAGCACCACATCAGGAAACAGCTTGTCGTTTTTATTTAACAAAAGCTCTATCACTACATTCTCGTCAATTGAACTTGCATTTAAACTGTAAGTTCCCGGTAAATCAAGAATATTGGCTTTAATGTTATTGGGTAATTTACAAAACCCAATTTTTTTCTCAACGGTAATTCCGGGATAATTTCCTACTTGTTGATTTAAACCCGTGAGTTGATTAAACACCGATGTTTTTCCAGTATTTGGGTTTCCAATTAAAGCAATATTGATATTTTGCTTGCCGGTCATTATAAGTTAGATTTTAAAACATCAACTTCAATTTCATTAGCAGTTTCTAGACGAATAGCAAGATGTGAACCATTAACATTTAAATACAATGGATCACCAAAAGGGGCGATTTGCAACAATTCAACTAGGTTTCCGGGCAAACAACCCATTTCTAGAAGTTTTAATGGAACAATGTCAATATCAAATTCTTTGATGATGGCTTTTTGACCTTTTTTTAAGTTGGATATAGTAGTTCGCAAATCTTATTTAGATTGAATTAAGATTACAAAAGTACTGATAAAAAAAGAATATCAAGTGATAAATATAAGTTTTACTGATTTTTTTCGTCCTCCAAAAGCCAATTTATATCCTCTATTAATTGTCTGACATTTTTGATTCCTGGCTCAGTTGGCTGATCAAGATTGGTTCCATCATAAAATCCGCGAACTCGTTTTTTTGAATCCACGAGAACAAAATTCTCCGTATGAACCATATCATAAAGTTCGTTAGGTTTTCCTTGTTTTACGGCTAGATAGGATTTTCTAGCCATGGTATAAATGTCTTTTTTATCACCAGTAACTAAGTTCCATTTGGCATCATTAACCTTGTTTTTTATCGCATACGATTTTAAAACAGGAACATCGTCTGTGTCTGGTAAAACACTATGTGAGAGCAAGAGAACTTTTGGATTATTAAGAAAAGCTTTTTGAACATCGATCATATTTGTTGTCATTATAGGACATATCGAACCACAGGTTGTGAAGAAAAAATCAGCAACAAATATTTTGCCCTCATAGTCTTTTTGAGTGATGGTTTTCCCGTTTTGATTCGTAAATGAGAAATCAGCAATAAAATGTTTAGCAGCAATATATTGCACTGTCGAATCGACCAGTTCAGGATTCACCATTGATGGCGTATAAATGGGCAAAGATTTACTTGGTTTTAAAGCGTTGTAAAACAACCCAATTGTAATCACTGAAAACACTAATAAGACACTAAAAAATTTTTGATATTTATAAAAAAAAGATTTCATGAAAAGAATTTGGTACAAAAATACGAAAGGACATTTGGAAAACGGCGTTGCTGTTTGTAATTATATTAAATTAACATTTTATAAATAAATTACACTTTTTCTTTTCTCAAAGAATAATTCACCATATACAAACCGCTCAATGTGATTGCACCGCCTACTGCAATTGCAGCAGTAAGTGATTCTCCAAAAATTATAGCCCCTAATAAAACCGCTACAATTGGATTTATATACGCATAAACACTGCTTAAGGCTGTAGGTAAATTTTGCAACGCATAAATGAAAGCAATAAATGTCAAAACAGAACCTATAACTACTAAATACGCAATTGACCACCAAGAATTTGCAGGTATTTCAGCAAGGCTAATATTTGTTCCAGTGGCACTACTTAAAATAAATAGAAAAACACTAGAAAGAGTCATTTGCAATCCCAAACTAAAATAGGGATTAAAACTAGCCGCTTTTTTCTTAGTATATAAAGTTCCAAAAGCCCAAGTTATCGTAGCAATTATTGAAAGTAAAATACCAAATTGAAAATCGGGTTTTATAAAATCTAATAAATGCTCGTAAAAAATAATACAAACCCCACCAAAACAAATTAATATTCCAAGTACAGCCAATCGCGTTATTCTTTCACCCTTAAAAAAACTAATTATAACAATCCAAATAGGAACCATGGAACCTATAATTGCACCCAAACCACTACTTATATATTTTACGCCCCAAGTGCTTAACCCGTTGCTAAAAACAAAATTCAGTAAGCTTAAAATGAGTATCGCTCGCCACTGTTTTCCTTTTGGCCAAGGCGTTTTTTTGTACAAGAAAAAAGCAACGTACAAAAACCCACCAATAAACTGTCTAATTGCTGCTAGTTGCAGTGCTGGCATGTGTTTAACACCTTCTTTTGAGGCAAGCCAAGTCGTTCCCCAAAAAAAACTTACCCAACACAAAGCTAGTATTGGCAATCCAATAGCATTTATTTTAGAAGAAAAAAGGGTTTTAATTTTAGCTACCAATTTATAGTTTTGTTTTTACAAAAGTATACTTTAAAAAGTCAGCCACTTTACTATTCGATATTATTTTTCTGTTTGACGATTTACCCGCCTCAAATTCTGGCAATGCCAAGTTCAACTCTTTGGCTTTTTGGGTGTAATATTCTTTTCGGGTAGGATGAAATGGCGCAACTGCATTAAAGGTTTGACTCCATACCAATTTGTCATTCTGTCCCGAAGCTTCGGGAGTACGAAGAATCTCCAGAATGATACCAATACAATCGTCCTGATGAATCAAATTTATTGGAGTATCTGGATTTTCAAGGTTTTTTCTACCGGCTAAAAATGTAATAGGATTTCGATCTTCGCCAATTAATCCGCCAAAACGGAGCACTGTAGTTTTAAAACTTTTATTGTTTTGCAAAAGGGATTCTGCTTCTAGCAATTGTTTGCCGCTTTCGGTTTCTGGCTCTGCCAAAGTAGTTTCGGTTACAACGCCATTATTAGTTCCATAAACCGAAGTTGAACTTACAAAAAGTACGTTTTCGATGGTCGATTTTTCTATAAAAGGAATTAAATTTTCGATTTTTTCAACAAATGTCTTTCTAAGTAAAGGCGAAGAATCATTAGAATTTCTTCTTAATTTTGGAGGAATATCAATAATCAATGTTTTGCTAGCGGCTAAAAATTTTTCGATATTGCCAGAGATAGTATTGCTTTCGAGTGCAATTAAAAACGGCTGAATTCCTGAATTTTCGAGGATTGAAATTTTCTCTTCAGAAGTTGTTGAACCATTCACTAAAAAGCCTTTTTCTATCAATTTTTTTGCCAAGGGTAAACCCAACCATCCACAACCAAGAATGCTAATTTGTTTCATTAATATCTTGAATTGTATCGGTTGTTTTTATATTTGAAAACCCAATTTTTGGACTTACACTAACTGGAATTTTAACTTTTTTGGTAGGTTTTATTTTTCCAAAAATCACCACAGCATCATTCAAGACAAAAGGAGTTGGAATCATCCAGCTTTGTCTGGGATTAATTTTAAACAGCGGATTAGTCATTAAATCAAACGAACTTTCTACAAACATCATATCAAAAATTTGATCTTTTGGGATAGAAAATTCTATTTCCAAAGGGATATTATCAACTACGTAATAGGATATTATTTTATTGTTTTTACTTTTACTTATGATATTGCTTTTCAGGTCTATAGAGTTTTCACCATTCGCTTTCAAATTATGTATTATACTATTTTCGGATTTAAAAATATCATAACGATTTACATTTCTACTAGGCGAAATCAAAATTTTAAGCAAGTGTTGATTTCCTTTTACAGTATCACGAATGAATTCAATCGTTGGTTTAGGAATATTTTTGACTTCGGTTTCATTTGCAAAAACAAATTGGGAATTGTATTTACTATACAACTGTAAAGCGCTCAAAGTTGTTGCTGCTTTTGGGTTTTCGCTTAAATATTTTTTTGTCCATTCGTCTACATTGGCATCATAAGTTGCCCAATAGGCTTTATTTTTATCGGCATCAAGCACATACAACAAGCTGTTTGGTTTTGCTTTGTCTATGGTATAATTTGATGCTTGATGTGCTTTTATAAAAAACCCAATTGCCAATAAAAAGAATACTAACGACCAAATCTTTTTTCGAGTAAACGACCCAAAAACGGGTAATAACAGCGTGAAACATAAAACGGTTAAAACGGAACTTCCTACTAAAATTTTTAATCCTAAACCTATAGGAAATATTTTAATGAATGGAACTAATAGGATCATTGTAGGAATTGCAAAAACTAGGTTTAGCAACCAATTACTTTTTTGTGTAAGTACAAAATAGCCCAACATGAATAAACTTGAAATCACAGGAAAAATAAAAAATCCAGCGCCTTTTAACGAAAAAGCAATCCCTAAATTGATAAGCAACCACAAGAATAGTGGTGCAATCATTTGGTTCATTTCGGAGTTTTTTGAACTTTTATTTTGATAAAATAAGAAACAAATTGCCATCGAAAGACACACAAACGCATAAATATAACTGTGACCATTATACGTAAAACCATGTAAAATTTCGTTGTACTGCGGATAGCTATTTCGTAAAATTTTCCATCCAAAATAAGTCAATAAACCAGCTGAAAATAAAGAACCAAAAAGCGGAAGAAAACCTTTAAATAGTTCGCGTGATTTTAAAGTACGTTTCCCTAACCCAAAGAAAATTAAAACCACAAAAAGAATACAAGCACCAATTAGTATAGGAAAAATCCAAGCAAAAGGATAACTCACAAATGCAAAAGGAACATTAAAATACACTTTATCTTCTGGAGAATTCATATTGCTCAAATCGGTATTCGAAAAATAATTTAAGAGCGGAACTAAATAAGAACCTTGATGCGTGAGTGATTTTGGATCTAAATTCTCAATATTATCTTGCGCTGTATGGTAATTATAATGGCTGTCAAGAAACGCAAAATTGAATCCTTGAATTTGGCCGTGTTCTCTAAAAACAGTCAAATCCGTATCGTTAGGCAACATTTTATAAATGCTATAAAACAACGAATTTGTATAGGGAAATTTTACATTTCCAGCCGCAAAGGCATCAACCATTTTGGCATTGCCTTGGTTGGTTTCCATAAACATATAACTTGGGCCAGAACTTCCGCGAGCTTCAAAATTTAAGGCTACACCAATATCTTTTGCCCAATGGTGTTGTTTTACAAATAGCGCTGCGCCATTTAAACCTAATTCTTCGGCGTCAGTAAAAAGAATTATTATATCGTTTTTGTGTTGGGTTTTATTATGTAAAAAAGCACGAACACCTTCAATAATTGTAGCAACTCCAGAGGCATCATCACTTGCGCCATGCGAATAGGAATGTGGCGCACTGTCATAATGCGAAAGCAACAGCAACGCTTTAGAAGAATTAGTGCCTTTTATTCGTGCCAAAATGTTTTTAGATTTTACCAAAGTTCCTTTTTCAATTAAAGTAAATCCTTCTTGAAATTGTGTTTCTAAACCAAGTTTTTGTACTTCTTTTTGAAGGTATTGCACAACAACTTCGTGGTTTTTTGAACCTACAAAATGAGGTTTTACAGTCATTGCTTTTACAGTTGATAATGCCCTTTTTGTAGAGAATTCCGAAAGCGGAACTTCAATTTGGTCATTGCTTTGTGGCGTCATATAATAAAAAACGCCAAACAATATTGCAGCTAAAACTAAAACAGAGAATAAGGAAGTATAATTTTTTTTCATCGTAGTAAAGTTAATATTCTTTTTTTACAAGCATATAAAAATCATTATCCAAAAAACGGTAGCCTTGATCGTAAACAAAATGGTACGTATTACCCGTATTTGTATTGAGAATACTCGTAAAAAATTCAAAATCAAATCCTTTACTCAACAATTTTGTTTTGGTAGTTTTTGATTTTCCTTCTACATTAAGATCAGATAAAACACGATAGTTTTTACGCAATTTGTTATTCACATTTCGCATAAAATTCGTGCTGTCTTTGTTTATTTTATTGTTGTAAGCGTTGCGACAACCGTCACTACAAAACTTTTTGTCCTCTCGGCCAACAATTTTATCTCCACATTCAAGGCAGGTTTTCATAGGCTGTAAAACTTTTAAAATCAATCAAATATACGAATTAATTTCCATGTACAAACGGTTACAAACATTTACAACCGAAAGTAAATGGTTATCAACCGAATAAATTTTGCAAGTCATAACATCTTTGCACTGTCGAAATCAAATAACAATCGGCAAAAATATACACTAACAATTTAAATTTACAAGCCATGAATGCAATGAGAAACACAGTACAGTTAATCGGAAACGTAGGTAACGATCCAGAAATCAAAAATTTCGATGGAGGGAAAAAAGTAGCCAATTTAACCATCGCCACAAATGATAGTTACAAAAACGACAAAGGAGAAAAAGTAGAACAAACCGAATGGCACAAAGTCGTTGCCTGGGGAAAAACTGCCGAAATCATCGAAAAATTTGTGACCAAAGGTCTTCAAATTGCCATTGAAGGCAAACTTACCCACAGAAGTTATGATGATAAAAACGGAGAAAAACGATATATTACTGAGGTAGTTGTAAATGATTTGCTTCTTTTAGGGAAATAATTCCCAATGGTCATCTCGAGCGCAGTCGAGAAATAGTCGCAGTTTGCAGCACCATTTTGTCTGTAAACTGCGATTTTTTATTTTAAGACTTCAAACTGAACACCGCACACTTTTTATGCATTCATTAATTCCTGAAAGCAATCCACAAATTTCCCTACATGAAAACCATCCATTAATCCATGATGCACATGAATTGACATGTTCATGGTTCGTTTCCCGTTTTTGTCAATTATCATTTTTCCAAACGAAATTTTAGGGCAACTATCCGGAAAAGTTTGGCTTCGTGCGTGCGAAAGTGAAGTAAAATTCACCCACGGAATTGCCGAAAAATGGATCACATTATCATCGTCAAAAGTTCTAGTAAAAATACCTGTTGTGGTTTGAATGCGAGCGATTTCGGTTACAGCGTTTTGTGTAAAAATTAAAAAATCAGCATCATATTCAATCAACGAAAACCCAAAAGTATGGTCTTCTCGACTTATCGTTGCCGATGCATTTATTTGGTCGTAAACGAATATTTCATCCCCCGAAATGCGATACCGAAACGGTTCAATACTGTTTACAGCCACGAGCGTTTTGTGCAAATAATAAATAAAAAACGACGCTTTTAATTCCTTTGCTTTTTCGTAAGCCTTGGTACAATTTATCTCAACGGTTACTCCAAAAAAAGGTTCTTCCATTTGTTTAAAAAACAAAAAAGGTTCTTTTCTATTCCAATTTTCTATGTCTAAAAGCGTTTTCACAATTGGGGTAATTTTTATTTTTTCAAAAGTACTGCAATTCTTTTAATTTTTGTTGGGCTTCGTTTAAAGTTTGCAGCTGTTTTTTAAGAAATGCCAAGCCAAAAAAAGCCCTAAAAGAAATTTCCTTTAGGGCTTTTGAGAGATTTAAAAGTTGATTATTTCACTCTGAAAGTTACTCTTCTAACTAATCTTCTTGCATTTTCTGAATCTTTATCTACTGATGTATCTTCACCGGCAGCAATTACATTCAATCTTGATGCGTCAATATTAGCTTTCACTAAAGTGTTTTTCACATTGGCAGCTCTTGCATTTGACAATTTGTCGTTGTAATCAGATCTTCCAATTTCGTCAGCATGACCTACAATATCAATTGAAGCAGTAGGATTATTTCTCAAGTATGTTAACATAAAATCGATACCTTCAGTAGAAACATTAGTTGGTTTAGATTTATCGAAGTCAAAATAAACAGCAACATAACCACCGTTAATTAAACTTGTAATCAATTCGTTGTTTGATAAAAGTGGAGAATTAGTAGTGTTACTTGCATAATTTTTCAAGATATATGCTTCAGTTTCATCAGGAACATTATTGTTGTTTTTATCAATAGATCTTCCTTTAGTATCAACCATTGATCCTGCAGGAGTATTTGCTTCTTCATCTAAATAATCAGCTACACCATCTTTATCAGTGTCTAGCATTTTATTTTCAATTGCCATAAATCTTGCGTCAATTGCATCAAACTTATCTTGATTGTCAAGAGTCCAGTCGGCATGTTTTGCGTTTTTACCCAAGTAAACTGTTAAACCTACAGTTCCAGTAAAAAGACTTCCGTTAAAACCTCTAATGTCATTAGCGCTTGAACCATCAAAAGCTACATTTTGTTTTGCATTTGTGATAGTTGTGAAATCTCCTGTTAAGACAATTCTGTCAGACAATTTGATATGACCAGTTACACCAACCATAAAATTTCCCATTCTGTCTTTTACATACGTAGGATCTTTTCTTTCCAAGAAGGATAAACCAAATCCTGCGTGACCCAATAAACCAAAAGTATTGGTCCAAGTTTCAAAATTCATCATTCTACCTAAGTTGGCAACACCTTGTATGTCTACTCTGTAATATTTAGTGTCAAAATCAAATGATTCGTCATTACCTGTAAAACTATTGTAACCAAAGTCAGCTTTTAAACCGAATTTGTTGTTAAACATATAACGAGTTCCTAATTCAAGAGTGTAAGGACTGATTATTGAAGTTGAATAACCAGAGGTTAAAGGTCTTTGTGGTTTATTAAAACCACCAGCTAATTCGAAGGACCATTGATTAAAATCAATTGCTTTTTTTTCAACTGATTCATTTTGGGCGCTTAATGTGTTTAAAGCGAATGCAAAAACTAATGTAAGTAAGATTTTTTTCATAATTTCATAATTTAAATTCTCTACAAAACTACATCGAGTTGTTCCATTAAAAATTTTAATCAGTTAATTATGAAAGTATTAGCTTTAATTCTATAAATTATGCGTTAAAAAAAGATATAAAAATATGTGAATCAGAATGTTGAATGTTTAATGGATTAAATCATTGATTTTATTTCAATAAAATTTGCAAAACATCATTAATTTTTTCTAAAGTAGTAAAATTATTGTGCACCACTTCGTGATCAATTCTTTCGTGTGCCCAAGTCGTGTGAAACGGAATATGTGCTGCAAAACCGCCAATTTTCAATACGGGTAATACATCTGATTTTAAAGAATTTCCAATCATAAAAAAGGCCGACGGTTTTACATCTAGACGTTTTAACAAATCCAAATAATCTTTTTCTTGCTTGTCAGACATCACC
Source organism: Flavobacterium sp. (assembly GCF_031409475.1). GTDB lineage: Bacteria > Bacteroidota > Bacteroidia > Flavobacteriales > Flavobacteriaceae > Flavobacterium. The sequence goes on along the minus strand of NZ_JANNXH010000002.1, from coordinate 56,486 downwards.
TCGATATGGTGAAAATAATGTCCCAAGCCAGAATCGTGGAGTTTCCTACGTTGGTCTAACAAATCACCTTTGGTGGCAACAACAAGTTTGTATTTACCATGCAAAGCCTCGAGCGTTTCTGCTACGCCGTCTAATAAAACGATTGGTTTTTGAAGTAATTCTTTACCGTATTCAATGATTTTTTCGACAACTTCAACAGGAATGGTATTGTTCGAAATTTTCATCGCAGCCTCAATCATCGACAGTGTGTAGGCTTTTATACCGTAACCGTAGATTTTCAAATTGTCGATTTCAACCCTAAAAAGTTCCTGAGAAATACCTTGATGCGAAAGATAATCTTCCATCAAACCACAGAATTTTTTCTCCGTTTCATCAAAATAAGTTTCGTTGATAAATAAAGTATCATCAGCGTCGAAAGCAATTACTTTTAGGGTCATAGGTTAATCTTCAAATTTACGAATGGTGTATTCTTTTGTGTTTTTGTCGTGATAGCCTAAATAGTAAGAACCATCCATTTTAAATAAAGTTTGAGAAGAAATATCCGCATTCTTATCGGCAAATATCCGTATTTTATCAAACGCTAATGGTTGTATTTCTCCATTTATATGATTTGCTTCTTTGTCAAACAAACAATTAATGTAAACGACTCTTCGGTTGGCATAAGAATTAAAACTTTCCATAGTTGGACTTGAAATTGCGGCTGCAATTAAAACACCTGCAACTCCAAACATTCCGCCAATTAGCATAGCAGAACCACTTGGAGCTTCTTCAGAAACGCTACCTAAAGTTATTAAATAATTATCATTTAGTTTGTAACAGGATATTCCAGCATTTAAGTTATTCATTTTTCTAATGAATTGTGCTGAAGTTTCTAAAATTCGTTTTTTTGACGCATTACCATCTTCTTGGATAATTTCGGTATTTTTAAAATCTATACTTGGAGTCCTGTCTGAAGCGGCGTAGGTCTTTAATAAATTATCGTCTAAATTTTTTAGTGTTAAGATTATTTGACTCGACGAGGATTTTATTTGATATAGTTTGTTGTCTATTAAAAATGAATTTGAGGTTAAGAATGTTGGGTCTATAGAATAAAGATAAGGTTTCTTTATAAATTTTTCTGTCGCCGTGTATGCTTCTAAATTCAGGGTTATTAATTGAGTATAATCTATGTTTGTGTCAAATGTCATAACAAGAGTATTACCATTCAAATAACATTTCCTTTTCATTGAACTTTTAACAAGTGAAGTTGGATTTTCAGAGCTAATTTTTTGTAAAGAAAAAGAGGAATTAGAAGCAAATAAGCTTTCAGATAAAAACCCATACAATGTTGTTTTTTGATAATCGGATTTATAAAATTTGAATCCCGCCAAATCAATTATTTTTTCTTCTAACTTTCCATTAGCATCAAATACGTACAGCTTCAATTTGTCGCTATTTTTTAGTACAGTTAAAAGGTAAAACCTGCCATTTTGAGAAAAACTTTGTAAAGATCTTTCATCTTTTAAAGATAAAACATAATTTTGGGTTGTAACTTTATGGATTTCAAAATTAAATCTTTGAACCAGTATTTCTTTGCGGTTTGGAGATGACCAGAATAAATTAGGATTTTGATCGTCGCCATTATTCCCAATCATTCCAACATAAACTTCATGATTTATTCTATTTGTTGATAAAGAATCAACAACCTGCATCTCTTTATTGAGACGAATTGCTTTTATTTTTTCTTTATCACAAATAAAAAATGTAGTTACTTTGGTAGAATCATTCACAATTTGAAAAACATCTCGATTACCTTTAAAATCCAAAGGAAATGAACTAACTATTTCTTGAGAAAAGGAAATAAAACCAATTAAAAATAAGACTAGAGTAATAATTTTTTTGAACATAAATAGTTGGTTTAATATGATTTTAAAATAAAAAATAATTACGAATTTAGCTATAAAATTTATCTTCTCGCCAGTTTTCTGGATTAGTTTCTATATAATTTTGTATGTTATCAAACGATTTTGAATTTCGGATTATGTGATCGTGAAAACGTTCTTGCCATTCAAAATCAGCATGAATATGATGGGCGTTTTTAGTTACCGCAGATTTAAAGGAACGAATAATGGTTGAAATCGTTCCTGATTTAGGGGAGATTTTTGACATGAATTCGTTTTGGGTAGAGACGTTGCATTGCAACGTCTCTAAGGGCAACGTCTCTACAACGTCATCAACAACATTATTTTTATCGATTATCAATATTCCGTGAACATGATTGGGCATAACCTGATAATTTCCTAATTCAACAAACGGAAAATGTTTAGGTATTTCCGCCCAAAATTCATTTGCCAACCCTCCAATTTCATTAAACTGCATTTCATTCTCATCATTTACCGACACAATTTCACCAAAAAAATGTTCCCGATTTCCGGTACAAATTGTTATAAAATATGCACCATTAGTTCCATAATCCCAATTTTTTAATCGTGCAGAAGGAATACGATATTTATTTTGGAATTTGTTTGTCATATTATATTTGTTTTCGGTAGAGACGTTGCAGTGCAACGTCTCTACCATTATCCATTTGCAACGTCTCTTTAAATGTTCATTCGAATTGTTGAGGTAATTCACTGCAACGTCTTTACAAAATTGCGGTTATTTTTTTTTAATTTATCGTCTCCCCATTCGCAACACCATCCGCATCAGGATTTACAAAAACCAGTTTTCCTTCGGCATTATTGGTCATCAAAATCATTCCTTGACTTTCCACGCCACGAAGGTTTCTTGGAGCTAGATTCACCAAAATCGTTACGCGTTTTCCAATGATCTCTTCGGGCTTGAAACTCTCGGCAATTCCTGAAACAATCGTGCGAACATCAATTCCGGTATCAACTTTTAGAATCAACAATTTGTTGGCTTTAGGCATTTTTTCGGCTTCTAGAATCGTTCCTACACGAATATCCATTTTGGCAAAATCATCAAACTGAATCAATTCTTTTTGCGGCATTGCGAGGAACGAAGCAACCTCATTTGATTTTTTTGTAGCTTCCAATTTGTCTATTTGTTTTTGAATTTGTTCGTCGTCTATTTGTGCAAATAATATTTCGCCTTCGCCTATTTTGTGTCCCGCAGGCAACAAATCCGAATTTGTCGAAACATCATTCCAATTTAATTTTTCGTCATTTTTTAAAATAATATTCAATTTTTCTGCCGTAAAAGGCAAAAACGGTTCGCACAAAACACGCAAAGCAGCAGCAATTTGCAACGCCACATACATTTGGGTTTGCACACGAGCTGGATTGGTTTTTATCATTTTCCAAGGTTCTTCGTCAGCAAGATATTTATTCCCCAATCGGGCAACATTCATCAATTCACTCAAAGCTTCACGGAATCGATATCGTTCTATCGAACTCGAAATTACGGCTGGATAGGCTTTTAATTCCGTTAAAGTGGCTTCATCCACTTCCGAAAACTCGTTAGGCTTTGGAACAATTCCGTCATAATATTTATGAGTCAAAACCACCACACGATTGATGAAATTCCCAAAAATCGCAGCCAATTCATTATTGTTTCTCGCCTGAAAATCTTTCCAAGTAAAATCATTGTCTTTGGTTTCGGGTGCATTCGATGTCAAAGCATAACGCAAAACATCTTGCTGATTCGGGAATTCTTCCAAATATTCGTGCAACCAAACCGCCCAGTTTTTAGACGTGGATAATTTATTTCCTTCCAAATTCAAGAACTCGTTTGCAGGTACATTATCCGGTAAAATATAACTTCCTTCCGCTTTCAACATCGCAGGAAAAATGATGCAATGAAAAACAATATTGTCTTTACCTATAAAGTGAACCAATTTTGTATCCTGATCTTTCCAATACGGTTCCCAATCTTTTCCTTCGCGTAAAGCCCATTCTTTTGTAGATGAAATGTAGCCAATCGGTGCGTCAAACCAAACGTATAATTTTTTCCCTTCCGCACCTTCAACAGGAACATCAATTCCCCAATCGAGGTCACGAGTTACAGCGCGAGGTTCCAGTCCACCATCAATCCACGATTTTACTTGTCCGTAAACATTAGGTTTCCAGTCATTTTTATGTCCAACGAGAATCCATTCTTTCAGAAAATCTTCGTAACGATCCAAAGGCAAAAACCAGTGTTTCGTCTTTTTCATAATTGGCGTTTCTCCCGTAATGGTCGATTTTGGATTAATCAAATCTGTAGCGTTCAAGGTCGAACCACATTTTTCGCATTGGTCGCCATACGCTTCTTCGTTGCCACATTTTGGGCAAGTTCCTACAACAAAACGATCTGCTAGAAATTGGTCCGCTTTCGCATCATACAATTGCTCGGTCACTTCCTCTATAAAATCGCCTTTGTCATATAGCGTTCTGAAAAATTCCGAAGCGGTATCGTGATGAATCTTAGCCGAAGTTCTGGAATAATTATCAAACGAAATTCCAAAATCCGAGAACGATTTGCGGATAATTCCATCATATTTATCGATTACTTCCTGTGGTGTAATGCCTTCTTTTTTAGCTTTCATTGAAATCGCCACGCCGTGTTCGTCGCTTCCGCAAACAAACAAAACGTCTCTTCCTTGCAATCGTAAATAACGAGAATAAATATCCGAAGGCACGTAAACACCCGCCAAATGCCCAATGTGAATCGGTCCGTTTGTATAAGGCAATGCCGCCGTAATGGTATATCTTTTTGGATTTTGTAACATAGCTCAGTTTAATTTGTTGCAAAAATAAGTAATTATTTATTGTCATTGCGAGGAACGTGGCAATCTGGAGCTATTTCCTGCTATCCGCTGCAATCTTTTTCAACCCTGTCAGGGTTGAAAACCCTGACAGGGTTTAGAAAAAGGATTTCCGCTTCAAACGAAGTTCACTGAACTCCTCTGAAAATAGAAATCAAGTGAAGTAATCAGGGCTAGAAATTCTGCTTAACCAGAATATTTTTCCTTAAATTTGCTACCGTTATTATAAAAGTTAGTGTTTAAAAAATCAGGATATGTTACAAATTGCATTTATTAGAGAGAATCAGGAGAAAGTAATCACCGCTTTGGCAAAAAGAAATATGGATGCCACGAGTGTTGTTCAAGAAGTGGTACAACTGGATGAAAAACGTCGCGCCACACAAGTGGAGTTGGATGGAATTTTGTCCGAATCTAATAAATTGTCTGCAGCCATTGGCGAATTGATGAAAGGAGGCGAAAAAGCAAAAGCCGCCATTCTCAAAGAAAAAACCGTATTAAACAAAGAAAAAAGCAAAGCATTGGCCGAAACTGCCGATCAATTGGCTGCCGATTTGTTGGAAAAATTATACACTTTACCCAATCTTCCAGCTGCTATTGTTCCCGAAGGAAAAACCCCGGAAGACAATTTGAACGTTTTCGAGGAAGGCGAAATCCCTGTTTTGCACGAAGGTGCACAACCGCATTGGGATTTGGTAAAAAAATACGACATCATTGATTTCGAATTAGGAAACAAAATCACGGGTGCAGGATTTCCAGTTTACAAAGGGAAAGGAGCCAAGTTGCAACGTGCCTTAATCAATTATTTTTTGGATAAAAACACGGCTGCTGGCTACAATGAAGTTCAGGTTCCGCATATGGTCAACGAAGCTTCGGCATACGGAACGGGGCAATTACCAGACAAAGAAGGCCAAATGTACCACGACAAAACCGATGATTTGTACTTGATTCCAACAGCAGAAGTTCCGGTAACCAATTTGTTTCGGGATGTAATTTTGAACGAAAACGAATTGCCAATTTTGACCACAGCGTACACGCCTTGTTTCCGTCGTGAAGCAGGTTCTTACGGCGCTCACGTTCGTGGATTGAACCGTTTGCACCAATTTGACAAAGTCGAAATTGTGAGAGTGGAACATCCCGACAAATCCTACGAAGCTCTAGAAGGAATGGTAGAACACGTAAAAAGTATTCTCCAAGAATTGAAATTACCGTATAGAATTTTGCGTCTTTGTGGTGGCGATATGGGATTCACATCGGCTTTGACGTATGATTTTGAAGTGTATTCTACGGCGCAAGAACGTTGGTTGGAAATCAGTTCGGTTTCTAATTTCGAGACTTTTCAGGCGAATCGTTTGAAATTGCGTTTCAAAGACAAAGACGGAAAAAACCAATTAGCACATACTCTAAACGGAAGTTCATTGGCTTTGCCAAGAGTTCTAGCAGGAATTTTAGAAAATTACCAAACTGCGGACGGCATTGTAATTCCTGAGGTTTTGCGAAGCTATTGCGGGTTTGATATTATTAATTAATTTGTAAAATATATGGGAGCTTGGGGAACAGCAATATCATCTAATGATACTTTTGCCGATATTTATGGAGATTTTTTCAATCTCTATAATGAAGGATTTGATGTTGCGGAAATTTCTCAAAAACTAATTTCCGACAACCAAGAAACGATAAATGATGTAGACGACTGTAATAATTTCTGGTTTGCTTTAGCAAAAGCACAATGGGAATGTAAGTTACTTGATAAAGAGATTTTTGAAAGGGTAAAAAAAATAATAGAAACAGGAGCAGACATTGAAGTATGGAAACAGCTTGACGCTGATGAAAAAGACATAAAAAAGCGAAAAATAGTTCTCGATAAATTTTTAGCTGATATTCAAATTGAAAGAGCAAAAGCAAAGTCAAGAAAAAAAAAAATAATTCGTAAACCTGTTTTTGAAAAAGGAGACTGTTTGACTTTTAAACTTAAAAACGGAAATTATGGAGGAGCTGTTGTTTTGGAAGCAATTAAAAACACAGAATTGGGATTATGTCTTATTGCAACCACAAGGTTTAATAAAAGTTACAAACCAACAATTAATGACTTAGAGAACGAAGAAGTGCTTGTGAAAAATTTTCCTTTATGGAAAAACCAACAAGAAATCACTTGGTATTACCCTATATCCCTAAAAAGAGACATTATTAAACCAGAGGTTTTCGGAAAATTAAAAGTCGAAATAGATTATAATCCAAGTGACTACTCTCTTGGGTTTTCCTATGGTGGTTCAATAGATTCAACGATTGAAATAATTGAAAGGCAATTTGAATATGAGAAAACCAATTTAAAAACAGAAAATAAGTTAACTATAAAAGAATTGACTATAAAAAAATAAAACTTCGACTTCAATTAAACCAATCAATGAAAAAACTTTTTCTACATATAACTCTGTTTTTTTCATTGGTTTGTTTCTCGCAAAACGAGCAATTAGCGCAGTATTATTTCGAAAAAGGCGATTTCGAGAAAGCTAAAATCAGTTTCGAAGAATTGTTAAAAGCATCACCGCAAAACTACCAGTATTTCCAAAAAACGATAGAGTGTTACCAGCAATTGCAGCAGTTTGACTTGGCCGAAAAAGCCATTCAAGCCCGATTGAGCACCTACAAACAAGGTACTCTTTTGGTCGAATTGGGTTATAATTTTCAGTTGCAAAAGAATGAGGCTTCCGCCAAAAAGTACTACGACGAGGCAATAGAAAGAATCAAGAAAAACCCAAATGAAGTTTACGGAATTGCCAATTCTTTCGAGAGAAAAGCGCTTTTGGAATATGCCTTAAAATCGTATCAAACCGCAACAGCATTGCAACCCAATTTTAATTTCAATTATCAAATGGCGTTGCTTTACGGACAATTGGGCAACACCGAAATGATGATTACAACTTTCCTAGACGAAGCGTTTTATAATCCTCAAAATTCAATTTTGATTCAAAATCAACTCGCCCGTTTTATGACCGATGAAGGCGATACCAACTTTAACGAAACCTTACGAAAAACCTTGATCGTAAGAACTCAAAAAAACCAAGATGTGTTTTGGAATCGGTATTTGAGTTGGTTTTATATTCAGCAAAAAGAGTTTGGGAAAGCTTTTATTCAGGAAAAAGCCATTTATAAACGCGACCCAGAATCGCTGTCAAATATTGTAAACCTTGGACAACTGGCCATTGAGGAAGACAATCCTGCAGCGGCAAAGGAAATACTGGGATTTGTTTTAGAAAACACCAAAGATCTAGAATTGCTTGTTCAAGCCAACACCTTTTTGATTAAAATGAAAATTGCAACCGCACAAGAAAAAGAGTATTCTGCCATCAATCTGGAATTAGACGGCTTGTTGAAGCTGTATGAAATTAGTCCATTTACGTTATCTTTGCAGCTTATTCAAGCCCATTTTGTAGCTTTCAATCTAAAAAAACCGGAAGACGGAAAAGCAATCGTAAAGCATGCTTTGGAGTTAGAATTGAACGATTACGAAACGGCTCAAGCCAAAATGGAACTGGCAGATATATTGCTTTATGAAGAAAAATTCAACCAAGCCTTGATTTATTATTCGCAGATTGAATTGGATTTAAAAAATGATGTTGTGGCTCACGAAGCGAGTTTGAAAGCCGCTAAAACCAGTTATTTCAAAACCGATTTTGTTTGGGCATTGAAACAATTCAAGGAATTAAAATCGGCGAGTACACAATTGATTGCAAATGATGCGCTGGAATATTTCCTGTTAATCAATGATAATACCGTTGAAGATTCGACTCAAGTTGCTTTGAAACAATTTGCAAAAGGCGATTATCTATTATATCAAAACCGAAATCAAGAAGCTATGCTGCAGTTTCAATCGATTTTGAAAAGCTTCAAAGGACAAGACTCGAGGGCTATGCCCGAACAGGCGAAGCACATAGAAGCGGTAACTTTGTTGCGATTGGGGAAAATTTACGAAAAACAAGGCGAATATACTTTGGCTTTACCCCAATATCAAGAAATCATAACAAATCATAGCGACGGAATTTACATAGACGAAGCGTTGTATTTTTCGGCAGAAATTTATAATAAATTACAACATCCCGAAAAAGCAAAATCGCTTTACGAACAACTAATTTTTAACCACCAAGACAGCATTTATTTTGTTGAAGCTCGAAAGAAATTCAGGGAATTGCGTGGCGATAAGAATCTTTAAATAGACATAGAGATGATAGACGGATAGATAATAGATTTAAATTAAAATGTTTCATAGAAAGGATAAATTAATTCTCAAAAAATCGTACTACTTAATTCTCTAAATCTTAATACTTTTAAAAATGATTATTTACAATATTACCATAAACATACACGAAAGCGTTCACGACCAATGGCTTAATTGGATGCAAACCAAACATATAGGAGACATGTTAGCCACAGGAAAATTTTCTTCGGCACGATTAGTCAAGGTTTTAATTGAAGAAGAAATGGGAGGAACAACCTATTCTGTGCAATTTATGACCGACAGCAAAGCCACTTTAGAAAAATATTATAAAGAAAACGCACCTGAATTAAGAGCAGAAAGTCAGCAACTTTTTGGAGATAAAATGTTAGCATTTAGAACGGAATTGGAAGTGATAAGCGTATTCCCGCCTACGCGGGAATGACAAGGGAAACACGATTTAAATTCTGTCTTTCCCACGCAGGCGGGAAACCAAACGAATTGGATTCAGAACCGAGTTAAAATTGATGAACAAACATTAGTTTTTCTAAGAGCTGTCTTTCCAGCGCAGGCGGGAAACCAAACGAATTGGATTCAGAACTGAGTTAAAATTGATGAACAAACATTAGTTTTTCTAAGAGCTGTCTTTCCCTCGCAGGAGGGAAACTAAAAAAATATTTTCGTATGCACTGTCTTTCCCGCGCAGGCGGGAAACTAAAAAAATATTTTCGCATGCAATGTCTTTCCCGCGCAGGCGGGAAACAAAACAAATAAAAATGTATAAAACACAACACCAATATTACATTTACATTTTAGCAAGCCAAAAAAATGGAACTTTGTATATTGGAGTTACAAATGATTTAGAAAGAAGAGTTCTTGAGCATAAACAAAAAGCAAACGAAGGATTTACTTCAAAGTATAATATAAATATGCTGGTTTATTTTGAATCTTTTCAATACATAAACGATGCTATTTTGAGAGAAAAACGCCTAAAAAAGTGGAATCGTCAGTGGAAAATCAATTTAATTGAAGAAGAAAATAAAGAGTGGAATGACCTTTCAGAGGATTGGTATAACTAAATAGATTCCCGCCTGCGCGGGAAAGACAGTAAACCCAAGGATTTGAGGGAAGAAAAATAAACTACCGTTTGCGCGGGAATGACAAAAGGTACACAAACTAAGTTCTGTCTTTCCCACGTAGGTGGGAAACCAAAACAAAAAACTTCCCGCTTACGCGGGAAAGACAAAACAGCGTAATGGAAAAAGTAAAAGCCAAAAAACACCTCGGACAACACTTCTTGAAAGACGAAAGTATCGCTCAAGCAATCGCCGATACCTTGAATCTTCATGGCTACGATGATGTTTTAGAAATAGGACCAGGAATGGGAGTTTTGACCAAATACCTTTTGGATAAAGAAATCAATACTTATGTAATCGAAATCGACACGGAATCGGTGACGTATTTAGACGAGAATTATCCAAAACTGAAAGACAAAATCATCTCCAAAGATTTTTTGAAATACAACATCAACGAAATTTTCGAAGGGAAACAATTTGCCATAATTGGTAATTTTCCGTACAATATTTCGACCCAAATTGTCTTTAGAACTTTAGAATATCGCAATCAAATTCCCGAATTTGCAGGCATGTTTCAGAAAGAAGTCGCTGAACGCATTTGCGAGAAAAAAGGAACCAAAGCGTATGGAATCCTTTCGGTTTTAGTGCAAGCCTTTTATGATGCGGAATATTTATTTACGGTAGATGAAACCGTTTTTATTCCGCCACCAAAAGTTAAATCGGGCGTGTTGCGTTTGCGCCGAAAAGCAGATTATAGCTTGCCTTGTGGCGAAAAATTATTTTTTACAGTGGTAAAAACCGCTTTTCAGCAACGCAGAAAGACCTTGCGTAATAGTTTAAAAACGTTAAATTTGTCCGACAGTTTGAGAGAAGACGCAGTTTTTAACCTTCGGCCAGAACAACTCAATGTACAACAGTTTATAGAATTGACACAAAAAATAGAAGCCGATGGAGTTTAAAATCAGCAAGGAACTAATTCAACAATTAGAACAATTCATTCAAAGTAAAGACGACCAACAATTGGGTGTTTTATTAAATGACTTGCACCATGCTGATATTGCCGAAATTCTTGACGAGCTAGATTTTGACGAAGCTACCTACATTTTTAAGGTTTTAGATAGTGAAAAAACAGCCGAAATCCTTCTAGAATTAGAGGATGATTTACGGGAAAAAATACTTAGCAGGCTTTCGCCAAAGGAGATTGCCGAAGAGCTTGATGAATTAGAAACGAACGATGCTGCCGATATTATTGCGGAACTTTCCCAGAGCAAAAAACAAGAAGTAATATCGGAACTTATTGATGTTGAGCACGCAAAAGACATTGTTGATTTATTGCGCTACAACGAAGATACTGCAGGTGGAATCATGCACAAAGAATTGGTAAAAGTCTATGAAAACTGGAACGTTCTGACTTGTATAAAAGAAATGCGCATTCAAGCCGAAAATATTTCAAGGGTACATTCTATATATGTTGTAGATGAACAAGACAAATTACTAGGGCGATTATCCCTAAAAGATTTATTGACAACATCAGCAAAAACCCCAATTAGTGAGGTTTATATTCGGAAATTAAATTCGGTTATGGTCGATGCCGAAGATATCGAAGTGGCTAGAATCATGCAGAAATACGATTTAGAAGCCATTCCTGTTATTGACGAACTCGGACGATTAGTTGGCCGAATTACTATCGATGATATTGTGGATGTAATCAAAGACGAAGCGGATCAAGATTACCAGTTAGCAGCAGGTATTTCGCAAGATGTTGAAGCCGATGATAGTATAATTGAACACACAAAAGCACGATTACCATGGTTGGTTTTAGCACTTTTAGGGGGTTTTATTTCTGTAAAAGTGTTGGGTTTATTTGAAGGAGCAATGCAACAATATGGCTATTTATTCTTTTTCACACCTCTAATTGCGGCAATGGCAGGCAATGTAGGTGTACAATCTTCGGCAATTATTGTTCAAGGTTTAGCAAACGATACTTTGAGCGGTTCGTTGTTCAATAGATTAATAAAAGAGATATCATTGAGTTTGTTAAATGGGTTAATTTTAGCAGCAATATTATTTTTTGGAAGTCATTTTCTTTTGAATGTTGAAATTATTATTGCAGTGATTGTTGCCATTTCATTAATATCAGTAATTATTATTGCTTCACTTATTGGTACATTTATTCCGTTGTTATTGGATAAAATGGGCATTGATCCTGCTTTAGCAACGGGACCATTTATTACCACTAGCAATGATATTTGCGGTATTCTTATTTATTTCTCTATTGCAAAATTGATTTTAGGATTTTAATAAAACTATAAAAATGAAAGTACATATTATTGGAGGAGGAAATCTAGGAGTTGCTATTGCACTAGGAATAGCAAAATTTTCTCAAAACAACCAAGTTACCATAACCCGAAGAAACACGGCCAGTATTCTTTATCTCGAAAAATCAGGTATCACAGTTTCAGCAGATAACACCCATCAAATAGTTGATGCAGATGTTATCATTCTGACCATAAAACCGTATCAAGTTGATGTTGTTTTAAACGAAATTCTGCCATTAATTTCTAATAAAACAATTGCTTCGGCAGTAAGTGGATTAGACATAGAAACGCTTCAAAATAAAATTGGCGATGCCAATCATGCCGTTCGGATTATGCCCAATATTGCAGCACAATTTGGCGAATCAGCCACTTGTATTGCTTTTCATGATAAAAATAAAAATGCTGCTCAAAACGTAATTTCTCTTTTTCAAGATTTAGGAACAGCTCCAATAATTGACGAAAAACTAATGGATGCAGCCACTGTTCTTGGTGCTTGCGGAACCGCTTATGCGTTGCGTTATATTCGCGCTTCGATGCAAGCTGGAATCGAAATTGGTTTTGATTCCCAAACCGCACTAGCCATTGCAGCTCAAACCGTAAAAGGTGCAGCTCAAATGCTTCTCGAAGAAAAAGTACATCCAGAACAATTGATAGATAGAGTAACAACTCCTCAAGGTTGCACAATTGTAGGACTTAACGAAATGGAACACAACGGATTTAGCTCTTCATTAATCAAAGGAATAAAAACGTCGTTGAAACAAATTAAAGGATAAAATTTTTTCTATATATAATTAAAAAGGGAATTTAGTTTATGGCTAAATTCCCTTTTTTAATTAAAAAAATTTCTAAAAAGCCCAACTTCAATGACCTTATTTGTCTTATATGGTTTAAAATGGCTGCTTTAGAGTGATTATATTTTGCTTTATTTTTGTTTCAAAGAAAATTTCAACCAAACAAATCCCATCGTTCCTGCAACAAACGAAGCAATTAGAATGGCAATTTTCGAATTGGTAATCACTTCAGCATTATCAAAAGCAAGAAGTGTTATAAAAATTGACATCGTAAAACCAATTCCGCCTAACATTCCAGCGCCAATAATGTTTCCCCATTTCAAATCTTTGGGAAGTACACAAAGCCCTAAACTTACACCAAGTAAGCAGAAAATCCCTATTCCTAATGGTTTTCCAATGACAAGTCCCAATAGAATTCCCAGTGAATTGGAGTGGGATAATCCTTCGCTCCAATCTAAATTTATAGCAATACAAGTATTAGCAATGGCGAACAAAGGCAGTATAAAAAAAGCTACTGGTTTGTGCAAAAAGTGTTGTAATGTATAAGAAGCGGTACTTTTACTTCCATCTCCAAACGGAATGGCAAAAGCCAGCAAAACGCCAGTTATTGTAGCATGAATACCAGAATTGAGCATGAAATACCACATAAAAACACCACCAATTAAGTACGGAATTAAGTTGCGAACTCTCATTCTATTGAGGATAAGCAGTAAACCAAAAACACTCAAAGCAATCCCTAAATTAATAAAAGCAATGGTTTTTGTATAAAACACCGCAATAACAATAATAGCGCCCAAATCATCCATTACAGCAAGCGCGGTAAGAAATATTTTGAGCGAGGTAGGAACGCGATTTCCAAGAAGCGACAAAACACCAATGGCAAAAGCAATGTCTGTCGCCATAGGAATTCCGGCACCGTTTTGGGTTGTTGTTCCAAAATTCAACAATAAAAACAAACCTGCAGGAACAATCATTCCGCCCAAAGCTCCAAAAATAGGAAGCGCAGCATTTTTCATACTCGACAATTCGCCTTTGTAAATTTCGCGCTCTAGCTCTAAACCTATCAAAAGAAAGAAAATAGCCATTAGTCCATCATTTATCCAATGTGTGATAGAATGATGCCCTATTTCTGTATTCCAAAATTGAATATAGTCCGTTTGAATCGAGGAGTTTGCCAATCCTAGCGAAAGAAGGGTTGCAAAAAGCAATAGTAAACCGCCTGCTTTTTCGCTTTCGAAAAAGGATTTAAAGGTTTTTGTTAATTTCATTTTTAATTTTTTTGACCTAAAAAGGGACGCTGATGAAACGGATTTGCTTCGCAAAGACGCTGAAAAAAAACTGATTTTTTTTAGATTAAATGCAAATGAACAGATTTTTAAAATCCTTTTAATCTGTGTTTTTGCGAAGCGAATCAGCGTTTATCCGTGTCCATATTTTATACAAACTTACACAATTGCAACACTAAATCCTTTTGACAAAACGATAAACAGTAATTTTTTTGTTAATTTGGTATGTCAAATATTGAAACACTTTTTATGGACATCAAAATCCTTCATATCGATAGTAATCATCCACTGCTTTGGGAACAATTGCAGCAGGCAGGATTTATAAATCACGAAGATTTCACTTCTTCCAAAGAAGCAATCGAAGCTAAAATTCACGAATATCAAGGAATTGTCATCCGCAGCCGATTCAAAATAGATCAAACTTTTCTGGATAAAGCCACGAATTTGCAATTCATTGCACGAGTTGGTGCTGGTTTAGAAAGCATTGATTGTGAGTATGCTTTAACCAAAAATATTCAACTCATTGCAGCACCAGAAGGCAATTGCAACGCGGTTGGCGAACACACTTTGGGAATGATTTTATCGTTATTTAATAATTTGAATCAAGCGGATACCGAAATAAAATCAGGTCATTGGAACCGAGAAAGTAATCGTGGTCACGAACTAGACGGGAAGACTGTTGGCATTATTGGCTACGGAAATATGGGAAAATCTTTTGCCAAAAAATTGCGTGGTTTTGAGGTAGAAGTTTTGTGTTACGACATTCAGGAAAATGTGGGCGATGCCAATGCAAAGCAAGTTTCGCTCGCAGAATTACAGCAAAAAACAGATGTTTTGAGCTTGCATATTCCTTGGACGCCAGAAACAGATAAAATGATTGATGCTGATTTTATCAATGCTTTCGCCAAATCGTTTTGGATACTAAATACCTCTAGAGGAAAAAATATTGTTACGGCGGATTTAGTCAAAGCAATGCAATCAGGTAAGATTCTCGGAGCAGGTTTAGACGTTTTGGAATATGAAAAATTGTCTTTCGAAACTCTTTTTGTGTCATCCCGAGGGCAGTCGAGGGAACTTCCCGAAGCTTTTCAATATTTATTACAGGCAAAGAATGTAATTCTGTCTCCACATATCGCCGGTTGGACTTTTGAAAGTCACGAACGTTTGGCGCAAGTAATTGTGGATAAAATCAAATCCAACTATTTTGGTCAGGCCAAAGAAGAAGCGCCAGAAAAACGAGTAATAGGAATAGGTGGCGTATTTTTTAAATCCAAAAACTCAAAAGAATTGGTGGCTTGGTATGGCAAACATTTAGGTTTAAAAACCGATGACTATGGCGCTACTTTTTGGTGGAAAGACAAGCAAGGCAACGATTGTTCTACACAATGGTCACCATTTGCAGACGATTCAAATTATTTTGAACCAAGCACGAAACAATTCATGCAAAATTTCAGAGTACACGATTTAGAAAATTTGCTAAAAAAATTAAAGCAAGAAGGTGTAACAATTGTAGGCGAAATGGAGTCTTATGATTACGGAAAATTTGGCTGGATTCTGGATATTGAAGGGAATAAAATCGAACTTTGGGAACCAATTGATAAGGCATTTCAATAATTTTTATATTTTTACGTAAATAATTAAACCATTTTGATATGTTAGACAGGTATAATAACAAATATGCAAATTTTTCTGGTCGTGCATCTCGTAGTGAATACGGCTATTACATTTTAATATATTTCATGGTAGTTTTAGTTATTTGTCTACTGTATTGGGTTACTAAAAACAACCTTAACTTAATTTTTAATTTGTGTATTTTTCAACTAGTAATTTTTGTTCCAATGCAAGCGGTTACAATAAGACGACTTAAAGATTTAGGAATGAAATGGAGTTTTTCCCTTCTGATTTTTCTTCCTTTTTTCAACTTCCTTTTGATGACGTATCTTTTAGTATGCTCAGGGCAAAGAGGAGAAAATCAGTATGGAGATGATCCAAAAATGAGTTCACAAATAGTAGAATTTAATTAAAATTTCCAACATATAAAATCTAAAAAATTAAATTTTATCCAAAATTAACCAGCTATGGAAAACACAAAACACGAAGCATGGAATAATCCACAACCAAATTACCAAGAAAACAAAAAACTCCCTGCTGGAATTCTAGCAATACTTTTGGGAGCTTTTGGGATTCATAAATTTCTTTTGGGCTATACTCAAGAAGGAATAATATGGTTGGTAATTAGTATTTGTACTTGCGGAACGGTAACCAGTATTTTGGGTTTAATTGAAGGTGTAATTTACCTCACAAAATCCGATCAGGAATTTTACGAAACCTATCAAGTTGGGAAAAAAGGGTGGTTTTAAGATGTAAAATAAGCCACAAGCCATAAGTTGTGCGTCATCTTGGCAAAAATGAAACCATGAAATTAACAAAATTATTACTATTAATTTTTATTTTACCAATTACATTTATTGTAATATATATCGTTGTTCGATTTATTGGAGTTCAAGGATTTTTATTTGCATTTAATCTTAACTTTATTTTGATGACAGGTGTAGGCGGTTTTATACAAATACTAAAAGGAAAAAATACTTCTAATTATTTTAATCATAAACCTTTGGAACAAAAAGGAAAAATATATAAATTTATAGGGATAAATTTTTTCAGAAAATTATTGGTTTGGATAGGTTGGGAAAAACTAAATAAAAAATCAAACCCAATCGAAAAAAATATCAAATCTTTAAAACACTTGCATTATCAAACAAAACAATCTGAATTAGCACATTTAATTATTTTAATTATAGTTTTATTTTTCAATTTTTTAGTTGCATTTAAATTTGGAATTCTCAAATCGTTGTGGTTGCTAGTACTTAATATTTTATTAAATTTTTATCCTATTTTACTTCAACGTTATAATAGACCTCGAATAGAAAGAATCATAAATTTGAGTAAACAAAGATAAAGACGAACGCCTAACAGCGGTTTGCAAAAATTGGGGTTTTGGTCTTGACTTTACACATTGTTTTGTGCTTTTTTGGTCAGTGATTTACTGAAAGTTTAGGCTAACCAAATCGTCACCTTCGCCAAGCCCGAAACCGTTAAAAAGGTACTTTTTTGTTACAATTCTTTACGCTTCTTTATCGGTTAATTTTCGTTCGAGTTCCGCTTGAAACTCCTCCATCACAGGTTTTACGGTGCTGTCAGGAATGTCTGATATTCGTATGTACATCAATCCATCTACAGCATTGTTAAATAGTGGGTCAACATTAAATGCAACTACACGTGCATTTTGCTTGATGTATTTTTTTATTAAAACAGGTAAACGCAAATTTCCTGGTTCTAATTCGTCAATAATTTTGTCAAATTTAACCAAATCAGCTTCGGCTTCATTAAATACAAAATCTTTATCGGCGTCTTTTAGTTTAACTTTAAATTCTTTTTTAGGATGAATGTATTGTGCAATATAAGGATCGTAAAAATTAGATTTCATAAACTCAATCATCAACGATTTAGAGAAATCTGAAAATTGATTGCTAATGCTTACACCTCCAAGTAAAAATTTATGTTCAGGATAACGCAATGTGGTATGAATTATTCCTTTCCAAAGCAGGAATAACGGCATTGGTTTTTGTTGGTATTCTCTAATAATAAAAGCACGACCCATTTCAATAGATTTGTGCATCATGTCATGCAACTCGGGTTCAAAACGGAATAAACTGTTTAAATAAAAACCATCCATTCCGTATTTTGGATAAATTTCTGCACCTAAACCCATTCGATAAGCGCCAGCAATTTTTTTAGCATCTTCGTCCCACAAAAACATGTGGTGGTAATACTTGTCGTATTTGTCAAGATCTATTGATTCGTTTGTTCCTTCGCCTATTTCTCTAAAAGTAATTTCACGCAATCGGCCAATTTCATGCAAAATATTAGGCATTTCTTTTGCTTGTGCAAAAAAAACTTCATAGTTTTTACTTTGCAATAATCTACAGTCTGCTTTCCTTATTGCGTTTACCTCTGCAATCATTTTGTCTTGATTTGCCGCGGTAACAATTTCTTTAGGGTTTTTTGGAAGTTTTAGGTTTGGTGTGGTTATAAAAGGCATTTCTTTTTCGAAAGGATTTGCCAACATATAGGTTTTACGTCTTAAAAACTCAGAGTATTCTTCAATTGTAGTGTGTTCGTTTTGTTCTGCAACAGAAATAGGTTTTCCGATACGCACATTTATCGTTCGATGTTTTTGACTAAATACTTCAGAGGGTAATTTTGCGGTGCGCAGTGTGCCTCCAATTTTTGATAATAAATAAAACAGACGACTATTTTTAGCATGAAAATAAATAGGAACTACAGGAACTTGAGCTTTTCTAATTACTTTAATTGCGCCTTCTTCCCAAGCTCTATCTACAACTAATTTTCCGTCTTTATACGTAGAAACTTCTCCAGCAGGAAACATTCCTAGTGGTTTTCCATCACTCAAATGGCGTAAAGTTTCTTTGATTCCTACCACGCTAGACTTAGCATCTTTATGATTTTCAAAAGGATTAACGGGCATGATGTATTTTTTGAGAGGCTCAATTCTATGCAACAAGAAATTAGCAATAATTTTAAAATCAGGTTCTCTTTCTAGCATTAATTTCAAAAGTAAAACACCATCTATTCCGCCCAAAGGATGATTTGAAATCGTAATATATGCACCTTCTTTTGGTAGACGTTTAAAATCTTCTTCGGGGATTTCAAATTTTATTTCTAAATCTTCTAAAATGCCATTCAAAAATTCGACATCCTTAAGATGTTTATTTCGGTCGTACATTTTATTCAGTGTAGATATTTTAAGTACTTTCATGAGCAACCAGCCCGAAAATGTACCTAAAAATCCGTATTTATCAGCGTTTATTGCTTTTGCAACTTCTTTGGCGGTTACTAAACCCATGTATGTTTGTTTTGAGCAAGAAACAAAGATAGCAAAAAACTCCATTTTCTTGTTTTTTTCTTAATCAAACTTTACACTTTTTTATTACATTTGAAATTCAAAATTCAACACAATGAAAATCATTTCTTATAACGTTAATGGCATTCGTGCCGCAATTTCAAAAGGATTTATAGATTGGTTACAACAAGCTAATCCTGATGTAATTTGCCTTCAGGAGATTAAAGCTACCGAAGAACAAATTCCCGTTGATGACATTACCAAGGCAGGTTATCCCTTTCAATATTACTTTTCTGCGACAAAAAAAGGCTATAGCGGTGTTGCCATTCTTTCGAAAACTAAACCCAATAAAGTGGTTTATGGAACCGGAATTCACCACATGGATTTTGAAGGAAGAAACCTTCGGGCAGATTTTGACGAAGTTTCTGTAATGAGTTTGTACTTGCCGTCAGGGACAAATATGGATCGATTGGACCACAAGTTTATGTATATGGATGATTTCCAAAATTACATTAACGAACTCAAGAAACAAACGCCAAACCTTATCATTTGTGGCGATTACAACATTTGTCACGAAGCAATTGACATTCATGATCCTGTTCGAAACAAAAACGTTTCTGGATTTTTACCCGAAGAAAGAGCTTGGCTTGATGGGTTTATGAAATCCGGTTTTGTAGATAGTTTTAGACATTTCAACAGTGAACCGCATCAGTATTCTTGGTGGAGTTATCGCGCTGGGGCAAGAGGAAATAATAAAGGTTGGCGCATTGATTATAATTTAGTTAGTGACAGCTTGAAACATAAACTTAAAAGAGCCGTTATACTGCCAGATGCTATGCATTCTGACCATTGTCCGGTGTTAGTGGAAATAGAATAAAGATTGGCAATTTCAATAGCAAAAATCAATTTCAAATAAATAAAAAAAATAAAATGATTAAAAAAATTTCACTCGGCTTATTAGTTTTGGCACTCACAACTTCTTGCGTTTCAAAAAAGATTTACAATGATTTAGAAAGCAAATACACCGATTTAAAAAAAGAAAATCGCAGTATTGCTGATGAAAATGCCGACTTATTAAAAGCAAAAATGCAACTCGAGTTAGATAGAGATGCTTTAAAATCAGACTTGAGTAAAACCAAAACGGAACGCGATAAATGGCAAGCAGAATATGGTATTGCTGAAAAAAAATTCAATGTTTTACAAGAATCATACAATGCATTGGAAAAAAACAGTAGCGATGCTTTAAAAGCAAATTTGGCTAAAAACAGAGAGTTGCTTGACCAGCTCGAAGCTAAAGCAAAAGCATTGGCACTCGAACAAGAAAAACTTGATAAAAACAATCAAAGATTAAATGAACTCGAAGGTTTAATCGCTGCAAAAGAAGAAAGCATGCGAAAACTAAAAGAAACACTCTCCAATGCTTTGAATGGATTTGAGGGCAAAGGTCTGACCGTTGAACAAAAAAACGGAAAAGTGTATGTTTCTATGGAGAACAAATTGCTTTTTAATTCGGGAAGTTGGGCTGTAGGAACCGAAGGTAAAAAAGCGGTTGTAGAAGTAGGAAAAGTATTGGGTGACAATCCAGATATTTCGGTTTTGATTGAAGGACATACAGACGATGATCCTTTTGGTGGTTCAGGACCAATTGCCGATAACTGGGATTTATCGACTAAAAGAGCAACTGCAATTGTTGCAATTATGAGTGAAAATAAAAGTATAAACAAGCAAAATCTTACCGCAGCCGGACGAAGTGAATTCTCTCCATTAGCTAGCAATGCTTCAGCCGAAGGAAAAGCAAAAAATCGTAGAATCGAAATTATCTTAACGCCAAGATTGGATGCTATTGCCGAGATGTTGAAGGAGATTGAATAAATAGTTATTTCAGCTTCTATTTTATCATTGCTTCGCCCGTTCGAGAGCAAATCAATGACAAATTTTGGAGTTGATTTTTTTTAGTTTAAACGTTTCTAAATTTTTTGGTAACTTCGATGCAAAAGCAATTAACTAATTTCACCTTTGTTTTTTAAAAAATAATTCAGAATTACAATATCTAAAATGAAATACACCACTTTACCCAATACCGATATAAAAATCAGTAAAATATGCCTTGGAACAATGACTTTTGGAGAGCAAAATACTGAGGCCGAAGGTCATGCTCAAATGGATTATGCCCTCGAAAAAGGCATCAATTTTTTTGACACTGCCGAAATGTATTCGGTTCCTGCTCGCCAAGAAACGTATGGTAGTACCGAAAAAATTATAGGAACATGGTTTAAAAAAACAGGCAAACGTGAGGAAATTATTTTGGCATCAAAAATTGCAGGACCAAGCCCAACGTTTACTTACATGCGGGACAAAATGGATTTTTCGCCAGCAAGCATTCAGTTTGCATTAGATCAAAGTTTGCAACGACTTCAAACTGATTATATTGATGTCTATCAACTGCATTGGCCGGAACGTAAAACCAATTATTTTGGACAACGCGGTTTTAAAGTGCAAGATGATGCTTGGGAAGACAACATTCACGGCGTTCTTGAAACTTTGGAAGATTTCATCAAACAAGGGAAAATAAACCATATTGGGCTTTCGAACGAAACACCATGGGGAATTATGCGTTTTCTGGAAGAAAGTAAATACCAAAATTTGCCAAGAATAAAAACCGTTCAAAACCCGTATTCGTTATTGAATCGCCTTTTTGAAAACGGATCATCCGAGGTTTGCATCAGAGAAAATGTGGGTTTATTAGCGTATTCGCCAATGGGTTTTGGAGTTTTATCAGGAAAATATTTATCAGGAGAAAATTTGCCTCATGCTCGAATTAATATTTTTCCGCAATACAACCGTTATAACAGTCCACAAAGTGTTGAAGCCACTCGATTGTATCAGGAAATAGCGCATAAAAACGGTTTGACTTTAACGGAACTTTCTTTAGCTTTTGTAACGCAACAAGCTTTTGTAACCAGCACTATTATTGGCGCTACTACAATGGAACAATTAAAGGAAAACTCCGCTACTATTGATGTGGTTTTATCGGATGATATTTTAAAAGTTATTAATGAAGTTCAGGCGATAATTCCTGATCCTGCGCCGTAAAACGTGATTAATTTAGGGATTTATTTGTCATTCTGACGCAGGAAGAATCTCAACAAACTTGAGTAATAAGATAAGATTCTTCCTGCGTCAGATTGACAAAATTGTAGTGCTTATTTCTTAATTAATGCCATTGAACATTGGGAGAAGCAATGACAAGCTCTACAAATTATCAATCACCTTATCTTTTGGATATTTCACTCGATAACTGATTCTTATTTTTTTGATCTCGGCGGATTTTAAATCTAAATCCCAAGTGAGAATTCCAGTTTCTACATTTACTTTTGCGCCATCACTTTGTAGTAATTCAATTTCGATTTCCTTGTCTGGACTTAATGGATATTGGTCTTTTAATAGTAATTGAACCGTTTCTTTCTTGTTGTTGCGAACGGTAATATCATAGGTAAAAGTTTGTTCTTTCTTGGAAGACAAAAATTTTATGCCCGATTTATCAGCAACTTTTTCGCGTTTTATGGCAATTTTTTTGTCTCTTCCCATACTCAAATTGAGCGTGTCTGCGGTTTGAGTTGGATTGATTTGCGTTTTGCCCACATACATTCCTTCAAAAATAATATTGGCTTCGCCTTTGAGTAAATTGTACTTAGAATAATCAACGATTTCAGCTAATAAGAAAGCTTCTTTTTCGACTCTTGGCGCAGCATAATATTTGTATGTTGCTGGAATTTTTATTTCTTTGAGTGCTACGCTGTGTGCTTTCCCATTGGATAAAATGTCATACGGAATGTCAATATCGAAAGAAATATTGAGTTGATTTTCGTTAATATTTGAACCAACTCCTCTAATCACAATTTCTTGTAATTGCTTATCATCTTCTGCTTTATATTTATCAATGTTAACTCCAGCAACTCTTCCTTGTAATTTGTTTTGAACCGAACTCTGTTCCATAAAACCAGAACCGTAATTTTCTTGATATTTCAAAAACCACGAGCTCAAAAGTGGTGCTTGATTGTTCTGATTAGGGTTTCCAGAAGACAAGGTCAGTTTTACTTTTTTCCAATCAATGCCTGTATCTTGAACCACTTCGGCTTTGTACATCATATTCATTGGTTCAGCAACGCTGTTTGTTCGCAAATCATAAAAGGGTTTCCAAGAAGCTTCAGGAGTTAAATAATTAATTTCAAAATCTACATTGCCCGCAACTTCATTCATTACTTGGAGAATTAGTTTTCCGTCGGAGATTTCATCTTCGCTTTTGGTATTGGTTTCGAGTTTCGTATTTAAATTGGCTAATTGTTTGTTGAGTTTCTTCTCTTTTTCTTCTAATGTGATTATGGCATTGCTGATTTCAATGTGTTTGAGTTTGTAATAATCAACGAATTTCATCAAATCAATCACGTTTAAACCTGAATTTACCCCAGAAACTTGTTGGTTTTTATCTAAAAGTTCGATGGTTTTAGATTGCGAAGTTTTTTCGATTCCTACTTTTTGGATTTCCTTTTTTACCCAATTAATGCTGTCACGCACTTTTTTTATGGCGGGATTGCTTTCGTCTAAATCATATTCTGAAATATAATCATCCGAAAATTGCACCGAAAGAACCGTAACGGTTGATGGCGCACCAATTCTAACGGTGTTTTCATTTAAAACATCAGAAACATTTTTAATCACAATTTCGCTCGTTCCTTTTGGAAGCATTGCGGATGTTGTTTGCGAAATTTCGGCAGCATTAGAATATACCGTTACCGCTTTTACTTTAGCAGAAGCGAAAATAGGTTTTTGAGCAAAGGACGATGCTGAAACCAAGAAAATAAATAAGGCGATGAATTTTTTCATAGCGTGCAAATTAATTGGATGTTGATTGGAAAATAACTTTGAAATTCTTGATTTTTATCTTACAAATATCTAGCCAAACAATTGCGCTACAACATCTTCTATTTTTGCCACGAGTTGAATTTTGATTACTGAATTTTTCAAAGCTATTTTATTATATTTGGATACAAAAATGGTAGAAAATCCTAATTTCTCTGCTTCCTGAATACGTTGGTCTACACGATTCACAGGGCGAATTTCTCCAGATAATCCTACTTCGCCAGCAAAGCAAAAATCTTTGTTTACAGGAATATCTTCATTCGAGGATAAAATTGCTGCGACAACGGCTAAGTCAATTGCGGGATCATCTACTGATATTCCTCCTGTAATGTTCAAGAAAACGTCTTTGGCACCCAACCTGAAACCAGCTCTTTTTTCAAGAACTGCCAGAATCATATTGAGTCGCTTGGCATTATAACCTGTAGTGCTGCGTTGCGGAGTTCCATAAACTGCGGTCGAAACCAAGGCTTGAATTTCGATCATGAGCGGTCGCATACCTTCGAGTGTTGAAGCTATTGCGGTTCCTGATAATCCTTCGTCTTTGTGCGAAATTAATATTTCTGATGGGTTTGAAACCTCTCGTAATCCTGTTCCCAGCATTTCGTAAATTCCAATTTCGGAGGTGGATCCAAAACGATTTTTAAGCGAACGCAAAATACGATATACGTGATTTCTATCGCCTTCAAATTGCAAAACGGTGTCGACCATGTGTTCCAGAATTTTTGGACCAGCGATGCTTCCGTCTTTGGTAATATGACCAATTAAAATTACTGGAATATTCGTTTCTTTGGCAAATTTTATTAGTTCAGCAGTGGTTTCTCGAATTTGCGAAATGCTTCCTGGAGTTGATTCGATATAATCGGTATGAAGTGTTTGAATCGAGTCGATTATAACAATTTCGGGTTCAATTTCTTGAATTTGTTTAAAGATATTTTGGGTTTTGGTTTCGGTTAGAATGTAACAGTTATCACCGTTTGGTGTAATTCTTTCGGCGCGCATTTTTATTTGTTTTTGGCTTTCTTCTCCAGAAACGTATAATGTTTTGTAAGGAAGTTTTAAGGAAATTTGTAACAACAAGGTGCTTTTTCCAATGCCTGGTTCGCCACCAAGAAGGATTAGTGAACCGGGTACAATTCCGCCGCCCAATACGCGATTTAATTCGCCATCGGTAGTGTCCATACGGATTTCTTGTGCGGAATCGATTTCGTTTATTCGCATTGGTTTAGCCACTCTTTTGGAATCAGAATTTGTGGGTTTCCAACTTGATTTTTCTTCTTTTTGGATGATTTCTTCAGCAATGGTATTCCATTCTTTACAGGAGTTGCATTGTCCTTGCCATTTGGCATATTGAGCACCACAGTTTTGGCAGAAAAAAGTTGTCTTTACTTTTGACATTATTATTTTTTAAGTTGGCTTTTCATGTCGTCAAATTTATCAAGCATCATGGTTTTCGTCAAATCACCAATTTCTTCTAATTGCGAAGCATTTTGATATGATTTTGTTGCTTTTTTGTAGTCGCCCAATTTTTCGTACATCAAACCCAATTCATAATCGGCAAGCATTGATTTTGGATAATTTTTTCTTGCAATATCCGACAATTTATCTAGTTCTTGGTAGGCTTTATTTTTTAGAATTGCGGCTTCAATGGCTTTGAAATCATTTATTCTAACGGGTATTTTTAATCCCAATGTTTTAGAAATCACATCATACTTATTCGTTAAATAATCTACAAATCCACTTTGAAGTAGTACTATTTTGTTTGTAAATTCAGCTGTAGAAATAGGTTTAAAAACATCAAAAAATTGATATAAAACATTAGGAATAGATTGTAAAACTAAGGAATAATGTGAAGCATCTTTGAAGTTGTCGTATTTGTAATTTAACAACGGATTAACTACAAGTTTAATATTTTCGTCTAGTTTTTTTATAGGTTCATTAATATCTTTTGAATCGCTTTCTGCAGAAGATTGATAATAAAAAATTGGATTTTTGAGTTTTGCTAAATATTCTGGAACGCGGGTTTCCATTTCTATAGGAAGCTCTGGACTCAAGGAAATATAACCATTAAAAATGGGAGCATCTTTGTATAAAAAAAAGTTTAAAAACCCAGCTGTTGTATCATGTCCAGCAATAATTCTAAATGGGGCAACGCGGTATTTTTTTTCCATATAGGGAAGGATTTCTGCACCAATAAATTCGAAAAATTGTATTCCTTTCTCAGACGGATAACCACTTTTTTCATCATAAGTGCAATCGTCGTATCTTTCGTCGTTTTGATTCTGGCTAATCCCAACTACGATTGTTTCGGGTAAATCTTCCCAATAGGCACCATAATTTAATGCACCAAAAAACGGATCAAATAAATAATCACCATCGAGCAAAATAATAATGGGGTATTTCTTACTTGGATTTTTTTCATAAGATTCGGGTAAGCCAATGGTAATTTCTCGTTTTTCGCCTAATTTATAGGAATCAAATAATTCTATCGTTTTTTGTGAAAAAACAGTTGTTGAAAAAAATAAAAATAGAAATAACTGTTTCATAATCATTGGGTTTTTGAAATTAAAAACATAGGCTAAAAGAGCAGCAATATAATACTTTATTTGCTTTTAATATAAAGCAAAATTTGAAGTATTAATTTAATAATATGGTATCTATTAATCTGATATTATTGACAAATACCGCTATGAATGCACGGTATTTTTTATTTTTATTTTTAATTAAACAAGGCAAAAGTGTTGCTTCGTCTGCAATTTGAAAGTATTCTAATTTGAAGGTTTTGTCTTTTTCAAAGTTTTTTTTCGCCCAAAGCTCAACTGTTTGGGCGCTTTTTGTTTTAAACTTTTCCTTTGAAGTAATTAAGGTGCTGTAAATTATAGATGCATCGTGCCTTTCTTGAACAGTTAAAAGTTCGTTTCTAGAACTCATGGCTAAATTATTAGACTCTCTATAAATGGGACAGCCAATTACGTTAACATTTAAGTGGTTTTTTTGAACCATTTTTTTTACAATTTGTAATTGTTGAAAATCTTTTTCGCCAAAATAGGCATTTGTAGGATTGACAACTTCAAACAATCGTTTAACAATCGTTCCAACCCCATCAAAATGACCGGGCCTAAACTTTCCTTCCATTTGATTTTCTAGTCCATCAAAATCAAAAGACTGCGATATAGGATTGCCGTCATAAAGATCTTCAACTGAAGGTGCATAAACTATAATTTGGTCATTCAAATTAGAAATTTTTTCTAAATCTGATTCCAATGTTCTTGGGTATTTAGCGAGGTCAACTGGGTTATTAAATTGTGTAGGATTCACAAAAATGCTAACAACTGTAAACTTATTTTCGGACAATGATTGTTGCATCAAGGACAAGTGCCCTAAATGTAAAGCACCCATAGTTGGAATAAATCCTAGAGTAGAATTCTGGGATTTAATCGAATTTAAATACGTGTTGAATGTAGCTTTTCTGTAGAAAACAGGCATAGTGGTTTTGTTGAAATTAAATACAAACATAATATTTTAGGCAATAACTGCATAAATTTTTGTAATTTTGCATGGTTTTTATTGCCAATAAATAAGTAAATTAAAATATGGAAGATAAGAAAATATTATATGTATCATCTGAAGTGGTACCTTATCTAGCTGAAAATGAGGTTTCTTTGATGTCTTATGATGTCCCAAAAATGATTAACAACCAAGGAGGACAAATAAGAATTTTTATGCCTCGCTATGGTAATATAAACGAAAGAAGGCATCAATTGCACGAAGTAATTCGGCTTTCGGGGATGAACTTAGTAGTGAACGATTTAGATATGCCATTGATTATAAAAGTGGCATCAATTCCTAAGGAACGGATTCAAGTTTATTTTATTGATAACGATGAATATTTTAAACGTAAAGCTACTTTCACTGACGAGGAAGGTGTGTTGTATTCTGACAACGATGAACGCGCTATTTTTTTCGCAAAAGGAGTTGTTGAAACCGTAAAAAAACTGAATTGGGTGCCCGATATTATTCATGTTCACGGTTGGTTAGCGGCAATGTTGCCCATTTACATGAAGCATTTTTACAAAAACGAAGCTTTGTTTTCTCAAACCAAAATCGTCACATCAGTTTACGGACAGTCTTTTGAAGGGAGTTTAGATGTTGAAATGATTAATAAAGTTAAGTTTGATGGAATTCCACACGAAGCAATTCTAGACCTAGAAAACCCTGATTACGAAAACATTATAAAAGCTACTATAAAGCATTCTGACGCGGTTATTATAGCTTCGGAAAACGTGTCTTCAAGTTTAACAAAATTTATAGAATCTTCGGGAAAACCTTTTTTACCTTTCACACCGAAAGAAAAATTCGCAGAAGCGTATACTACTTTCTATAAAAATGTAGTTCTATAAATTAAATTTTTTCTATTTAACATGTACAATAATTCTTTTTTTAAGCAAATTTTATTAGTTGCAACAATTGCCTTTTTCGCTTCTTGTGATAAAGATTTTAATGAAATAGGTGCCGATTTAATAGGCGAAAACAACTTTGATTTTAATAGTACTACCTATAGTGTAACAGCATACAATCAAGAAATAGGCGCTCTTCAATCTGATAATCTTGTTGTAAATCCACTTGGTATTTATGAAAACCCCGCTTTTGGCAAAACCATTGCAAGTTTTGCAACACAATTAAGCATGGATTCTTACAATCCTACAATTGGAGCTAATCCTATTATTGACGCTGTATATTTAGAAGTGCCCTATTTTGTAGATCCAAAAATAACTGCAATTACAGCTGGTGGGAATTCATATGAGTTGGATTCTATTTATCTCCCTAAGACTCCAAAACTTCCTGCTATAAAATTAAGTGTGTATGAGTCTGGGTATTTTATGCGAGATGTAGATCCTATTGGTGGATTCTTAAACCCACAAAAATATTTTACAGACCAAAACACTGATTTCGATAATTTTAAAATTGGATCACGTTTAAACGACAATGCTAGTGTTTCTGAGAATAATGAGTTTGCGTTTAGCCCATTGCAACACACAGAAATTACTACAGATGCAGAAGGAAAAGTGACTACTACTTATTTAGCACCAAGAATGCGATTGAGTTTAAATAAAACTTTTTTTAACACAAAAATAATCCAAGCTGCAGCCGGAAAACTTACAAACGCCGAGGCTTTTAAAGAATATTTTAGAGGATTGTATTTCAAGGTTGAAAATTCTGGAAGTAATTCCGGAAGCCTTGCCATGCTAGACTTTAAAAAAGGAAAAATCACAATTAAATACAAAGAAGATTTATCTACTACAACTGGGGGAGTAACAACAATTTCCAGAGCTGAAAAAGCCATTATACTTAACATGACCGGAAACACCGTAAGCTTGTTACAAAACAGTAACGCTAATCCAGCGTATACTTCAGCGTTGAGTTCTGCCGATAAAACACTGGGTGATGAAAAGTTATATTTAAAAGGTGGAGTTGGTTC
Organism: Flavobacterium sp.; assembly: GCF_031409475.1. GTDB lineage: Bacteria > Bacteroidota > Bacteroidia > Flavobacteriales > Flavobacteriaceae > Flavobacterium. The sequence continues at coordinate 26,741 of NZ_JANNXH010000002.1, read as the reverse complement.
TATGGCAGTAATTAGCCTTTTTGGAGCGCAAGACGTTAGAGGTTATGACTCAAATGGAGTTGCAACAATTGGTGCAAACGGAGTTTCGGATGAATTAGACGATTTGAGAAATAATAAGTGGCTAATCAACGAAGCCAATTTAGTTTTTCATATTGACGCTGCAAGTATGGTTAACGCTACAGACAATATCTACGAACCACAACGCATTTATTTATTTGATTTAAATAACAACCGGCCAATAGTCGATTTTTATACAGATGGATCGTCGGGCATAACAACAAAAAAAGCAAAACTTGTTTTTGACGGAAACATTAATTTAGACGCAACAACAAAAAGAGGTTTAACTTATAAAATTAGAATTACAGATCAAATTAGAGGCCTTGTAAAAAATGCAGATTCAACAAATATTAAACTAGGACTTGTTGTAACCGAAGATATTGGTACAATCGCTTCTAATAAATGGAAAACACCTCTACAAGACAACACAATTAAACCAAATTATTATTTTCAAACACCCAAAGCATCAGTAATGAATCCACTAGGAACGATACTTTACGGAAGCAAATCAACAGTGCCATTAGACAAAAGACTAAAACTTGAAATTTATTATACGAAACCTAATTAAACCAAAATTATGTGTGGAATTGTTGGATATATTGGACACAGAGAAGCATACCCTATAATTATAAAAGGACTAAAAAGACTTGAATATAGAGGATATGATAGTGCAGGAGTTATGCTATTTGATGGTAAAGAACTCAAATTGTCAAAAACAAAAGGAAAGGTTTCGGATCTCGAATTAAGAGCTTCTAAAGAAATCACCACAAACGGAACCATAGGAATTGGCCACACACGATGGGCAACTCACGGAGTTCCTAATGATGTAAACTCACATCCACATCTTTCTAATTCGGGTGATTTAGCAATAATCCATAACGGAATTATCGAAAACTACGCACCTTTAAAAGAGGAATTAATAAAAAGAGGCTACGTATTTCATTCTGATACAGATACCGAAGTCTTAGTAAATCTTATTGAAGAAATTCAAATTAAAGAAAAATTAAAATTGGGTAAAGCAGTTCAACTTGCATTGAATCAAGTTGTTGGAGCTTATGCGATTGCAGTATTTGACAAGAAAACCCCAAACGAAATTGTGGCAGCACGTCTAGGAAGTCCATTAGCAATAGGTGTTGGAGAAGCAGAATATTTTATTGCTTCAGATGCTTCGCCATTTATAGAATATACTTCGAATGCCATTTATCTAGAAGACGGCGAAATGGCAAATATAAGGTTACACAAACCAATGAAAATTCGTAAAATTAAAGACGATTCATTAGTTGATCCTTATATACAAGAGCTTCAAATGAACTTAGAGCAAATAGAAAAAGGAGGTTACGAACACTTCATGCTCAAAGAAATTTACGAGCAACCTAGCGTTATTAAAGACACCTATCGTGGAAGACTTCACGCTAACGAAGGTTTAATACAAATGTCAGGTGTTGAAGATAACTTAGAGAAATTCATAAACGCCGAAAGAATCATTATTGTAGCTTGTGGTACTTCATGGCACGCAGGACTAGTTGCAGAATATATTTTCGAAGAGTTTGCCAGAATCCCAGTTGAGGTTGAATACGCATCTGAGTTTAGATATAGAAATCCAATTATAAATAAAAAAGACATCGTAATCGCTATTTCTCAATCTGGAGAAACTGCAGATACCATGGCTGCAATAAAACTAGCTAAAGAAAATGGTGCTTTTGTTTTTGGAGTTTGTAACGTAGTGGGTTCATCCATTTCTCGCGAAACACATGCTGGAGCATATACACATGCTGGGCCAGAAATTGGTGTGGCATCGACCAAAGCTTTTACTACACAAATTACTGTTTTAACGATGATTGCTTTGCGTTTGGCTAAAGCCAAAGGAACGCTATCACACGCTAATTTTCATCAATATTTACAAGAATTAGAAATAATTCCTGAAAAAGTAAAAGAAGCATTAGAAACTAATAATAGAGCTAAAGAAATTGCGGCTATTTTCAAAGACGCACCTAATTGTTTGTATTTAGGACGGGGTTATAATTTTCCTGTAGCACTCGAAGGTGCATTAAAGCTAAAAGAAATCTCCTATATTCATGCCGAAGGTTATCCTGCAGCAGAAATGAAACACGGACCAATAGCATTAATAGATGCTCAAATGCCAGTAGTAGTTATTGCTCCTAAGCAAGGACATTATGACAAAATTGTAAGTAACATTCAGGAAATTAAATCCCGAAGCGGAAAAATCATTGCAGTAGTAACTAAAGGCGATACTCAAGTTCGTGAATTAGCTGATTATGTTATTGAAATTCCCGAAACTTCGGATGCATTATCACCACTTATTACAACAATTCCGTTGCAACTTTTGTCGTATCATATTGCGGTTATGAGAGGATGTAATGTTGATCAACCTCGTAATTTAGCAAAGTCGGTAACGGTAGAATAAATAGCACTTAAATTCTCAAAAAGCATTTTACAAAATCTTGTAAGATGCTTTTTTTTTTATAAAATATTGAAAACGCTTTTTTTAATATTTATTCCATTTTTCGCATTATTTTATATGTATGCATAGTATTATTTCACACTTTAACTAAATTTCTATTAAAAATTTAATAAACTATAATAGGAATTGTTTTGTATAGTTTTAATATATGTGCTAATTATGAATTTTTTTTCACGTTTTTTTATTAATAACAAAATTATTAGTACATTCGATTCCTAAACCAACAAAATTTAACCCAATGAAAGTGTACTTACTTATTTTGTCTTTGTTTTTTTGCAGCATTACTTTTGCTCAAAATACAATTTCAGGTACCGTTACAAACAGTAACAATCAGCCTATTCCTGGCGCCAATGTCAGAGTAACCGGAGAATCAAATGGAACGGCAACGGATTCCGATGGAAAATTTACTTTAAATTCATCAAAAAAACCACCCTTTACAATCGAAGTTTCAAGTATAGGCTTTGAAACACAAAGTTTAAGTGTAACTTCAACTGATCAAAAACTTGCGGTAAAGTTAGCCGATGAAGAAACAAAACTTAATGAAATCGTAGTTTCGGCATCGAGAACTCCAGAACGAATCAAAGAATCTCCTGTTACTATTGAAAGAATGGGGATTAAGGACATCAAAAAATCAGCGTCTGCTACTTTTTATGATGGACTTGAAAACTTAAAAGAAGTTCAAATGAACACCAGTAGTTTATCATTCAAGTCAATTAATACACGTGGTTTTGCAACTGTTGCCAATACCCGATTTATGCAATTGGTTGACGGAATGGATAATGCATCTCCTTTGTTGAATTTCGTTTTAGGAAATTTAATTGGAATTTCGGAAATAGATGTCCAAAGTGTAGAGTTACTTCCTGGAGCATCATCAGCATTATACGGTGCAAATGCATTTAATGGTATATTGTTTATGACCAGTAAAAGTCCTTTTACCAGCCAAGGCGTAACAGCCTATATGAAGTATGGACAAACAAGCCAGCAAGCAGCTGGAGTAAATGACTTCAAGGATTATGGTGTACGAATTGCAAAAGCATTCTCTCCCTATTTTGCAGCAAAAGCTAATTTTAGTTTCTTGAGCGGAACTGACTGGTATGCCACAAACTACAACGATAGAACAGTTGCAGGAAGAACAAGAACTCATTATGGCTACGATGGTATAAACGTTTATGGCGACGAAGCAGCATCGGTAATTGCAGCGCCAACGTTACCAACTGATTTAGTTTCAAGAACTGGATATAATGAAACGGAATTGTCAGAAAGCATTGTTAGAAACACAAAAATTGACTTTTCACTTCATTTTAAACCATGGGCAAAGTCAACTAATTTTAAAGATATTGAAGTTATTTGGCAAAGTAAATTTGGATTTGGTAACTCTATTTATCAAGGAGCGAACCGTTACAATTTGAACAATTTCTTTATGGAGCAGCATAAATTAGAAATTAAAGGTAAAAATTTCTTTGTTAGAGGATATACTACTACTGAAGATGGTGGTAAATCGTATGATATGACATTTGCTGCTGTAAATCTTAATGCTACTTGGAAAGGAAACACAAACTGGTTCACAGATTACGGAACGGCTTATGCCAGATCTACCTTGCTATTAGGAGCAACTCCAGCACAAGCGCATGCATTTGCAAGAAATTTTGCGGATTACAATATATCCCCAACAGGTTTAACTCTTATTCCAAACACGAATCCTTTAAATCCATCAGAACCAAGAGGAATACGATTTGCAGCTGGAACTCCAGAGTTTAAAGCAGCTTTAGCTAAAGTAATTGCAGATCCAGATAATTTAACTGGAGCAAAACTAGTAGATAATTCAAGAATTTATCACTCAGATGCTAATTATAATTTAAAAGACATATTTAAACCAGCAGAAATTCAAGTTGGTGGTTCTTATAGAGTATACCAATTAAATTCTAGCGGTAGAATATATACGGATAAAGATTCGCCTATAAATTATAATGAGTATGGTGTTTATACCCAAGTTCAGAAAAAATTATTCGACGAAAAATTAAAACTTGTTGGATCTATTCGTTATGACAAAGCGAAAAATTTCGAAGGCAATTATTCTCCAAGAATATCAGCAGTTTTGGCAATTGATGAAAAAAAACAACATGTTTTTAGAACCTCATTTCAAACAGGTTTCAGAAACCCAACAACTCAAGATCAATATATCGGATTCAATGTTGGTAGAGCAGTTTTAGTTGGAGCGGCACCAGATAACTTAGAACGATATAAAGAAACAAGAAATATTTTAACCCCTACAGGACAATTTTTTGCAGGTGGATCTACAGTTGTAGTTACAGGTACTAATGCGTATTATAATTCTTATACAAAATCGTCTGTAGATGCTTTTGCAGCATTAGCTGCGACAAATCCAATTGCAGGAGCACTGTTGTTAAAAAAATCGATTGCTCCATTAGTAAAACCAGAAACGGTTAAAGCAATTGACTTAGGATACAGAGGATTAGTTCACGGTTTCGCATTAGACATCAACGGATATTACAACATTTATAATGATTTTATTGGAAACGTTACTGTAATAGCTCCACTTTACGGAGTAGCTCAAGATGCTCCAAACGCTGCCGGTGCACCAACAGATTTAGGTACACAAACTGTACATGCACTTGCAAACGGAAATGTAAGAGCTTTCCAATTGTACACTAATACAGACCTTGAAATAAAATCTTTGGGATTTGGATTAGGCCTTAGCAAAAAAGTGTATAAAAACTTTGAATTAAGTGCAAATTACAATTATGCACAATTTGATTTTGACCAAACTCAAGCAACAGATTTTGAAGCAGGTTTCAACACACCAAAGCATAAAGCAAAAGTATCTTTTGGAAACGATAGTTTATTCAAAAATTTTGGATTCAATATTAGCGGACGTTGGAATAGTGAATATTTATGGCAATCCACAATGGTAGATGGAATGATAGAGTCTGCTACAGTGGTTGATGCTCAAATTAATTTTGGTGTTTCAAAACTCAACTCAACTGTAAAAATAGGAGCAACAAACATTGGAGGAAAAGAATACGGACAAGTACTTGGAGCTGGACTTATTGGGCAACAATATTTTGTTTCTTGGACCATTAATCCAAAATAAAAAAATATAAAAATATAAAATCATGATAAAAAATTTCAAAATGCTATTTCTGGTTTCAGTAACCTTTATAGCTTGTAATAATAACGATGAAGAAACTATTGTCGAAAACTCATCTGACGGTTTACCACTAACGGCTGGAGAAGCTAATTTTACTAAATTCGTAGCTGTAGGTGATTCTTACACCGCTGGATATTCTGACAGTGCTTTGTTTATAGAAGGGCAAAAAGGATCTTTTGTCAATATAATGGCACAACAATTTGCTTTAGTTGGTGGAGGCGAATTTAAAATTCCATTCATGGCAGATAACATTGGTGGGTTTAAAATAAACGGAACTCAATTTATGGGACCAAGATTGTACTTCAACGGAGTTGGTCCAGTACCAGTTCCAGGAACGCCAACAACAGAGATTCTTAATCCAGCAGTAGCTGCCGCTGGACCATATAATAATGCTGGTGTACCAGGAGCAAAAAGTTTCCATTTGTTATCTCCAAGTTATGGTAGCTTTGCAGGACTTGCGTTAGGAACTGCAAGCCCTTATTATGCTCGTTTTGCTACAAACGCAACCACATCAGTATTGGGTTACGCCATGGCTCAAACACCAACTTTCTTTTCATTATGGATTGGTGGCAATGATGTTTTAGGGTATGCTTTATCAGGTGGAGATGGTACAGATCCAATCACACCATCAGCAGGTGTTGCAGGTGTAGGCTTTGACGCTACGTATGATGCTTTAGTAAATACACTTACGTCAGCAGGAGCAAAAGGAGTTACAGGAAATATTCCTTATGTATACACGATTCCTCATTTTACAACCGTTCCTACAAATCCGGTACCTTTAGTTGCTGCGCAAATCGCACAATTGAACCCATTATTTGGGGCTATGAATAGCATGTTAGCAGCTGCAGGGCAACCGGCACGGTTCCAGACATTGACCGCTAGTTCAACAAATCCGCTACTAATTTCTGACGAAATGCAAACCTATGATGCAACAACGTTATATACTACAGCATTTCAAGGTGCACCATTCAATTATCCTGCAGCAACTGCTGGTTTCCTAGGAGCATTGTACGGAAAAGCGAGACATGCCAGTAATGCTACAGCAACAAGAGATTATATTGTTTTGTCTCAAGCTGGTTCGATTGGAACGAACAAAGCGGGTTATCCACCTACAAATAGTACTATTGGGGTAACATTCCCAATGGAAGACAATGCAACATTAACATTCAGAGAAATAGTATTACTGAAAACAGCCACAGATGCCTATAATGTTAAAATTAAAGCTAAAGCAATGGACAAAGGCCTTGCTTTTGTTGACATAAACGCTTTAATGATTCAATTGGCAAATGGAGGAATATCAGCAAATGGGTATAATGTAACCGATAAATTTGTAACAGGCGGCGGTTTTTCGTTAGATGGAGTTCATGTTTCGCCAAGAGGTTATGCATTATTTGCTAACAAATTTATTGAGGCAATAAACACTACTTATAAATCTAATTTAAAAGGAGTAAGTCTTTACGATTATAGAATTTTATTCCCTAGAGCTCTTTAAGAGTTTAAAAACAATATTTTCAAAAAAACCAACATGTATTTCGTGTTGGTTTTTTGTTTTAAAACCAAGCTGTATTATATAATTTCAAAATTGTAGAAGGCACTTCAAAATTGGGCTAATTTTTTATAAAAAAATATTGATATTTATATTTTAAAAAATTATCTTTGCACTCTGAAAAACAAGTCTAAGCATTTCGTTCGGCTTGTTTCTATTTCATAAACCAAATTAGCTATTTAATAAATACATAAGCAATGTCAAAAGTAATAGGAAAAGTTGCCCAAATCATCGGACCAGTTGTCGATGTAGTTTTCAACGGTAAAGATGTTGAACTTCCAAAAATTTATGATTCATTAGAAATCACTAAAAAAGACGGAACTTTATTAGTTCTTGAAGTACAATCTCACATTGGAGAAAACACCGTTCGAACCATATCAATGGATTCAACTGACGGTTTGAGCAGAGGTTATGAAGTGGTTGGAACAGGAAACCCAATAAAAATGCCAATTGGAGCAGACGTTTACGGACGTTTGTTTAATGTAATTGGTGATGCCATTGACGGCTTAGGAAACTTGCCAAAAGATGGAGACAACGGAATGTCTATTCACCGTCAAGCTCCAAAATTTGAAGATTTATCAACTTCTTCGGAAGTTTTATTCACGGGTATTAAAGTAATCGATTTGATTGAGCCTTACTCAAAAGGAGGAAAAATTGGATTGTTTGGTGGTGCAGGTGTTGGTAAAACAGTATTGATTCAGGAGTTGATTAACAATATTGCAAAAGGTCACGGTGGACTTTCAGTATTCGCAGGAGTAGGAGAAAGAACACGTGAAGGAAATGACTTACTTCGTGAGATGTTAGAGTCAGGAATTATAAAATACGGGGAAGAATTCATGCACTCTATGGAAAATGGAGGATGGGATTTGTCTAAAGTTGATATGCCAGGAATGAGAGAGTCTAAGGCTACTTTCGTTTTTGGACAAATGAATGAGCCACCAGGAGCAAGAGCTCGTGTAGCACTTTCTGGACTTTCTATCGCAGAATATTTCCGTGATGGTGCAGGTTCAGATCAAGGAAAAGATGTATTGTTCTTCGTTGATAATATCTTCCGTTTTACTCAAGCAGGTTCAGAGGTTTCGGCACTTTTAGGTCGTATGCCATCGGCGGTGGGTTACCAACCAACATTAGCAACCGAAATGGGTGCAATGCAAGAAAGAATTACCTCAACAAACAAAGGATCTATTACATCGGTACAAGCGGTTTACGTTCCTGCGGATGATTTAACCGATCCAGCTCCAGCAACAACATTTGCTCACCTTGATGCAACTACTGTATTGTCTCGTAAAATTGCTGAACTAGGTATTTATCCAGCAGTAGATCCATTGGATTCTACTTCTAGAATTTTGACTCCACAAATTCTTGGTGATGAGCATTATGACTGTGCACAAAGAGTAAAAGAAATTCTTCAGAAATACAAGCAATTGCAAGATATTATCGCAATTCTTGGTATGGAAGAATTATCTGAAGAAGATAAACTATCAGTTTCAAGAGCTCGTAGAGTTCAACGTTTCCTGTCTCAACCGTTTCACGTTGCAGAACAATTTACAGGATTAAAAGGAGTTTTAGTGGATATTAAAGATACTATCAAAGGATTCAATATGATCATTGATGGAGAATTAGATCACTTGCCAGAAGCAGCTTTCAACCTTAAAGGAACCATTGAAGATGCTATCGAAGCAGGAGAAAAAATGTTGGCAGAAGCTTAATTAAGTTAGAAGTTAGAAGTGGGAAGTTATAAGTTGTTTAACTTTACTTCCCACTTCTAACTTCAAACTTCTAACTTTAAAAATATGTTATTAGAAATAGTATCACCAGAAGCAAAATTATTTTCAGGCGAAATCACTTCAATCTATCTTCCAGGAGTAGTTGGAGATTTTCAAATATTGAATAATCACGCACCAATAGTTTCGTTGCTCAAAAAAGGGAAATTGAAGATTACAGCAAACAGTTTTAAGTTTAGCAAAGAGTCGGAAAATTTGTTTACCAAGATAAACGACCAAAATTACTCACTCGCTATTGAATCTGGAACAATTGAAATGAAAGACAATAAAGTAATTGTTTTAGCAGACTAAAAAATTCTTTTTTTATATCAAAAACGTCAAGTAAAGCTTGACGTTTTTTTTATTTCCAATCCCAAAATATAATAGACCAAAGCTTACCATTCTCTAGATAACTTTCTTTAGTTTTAAATCCTATCGCTTCATGGGCTTGCATAGAACGGGTGTTCATAGCATCGACTTCGGTTACTAAGTAATCAAATTTATTTTGAAACTCAGTTTTATAAAAATCATATAATCCTCGAAATAGTCCTTGATTTCGAAATTCTTTTGCCACACATATTTGTCCCATAACGACATAATTTTCTTCGTTAGGAATTAAGACCTTTATTCTCTCGAATAGGGGAACAAGCACTTCTATTTCATTTTGAAAACTAGGAAGCATGACTAAAGCATATCCTACAACTTTATTGTCGATTATTGCAATAATGTGTGCACTAGCATGATTCATTTTTTCTAATAATTCGATAGTGTGTTGTACTGTGACAAAACCTTCTTTTAGCTTTTCTTCAGGGCTAATACTTATAGAGAAGTTGCTTTTTTGAAGCGCTATAATTTGCTCTAGTTCTGCTAAGTTTGAGGCTCTTTTATATTGGATAACTGTCATTTTTCATAATAATTAATTTTCAAAAATAGTAAATTACCTCGATTCAATAAAAAAAACCCAACAGGTTTTATAATTCCTGTTAGGTTTTTGAGTTGAATAATAACCAATAATTTAATATAGTAACCTAGAATTATTTTTTATTCTGCACCATCTATTAGTGCTCTTGAAACAGCAAATCCGCCAACGGTTTCACCCAATATAAGACCTTTTTCGCAATCACTTCTATAATGAATTGCACCAAAGATTCTTGAATCCGAGGCTTGTTTTGCCATAGCTTTGAAGCCTGTAGATTTTGCTGGAATGATATGAGATAATACTACAGCAGCTGCGCCACTAAAGGTTGAATGTCCAGAGACATAGGCGGGGAAATTTGGAACTCCAGTTGTCGTTTTTATAGATGGATCAACTTGAGATGGTCTCGGATTAAAGTAAGTATACTTCGCATCCCAACAACTAATTGCCGCATCCATCATAGCGATATTTAACAAGGCCATATTTCTAGCCCAGCGTACTTCACTATAGTTCTCGACAACAAAAGCTTCGGTTGCAATAGCATTCCAGTGACCTGGAGGTGTATAAGTTCCTACTCCGTCTGCCCAAAAAGTTACAATTTCCATATTTTTCTTGGAATTGTCTTGACTGAATTTTTTAATTTCTGCTAATTCTTTAGCAAACTCAATAGATTTTGTTGAAGGCGGTGGTGTCGGGCGATTAGCAACCACCATTGCTGGAGTCATTAAAAACGATTTTACTTTTCCAAACAAAGGCAACATTGGCGGTCTTGCAGGAACATCTAAGGATTTCCAAGGAGTTTCTCCTGTTGCAGCAGTTTGTGTTTCTAATTGTGCCCAGAGCGCAGGTGTTCCAATGGCAGCACCTGCACCATCAGAAGCTGCTTGGGCAATAAATTTTGCCGCAATTTTTCTGCCCAATATAATTCCGGCTTCAACGTCACTCCGAACATTTGCACCACTTATAATGCGATATAATTTTTCTTCATCTGCTTTTGTGTCTATGTAAGCAATTTCGGTTGGGAATAATAATTTTAATAATTCAACAGTAACACCAGACAAAACACCATCTTCGCAAGGATAAGAAGGCAATGTGCTTTTTGGAATTAAAACTTGTATGTTAGCGTCTACTGTAAATGGAGCTGCTCTATTGTATAATTTTTTATAATGCCAAGCTGCAATTAAAGCATCGGCTTGGGCTGCAGAAACGTATGCAAAAGCTCGAGCAGCGTAGGGAGGATTTGAAAACGGAAATTGTGGATTTGCAAAAGGATTTGCTCCAGATGGCGCAGGATAAGTTCCATCTGCGTTTTGATACGGCGGACGATTGTGTTTTGCTACTAATGTTCGCATGATTTCATTCCAACGCAATACACCGCCAACACTCCAATATTTTATGATGCTTTTTTGAGCTGACGTTATACTGGCTTGGTAACTTTTTATTTCATTGATTTCTCTTGTAAATGCAGGAGTATTTGTGGCAATTGGAGCATCCAATGAGAATTCATTTGGAGCGGTTAGTAAATAAGTTTTCCAAGTTCCAGCGAATTCATCCGTATTTGTAGGATTCAATGCTTGAAATTGTTCGTTTCTTTCGGTAATTTCATCACTACACGAATATCCAAAGGCAAGAATCAATGTGAGAATACTTGCTAGGGCTATTTTATTTATTTTAGTTTTCATCTTTGGTACTTGTTTTTTTAAAATTAATTATATAAAATATCCCACCATAAACAGTGTTTGATTTTCCAACATTTCTACCTTCTGCGACATAATTGTAACCACCAACGAGGGATAATTCAGGTATTTTTTTGAACGTATATTTAGAATTTACGCCATATTTTAGTGCGTTCATCGCGTTGCTAGGAAAGGGCATGTTGTTCTTGGTGATGTCAAACCCTCCAGTTTGTGTTACCCAGTTGTCTATTACAAATTCGGCAATTAATCTATTAGAACGATAACCTGCTCTAAAGTTTACCGAAATAACATCGGGCATATCGACTTCATTAGAAATATAATGTACATCATTAATCAAATAGGAGTTTCTTTCGATTGTAATATTGGCTCTTTTTAGGTAAGCTCCCGAAATAGTTGAAAAAAAGTTTCCTCTTTGATAATCACCCATCAATCTTAAAGTGGCAGTTTTGCTCTTTAAACCAAGGCTTAAAGGCAAGTAATCTGCTGTATAATCTGAAACAGGTGTCGAAAAGCCACCTAAAGCATAAACTGAGTAGGTCGATTTTCCAATGGTTTTTTCCAAAGGCATGTATTTTAAGGTTACAGAAAAATCTTGTATTCCTTTTTGACCTTTTAAAGTTCCGGCAGATGCATTTGTTTGTACATAAGGCAAACTTAGAATTAGATTTAATTTGTCTGAAACTCCATAATTTCCCATAACCGCAACAGATTTTGTGGAGACTGTACCTAAATTTAAGTTTTCTCTTTTGAAACTGCCTTCCCAGTATTCGCTCCAACTACTGTTTTGGTATACAGCACCTACACAAAAATTATTTTTACTCATCATAATACCGTCAATTTCAGTTTGTGCGCACATAAATAAGGGTAATAGAATGAGGCAGTTTATATAAATTTTCTTCATTTTATAGAAAGTTTAGATTATAATTATTTTGAATTTTTGCTTTAATTATACTTGGTTTTTTTAAGTAGTTAAACTAAAACGATAGGTTTAATACAGCACTTATTATATTAAAATAACAGTGATGTTGATTTTAAAATATACCTCTAATAGGGATAGAATATTTAAATCTATTACAATGAGTTGTTTAATAGAAACCAACTGGTTTGCACCACAATTTTTGTTTGTAAATTATATTTACAAACAAAAACGCGCAAATTATTGCAGATAAATTGTGTAATAGAATATAGATTTAAACGAAATCTGGTGGGGAATAGGATAAGGAACAGTAGCCTTCTCGAATGGGAGTAATAGTTGTTGTAAATGCTACTTTATGAATATAATTTTTAGAAGGAATAGGTACTGTTGTTACTTCATGCACAACGTAATCTTTGATAAAAGATTTCAATAATTTTTTTACAGGCATTTCTTTAGTAGACGAAGTATCAAATAATTGACTGTCAACAATTTCTATTAATTGCTTATCTACTTTGTCTTGATGTGCGTTTTGTAAATAATAAAGACTTAAGATATTGTTCTGAATTCTTTTCTTAAAAATGTGATAGATTTTGTTGTTAATTTCAACATTCTCATTTACATATTCAAAATCGGTATCTTCGGTAAATGTATATAAAGAAGCATTTAATTTTAATACTTTGTAGGTTGAAACGTTGTTCTTTTGATTAGACGCAACCCATTCTTGCTCTTTTTTTTGAGCAAAAATTAAGTAATACCCGAGCATGTTGTAAAACAGTACAACTACAAGAAAAAGGGATGCAATACGTTTCATAAGTTTCGAAAGTTAGAAAAGATTTGAAAGGCTTAACGAGCAACCTATTTTTTTTAACATTTTTTTAACAAAATATAAAATCGAAATCGATTTCGATTTTTTTGAGGGTTTTTAAAGGATTAAATTATCAAAAAAAGTTAAATTAATTAAACCAAAAAAGATGCTTATTTTTGTGTCGTATGAAAAATCTCCCCGAAAATTTATTAGAAAAACTCGAAACTCGCATGCTAAACAATGCGCTCCGTAAATTGTCGTTACCTAATAATTTAATCGATTTCGCTTCCAATGATTATATAGGTTTTTCTAAAAACAAAACTATTTTCGAACAAACGCATCACTATTTAACTGAAAATAACATTCTTGAAAACGGAGCTACTGGTTCTAGATTAATTTCAGGAAATCATAAAGTTTATCAAGAAGCAGAAAATTATATTGCCAAATTTCATCAAACGGAATGCGCGTTGATTTTCAATTCGGGTTACGATGCCAACGTAGGGTTTTTTAGTTCAATTCCTCAAAAAAGAGATTTGATTTTGTATGATGAATTGTGTCACGCTTCTATTCGCGACGGAATTCAGCTTTCTAATACCAAGTCGTATAAGTTTAAACACAACGATTTTGAGGACTTGGAACGATTGATTGGTAATTTCAATGGGGACAACAGGGGCAATTTGGTAAACACTTCCAACTTCCAACTTCCAACTTCCATTTATATCGTCACCGAAAGTGTCTTTTCGATGGATGGCGATTGCCCAAATATGGAGGAATTGATTGCCGTTTCTGAAAAATACGGCTGCTATTTAGTGGTAGACGAGGCACATTCGCTAGGTGTTTTCGGTTCAACAGGAGAAGGATTAGTTCAAATGTTGGGTTTGCAAAACCAAGTTTTTGCCCGAATTATGACTTTCGGTAAAGGATTAGGATGTCACGGAGCAGCAATTGTAGGAAGTCAGGAATTGTGCGATTTTCTTATCAATTTTGCCCGAAGTTTTATTTATACCACGGGACTTTCGCCACATTCTGTCGCCGCAATTTTAGTGGGATATCAGCATTTGGAAACAGAAAAAAACGCCATCAATTCTTTACGGGAAAACATCATCCACTTCAATCAAGAAAAAAACATTTTGGGATTGAAACCACTTTTTGTCCGAAGCAAATCAGCCATTCAAAGTGCTATAATTCCTGGAAACCAAAACGTAAAATCCATAGCGAGTAAACTTCAGGAAAAAGGCTTTAATGTCAAAGCTATTCTGTCGCCAACCGTTCCAGAAGGTCAGGAACGATTGCGAATATGTTTGCATAGTTATAATAGTCAGGAAGAAATTTCGGCCATAATGTATTGTATTTACTCACTTTTATAAAATATTTCAAAAATTTTTGTAACGTTTCTGTTTTATTTTTACTTACGAGCCGTAATAAAAATAACAAAACAATATGAAAACATCTTCAAGAACAGATTCACAAAAATCAAAAGCAGATTATGCAAGCATTTTTATTGCAGCAATGGGAATTAGTTATGCTTTAGTTAGTCAAATTTTTTATAACAAATCAAACATAGAATTGCTTGTAATTATGATTTGTTTGCTTTCGGTGGGAGTTACTTCAAAATTAAAACATAATAATGAATCAAATTAATTAGAGTTTTAATCATTAATCAAAAATTATTTTCAATCATCAATCAAAATTTTTTAATTATTATGAAAAATTTAAAAACAAACTCAGAAAAACAAATGAATAATTTAATCATTTTTTTATCAGCAATTGGAATAAGTTATAGTTTATCTAGAGAATTTATTTTCAATAAACCAGACAACGCAATTATTTTAATTATTGGTTGCTGTTTATTGGCAATCTCTTTATCAAGAAAAAATCAACAATACCTATAAAAATCAATCAATCATCAATCAAAAAATCAACATTATGACAAATTTATTAAAATCAGCAGCAGCAATTATTACTTTTTTATTTTCAACACAAATTAGTAATTCTCAAGAAACAAAAATTGACAATTCTTTACTTTGGGAAATTTCAGGAAACGGATTAGAAAAATCTTCTTATTTATATGGCACTTTGCATATGATGTGTGACAAAGATTTCGTAATTAAAGAAAAAGTAAAAATAGCCTTTGAAAAAACAGAAGAATTGGCTTTAGAATTAGATTTTGATGATTTAAATGAATTGAAAGCTATGCAAAAAATGACGGTAGCAGACGAACAATTATCCAAAACATTAACTAAAGAAGAATATAAAAAATTAAACGATTTTTTAGTTTCAACTATTGGAAGTAATGCTGCACAATTTGAAAACGCTACTTTTCTTTCAATTATGAGTACTGTTATGATGAAATCATTAAATTGCCCACTAAAAGTATATGAATTTGAATTTATGAAAATGGCTATGAAGAAAAAAAATCAAATTTTGGGTTTAGAAAAAGTCCAAGATCAAATGGATGCTTTTGAAAAATCTTTTAATTTCAAGGATTTTTTAAATCAGTTGTCTGAATATAATCCTAGTTATTTTTCAGAAATGGTTAAGATTTATAATCAAGAAAATATAAATAATTTATACGAAATGGTTACAGATAAAAAATTTATGAATAAGGCGTCTCAAGAACTTATGTTGGATAATAGAAATGCAAATTGGTTAAAACTTATGCCAGAAATGATGAATCAGAAAAGTATGTTTTTTGCAGTAGGTGCGGGTCATTTACCCGGTAATATGGGTGTAATTAATTTATTAAGAAAAGCGGGTTATACTGTAAAACCAATATTAGATTAAAAGTTTTGAACACAAAAGAACAAGAATTTTTAACCCGAATCGAAAAACATAAAGGAATACTGTATAAGGTTTCCAAAATGTACATGGACAATGCAGACGATCAGCAAGATTTGTTTCAAGAAATTGTCTTTCAGCTTTGGAAAGCTTACGATAGTTTTAGAAACGAAAGTCAATTTTCCACATGGATGTACAGAGTTGCTATAAATACTTCCATCGTTTTTTTGAAAAAAGAAAAAAGAAAAGTTGACAAATACGAATTATCATCAACTAATATTCGAGATGAAGAGTCTGATTCTGAAATAAAAGAAGTCCAGTTGAATCATTTTTACAAAGCGATTCAACAGTTGGACAAGATTGACAAAGCAATTATATTTTATCAGTTGGAAGGACTTTCACACAAAGAAACTGCAGAAAATTTAGGTATTTCTGAGGTTAACGCTAGAGTCAAATTAAATAGAGCAAAAGAAAAATTAAAAGAAATTATAAAAAAACAAGGATATGGACTTTAATGATATACAATCCGCTTGGAATGACAACAAATCTGAAAATGTTGTACTTCCAACCAATTTAGACAAATTAAAATCGGCAAATATGCCTATTGATAAGGTTAGAAAAAATTTACGTTTTGAACTTGTTATACAGACAATAGCAATGACACTATTTGGGTTTCTTCCATTAGTAGAAAGGTTTCCAGCAAACATGATTGCCCCATATTATTTGATTTATGCAATTATGGTTGCCATAAGTATTTATTATTTAGGAAAATTATTTTTATTCTATAATAGATTAAACAAAACTGTTCTTAATACAAAGGATAGTTTATATGAAACCTATTTTGACATAAGGTTAAATATGGAGTTGTATAAAACATTTACTTTCTCTCTTCTTCCTTTTTTTATACTATATTTCATTGGTTATGTATCTTATAAAACCCCAAAACTTTCACAGTTAATTAATGGTGAGATACAACATAGTAAATTGATTATATTACTTATCATCCTTATTGCTATATTATTATTAATTGCCTTTTTTACAGAGTTGTGGGTTCAGTCGTTATATGGAAAATACGCTAAACAAGTTAAAAAAGTAATTGACGAGTTAAAAGAAGAATAAATTTTAAGCCCATCTTTGAGATGGGTTTTTTACTTTTACAGAAATATAATCTATGAAACTATTCATCACAGGAATATCTACCGACGTTGGCAAAACCATTGCTTCTTCTATCATTGTCGAAGCACTCCAAGCTGATTATTGGAAACCCATTCAAGCAGGCGATTTGGACAATTCGGATATTCATAAAATTAAAAGTTATATTTCAAATGATAAAACTTTCATTCACGAAAACAGCTATAAACTGAACACACCAGCGAGTCCACATTATGCGGCTCAATTAGACGGAATTACCATTGATTTAAAGCTAATTATCGAACCCAAAACTGACAATCATCTTGTAATTGAAGGAGCAGGAGGCGTTTTTGTACCGTTGAATGACACCGATTGTATTATTGATTTAATACAACCCGATTATAAAGTAATTGTCGTTTCCAGACATTATTTAGGAAGTATAAATCACACTTTATTGACTATTGAAGTCTTAAAAAGCAGAAGATTAAACGTTGCTGGTATCATTTTTAGCGGAAACGAAAACCAAGCTACCGAGTCCATAATTCTGAATAAAACAGGATTAAAATGCATTGGAAAAATTGTAGAAGAACCCTATTTTGATCAAAATGTAATAAAAGAATATGCTGATTTGTTTCGTGAGAATCTATTGAGTTTATAGGACAATAGAATATAGAATAATGAGAATAGACTTTCCTATCTTTGTCGAAAATAGTTGTGTATAGTCTTTTTTCTATACTCTAATTTCTATATTCTTTATCAAATGAACCTACCCGAAAAAGACCAAAAAAATATTTGGCATCCTTATACCCAACACAAAACTTCAAAACCGGCTATTGCAATAAAAAGAGGAGATGGAGCTTTGCTATGGGACGAAAACGGCAAAGAATATATTGACGCCATCGCTTCTTGGTGGGTGAATCCTTATGGACATTCTAATAAGTTTATTGCCGATGCAATTTATAAGCAATTAACCACTTTAGAGCACGTACTTTTTGGAGGATTTACACACGAACCTGCAGTGCTTTTATCCGAAAAGCTGATGGAAATTTTACCCAAAAACCAACAGAAAATATTTTTCTCCGACAATGGTTCCACCGCTGTTGAAGTGGCTATCAAAGTAGCTTTGCAGTATTTTTTCAATAAAGGAGAAAAGAAAACAACGATAATTGCTTTCGAAAATGCTTTTCACGGAGATACTTTTGCAGCAATGGCAACTAGCGGAATCTCTTTTTTTACAGAAGCTTTTCAAGGGATGTTGATTGATGTCATTCGGATTCCAGTTCCCATAAAAGGACAGGAACAAATTAGTTTTGATGCTTTGGCGAAAGTCCTAAAAAGCCATAATTGTGCGGGTTTTATTTTCGAACCTTTGGTTCAAGGCGCTGCAGGAATGGTGATGTATGAAGCGGATTCATTAGATAAATTAATTAAAATCTGCCAGAAAAATAATGTACTCACGATTGCTGATGAAGTAATGACGGGTTTTGGAAAAACGGGCAAGACTTTTGCTTGTAATTATCTAACCGAAAAGCCTGATATGATGTGTTTGTCTAAAGCCCTGACTGGAGGCACAATCCCAATGGCGATTACAACATTTACCCAAGAAATATTTAATGCTTTTTACGATGACGACATCAATAAAGCGTTGTTTCACGGACATACTTTTACGGCAAATCCAACGGGTTGCGCAGCAGCTTTGGCAAGTTTGGAGTTGTTACAAACCAACGAAATGCAAGAGAATATCGCTCGAGTAAACAAAAGTCATTTAGAGTTTCAAAAACACATTGAATCCCATCCAAAAGTTACCACAACACGAGTGTTGGGAGTAATTTTCGCCTTGGAAATTCAAACCGAAAGTGATGCTAGTTATTATGGAACGTTGCGCAATAAACTCTATGATTTCTTTATTGAAAACGGAATAATTATTAGACCTGTTGGCAATATAGTTTATGTATTGCCACCCTATATTATCTCGGACGAGCAATTGCAAAAAGTATATGAAGTAGTCGAAAAAGCATTGGAAATAGTTTAAAATATAACCGCCAAGTTGACAAAGAAGGCACAAAGGTCACTATTATTTAGCCACAGATGCCACTAATTAAACGGATTTATACAGATTTTAAATTCTACTCAAATGATTTTATATAGTTAAAAATATAATCCGTGTTATCTGATTTTTATTTTCAAATAAAACTTTGTGAACCTTGCGCCTTCTTTGTGTTCTTCGTGGTTAAATAGTTGCCATTTTTTACGACCTTTGCATTAAAATAAAAGTCTTGTCACAAATTATCTCCATAACATCTATAGCGTCTATTTCCCCATTAGGGAATGATTCAAAAACCATTTGGGAAAAGTATCAAAACAACAATCATTGTATTACGGAACATTTTTTGGATCATAAAAAGACTCTAGTTGCCAAACTGGATACTGATTCAACTGAAATAATCGAGGCATTAAAACAATCGGATAGTAAATACAAATTTCTGGACAAAACCGTTTTATTTGCAATGGTGGCTTCGCGAAAAGCCATACAAAATGCAGGTTGGACTTCAAATGATGTTTTCGGAATCAACATTGGTTCTTCTCGTGGCGCTACTGATTTATTCGAAAAGCACTATCGCGAATACTTAGAAACAGGCAAGGCACAAACCTTGGCATCACCAACTACTACTTTGGGAAATATTTCTTCTTGGGTTGCCCACGATTTGCAAAGTTCAGGACCAGAAATTTCGCATTCCATCACTTGTTCTACTGCTTTGCACGCCTTGTTAAATGGTGTAGCTTGGCTTCGTGCAGGAATGACCGATAAATTCTTGGTTGGTGGCAGTGAAGCGCCATTAACCGATTTTACAATTGCCCAAATGCGTGCCTTGAAAATTTATTCTAATATTGAAAGTCAGGCCGTCCCGAGACTTCGGGAGCTCGAAGATTATCCTTGTCGCGCTTTAGATTTAGATAAAAAACAAAACACAATGATTCTTGGCGAAGGTGCAGCTGTTTGTTGCTTGGAAATTGGCAAAAAGGAAAATGCTCTCGCTTACATCGAAGGTATTGGCTATGCTACTGAAATTTTGGAACACAACATATCCATTTCGGCAGAAGCGACCTGTTTCCAAAAATCAATGAAAATGGCTTTGCAAAACACTGATTTATCTGAAGTTGATGTCATTGTAATGCACGCTCCAGGAACTAAATCAGGAGATTTAACCGAGTATAAAGCGATTCAAAAAGTTTTTAAAGACGCTTTGCCCATGTTGACTACTAACAAATGGAAAATTGGCCACACTTTTGGTGCTTCGGGGATGTTGAGTATAGAACTGGGGGTTTTGATGATGCAACATCAGAAATTTATTGGTGTTCCATATCTGAACTCTGTCAGGGTTTTGAACCCTGAAAGAGGTATAAAAAAAATATTGGTCAATTCAGTTGGTTTTGGCGGAAATGCGGTGAGTGTTTTATTAAGTGTTTAACAACGAAGTCCACAAATTATAGACAAAGAGCACTGTTTTTAGCCATAGGTTCGAACGGATTTAAATTGATAATCCCGAGCTTCCCAACTTAAAAGACCTTTTATGCCTTATATGGATAAAATAAAAAAATCCGTGTGCCATACCTTAGTGTCAGTATGTCCCGAGAATTCGGGAACTCGAAGATTACTAGACCTTCACTTTATCATAGACCAGATTGCTTTCAAAACCTTGGCGCAGCATATAATCAGAATTTTTTTTTAAGACATTCGTTTCTCGAATGAATTTTCAATGACTTATTTTCAATGTTTGAAATAGCTCCAAATATTCTTTTTGGGTGATTTCTTTATGTGTAAGACGGATTCGTGTTTGCACTATTTCCTCAAACTAATATACAACCAAAAAAACGGAGCTGTTGTTGAAGCACTGTAATTTCTAACAATAATTAACCCAAAACAAACTTATTTACTTGTTTAGATTGATTTGCACCTATAAATTGGTTGATTTGACATTTTTAATATTTTTCAAATTATTTAATTTTATAAATATCACAATGAATAAAAATTTAAAGAAAATCGATTGATTATTTTTTTTTAAAATTTTAAATCAAACTGTAAAATAATATTTTAAAACCAAAACCAAAAATAATACCCCCAAGTATTTTAAACCTGTTTTATTAGAAAAAATGATAATAAAATGTATTGATTATTCCTTTTTGTAATTGAATTACAAATCGTAAATAAAGGGAATACTCAATTAAAACTAACTTAACCTTAATGATTATTAAAAAATTATACCTTTTAGCGTTTTTAGCGCTATCGTCAATTACGTTTGGACAAGATCTTCTTTTAAATGGAGGATTTGAAGGACTAGCTTTAGGAAATTTATCAACAGTTTCAAGCCCTTGGTCTACGCCTAACACTTCTGCACCTTTTCCAGCAATTAACGCAATTAATTCCCGATCAGGGAGTAATAACTTGCTTTTGCCTAATGATTTTGTTCCATTTCGTCAATCTTTTACAGCTGTTGCAGGTACAACCTATACTCTAACGCTTTATGCTCAGTTCACTAATGCTACTTTACCGAGTAGCACCGATGGTATTAATGTTTCAATAAGAGATAATACAGGAGGAAGCGGAACCCAACTTACTCCTAGTCTACAATTTAATATTACCCCAACAGCAGCTGCAGATGGTTATGTAAAATATACTTTCACTTTTGTTGCACCTCAAGCCAATTTAATATTAAATGTTTTTAAAAATGCAAGAGCAATAGGCACTAATCCAAACAATGCTGCACGAATAGACGATATAAGTATTATTGCTGGAGCTTCAACAGCAGTAACGGTTACTGGAAGCGCGCCTTACAATTATACCTATGATGGCACAAGAAAATCACCAACATTTAGTTCAATTGAAACTATTACTTATGCCTATTCTGGTGGTGGTATTTCAGGAACTCAAGCACTTGGTCCTATCAATGTAAGTGCCACTTACCTAGCTCTTGCAAAAGTACCAGAAGGGACAGGTTTTGCCTATCTTGCAATACCCTTTACAGTCGATAAAGCTACACCTACGATAACAGCCATTGTAGGAACTTATACTTATAATAGTTCAGCTCAAGGACCAAATACGGCAACTACTGCTTCAACAGGAACTAAAACGTTTAGTTATGTAGGAGTTAGCTTGTCTTATGGTCTGAGTGCTACAAGACCAACTCTTGCGGGTGACTATACAGTTACAGTTACCGTTGCTTCGGATATTAATTATAATGCAGCCAGTTCATCAGCAACGGCTTTTACAATTAATAAAGCAGCGCCAACAGTATCACCCACAATAGGAATATACATTTATAATGGTTTGGCTCAAGGGCCAAATGCGGTAACAACTGGCTCCACAGGGACAGTCACTTATAGTTATTCAGGAGTAATACCAACTTATGGACCAAGTGCAGCAAGACCAATTCTTGCAGGTAACTATACGATAACTGCATCAATAACATCGGATTCTAATTATAATGCGGGAAGTTCCTCCGCAACAGCCTTTACAATTGCCAAAGCTCCGTTGACCATAACCGCTAATACTACCACGATAGTCTACAAAGACGTTTATACAATTGGCATAGGCTCAACAGATTTTACTTCTAGTGGTTTACAAAACGGGGAGACTTTAGGGAGTATTACAATGGGTACATCTGGATACATTGGGGATATTGGAAGCTATATAACTTTTCCATCGGCAGCCACAGGAGGAACTTTTTCAACTTCTAATTATACTATTACTTACGCAAGCGGAATCTTAACCGTAAATCCTAAGATAGGAGATTACAGAACAAAAGCAAGTGGATTATGGAGTGTTTTAACAACTTGGGAACGATGGAATGGAAGCGCTTGGGTTGAGCCTACAACTCTTGAGGGTTATCCTGGTAGATTTTCATCACCTTATGCTGTTTACATTGAAAATTCACATCATATTACTGGTGATAGAACGGTAACAGGCGCAAATCGAATCGTAGAAATGATATTTTCTAATGGGCCAGTTAGTAGCAGTCTCTCTATAAGTGGGTTTAATTCCGTGACTGTTAATAATCAAATAAGTGTTCGCTCTGGAGCAAATAGAACTATTAATGTAGGAACTGGATTTTTAAGTTGTGGTTCCATAAATATGTCAGATACAGGTGATGATAGTATAGATTCTAAAATAACAGTTTCTACTGGAGCTATATTCGTTTTTAATTCCGTAACAATGAGCGGTTCAAGCGAAAGAAATGCTATTGAGTTCACCGGCGCCGGAGGAGAATTAAAAATTGAAAATGGTACAATTACAGGAGGAACAATAATTCCTGCGTTAGGAGTAGTGCATTATACGAATGATGGAAATCAAGCTGTGGGTTCTTATAATTATACTAATTTGGTATTAGAAGGGTCGGGAATAAAAACCGTCCCTGCTGATGTAACTATTTCCTCGAATTTGACAATAAGAGGAACAGCTTCGGCAAGTTTGTTTACAAATATACAGTACTTTATCGGCACACTTACCCTGGGTTGTTTGGGTAGAGAGGATGGCAGTTGGGGTTCATCTGGACCAGATCCTGACCCTCAATATGTAGATAATACTTATTTTGAAAATACAACCGGTTTTATAAATGTTGCAATAAATACTAGACCTGCGCTTGTAACTACACAAACACAACCTACTTGTACAACACCAGGAACAATAACAGCAACCCCTGTCTCTGGAGCTACCAGCTATACCCTTACTGGAACGAGTCCAGCAGTTGCATCAGTTACAAATGCTACTGGAGTGTTTTCAGGATTGTCAGTAGGTACCTACAGCGCTTATTTTACGAACTCTTGTGGAACATCTTCCACTTTAACAGGTATAGTAATATCAGGATTAGTGACTAAAACTTGGAATGGATTGGCTTGGTCGCCAGTGGGCAATCCAACAGACAGCAACCAAAATATAATATTCACAGGAGATTATGCTGAAGCAGCAGATGTTACAGCATGTGCTTGCACGGTAAATTCGGGAATAGTAAATTTTCCGATAGGAAATTATTTAAAATTAGGAGGAAAACTTACCGTAAACACGCCGGGTACTTTAACTTTCGAGAATAATGCCAGTTTGGTGCAAACCTCATATACTGGATCAAACACAGGTAGCATAACTTACAAACGTAATTACTCAGGTGGAGAATTAGATTATACCTATTGGTCAACACCTGTAGCTGGACAAAATTTACTTGGCGTTTCGCCTACTGCAAATTCAAATAAGTTTTACACTTTTGATCCAGGAGCAAATGATTGGGTTAAAGAAAATCCATCATCTACTACGATGACTATTGGGAAAGGGTATATTTTTACTGGAGCTCCTTTGCCTGCTAAATCTGGGATTTTTGTAGGAGTGCCTAATAACGGGAATCAATCTATTACAGTCGCGGGTGGAGAAACATCAAATCTTATTGGAAATCCGTATCCATCTGCAATAGATGCAGATACTTTTTTGTCTGCAAATGCAGCAGCAATAGATGGAACGCTTTATTTCTGGACACACAACACAGCGATTCAAGATAGAGACTTAATTGCAATTGATCCATTTACAGGATTAACAACTGCGGGTTCAGGCAAATTAGCTTATACTTCTAACGATTATGCTGTTTATAATCTTACGGGAGGAGTTGTAATTAACGGGGTGACTTTTGTAAAAGGAGGAACTGTTGCGGTTAGTGCAGGAGTTCAACCAACTGGCAAAATTGCTGCTGGTCAAAGTTTTTTTACCACTAGTACTGCTGCAGGTGGAACTGTCGCTTTTACTAATGAAATGCGAGTAGATGGTTTGGGAATTCCAAATAACAATTCTAATTTTTTTAAATCTAAAAAGCCTAAAACAAAAACAATTTCTACCACAGAAAAACATCGAGTTTGGTTGAATATGTCTAATGATCAAGGCGCATTCAAACAAACCTTGGTTGGTTATATCACAGATGCTACCAATGATTATGACAGTCGTTTTGATGGTGAAAGCTATGACGGAAACGATTTCCTAGATTTTTATAGCGTGAACATGAATAAGAATTTAACCATTCAAGCACGTGCTTTGCCTTTTGATGAAAATGACGAAGTCTCTTTAGGATATCGTACTACTATCAACGGTAAATTTACAATAAGCATAGATCAATTCGATGGTTTAATGACCAATCAAGCGGTGTTTGTAGAAGACAAGTTGACCAATACAACATTTGATTTAAAGCACGGAAATTATACTTTTAGTACTGTTGCTGGAACTTTTAACGATCGTTTTGTGTTGAGATATACTGCCAAAACATTGAGTTTACAAGAATTGCAAACAATCGATAAAATTAATGTTCTATACTCAAATAAGTTAAAAACAGTAATCATCCGAAATTATGTTAAAGATGCAACCGTAAATACGGTGATACTTTACAACATAACAGGACAAAAAATTGCGAATTGGGTGGTAAAAGACAAGGAACAAACCAATATTCAAATTCCCATAAACAACCTACCTTCGGAAATTTATATTGTAAAAGTCAAAACAAATCTTGGCGAAAGCACTAAAAAAATCAGTATTAATTAAAAATGTTCTTCAAGGATAAAATACTTGACTCTTAGAAGGGATTTTCATGGATTATTCCAAACTCTTCAATCCTTAAATGACTTTTATGCCTGATATGCTTATAACATAAAACTCGTTTTTATCCGTGTTTTGCTATAGTAATTCGTCTCATCCGTGTGCCAATGCTTCCAGTTCCTTCACTTTATCATAAACAATATTGCTTTCAAAACCTCGGCGCAGCATATAGTCACAAAATTTTTTACGCTTTTTTATAATATTCGTCTCTCGAATGGAATCCCAATGTCTTTCGGACAATGTGTGAAAAGTCTCCAAATATTCCTCTGGAGTGATTTTTCTGAGTGCACTATTTATAAGTGTTTGAGAAATTTTTTTAAACTTCAATTCGTTACTAATCCTGATTTTTCCCCAATGTTTGATGCGGTGTTTTCCTCTAGCAAAACTGCTTGCAAAACGTTCCTCGTTTAGAAAATTGGACGCAATGAGGTGCACCATTATTTGGTCGATTTCGTCCGAATCCATTTTCATTATGCGCAATTTAGCAACCACTTCCTCGTGACATCGTTCTTGATAGGAACAAAAATATTCTATCTTTTGGACGGCTTCTTTAATTGTGAAAACTTCCTTCATGGGTTGTATTTTATTTCAATTGCTGGAGTTTTTCGAAAAATTAAGATAGAAACAAAATTAGTTTTTTTAATCAAAAAATTCGCATTTCTTTTTTGAACACCATATAACAGAAATAAATGCAGTTTACCGACTTTATTTTATAGTTATTGATAACTTTTATTCCTTTGTTTGGCTTTGAATTTTTTATAATGAATAACATAAGTTAAAATAGACTTTTAAGAAAATGAATGATTTTTACTTTATGAAAATAATCGTACACAAACTAAGGGTTTTTATTGTTTTATTTTT
>NZ_JANNXH010000001.1:0-13667 GCF_031409475.1 Flavobacterium sp. | reverse complement strand
CGTTTATTGATAAAGACAAAAATCTGAACTTTGATTACTTTTTTGTGCGCAAAGTAATGTTCGTTAAATACTCACAAGGTTTTGTAGTAATGCCAGGCGGATTCGGAACTTTAGACGAATTGTTTGAAGCAGTTACGCTAATTCAAACCAAAAAAATAGGTAAATTTCCTATCATCTTGGTCGGTACAAAATACTGGTCGGGATTACTCGATTGGGTTAAAACCGTAATGATTGAAGAAATGAAAAACGCAAATTCCGAAGATTTAAATCTGATAAAGGTCGTGGATACCGAAGATGAAGTTGTTGAGGCATTAGATAATTTCTACAAAAAATACAATTTGAGTCCGAATTTCTAAATACTTTTTTTCGCCACGAATTACACGAATTTCCACGAATTAATTTATTTTGTCAGTTCACTTTGCTATTATGGTGGCTAAGATTTTAAAAAGTTTCAAAAAAATTATTTGCCACAGATTAATCTACTAAATTGAGATGAGTTATAATTTAACATTAAATTAATTCATGGAAATTCGTGCAATTCGTGGCTAACTTTTTACAAAACTAATTGCACTTTTTCTACTTAAATATTTATCTTAGCAATTGAAAAAGAAATCGTCTTGAAATCCAAAATACTACTCCTACTAATTGTTTTTTTTAGTTTTGCAAAACTTAATGCTCAACATTATTCTAATTTGACTGTTGAAGTAGATGATGACAAGAAAACATTAAACGTTTACCAAGAATTAACTTTCAATAATCAAACTAACGATACTTTAAATACGATAGTTTTAAACGACTGGAATAATGCTTATTCGAATAGTGAAACCCCATTGGGAAAACGTTTTTCTGATGAGTTTGTTAGAAGTTTTCATTTGGCCACTGAAAAAGAAAAAGGCAGCACTAACAATCTAACAATAATTGATTCGAATAAATCAATATTAAATTGGAGTCGACCTATTGAAAATCCAGATTTAGTAGAAGTTCAGCTTAAAAATACAATTTTTCCAAATCAAAAAGTTACTTTTATTTTATCGTATGTGCTTAAAATTCCCGATGATAAATACACCAATTATGGCTACAATTCAAATGCGGATTCTACTTTAAAAAATTGGTTAATTACTCCTGCTAAATATGAAAATCACAACTTTTTAAAGTACAGTAACCTCAATTTAGATGATGTTCCAAATGCAACTTTTGATGCTGATTTAAAGATTATAATTCCGAAAGAATACAAAATAACAAGTGATTTAATAGCGGTTTCTAAGGAAGATAATATTTATGCTTTTTCCGATAAAAAGATAAATGACATCCCCCTATACATTGAGAAGAAACTAACTTTTTCTGTTTATAAAAACGATACTATTGAAGTTTTATGTAATATTAAAGACGGCCGGGTAAACGAAATTTACAAGGCGATAATAATTGAAAAAATAGTAAATTATGTTTCTGATAACTTAGGTAGAAATAGATTAAAAAAAATCACAATTTCACAAAGTGATTATGACAATAATCCATTTTACGGTTTGAACCAATTACCGCGATTTATTAGTCCGTTTCCCGATGATTTCATTTACGAATTGAAGTTTTTAAAAACATATTTAAATAACTACTTAAAAAACTCAATTCAACTTGATTCCCGAAAAGACAACTGGGTTTTTGATGCTATTCAAGTGTATTATATGATGAAATACATCGATGCGTTTTATCCCGATGCAAAAATGATGGGAAATATTGCCAATTATAAATTGTTTAAGGGATACAATCTCGTTTCTCTAGATTTTAATGAACAATACAGTTATTTTTATATGCTTATGGCTCGAAAAAATCTAGATCAACCACTAGGAAATTCAAAAAATACTTTGATAAAATTCAATGAGCAAATTGCTAGTAAATATAGAGCGGGTATAAGTTTTAGATATTTAGATAATTATCTAGGGAACAGTATTGTTACTTCAAGTATTCAACAATTTTATAAAAAAAACCAAGAAAAACAAGTCTCTAAAAATGATTTTGAATCTATTTTGAAATCGAATTCAAATACAGAAATTGATTGGTTTTTTAACACCATTATAAATTCACGAGAGATTATAGATTATAAGTTTTCTATGGTTTCAAAAACCAAAGACAGCATCAAATTTTCGATAAAAAACAAAACCAATGTTACAGTTCCAATTCCGGTATATGGTTTAAAAAAAGAGGAGATTGTTTTCAAAAAATGGTTGTACCCAAACCATGCAGATAGTGTTTATGTGTTTCAAAGAAAAGAGGCTGATAAAATTGTTTTGAATTATAAAAATGAGGTTCCAGAATACAACCTGAGAAACAATTGGAAATCATTTAAAGGCTTTTTGCCAACAAATCGCCCTATAAAATTTAATTTCTTGAAGGATTTAGAAGATTCCTATTACAATCAAATTTTATATGTTCCAACACTTACTTATAATTTATACGATGGAATTTCACCAGGAATTAGGCTTCATAACAAAACAATCCTGGACAAACCATTCAACTTTGAAATAAATCCTGCTTACTCTACAACAACTAAAACAGTATCTGGATTTGCTAATTTTGCTGTGAATCAAAATAACCGTAATAGCAAATTATTCACTATTCGATATTCATTGAGTGGTTCCTTTTTTCATTATGCACAAGAAGCATCGTATTTAAAAATAAATCCGATGGCACAATTGAGAATAAGAGAAGCTAACTTTAGAGACAATAGAAAACAGCTTATAATTATGCGTCAAGTACTCGTAAATAGAGAACAAAGTGACTTTGTAACGGACGTTACAAATCAAAACTATTCAGTTTTTAATATTAAATATTACAATACAAAAACCGAAGTTACGAATCATTTTAACTTTAGTTCTGACTTACAATTATCAGGAAAGTTTGGTAAAATTTCCTCTGAAATAGAATACAGAAAACTCTTTGAGAACAATCGTCAAATTAATTTACGCTTGTATGTAGGAAGCTTTTTATACAATAAAACCTATGCGACAGATTATTTTAGTTTTGCACTAGACAGACCAACTGATTATTTATTTGACTATAATTTTTATGGTAGATCGGAGAGTTCAGGTTTCTTTAGTCAACAATTTATTATGGCCGAAGGTGGTTTTAAATCAAAACTAAATACGCCTTACGCAAATCAATGGATTACAACTTTGAATGCAAGTTATTCAATATGGAATTGGATAGAAGCTTATGGAGATATTGGTGTTTTGAAAAAAAAATCGCAAAATGCTGCCTTTGTATACGACAGTGGAATAAAGCTAAATCTTGTTCCTGATTATTTCGAATTGTATTTTCCTGTATATTCTAATAATGGTTGGGAGATTGCACAAAATAATTACAATGAAAAAATTCGATTTGTAGTTACATTTAATCCTAAAACATTAATCAATCTTTTTACAAGAAAATGGTTTTAAACCAATACAAATATCAATTTTAATTGCATTATAATCAGTATAATTAAAATTTTAATAAAAAAAATTTAAAAAAAAAGACTTTTATGAAACTTTAATTAATGATAATTAAATTGTATTTTTAGTAATTAATTATGAAAATAACTAGTTTTTAATTAAATTTGTTGCCTGATGTGATCCTTTTTAATTATGATAAAAGAAAAAGCTACTACTACTTTGACATTTGAAGATTTCAAAACCGAAGTATTAAATGACTATAAAATAGCCATAACAAGCAGAGAATGTAGTCTTCTAGGACGAAAAGAAGTATTAACTGGAAAAGCAAAATTTGGCATTTTTGGAGACGGAAAGGAAGTACCACAACTCGCCATGGCAAAAGCTTTTAAAAACGGAGATTTTCGTTCGGGTTATTATCGCGATCAAACTTTTATGATGGCAATTGGTAAACTAACAATTCAACAATTTTTTGCTGGATTGTATGGTCATACTGACATAAAACAAGATCCAATGTCAGCAGGAAGGCAAATGGGTGGTCATTTTGTAACACACAGTTTAAATGATGATGGTTCTTGGAAAAATTTATCCAAACAAAAAAACTCAAGCGCCGATATTTCTCCAACAGCAGCACAAATGCCCCGTTTATTAGGACTTGCACAAGCATCAAAAATATATCGTCAAGTCCCAGGAATTACAAATAAGGCAAATTTCTCAGATAATGGAAATGAAATTGCATGGGGAACAATAGGAAATGCAAGTACATCCGAAGGTATATTTTTTGAAACCATAAATGCAGCAGGCGTTTTACAAGTTCCTATTGTAATGAGTGTTTGGGATGATGAATACGGCATTTCGGTGCATGCAAAACATCAAACTACAAAAGAAAGTATCTCCGAAATACTAAAAGGCTATCAGCGTGAAGAAAACACGAATGGATTTGAAATTCTAAAAGTAAAAGGCTGGGATTATGTTGATTTAATTGCAACTTATGAAAAAGCAGCAACAATTGCTCGAGAAAATCACATTCCAGTATTAATACACGTAAACCAATTAACACAGCCACAAGGACATTCTAGTTCCGGATCACACGAGAGATATAAAGACTCCGCGCGTTTAGCTTGGGAAAAAGATTTTGATTGTATTCGCCAAATGAGATTGTGGATGATTGCCATTAATATTGCTTCGCCTGAAGAAATTGAAGCAATAGATATACAAGCAAAAAAAGAAGTATTTGAGGCCAAAAAAGCAGCATGGAACACCTTTATGGAACCCATAGTTGAAGAACAAAAATCACTTATTTCATTATTAGAAAAAATAGCAAATTCAAGTAAAAATAAAGAATTACTACTAAAAAACAGTGCTGATTTAAGTGATATTAAAACCCCATTAATTAAAGAAATTCTAGTTACTGCCAGAAAATCATTACGCCTTTTATCAAATGAAAATGGTAAAGCTGAATTGTCTGCTTGGATAACTTTACATACTAATAAAACACAAATTAAATTTAGTAGCAACTTATATTCTGAATCAAATTTAAATGTATTTTCAGTAAAAGAAGTGAACGCCTTATATGCTAACGATGCCAGAGAAGATACTGATGGTCGAATGATATTAAGAGATAATTTTGATGCTCTTTTTACAAAATATCCCGAAGTATTAATTTTTGGTGAAGATGCAGGAGCGATTGGAGATGTAAACCAAGGATTAGAAGGATTACAAGAAAAATATGGAGAACTTCGCGTTTCTGATGTAGGAATTCGGGAAGCCAGTATTATAGGTCAAGGAATAGGAATGGCTTTGCGTGGATTACGACCAATTGCAGAAATTCAATATTTAGATTACCTTTTATATGCCATTCAAATATTAAGTGATGATTTAGCAACATTGCAATACCGCACTGTTGGAAAACAAAAAGCACCACTTATAATAAGAACACGAGGTCATAGACTAGAAGGGATTTGGCATTCTGGTTCACCTATGGGAATGATTATAAATGCGTTAAGAGGAATTCATGTTTTAGTACCTAGAAACATGACAAAAGCTGCTGGTTTTTATAATACACTATTAGAATGTGATGAACCAGCACTTGTTATAGAATGTCTTAATGGCTATAGGTTGAAAGAAAAAATGCCCTTAAATTATGGTGAATTTAAAACTCCTATTGGAGTTGTTGAAACCATAAAAAGTGGTTCAGATATTACATTAGTTTCTTATGGTTCCACATTAAGATTAGTAGAACAAGCTGCAAAAGAGCTTTTTGAAATTGGTATTGATTGCGAAGTTATTGATATTCAATCGCTACTACCGTTTGATATTAGTCATGATATTGCAAAAAGTATTACAAAAACAAACCGACTTTTAGTAATCGATGAAGATGTTCCTGGTGGAGCATCGGCTTATATAATGCAACAAGTTATTGAAAATCAAGACGGCTATAATTATTTAGACAGTAAACCACAAACCTTAACTGCAAAAGCACACAGACCCGCTTATGGAACAGATGGTGATTATTTTTCTAAACCATCTATTGAGGATATATTCGAGAAAGTATATGCTATGATGAGTGAAGTAAATCCATCAAAATACCCAAGTTTATATTAAGGTGTTTTTTAAAAACATTTATCTTCAAAAGTATTACCATCTTCATCAATAGCAACAACTATATTTTTTTCTTTAGAGGATACTTGGCTAATATAAATCCAAGGTAAAGTCCAAAGTCCAAATGTGGCACAAAAAATTAAAAAATTAAGATTGTGATCCACTTTTGTTGCCTTTTTAGTTAATACAGCAAAAGGTAATTTGTCATTTTTTTCAACAATTACAAATCCTTGATGTATCTTGTTTGCAAGCCTACTGGTGTACTTTTGCAAATCTTCTTTATTAGCAGAATAGTTGTTTACTATAATCATTGGGAAAATATTTTAGCTAATTAATTGCATTTTAATAAAGTCTAAATGTAAGACTATAAAATCATGCTACAGTTTAATTAAAGGTTACTAATCAACGTATCTATTTGTGAAAATTTTACATTAATTAAATACACTCGATAAAAATACTAAAATAATCGATTAAATACATAATTTATGTATTTATTTGCGCTTATTACAATAAAAAGTAAGTTTTTACTTTATTTTTTTAAGTAAGTTGTCTATTACATGATTTATTTCGGTAGAAATTATAAATCTGTAATTGAGATAAACATAAAGACTCGTCACTAAAATCGATTTTAAAATAATCGAGATTATGGGGTGAAAAGGAAATTCCCAAAAATAAAACGCAAGAAACAAAACAAACGTTAACACTAATGAATATAACGTTTGATTTGTAAAAGGATACAAATCCAAACGCTTGACTACAAAAAGTAATTTAGCCACACTATACAAAGTAATCGATAATAAAGTAGCGAATGCAGAACCCATTATACCATAAATAGGAATAAAAATCATGTTCAATCCAATAGTCATAATTACTAAAAATACCCCTAAAAATAATACCGCACGATAGTATTTAGTATTGAAAATAATGGCGTTATTATTTCCTAAAATTAAATCGAAATACTTAGATAATCCAATCATAAAAACCACAGGAATTCCCCCTTTATACTCATCAGGAACCAATTCATACAATTGATTAATATTTACAAAGATTCCTAACATTACAAAACCACCTACAACTTGCAAATTAATGGATGTTTTTTTGTACAAATCATTCATTTCATCATGCTTGTTTTCGTGCATCAATCTAGCAGTAATAGGATAAACAATTTGATGCATCGCTCTACTTGGAACCGATATTACTAGTGCAATATAGGTAGCTACAGAATAATATGCTATGTATTCAATTTTCATGTATTGATTCAAAATCATTTTATCTCCATCTAAAAGTAAATTCGCAACACT
The DNA here is from genome assembly GCF_031409475.1 of Flavobacterium sp. GTDB lineage: Bacteria > Bacteroidota > Bacteroidia > Flavobacteriales > Flavobacteriaceae > Flavobacterium. The sequence continues at coordinate 6,343 of NZ_JANNXH010000001.1, read as the reverse complement.
ACCAGACAAAATGATATAAAACGTGTAAATCAAAACTTCTTTAGTGTTGTTAGGTATAGTAAATTGAAAAACAGGTTTTTGTATCCTGAAAGCATAAAACATGGTAATTAGTAGGGCTAATAAATAAACAAAAGCGGTTCCGTAAACAAATCCTTCTACAGTGATCCAATCGTAATAAACCGATACTATTAAAAAAAATGAAAACAATCGCAAACCCACTTCTTTTATAAAATTTCCAAAAACAGTATACATGTGAACCCGCAACCAAGCATAAAATATTTCGAAATAAGCCATGCATATACCAATAAACGGAATAAGCCAAATGTATTCTTTTACGATACTATTTTTTTTAGATAAGAAAAATACAATTTCATCAAAATAATAGAAACCAATAAAAAACATTGGAATTATAATAACCAAAGGAAACAATACTGTAAAGGATAAAAATCGAGATCGCTCTTCGTTTGTCTCATATTGAGAGTAAAATTTGACCAGAGTATTTTGCATACCAATAGCAAACAAAGGCATAATTACATTGGCGCTTGAGAGAATATAATTAGCCAAAGCATAATAAGTTGCCCCTAAAAAAACTGGGTAAAAATATATTGTATTGATGCCACCAATCGCAAAACCAATATAAGTTATTATAGTATTTTTTAAAGACTGATTTAATACGATTCCCATTCTTTTTTGTCATTGCGAGGCACGAGGCAATCTCACTTTTAATTTATGATATAGTGATCAATTCAACTAATTTTCCCGTCAAACTTTTCCTTGAATATTGCTGCAGCCCAACTCCATTCGACTCTAGTTTTCCTTCCAAAAACTGATTATAAAAGTCCAAAAGTACACTTTTTAATTTCTTTTTTTCAGAATAATCAAAGAAAACACCTGTGTTGGTATTGGTAATTATTTCGGCAAAATCAGAGCCGTTTGGTCCAATTGCAATAATAGGTCTGCCAGAAACCATATATTCAAATAATTTTCCCGGAATAATACTTTTGGTATCATTTGAATTGATTTCGATAAGCAATAAAACCTGTGATTTTCTTTGATGCGCAATTGCTTCCTGATGCGAAACATAACCCAAATTATTCAAATACGGATTCAATTCAAAACCAACAATCGTTTCCAATACTTCTTGACTTACCGCTCCAATTAATTTTATCTCTAAATCCGATTTAAAATCAGGAACTTCATTTAGTAATTCTACCAAACATTCCCAAAGCAATTGCGGATTTCTTTCGGAAAGAAAAGAACCGATGTGCGCCAAACTGAATTTGGTGTCCAAAATTTGTTTCCCAACATTCTCCATATCGTAACCATTTGTAATGACTTCAATGGGTTGGTTTGTAATTACTTGAAACTCGGTTTTAGTAGTCTTACTCGTAACAATAATTGTATCGGCAGTATTCAATACTTGATATTCTAAATCTTTGTGTTTTTTAGCAGCAAAATTGGACAATCGCAACGATTTATGGTAGCCAATGGTTGTCCAAGGATCACGAAAATCAGCAAGCCATTTCAGGTCTAATTTTTGTTTTAATTCCAGTCCAATGAGATGCAAACTGTGTGGTGGTCCAGAAGTTACAATCGTGTCAATTTCATTTTCCAAAATGTATTTTTCTAAAAACGAAACCGATGGTTTAACCCAAAAAACTCGAGCATCTGGAATAAACAAATTGCCTCGAATCCAGAGAAATGTTTTATCAAGTAAAGATTGCTTTTTCTGGTTTGGAATAATTCCTGAACTGATTTTTTGGGTTTTGTTTTTCGAAAGAAACGAAGCCAACTGATATGGTTCAAAGATTTTGTGTTTTAAAATAATAGCCTTGTCTGAAACCTCGTTTACAAAATTCACGTCAACAATAGGATACGTTGGATTCTCCGGAATATAAACAATCGGCTGAATGCCAAAATCAGGTAAATATTTCACAAATTTTAACCAACGCTGCACTCCTGGTCCACCAGATGGAGGCCAATAATAGGTAATGATGAGGAGTTTTTTTGTTTCGGGTTTCAATTTTAGGGTTTCGGGTTTCACGAACGATTTGTCATTCCGTAGGAATCTCATTTCTGTTTCAAGTTTCACTAACAATTATTGAATTTTCATTAACATCTTTAGCTAGTTGATAATATTCATACTTGCTTTTCCATCCATTTGATTTTTCCATTATTTCAAATAATCGCTCTAAACGCTCAATAAATAAAGCATTAGTTTTATCGTCAACATTCTTCCTTTGGACAAGATTTGTAGATTTTAAAATTGTTTTCATATTCAAAGGTACACAAAGTCTATACGCTATTTTCTATACTCTATTTTTTTGTTCTCAAAATAAATCCCGCCAATCAATAACAACAACATTCCTATTGAACTAAAAAGCGCAATTGTACTTCCTGTTTTTACCACTTGTGGTTCAAACTTGAATTCTATTTTGTGGTTTCCTGCTGGAATTTGTAATGCTCGCAATGCATAATTTGCTCTAAAAATTTCAACCGTTTTCCCATCGATGGTAGCTTTCCAGCCGTTTTTATAATACATTTCAGAGAAAACAGCTAGACCGTCATTTGAGTTATTTGAAGTGTATTTTAAATGATTTGGTTTGTAGGAATCTAAAATTATTGTTGCCACGCTATCTTTGGCGAAAGCCTTATTTTTAATTTCAAATTCGGTAGTATTCACAACCGCATTATTTTTAGTATCTAATTTATCCAAAGCTTTCATTTCTGCATCGGCTGAATTAACTGCTTTTAATTCTTTCACAAACCAAGCATTTCCATTAATATTAGGATTTTGAACAGGAAACGCAGCACCAGTTGAATCCGTTTGAATTATGTATTTCACGTTTAACATATTCAAGATTTCCATATTGTTTTTAGCAATTTGATAATTGAATAATTGCTCCATTCTTCTAGGATTTACCGCACTATAACCACCAATAGATTTATGAAAATAAGGTGTTCTGCCTGATAAATGCCCAGCAATATCAAAAACACGATAATTTGTGGTGTCTTTCAAAATTTGTGCATCCGTAGGTGTTTCCACAAAAGGCACTTCGACTTCGCTTCTACTGACAAAATCTTTGCCATCAACATAGTTTTTATCAACAAAAAACAAATCAGCAACCATCAATAATCCAACTAAAATTATAGCGGTATTTTGGGCCAATCTGTTTTTTATAAATAGCCACAAAACAGCAGCCGAAACTAGGATAAAGAATCCAGAACGCAACAAATCCGCACTGTAAAAAGTCATTCTGTCGTCTTTGAGCGCAGCAAGAAATTGTGGTCCATAACTCTCTAAATAATAACTATCATTTACTCCCGAAAAGTTAAACATGCCTTTGCATAAAAATAAAACCAAAATAACTCCCATACTTATCGCTCCAGATTGCCACAAGGCTTTCCATCTAAATTCTTTTTCTAATTTAAAAAAAGACTGAAACCCCATGATAGCTAGAACAGGAATACACAATTCAAGAATCACTTGTATCGATGAAACAGCTCTAAACTTGTCATACATTGGCACAAAATCAATGAAAAAATCAGTCAAAAGCGGAAAGTTTTTTCCCCAAGAAAGCAACAACGAAGCAATTGCTCCACCTAAAAAAGCATACTTAATTTTTCGCTTATCAGTAAAAAAAGCCAAAACAGCTAGAAAAAAAACTACTGCACCTATATAAGCTGGAGCAGCAACACCAGGTTGATCGCCCCAATAGGTTGGCATTCCGCTTGATACATACTCCGCAGCTTGGGCTTCGGGTACTTTCTCGCCAAGTAAATATTCATATGTTTTACTATCAGTTCCTAATTTTTCATTACCTGAACCACCAAAAAGTCTTGGCGCAATAAGATTAAAACTTTCGGCAATACCATAACTATATGCCGTGATATAATCATAATTCATTGCCGATGTGGTTTCGTTTTTTGAACCATCAGCATTAAACGTTAATTCGCTTTTGCTACGCATACTAAAATCAGCATATTCCGCTGTTGCCAAAAGACTGGTAGCATTGGCTCCAATAGCAAAAATTCCTGCAACAATAAATGTTCCAGTGATTAATAAAAGTGATTTAAACTCTTTTTCTTTGATTAATTTGTAGGCAAAATAACCCGAGAGTATCAATAGCAAAAGCAACAAGTAATAGGTCATTTGAAAATGGTTTGCATTGATTTCTAAAGCTACTGCAAACATAGTAAGCAGTCCGCCCAAAACATATTTTTTTTGAAAAACCAATATAAAACCAGCAACAACAAGTGGCAAGTAACCAATAGCGTGTGCTTTGGCATTATGACCCACACCCAGAATAATAATCAGATAAGTTGAAAATCCAAATGCCAATGCGCCAAAAAAGGCTTTCAATGGATCTATTTTTAGAACCAATAACAAACCATAAAAACCCAAAAAATAGAGAAACAAATAATCTGCTGGACGAGGTAAAAAGCGTAAAGCATCGTCAATCATTCCAATATAATCATGGGGATATTTTGCTCCTAATTGATAGGTTGGCATTCCACCAAACGCGGAATTTGTCCAAAAAGGTTCAACGTTTTCAGCTTTTCTAAAATCGTTTTGCTCTTTTGCCATTCCTGTATATTGCACAATATCCGATTGGGAAATTTGTTTCCCTTGCAATACAGGATAAAAATAAATGAGGGAAATTAATACAAATCCAAGTAGGATTAAGGCGTGCGGATATAATTTTTGAAATTGCTTCATCAAATGGATTGTTGGGTTTTGGTTTGGGTAAATTTAATCTATTTCTTCGTAATCAACGTAATCCCCTACTTTTTTGGTCTCCTTTGGATTTTTTGCATTGGAATTGTCATAGATAATTTCGTCATTACTTGCTGTCTTTTTCCAAGTATTATCTTGAGCTGATTGTTGCTGTTTTTGAAAATTTTCTCCTGCTTTTTGCACTACTTTTTTAACTAGAACAGGCAAAAACAATTTTGCCAAAAATTTAAAAATATAATAAAATGCCACAAAATAAAATAGTGTTTGAATAAACCCTGAAAAAGAAGCGGTTTCCATAATTAAAAATTTTTTTTCAAAATTAACAATTTCATCGTTGAAAAATAAATTATCATTCTTAAATAAATAATAAAATATAGTACATTTGAAAAGCGTTATCCTTTTTTAACTCAAAATTCGTAGTATGTCCAAATTCAAAATTTTTCTCGTCCTTCTATTTTTCATGATTCCATTGCTACACTACAGCCAACATACGGATCAAATCAATTCGAATCGACCTGGCGAAACCATGTCAGCTTACGCAGTAGGAAAATCAGTAATACAGGTTGAAACGGGAATTTATGGTATCAAAGAAAATCATAGCATTTTAAATTACGATGCCAATGGTTTTGGTTTAGACGCAACTTTGCGTTGGGGATTATTCAAAGAACAACTAGAATTAATAGTCGACTTGCAATACCAATCCGAAAAGTTTATAACCGGTATCAGTAGCATTACAAAATCGGCATTGAAGCAAACTGTTTTTGGAGCCAAATATTTAATTTATGATCCCTTTAAAAATCGGGAAGAAAAGATAAATATTTACAGTTGGAAAGCCAATCATAAATTCAAATGGGGGCAATTAATTCCAGCGGTTTCCATATTTGCAGGTGCAAATCTTACTTTTTCTAATAATCCGTATCATTTTACACCAGAGTCAAGTATATCTCCAAAATTAATATTGATTACTCAAAATCAATTTGCAGGAGGAAAATGGGTTTTTGTAACTAATATCATAGGCGATTATGTAGGAACTGACTATCCCAGTTATGGTTACGTCCTCACATTAACTCGAGGATTCAATAATAAATGGTCTGGTTTTGTAGAAAACCAAGGTTTTAAAAGTGATTTTTATAGCGATGCTATTGTACGTGGTGGTGCAGCGTTTTTGATTACAAAGGACATGCAAATAGATGCTTCCCTAAGTACTAGTTTAAAAAACACTCCATCTCTTTTATATGGAGGTGTTGGTTTTTCGTGGCGCTATGATGCGAAATACAAAGAAGTACGTATCAATATTGACTCTGGAGATTCCGAACGAAAAGCCAAAAAAAGAGCCAAAAAAACCAAAAAAGGATAATATAACAAAAGTAAAAAATTATAAGAAAATAATTATAAAAATGTTTTATTATTAGAAATAAATTCTTACATTTGACTGTAATTCAAAATGTTGTTGATTTTCCTTAATTTTAAAATCTTAAAAAAAATGAAACAGAACAGAACAGAACAGAACAGAACAGAACAGAACAGAACAGAACAGAACAGAACAGAACAGAACAGAACAGAACAGAACAGAACAGAACAGAACAGAACAGAACAGAACAGAAC